>CAKRYY010000017.1 GCA_934432885.1 uncultured Lachnospiraceae bacterium
GCATGAGGATTTGACGCTGAAGGCAGTAAATGACAGTGAGAACAGACAGACGCTTTTATATGGAATGGGCGATCAGCATCTTGAAATCGTTGCAAGCAGACTGCTCAACGAATATAAGGTTGAAATCGAGCTGTCCAGACCTAAGGTTGCTTTCCGCGAAACGATTCGTAAGAAATCCGATGTGGAATACAAATACAAGAAACAGTCCGGCGGACACGGTCAGTATGGCCATGTTAAGATGCGTTTTGAGCCTTCAGGAAATCTGGAAGAAGCGTATGAGTTCTCACAGGAGGTTGTTGGCGGTGCAGTTCCGAAGAACTATTTCCCGGCAGTGGAAAAGGGGCTTCAGGAATCAGTACAGAAGGGACCGCTTGCCGCATATCCCGTTGTGGGCGTAAAGGCTGTTTTATATGACGGTTCCTATCATCCGGTAGATTCTTCTGAAATGGCATTTAAGATGGCGACGATTCAGGCATTCAAGAAGGGCTTCATGGAAGCACAGCCGGTACTTTTAGAGCCGATTGCATCCCTGAAGGTAACGGTGCCGGATCAGTACACTGGCGACATCATGGGAGATTTGAATAAGCGCAGAGGCAGAGTGCTCGGCATGACTCCAGTAAGCGGCGGAAAACAGGTTATTGAGGCTGACGTTCCGATGACGGGATTGTTCGGCTATTGTACAGACCTGCGTTCCATGACCGGCGGCAGAGGCATCTATTCCTATGAATTTGCCCGTTATGAACAGGCTCCTTCGGACATACAGGAAAAGGAAGTGGCAGAGAGAGCGTCTAAGGTAGCTGAAAACGCAGAAGCATAAAATGTATTAAAATAACTGTCCCCTATCGGGAAATGCTCCTTTTGACGGGCATATATCCTGATAGGGGAATTTTATATGGAAGGAAAGTTCCCTGCTGCCCTTGTTCTTAACATATTTTTAAGAGACAACGGACAAAATGTAGTGTATAATGTAATGAGCGCAAAAGAAAAACAAGCGGCTGCGAAGCAGACATTTGTTTTTCATGCGCTCATTAGCGAGCAAACAGACTGCGGAGCAGTCAGAGAGCGCGGCAGCGCGGGTTTGCAAGCGATTCCAGACGCGCGGCAGCGCAGGTTTGCGAGTGATTCCAAACGCGCGGCAGCGCGGGTTTGCGAGCGATTCCAAGCGCGCGGCAGCGCGGGTTTGCGAGCAATAAGATGTTTTCCAACGGGGAGATTCCAGAATGAAAAAACAAACGAGAAATCTGATATTAACTTTGATGGGCATTGCGGCAGCCGCTATTTTATATTATATTTATCTGCCGGCAGTCAACATTCATTCTGCCAGCTTTTGGTTTTTTATCATGGGGCTGCTTCTGGTCGCCATGCTGATTTATGTAATCAAAAAAGCAGGACGTCAGTTCCTTTTGGCAGATGGACGGCTTTTAAATCTGAATATAGACCTTCATGAGATGAAGGGACTGAAAGCTCTGGGGATTCTTTTGCTGGTGGTATTTGCGGTTTATCTGGTTGGCAGCATTTTGTCATCACCGATTGTAAACGCCGGAAAATATCAGAAGCTTATGACGATTGAGGAACGCGATTTTACAGATGACATTAAGGAAGTGGATTACAATACCATTCCACTTTTGGATAAAAATTCCGCAGCGCTGCTGGGAAACCGTAAGATGGGCAGTCTGGTAGATATGGTATCTCAGTTTGAGGTAAGTGATGACTATACCCAGATCAATTATCAGGGAAAGCCGGTGCGCGTTACGCCGCTTTCCTATGCGAGCCCGATTAAGTGGCTGACCAATCACAGAAATGGTATCCCCGCATACATTTTGATTGATATGGCGACGCAGGATACGCAGTGTGTGAAATTACAGGAAGGTATAAAATACTCTAAGTCAGAGTATTTTAATCACTATTTATACCGCCATCTGCGTTTCAGGTATCCGACCTATATTTTTGATGACCAGATTTTCTTTGAAATAGATGAAGAGGGAACGCCTTACTGGGTCTGCCCTGTGAAAAAATTTAATATTGGACTTTTTGGCGGACAGACAGTCGGAAGCGTAGTGCTCTGCAATGCGGTTACAGGTGAGTGCGTAGAGTATGATGTGACGGATGTGCCACAGTGGATTGACAAGGTATATTCCGCAGAGCTTCTTATTCAGCTTTATGATTATTCGGGTATATTGAAGCATGGCTTCTGGAACAGTGTGCTGGGACAGAAGGACTGCTTACAGTCTACAAACGGCTATAATTACATTGCACTTGATGATGACGTGTGGGTATATTCCGGCGTTACCTCAGTCAGCGGAGACCAGTCCAATGTTGGCTTTGTGCTGATGAACCAGCGGACGATGGAAACAAGATTTTATAAGGTGGAAGGCGCGATTGAGGATTCCGCAATGTCTTCGGCAGAGGGGCAGGTACAGAATCTTGGATATGTGGCAACCTTTCCGTTGCTGCTTAATATTGCAGATGAACCGACCTATTTTATGGCATTAAAGGATGGCGCGGGACTTGTAAAGAAGTATGCAATGGTAAATGTGCAGAAGTATCAATGGGTGGCAATCGGTGATACCATACAGGAATGTGAAAAAAATTACAGCGCATTGCTGAGCACGAATGGAATTGTCGGACAGAACGCAGATGCTGAAAAGGAGATAACAGGAAGGATTACAGCGATTGCGCCGGTCGTACTGTCCGGAACAACGCATTATTATATCTGCCTTGAGGGAACGGACGATATATTTGATGTGAATATGGAGGATGAATCGCTGATTGGCATTATCCGCTGCAAGGAGGGCGACCGTATCAGGATTTCCTATACGGAAGGTTATGGCTTGCATTATGTAAAGAAATTTGAGGCTTTTTCCGCATAAAAACTGGAAAAAGATACCTGTACGCAGAGGGCTTCTGCGATTGACAAAATATAGCAAAATATGTAAACTAAAAGTAGGTTTCAGGAAGGGAGACATAAGATGGGAAAAGTTGGGAAAAAGATAACAACGCTTGCTTTGACGGCTGCAATGTGTCTGCTGACTGCATTTCCGATGCAGGTTCAGGCAAAAAAAATTGATCGTGATGAGTGGTCAAAATCCTCAGCAGTGTGGGAAGTGGGAGACGGTGTGACTGCTTATGTAAAGGAAGGCGTTCTTTATTTTGAAGGTACGGGCGCAATTCCGGATTATACAAATGATACGCTTTATACCAGGCCCTGGCACGGCGTTCTGATTGAGGCTGTTAACGTAGGAGAAGGCGTTACAGAGATTGGCAGCAAGGCTTTTGCAGAGTTCAAAAAGCTGAGATATATTACAGTACACAGCACAACCTTTATCAAAAATGGCAATGCCTTTGATAAGATTGACAGTGCACCGATAGTACGTATTATGGGAAGCGAAGAGACGACCAAAATGATCGGTGACAAGATTCCTTATACCAGCCTTGACAGCTGGGCGAGAGTGGCACAGAGCGGTACCGGCAATATTCTTTATATTGTGGATAATGGCGCTATGAAGATGAAGCTTCGCCAGAAGACGCTTCCGAATGTTCCGTTCGTATTTTCCGCAGATAATGAGGATGCAACGCACCGTTATATGATGGCTGATAAGGATGAGGAGCAGGCTCAGATGCAGGCATTTACTTCTCCACTGCGGTTTGCACCGGGATATGAGATGACCGGTCAGGCGGTAACTTCAAAGCGTATCATACAGGGTGAAGAGTATCTTGCGCTGGTTGCCTATTATCTGAATTATGTATATCCGGGTTATCAGTATGGATACAGCTATTCCAATATGGTAACGACAGGAGATAAGTCCTTTGACGCTTATGATACTACAAAAAATTATGTGTTTACGATTCCCTCCGAGCTGCGTGCGCCGGGCAGGACATTCAAGGTTGTTCTGGTGCTGCCGGATGGTCAGCCAAGCGTTCTGGATGATTTGGACAACTCAGACGATACGATTACCTTTACGACGACAGCAGGAAAATTCAATTACAGCATTATTTATCAGTAAAGAATTGACAGAATAGAAAGCAAATAAAGAGCAGCGGTTTACACCAGTTTGTGTGCCGCTGCTTTTCGTATGCCAAAAAGCCGGTTTTATGGGAATTTGGCGGCATGTAGGTAATGTATACTACTTGACATTTTCTTAACAGAAAATTAGAATAGTAAGAGGCTAGGAGGAATAGAAAAATGTCAGTACCTTACAATCACAGAGAAATCGAAGAAAAATGGAGAAAAGAATGGGAGAAGCATCCGGTCAATGTAAATGACGGTAAAAAACCGAAATATTATTGTCTGGATATGTTTCCGTATCCTTCAGGAAACGGTCTTCATGTAGGTCATTGGAGAGGCTATGTTATTTCCGATGTCTGGAGCCGTTATAAAATGCTGAATGGAGGTCATTATATCATTCATCCCATGGGATGGGATGCGTTTGGACTCCCAGCAGAAAACTATGCAATTAAAATGGGTGTTCATCCGGCTGTTTCTACAGCGGAAAATATCGCTAATATCAAGAGACAGATTAACCAGATCGCAGCTCTGTATGACTGGGATATGGAAGTAAATACGACAGACCCCAATTTCTATAAATGGACGCAGTGGATATTTGTCAAGATGTTCAAGGCGGGACTGGCTTATGAAAAAGAGATGCCGATTAACTGGTGTCCTTCCTGCAAGACAGGCCTTGCCAATGAAGAAGTAGTAAACGGCAAGTGTGAACGCTGCGGTGCAGACGTAACCAAAAAGAACCTCAAACAGTGGATGCTTGGCATTACCAAATATGCGGATAGGCTTCTGGCAGATTTGGACAAGCTTGACTGGCCGGAAAAGGTAAAGAAGATGCAGACGGACTGGATTGGAAAGTCCTATGGTGCAGAGGTGGATTTCCCGGTAGAAGGCAGAGATGAAAAGATTACGGTTTATACCACAAGACCGGATACATTGCACGGCGCTACCTTTATGGTGCTTGCACCGGAGCATGCGATGGCAAAGGGGCTTGCAACGCCTGAGACAAAGGATGCTGTAGAAAAATATATTTATGACGCTTCCATGAAATCCAATGTTGACAGACTGCAGGATAAGGAAAAGACAGGCGTCTTTACCGGAAGCTATGCAATCAACCCTTTGAACGGTGCAAAGGTTCCCATCTGGCTGTCTGATTATGTACTTGCAGATTATGGTACTGGCGCAATCATGTGTGTTCCTGCTCATGATGACAGAGACTTTGAGTTTGCAACGAAGTTTAATATTCCGATTATTCAGGTAATTGCAAAGGATGGAAAAGAAATCGAAAATATGACGCAGGCTTATACAGAGGCAAGCGGCGTCATGATAAATTCCGGCGAATGGAATGGTATGGAAAGCGCTGTTCTTAAAAAAGAAGCGCCGGTTATGATTGAAAAAATGGGTATTGGCAGAAAGACTGTCAACTATAAGCTGCGTGACTGGGTATTCTCCAGACAGCGTTACTGGGGTGAGCCGATTCCGATTGTACACTGTGAGAAATGTGGCTGTGTTCCGGTTCCGGAGGAACAGCTTCCGCTACTGCTTCCTGAGGTAGAATCCTATCAGCCGACAGGTACGGGAGAATCCCCTCTTGCAGATATTACAGAGTGGGTAAATACGACCTGCCCTGTCTGTGGTGCACCGGCGAAGAGAGAGACAAACACGATGCCACAGTGGGCTGGTTCTTCATGGTATTTCCTGCGTTATGTGGACAGCAAAAACGATAAGGAACTGGTAAGCAGAGAAAAAGCAGATAAATATTTACCTGTTGATATGTATATCGGTGGTGTAGAGCATGCGGTTCTGCATCTTCTGTATTCCAGATTCTATACAAAATTCCTGTATGATATAGGAGTTGTTGATTTTGATGAACCGTTTACCAAGCTGTTCAATCAGGGTATGATTACCGGTAAAAACGGCATCAAGATGTCAAAGTCTAAGGGAAATGTAATTTCACCGGACGATTTGGTAAGAGATTATGGCTGTGATTCCCTGCGTCTGTATGAGCTGTTTGTAGGACCGCCGGAACTGGATTCCGAGTGGGATGACAGAGGAATTGACGGAGTATACCGTTTCCTGACAAGATTCTGGAAGCTTGTTATGGAGAATAAGGATAAGAATGTTGCTGAGACGAAGGAAATGGTTAAGGTGCGTCATAAGATGGTGCATGACATCACGACCCGTCTTGAAAGCTTTAGCTTAAATACAGTTATTTCCGGCTTTATGGAATATAACAATAAGATGATTGAGATGGCGAAGGCAGGCGGCATTGATAAAGAGACCTTAAAGACGGCAGTTGTTCTTCTGGCACCGTTTGCACCTCATATTACAGAAGAACTTTGGCATGAGCTTGGAGAGACGGATTCTGTATTCCATGCAGTATGGCCTGAGGCAGATCACGCAGCAATGGCAGATACAGAAAAGGAGATTGCCGTACAGATTAACGGCAAAACCAAGACGGTTATCAATGTACCAGCCGATATTTCCAAAGAAGATGCGATTGCAGCCGGAAAAGAGGCGCTTGGCAATAAACTGAGCGGCAATGTAATAAAAGAAATTTATGTGCCGGGAAGGATTATCAATATTGTAATGAAATAAATGTATTTGGGCAGGGAGGGGAAGACGTGACAAATGAAAAAGAAATGGCTTTGGAGGAGGCTCCTGTAGAAGAAACAGGGGAGCAAAAGAAAAAGTTCCGTTACATGAATGTAATGGAGGAGATTGTAGAGAAGGAGTTGGACAACTGCATTGATTCTCTGGGACTTTGCAGATGCCCGCAGTGCAGGGTTGACGTAGTTGCCCTATCTCTGAACCGCTTAAAACCACGTTATGTTTCTTCAGAAAAGGGGAGGCTGTTGTCCGTAATCGATCAGATGTCGTATGACTATATACCTGAGATTTTGCGGGCAATTACGGAGAGCGCAGAAGTGGTAAAAAAGAATCCAAGACATGAAAAAAAGGATTAAAAATGAAACACACAGGCAGTTGGAATAGTTGCCTGTGTGTTTTTATGTAATAGGAAATTCAGAGGAATTTCCTATTACATAAAAATAAGATGCACAGCTCGCGGAGATGAATTCTGCCTTGCAGGCACCGTCCGCGCGCAGAGAGTTTGCAAGCAAACTCTTTTTTAATTACTTTTTTTGCTGCCAGATTTTAAGAATCTTGTTAATGCGTTCAATTTCCTCCGGACTGCTGTTCTGCTTCAGTACAGAGATGACAAGCTCCATTTCTTCCGGAGAAAAGGCGATGGAGCTTTCCTTTCCGCGTTTTGTAACGCGCATTAAAAAGGGAAGCATTTCTTTTGGAGACATTCCTTGTCCTTCTGATACCATCATTTGCAGAAACTGCAGCTTTTCTTTATCAATTCCGGTAAGTGATGGGTCATTCATCCATTCCGGTTCCTTCATGGGAAGTTCCTCCTTTCAAATATTCCAAGATACCCTGCTGCTCTGGGGCAAGCAGTGACAGTAAGACATCCATATCTGGCATTTGGGGTGTTGAATTGCCTTCCGGGCTGGAACTGCCTTCCGCAGTTGTCGGCGGAGAAAGGTCTTTCAACATTTCCATCATCTCCATCATTTCCTGATAGGTTTTAAACGAGGAAATTGTCTGTTCAAGCTGCCGCAGCATTTTCTTTTGGGAATCGTTGCAGTATGGCAAAAGAGCAGGCAAAAGTGTATGCAGGTCTGCATTTTTTTCGGATTCAGCACCGCAGACAGGATAGGGATGCCCTCTGAAATAGGAGATAGTATATTGCAGCTCCTGATATTTGATATAGATGGCAAAATATTTCTGCATGGAGGGTGAAAGGCAGGGCAGGAGAACCTTCATAAGCTGTAATTGATTTGTAGTAAAAAGCATGTCAAATGCAGCAACATGATCCTGCTCTTTTTCATCCATAGAAATCTCTCCATTCTTACTATATAAGATGTATGCCCCGGAAACGGAAGATATGTAAAAAGAATTTTGCGACGAAAGCTTATTGCAGAGGATAGAGAAAAGGAGACAGTATGTGACTGCCTCCTTTGCATCTTTTGACAGACCTTAATGCTTTCTGTCTGTCAGGTGGTTTCCTGAAAGAAAAAGAGGATTAGTTGTTGTTGCAGCAGCATAAGAGAATCAGAATCCAGATGATGCTTCCACATCCGCATCCGTCATTGTTGCCGCAGAACAGATTACCGCCGCATCCACATCCGCCGCCGAAACCATTTCCATTTCCGCATACGCAGAGTAAGATGATGATCCAGAGAATGTTGCCGCATCCGCATCCTTCATTTGACGGGCTGCTGCATCCGCAGGAAGTTGCTGTTAAATCGCTCATATAAGCCTCCAAGAGTTTATTATGTTTTATAGTATGTGGGAGGGCATGTCAGTGTTTCCTTGTCCAGTAAAAAAATCTGAAGAAGGTATGAGGCAATATCTTGACAAAGGGCTTGCATTTCTTTCAAGATATTGTAAAATAAAATATGTATGGAATGATACAATATTGGGTAACTATGTGCTAAGGAGTGCGTAGGTGGCGAAAGAGAGTTTAAAGAAACAGGCGGCACGGTACCATCTGGAGCAGTACGATGAGGATATGCAGAAGGCGATTCTTCTGCAGTTAAAAAAGAGAAAACGACGCAGGCGGCTGCTTTCTGCGCTGTTTGCTGTACTTGCAGTTGTAAGCCTTGGATATTATATTACATATTATTATCTGGCTGACAGAATGGGAAGTCAGGCTGAGGCATTGGCAGAATTAAAAGAAAAGTCGGTTATGACACCATTTCATATCAGTCGTACAGAGGATGCCGAGACACCGGATGTCCTGGAAGAGTATAAAAATTTATATAATAAGAACAAAAGTATAATAGGATGGCTCAAAATTGACGATACAATAATTGATTACCCCGTTATGCAGTCTCAGGATGCAGAATACTATCTGACACACAATTTTAATCAGGAGTATGACAAAAACGGAGCAATTTTCATGGATCCGGCGTGTGATGTAATAAAACCGAGTGCAAATCTGATTTTATATGGACATCACATGAAATCTGGTAAGATGTTTGGTGATTTAAACCTATATGAGTCCAAAAGCTATATGGAGAAGCATGCGGAAATCCGGTTTGATACAATATATGAAAAGGGAAAATATAAGGTAATGTATGTGTTTCGGGATAAATTGAAGCAGGATACGGAGATTACCTTTAAATATTATCAGTTTATAGATGCAAATTCCCCAGAGGAGTTTGATTCCAATATGAAAGCGATGGCAGAGCTTTCCCTTTATGATACAGGGGTAAGCGCCACTTACGGAGACAGGCTGCTTACACTTTCTACCTGCGACAGCAGGGAAGAGGACGGCAGGTTTGTTGTAGTTGCGAAACGTGTAAGCTAGATACGCTTCAAAGGAGAGCAAAATGACAAAGACAGATAAGAAAAAAAATCGAAAATTACGGAGAAGAGTACGCCGTACTTCAGCACTGATTCTGCTGATTACAGCGATTATCGTAGCTGCGATTCCAGTGCCGGAAAACGTAGCTGCGCCGCTTTCTCCTGCTGATACTAACCGTCAGGCAGATAAATATGAATATGAGGTTACTTCTGCAGATGATATGTTAGACAGCGTGCTTTTCCCAGGCATCAATCTGGACTCAACTGGAAAAACGACGTATAAAGCCTACGCTGTATTTGAGTTTGACGGCAACTGGATTTATCAGTGGCAGTATGAACTGTATGATTCCAACAGTATGTCCGTTATTGCAGGATACAATGAAAAATATGTAAAGGGCGATGTATCCATCAGGAATAATATGTACTCGGCCTATGAGGTTGTAACGCCTGCAAAATTGGAAAGCTTTGGAAATGCGCGTGTAGAGGGCAGTACACTTACTCTTTCAGATCCTACAACGATAGATTCAATTGCTATGGCGGACCGCACTTCTGGAAAATACTGGAATGGCACCAGAACAGTACCTAATAAGACATGGCTGTACCTGCTTGAAACATCCTCAGCATTTTCGGATGAGTATGCAAATTATAAAACGGCGTATGACGACTATGTGAAGGCAAATGGCACGCCTGTCGGATTTTCTTCGAAAACCTTTGACTTATCGCAGTTTACGACAGATGACATTTTGAAGTATTATTGTGAGACTTCTATGTGTACGATTCCGTCCTATACGGGAAATACACTTTCAGGATGCCAGCTGGTTCCTGTACTTGACGAGGAAGATATTGACGGCGATGGAAGCGCCAATGTTTATATTCCGCAGGTTGTGGATGCGGACAGAGTGGATTCCGGGCTTCAGGTAGATGATAATACCAATACGCAGGGCAGTAAGCTTGGTGGGTTCGTCTGCGGTGACCCTACAAACTCTATTACAGCGATTGCAAATGGCGTATTTAAGGGCGTAGGAAACATCAATTCCCTTTCCCTTCCTTCGAACTTAAAATACATAGGAGACAGCGCATTTGAAGATTCCTTTATCAAGTCTGTATCAGCAACAAGCTTGATTGGAATCGGCAACAGAGCGTTTAAGAACTGTAATGCGCTGAGCACGATTACTCTGCTTCAGCAGAATAATACAAGCTTGAATAATATCGGAACAGAGGCATTTTATGGCTCTGCAGTTAATTCGTTTACGATTCCATGCAGCGTGCAGGAGGTTGGACCGGGAGCGTTTGCAGAGTGTGAATCTCTTTCGACTGTCAGCATGGCAGATGGCGCTCACTCGGATTGCACGATTGACAAATTTGCATTTTACAACTGCCCTTCCTTATCGACTGTAAACTGGGGCGAGGGTGCGACGGCGGTTACTGAGATTGGGCAGGCGGCGTTTGCGCTGCTTTCTGGTACCGGCAGCATGTCCAGCTTCCATTTCCCGGAAGGAAAAGCCGGAAATAAGTTAAAGCTTGGACAGTATATCCTTGCAGGAAGAGGAGGACTGACAGAGGTTTATATGCCGTCTACCTATTGGGGCAGGGAGAGCGCAGTTGAAATCCCGAAATATACGTTTGTAAACTGCTATAATCTGGGCTATGTTGACTTTACCAATGGAAAGACGGCAGACCCTTATGCCTGCGGAAGAGTGTCCTATGACCCGGCACTTTTTGCAGAGGTAACCAATCCAGACCTTTATGTTCGCGGACCGGAGCTCAATACGGCTGGCGATACCGCTGCACCGAGAAAGAGTACGTGGGCGGCTGAAACTGTGGTTTCAGATTCTGTGCCTTATGTATATACCAAGAATGGCAAGGACTATTATGAAATCAGCAACGACACCTATCTGCTGGCGATTGATTCAGATGGTATCCTCAGGTCCTGCACCTTCAAGGATTCATCCGTAAAGAAACTGACAGATATTATTATTCCGGCGAAGGTAGGAAATATCAATACGACGGGAATTGCGGACGGCTGTTTTAGCCAGGATGACATTAAGGAGTATTTGACTGGCGTTATTTTTGAGGATGATAGTCAGATTAAAACCATAGAGGATGGCGTATTTTCTGATTGCCCGAATCTGGATACGATAGTAATTGGCAATACCATCAACAGCATTGGTGACAACGCCTTTGCAAATTGTGGGACCAATATATCTGCCACAAGCGCAGTGAATGTAACCTTCCATACGCCAAAGGATGGCTATACCGGATTTACGATGGGCAAAAATGCTTTTACAACAGGCGGAAAGCCTCTGGTTTTTAATGGAGATGTAGTAAAGGGTTATGCACCTTTCGATTATGCGATGGATCCGACTACCTATGCAAAACAGGAGACCGGTCTGCGGATATGCTATAAGTCCCTGCGGCCACAGAATATTATTGTAATACAGGATAATGATACAGGACTTGCAACTTTAGTGGATTACCCACATTATGAAGAGATGGATACCAGAAATGCAGACTACTGTAAGGAGATGGAGAAATACTATCTTGGCGCTTATAACGGTGCAGAATATGACTCCTACCGTAAGGCTTATGCAGATGCAGTAGCGGCTGGAAAGACAGGAACAGATCTGGAAGAGTTCGATGGCCCCTGGAATTCCGATTATTATACAAGAAATCCTTACAGTATCCGTGACTTATATGAACATGAATATAAGCAGTCCTTCAGACAGCTGACGCCGGATGGCATTGCGATTGTAAACTCAATTTTTAATATTGTTGTGCCGGCGGGCGTACAGTCAGTAGATGCGATAAAATATTATAACAATGCAACGGACAATGGAGTAAATATTACAACCTATCTCGTAAATGAAAAATCGCGTTACGTAGCTCCAGGAGATGGCACGGAGGACGTGGCCCCCGGTCTGTTCAGCGGCTGGTTTGATGAAGATGAAACCTTATCCGCACAGAGGGATGCAAAAAAAGGTAACGATTATATTCAGAGCGTGACACTGACAGATGTAACCTATCTGCCTGATTATGCTTTTGATAACTGTGAAAATCTGCAGTCGGTTGTCCTTGGTGATGCAATGAAGGACATCGGTACATCACCCTTCAGAGGATGCCGGAACCTGACAGGTGTTGGCGGCAATGATAAGTTTGTCGGAGAAAACGGCATTATTTATTCCAAGAATGATGATGGTACTTATACAGTTGAAGAATGTCTTCCGTCGCGTGGCGACGCTGTCGGCGAGACAACGATAAGCCCGGATTACGATTCTTTGATCAAACAAGTATCTAAGATTAAAGAAGGTGCTTTTGAAGAATGTAATGAAATCAGACAGGTGTATCTGTCGGATGCAACCAGTCTGACAACCATTCCGAAACGGGCATTTAAAAACTGTAAAAATCTTTATGAGGTATACCTTCCGACATCTGTTAAGATGATTCAGGAAGAGGCGTTTGCAACGCCGAAATATCCGGATAAATATACGGGTGTGACCATTTACGGAAGAGAGGTTGCGATTGCAAGCGATGCCTTTGAGCACAATAAGGGTGTTATGATTCGCTCTTATGAGGACAGTGCGGCGATTGAATGGGCAAAGTATTATGATACGAGCTGGGAAACAATCGGAGATACCTACAAGGTAACCTTCCTTGATTACAATGGTGTGATGCTCGGCGAGCCTCAGTATGTTACCTCAGGAAGCAGTGCAACACCGCCTGAAAATCCTACGCGGACCGGGTATACCTTTACTGGCTGGAGTGGCAGCTATGAAAAGATTTATCAGGATACGATTCTGATTGCTCAGTATAAATCCGGCAGCGGGACAAATGGCAGCGGCAATGGTACAGGTGGAGGGACAAATGGAAGCAACAGCAGCAATTCAAACTCCAGCAGTTCCAGCTCAAGCAGTGATGATGACGATGACGACGATGACGACGATAATATCCACACAGTAACGGTCGTTAATGGGCTTGGAAGCGGACGTTACAAAAAAGGACGTACGGTAACGATTACTGCAAATCCGGCTCCTGAGGGACAGAGCTTTTCCTACTGGTCAACCGGGTCTAAGAATGTGGTAATCGCGAATGCGCAGAATTCAACGACCACCTTTACGATGCCGGATAACAGCGTTACCGTGACGGCAAACTACAAAGAGGGCACGGGTGGAAGCAGCGTAACCTACAGTACGACAGCTTCTCCTGTGACAGTAACAGGCAGTGGAAATGGAAACGGCGGCGGAGGCGCTTCCGGCGGAAACGGTACAGGTACAGGTAGTGGAAACGGTGGTCAGACAACGACGACAACTACTGACCAGACACCAAATACCAATGCGCAGGTTATTATTACAAAGCCTGGTATTTCCAATACTAATCTGGCATCTGCAACAGTGGAAGGCTCCAATGACAATTTTGTCGTAAAGATTACGGAAGATGACAGCGCAGAACAGGCGGTAAGGGATGCGCTGATGAAGGAATTTGGCAGTCTGGATAATATAGCTTATACAGCAATGGATATTTCACTGTATGATGAGACAGGAACGGTACAGATTGCAGATGCTTCCGGCTTGAAGGTAAACATTACAATTCCGCTTCCGGATTCACAGGTCGGCTATGGTGGAAACAATAAGGCGGCAGGTGTTGTCGACGGCAGTCTGGATAAGCTGGATGCAAGGTACAATACCATTAACGGCGTAGACTGTATTTCATTTACAGCAACACATTTCTCGCCCTATACGGTGTATGTAGATACGGCAAACCTGACGGCGGCAACGGATATTTCACCCAAGACAGGTGATCCGATTCATCCGAAGTGGTTCTTATCTCTCGGTCTTGCCTGCTTATCGGCACTGCTCTTTATGAAGAGAGATGGTAAGGCTGGAAAGGGCGCACGCGCCGCAATCTGACAAAAATAATAAAAAAGCAACAAATTTTGGCTCCCGCATAGGATAATAAAAAAGCGGGAGCCGATTTTGTATCGTGTAAGAAAACAGGTGTACCATACTATGCGGTATACCGGTCAGAATGTGACGGCTGCGGTGCTTGATACCGGTATTTTCCGGCATCCGGATTTCGGCAGCCGTATACTTGCTTTTTCTGATTTTGTAGGCGGCAGAGTAGGACTTTATGATGATGATGGTCATGGGACGCATGTCTGTTCTATTTTAGGCGGCAGCGGGATGCTTTCCAGCGGAAAATATATGGGGATTGCGCCGCAGTGCAGGCTGGTGGTTGGGAAGGTTTTGAATAGCAGCGGAGACGGTACGATTGCACACATGCTGCATGGTCTGGAATGGGTCATGAAGAATCGACTACGTTATCATATAAGAATTTTAAATATTTCAATTGGTCTTGGACTTACGCTTGAAGGAACGCAGAAAGAAAGCCTGCTGGATTATATTGAGGAGGCATGGAGACAGGGGCTTGTGGTGGTGGTTGCCGCAGGAAATGCAGGGCCGTTGCCGGGAACGATTTCACCGATTGGAAATAACCGACATGTGATTACCGTTGGATGCAATGAAGATGGATATTTTGGCAACAGGGAATCACTATGCGAGTATTATTCTGGGCGGATGGCTGACGGCGGGACGATACGAAAGCCGGATATTGTTGCGCCGGGCACGGATATTGTTGCCTGCAGCAATCAGGCAAGACATACCTTCCGGGGCTGGCAGAATGCCTATGTTGCGAAAAGCGGCACATCCATGTCAACACCGATTGTATCAGGAGCAGCGGCGCTTTGCCTTGAAAAAGAGCCGGAGGCAGATAACAGAGAGGTAAAGAGAAGGCTTTTGTATGGTGCAAGGGATTTAAAGGAGCCTTGGCATCTACAGGGCTGGGGCATGCTTGATATTGAGCAGACGCTGAATATTTGATATTGACACATCTCGTATGATTGTATACAATTATACGAGATGCTTTTGCTTAAACAGAATGAAAAAGCACATACAAAGGAGGCAGCATCATGTCGATAAACGAGCAAGAATATTTTACCAATCGTCCGGTAACCTTGAATGAGAAGAATAATTTGCTTCAGATTGAAGAACACATGTATATTCTGGACGATGTAAAAAAACCAAATGCTTTTAGAAATATGTTCCCATATTCAGAAATTCCGAAGATTCCGTTTAATGACAGGATTGTGCCGCACAATATGCCGAAGGAAATCTGGATTACAGATACGACATTCCGTGACGGACAGCAGTCGAGAGCACCCTATACCACAGAGCAGATTGTTACAATTTATGATTATCTGCACAGATTGGGAGGCCCCAATGGCATGATTCGTGCCAGCGAATTCTTTTTATACAGCAAGAAGGACAGGGATGCCGTATATAAATGTATGGAACGCGGGTATCAATTCCCTGAAATTACGAGCTGGATTCGTGCGAGCAAGGAGGACTTTAAGCTTGTCAAGGAGATTGGCATGAAGGAGACAGGAATCCTTGTAAGCTGTTCGGATTATCACATTTTCCTGAAGCTTAAAATGACAAGAAAGCAGGCAATGGATCATTATCTCAGTGTAATCCGCGAATGTCTGGAAGAGGGAATCAGTCCAAGGTGTCATCTGGAGGATATTACGAGAGCAGATATTTATGGTTATGTTGTTCCATTCTGCCTGGAGCTGATGAAGCTGATGAATGAATACCAGATACCGATTAAGGTACGTGCCTGTGATACGATGGGCTATGGTGTGAATTATCCCGGTGCGGTTATCCCGAGAAGCGTACAGGGAATCATTTATGCGCTTCATACGCATGCCGGTGTGCCACACGCGCTTTTGGAGTGGCATGGACATAATGACTTCTATAAGGCAGTAACCAATTCTACAACGGCGTGGCTGTATGGCTGCTCCGGTATCAATACTTCGTTATTTGGCATTGGAGAGCGGACCGGTAATACGCCTCTGGAAGCGATGGTATTTGAATATGCGCAGCTCAAGGGCGACTTAAACGGCATGGATACGACGGTGATTACCGAGCTGGCAGAGTATTATGAAAAAGAGATTGGCTATCATATTCCGCCGAGAACACCGTTTGTCGGCAAGAATTTTAATGTGACAAGAGCGGGAATTCATGCAGATGGATTGCTCAAAAACGAAGAAATATATAATATCTTTGATACGGATAAATTCCTAAACCGTCCGGTACTGTGTGCGGTATCCAACACATCCGGGCTTGCGGGCATTGCACATTGGATAAATACCTATTTCCACCTTACCGGTGCGGATATGGTGGACAAGAGCAGCGAGCTTGTAAAGGAAGTAAAGAAATGGGTCGATCAGCAGTATGCTGACGGCAGAGTGACCGTTATGACGGACAATGAATTGATTCGCGTACTGAAACAGGTCTGCGAAGAGCATGAAATTCATTCAGCCCTGTATGACAAATTGAAAGGACAGGCAGAAAAGTAAAGTGGGAAGCTATGATGTAAAAAATGAAGTGACTGATAAATATTCCCTGAGGGGAAGAGTATTTCATAAGATAAGAGAGGATATTTTAAACGGCAGATATAAGGTAAAGGAAGAACTTAGAGAGGTAGCAATCGGCGAGGAGATGGGAGTCAGCCGTACGCCTGTCAGAGAGGCATTCCGTCAGCTCGAACTGGAAGGGTTGATTCAGATTGTACCCAATAAGGGCGCTTATGTAACAGGAATTACGGCGAAGGACGTTAAGGACATTTATATGATGCGTTCTCTGCTGGAGGGGCTTTGTGCGAGATGGGCAACTGAGAATATTACCAAGGAACAGATGGAAGAGATGGAAGAGAATATCTTCCTGTCAGAATTTCATGCCGCAAAAGGACATACAGAGCAGATGGCAGAGCTTGACAATCGTTTTCATGAGATTATGTATGAAGCCTGCAACAGTAAGATGCTGGAGCACGCATTAAAGGATTATCATCAGTATGTGCTGCGGGTAAGAAGAAAAACGTTGTCAAGCCAGAAGCGCAGTACGGCATCGAATGAGGAGCACCGCAGAATTATGGAGGCAATCAAAGCCGGCGATGCAGACCTTGCAGAGACACTTGCCAATAAGCACATGCTGAACGCTTATGATAACATGGTGAAAAATGGATTTATGGAGCGTTATGAGAAAGAACAGTATGGAGCAGTGCAGGAGGATACTGAAAATCAATAAGCAGACAGAAAGGAAAGAAGCGTAAAATGGAAAAAATTCGTATGACGACGCCATTGGTAGAAATGGATGGCGACGAGATGACAAGAATTCTGTGGGGAATGATTAAGGAAGAGCTTTTGCTCCCGTATATTGATTTGAAAACAGAATATTATGATCTCGGACTTGAGCATAGAAATGAAACGGATGATAAGGTAACCGCAGAGAGCGCTTATGCAGCAAAAAAATATGGTGTTGCAGTAAAATGTGCCACCATTACACCAAACGCTGCACGGATGGACGAGTATCACCTGAAGGAAATGTGGAAAAGCCCGAATGGAACGATTCGTGCGATTTTAGATGGTACAGTATTTCGGACGCCGATTGTTGTAAAAGGCATCGAGCCCTGTGTACGCAACTGGGAAAAGCCGATTACGCTGGCGAGACATGCTTATGGCGACGTTTATAAAAATACGGAAATGAAAATTGACGGACCGGGTAAGGCAGAGTTGGTTTTTACCGCAGAGGATGGAACCCAGACGCGGTCCTTGATTCACGAATTTACGGGTCCTGGTGTGTTACAGGGAATGCACAATACCGAGAAGTCTATCCGCAGCTTTGCAAAATCCTGCTTTAACTATGCGCTGGATACGAAGCAGGAGCTTTGGTTTGCAACAAAGGATACGATTTCTAAAAAATATGACCATACCTTCAAGGATATTTTTCAGGAAATCTTTGATGCAGAGTATAAGGAGGCGTTTGAAAAGGCAGGCATTACCTATTTCTATACGCTGATTGATGATGCTGTGGCAAGAGTTATGAAATCAAAGGGCGGCTTTATCTGGGCATGCAAAAATTATGACGGAGACGTTATGAGTGATATGGTGTCCTCGGCATTTGGCTCGCTTGCCATGATGACGAGCGTCCTGGTATCTCCGGATGGTGTGTATGAATATGAGGCTGCTCACGGAACCGTACAGCGTCATTATTATAAGCATCTGGCAGGAGAGGAAACCTCTACAAACTCTGTGGCGACAATATTTGCATGGACTGGCGCATTGCAGAAGCGAGGAGAACTGGATCAGATTCCAGAGCTTTGTGAATTTGCAAAGAAGCTGGAAGCGGCAACGATTCGTACAATTGAAGCTGGAAGGATGACAAAGGATCTTGCGCTGATTACTTCCCTGAAGGATGTAACGGTATTAAACAGTGAAAGCTTTATCAAGGAAATCCGCAAAACCTTAGAAGCAGATTTATAAAAAAATAACTGCCGTATCAATGCCTGAGAAGCATAGATGCGGCAGTTTATTTTAATTCTCAAGTTCACTGCTTAGGGTTTCCCAGCTTTCATATAAAGTCTCAAGTACTTTCACATTTTCTTCCTTTTCACGGGCAAGCTTGGCAAGTTTACCGGCATCGCAGCAATTCTCAGGAAGCGCCATCAGCGTATCCAGTTCTTCATTTCGCTGTTCTAATGTTTCAATTTCTTCCTCGGTTTTCTTAAGGCTGTTTTCCAGCTTACGTTTTTTCGCCTGCTGTATCTTTTGACTTTTCCAGTCAATTTTTCCTTCGGAATCAGAAGTGGCAGGAGCCAAAGGAGACGAAACGGGAGAGCTGGCAGGAATGGAAAGCTGTGTTTTCTTCTCAAGGTAGTAATCATAATTCCCAAGATAGCCAGTGAGGGTACAGCCGGAAAGCTCTAAAATACGCTGTGCTGTCCGGTTAATAAAATATCTGTCATGCGAGACATAGAGGACGGTGCCTTCATAATGATTCAGAGCATCCTCAAGAATCTCTTTGGAAAGAATGTCAAGGTGGTTGGTCGGCTCATCCAGAATCAGAAAGTTTGCTTCTGAAAGCATGAGCTTGGCAAGAGAAATCCGTCCCCGTTCTCCGCCGGAAAGGTCACGGATTAACTTAAATACATCGTCGCCGGTAAACAGAAAGGCAGCAAGGGTATTGCGGATCTGTGTGCCGGTCAGAGTGGGATATGCATCAGAAATTTCTTCAAACAGTGTCTTTTCCGGGTGCAGGATGTGATGCTCCTGATCGTAATAACCAATCTGAACATTGGAGCCGATACGGATTTCTCCTTCGTCGGCTGGTATTAAGTTGTTAATGATTTTCAGAATCGTGGTTTTCCCGGTGCCATTGCTGCCGATAATCGCGACATGCTCACCACGCTTTAAGGAAAAATCCAAATTGGAAAACAGAGTCTGACCGTCAAAGCTCTTTTTTAAGGAGGTAACTGTTAAAACGTCATTGCCGCTCAAAATACGCGGCGTTAAACGCATTTTCATATCTGCCTTTGTTTCAGTTGGTTTTTCCACCAAATCAATCTTTTGAAGCATTTTTTCACGGCTTTCCGCTCTTTTAATGGATTTCTCACGGTTAAAGGAGCGGAGCTTTTCAATAACTGCTTCCTGGTGCTTGATTTCTCGCTGCTGATTTTGATAAGCGTTCCATTTTGCAATGCGCAGAATTTCCTTTTTTGCAGCGTAATCTGTATAATTTCCTGAAAATACCTGCGTTTCCATCTGGTCAATTTCGATAATCTTAGTAGCGATGCGGTCAAGAAAATAACGGTCGTGGGAGACAACAAGCACCGCGCCCTTATAGTTGGTAAGATAGGTTTCAAGCCATGCGATAGATGCCATGTCAAGGTGGTTGGTCGGCTCGTCCATCAGAAGCAGGTCAGGCTTTTGCAGAAGAAGCTTTCCAAGAGCAACTCTGGTTTTCTGGCCTCCGGAGAGCGTGCTGATTTCCTTTCTGGAATCCTCCTCGGAAAAGCCAAGTCCGTTTAAAACGCCACCAAGCTCACTTTTATAGGCATAACCATTTGCCATTTCAAACTGATGGGTAAGCTGTGCATAGTTTTCCATCAGAGTATCTAAAGCTGCACCGGATAAATGCTTCATTTCCTGCTCCGCAGAACGGATTTTGCCCTCCATCTCAATTAACTCCTGCTTTACAGAGAGCAGCTCGTCATAAATTGTGTTGCCGCTTTCAAAGGTAACAAGCTGTGGAAGATAGCCGATGGTACGTCCCTTTGAAAGTGCACAGATGCCGTCATCCGCAGGCAGCTCCCCCATGATAATCCGCAGCAGTGTTGTTTTTCCTGCACCGTTTACACCGACAATAGCGGCTTTTTCGTAATCTTCAATATGAAAAGAGCAGCGTTCCAAAATGGTAACGTCGCCAAACTGCTTTTTAATATTCTGACATGATAAAATCATAGCGTTTATCCTCCGACAATCTATTCTATTTTAATGGAAAAGCACATGAAATACAAGACTGCAATTCATTGACAGGAATTTAACATTCTTATATAATAGATAAGAAGTAACAGTTTACGGCATCGGAGGCAGGCAGAGATGGAAGGGAAAGAAATTTCACAGGCAGTCATTGGAAGACTTCCCAGATATTTTCGCTATCTTGGAGAATTAAAGGACGAGGGTGTGGAACGCATTTCTTCACAGGACCTGAGCAGAAGAATGCAGGTTACGGCATCGCAGATCAGACAGGATTTTAACAATTTTGGCGGCTTTGGTCAGCAAGGCTATGGTTATAATGTAGAATATTTATACAATGAAATTGGAAAAATACTGGGGCTGGATAAACAGCATCATCTGATTATTATCGGCGCAGGCAATCTTGGGCAGGCGCTTGCAAATTATATGAACTTTGAAAAACGTGGTTTTATTATGCAGGGTATCTTTGACATCAATCCTGAGCTGTTTGGGAAAAAAGTGAGAAATCTTATTGTAGAGCCGATGGAAATGATAGAACAGCGGATGGCGGAAAAGGACATAGACATCGCTGTTTTGACGATCCCAAAGAGCTGTGCGGTAGAGGTGGCAAACCAGCTGGTTGGTTATGGAATCAAGGCAATCTGGAATTTTGCACACGTGGATTTGGATGTGCCGGAGGGCGTGCAGGTGGAAAATGTACATCTTTCTGACAGTCTGATGAAGCTGTCCTATACGATTAGCTGCTATGAAAATGAAAAGCAGAGAAGGTAAAAGGCATGGCAAAAAGACGAGATACAAAAGAGGAACGATATAAAAATGCACTGGTGGGAAAGCAGATTCCCATTCTGACGCTGGACCATAAATGGCATCAGCTATTTGCGCAGACAGGTATGCCGGCTGAGATTGAGACACTTTCCAGAAGACTCAACAAGCTTTTGATGCAGCAGGGAAAGCTTGGTACGGAGATGAAGGAAATCGGCAGCCTGAAAAAGAAGCTGATGAATAATATTGTCGTCTCCATGAATCCTGAGGGCAGGTCACAGATGGAGGATAGAAAGGTAGAAGAAAGCGGGCGACTTTTGGAAGAGTGCAATGAGAAGCTGCAGGATGTCCGTGAGGAATATCAGGCAATTCCTGAAAAGATAAATGCCCTTAATTATGAGCTGATGCTGCGTACCATGCGGATATGCTACGAACGGCTGCAAAAAAATGAAAAAGTAATCAAAGAAATCAGCAGGTGGGAAGAAAAAATTCGTATTGAGCTGAAAAAGCAGTTGATTGAAAAGCAGGAATGTGAAACCAGCAATCACAATCTATATACATATATGCACGATATTTTTGGGGCGGAGGTTATTGAGATTTTTGATATGAAATATGTATATCATGGAAATGAACCGAATGGCCAAAGTAAAAAAGACTAAAATGCGTCAAGGGAGACGAGGACCCCTGGCGCATTTTCCTATTGTGTAAAGGAAACTGTAAGGTGTAGGAGGTGTCTATGCAGTATCTTGTAAACAGCAGACAGATGAAGGAATATGACGGAAATACAGTACGGGAAATTGGTATTCCCTCTCTGGTTCTTATGGAGAGGGCAGCGGCGGCGACTGCGGAGGAAATCTGCAAACGCTTTCCG
This sequence comes from uncultured Lachnospiraceae bacterium, assembly GCA_934432885.1. Taxonomy (GTDB): domain Bacteria; phylum Bacillota; class Clostridia; order Lachnospirales; family Lachnospiraceae; genus VSOB01. Next base: position 22,378 of record CAKRYY010000017.1, read on the forward strand.
CCGCAGAGGACGCTTGTACTGGCAGGCTGCGGAAACAATGGAGGAGATGGTTTTGCAGTGGGGCGGATTTTACAGGAGTATGGCTATCCGGTGACCTTCTGCCTGATAGGCGAGCGTAAAAAGTGCAGCGAGGAAACGAATACGCAGATACAGATTCTGGAGACCTTAGGAAATGAAATCTGTGTGGGCTTGCCGGAGAGAGAAATGGAGCCATTTGGTGTGATACTTGATGCTCTGTTTGGCATCGGGCTTAGCAGAGCACTTTCCGATGCTTTTCTAAAGGCAGTGGAATATATCAATTTATCTGGTGCGCATGTGGTTTCAGTGGACATTCCTTCCGGAATTATGGCAGATACTGGAGAAGTGGCTGGGGATGCGGTTAAGGCGGAACTTACGGTTACTTATGCGTATCCAAAGCTGGGACATTATTTTTATCCGGGAGCAAATCATACAGGAGAGTTGATATGCAGGAAAATTGGCATTTCTTATCAGAAAGGGTGGGAAAATCCGGAGGCGTTTTGCTATGAAAAGGCAGATATTGCAGGAATTCCTGCAAGAAGCAGGGATGGCAACAAAGGAAGCTTTGGCAAGGTGCTTGTGATTGCAGGAAGTCAGAAGATGTATGGGGCATGTTATTTTGCGGCTCTGGGCGCATACCGGATAGGCGCAGGACTGGTACGGGTACTGACAATGGAGGAAAACAGAGAGCTTTTGCTTAAGGCTGTGCCTGAGGCAATCGTGGATACCTATGGAGCAGATAAGTTTCCAGAGGAAGCGCTGCAGGCGGCTATGAACTGGGCGAACTGCATCGTAATAGGACCTGGGCTTGGAACCTCAAAAACAGCAGAACAGATTTTAAAATATGTATGGAAGCATGCGGCAGTTCCATTGGTCGTAGATGCGGACGGCTTAAACCTGCTTGCAGAGTGGGAGGATGCGCCAGAGCCGAAAATGCCAGTTTATCTGACACCGCATCTGATGGAATTTTCACGATTGACGAAAAAAAGCATAAAATGCTGTAAGGAAGAACGGATAGAAACTGTAAAGAAATATGCGGCGCAGCACGGAGTCATTATGGTCAGCAAGGATGCAAGAACAATCGTTGCTGACCAAAAAGGAGTGGTATATTTTAATCTTTCAGGGGACGACGGCATGGCGACCGGCGGCAGTGGTGATGTGCTGGCAGGTATCCTGGGCGGGCTGCTCGGGCAGGGGATGCAGGGAATTTCGGCGGCTGCTATGGCAGTTTACCTGCACGGACTTGCAGGAAATGCAGCTTCTGCAAAAAAAACGACGTATTCAGTTATGGCGGGAGATCTTTTAGATGAACTGCCTGAAATTCTTACCAGAGGAGGAAAATGAAATGGACGTGAATGAGAAAATGGAAACCTATGCAAGAGTATATGCCGAGGTCAATCTGGATGCGATTCGCTCCAATATGGACAATATGAAAGCGAATATTGCACCGGAAACGAAAATGATTGGAGTAATCAAGGCAGATGGCTATGGACATGGAAGCGTGCCGATTGCACAGGAGCTGGAACCGCTGCCGTATCTGTTTGGCTTTGCAACGGCAACCTTTGAAGAGGCGCAGATTCTGCGTAAGAGCGGTGTGAAAAAACCAATCCTGATTCTGGGGTATACGTTCCCTTACTGCTATGAGGAATTGATTCGTCAGGAAATCAGACCGGCGCTGTTCCGTCTGGACACGGCACGGGAGCTTTCAGAAGCGGCGCAGCGTCTTGGAAAGGATGCAGTTGTTCATATTAAGGTAGATACTGGAATGTCGAGAATCGGCATACAGCCGGACGATGACGGAATTGCTTTTATCAAGGAGATTATGACACTTCCCGGACTTTCGATAGAGGGAATTTTTACGCATTTTGCAAAGGCTGATATGACAGAGCTGGAGGGCGCGCAGAAGCAGCGCGACTGCTTTGATGCCTTTACAAAAAGGATTGCGCGGGAGACGGGACTTAGAATCCCAATCAGACATTGCTCAAACAGCGCGGGAATTATCCGGATGCCACAGGCAAATATGGATGTGGTAAGAGCCGGAATCACTCTGTATGGCTTGTGGCCGTCACAGGAGGTAGAGAGAGACATCATTTCCCTTACCCCGGCGCTTTCCCTAAAGAGCCATATTGTTTATATCAAAGAGATGAAGGAAGGCGCACAAATCAGCTATGGAGGCACATTCACGGCACATGCGGGAATGAAGGTGGCGACCATTCCGGTAGGCTATGCAGACGGTTATCCGCGAAGCCTTTCCAATAAGGGCTATGTTCTGATTCATGGAAAGCGGGCGGCAATTCTCGGGCGTGTCTGCATGGATCAGATGATGGTGGATGTGACGCAGATACCTGAGGCAAAAGAGGGGGATTTGGTAACGCTGCTTGGCACAGATGGCAGTGAAACCATTACAGCGGAAGCGATGGGAGATATGTCAGGGCGCTTTAACTATGAACTGGTATGTGATTTTACCAAACGGGTACCGAGGGTCTACCGAAAGGACGGACAGATTGTCGGCACAAAAGATTATTATGACGATTTTGTATACCTTCCCGAAAAACGGCAATAATATTGCTATCTTGAAATGAAGGAAGTGTTTTTGATAAAATGAGAAGAGGCGACGTATATTACGCAGATCTACGGCCTGTCATTGGTTCGGAACAGGGCGGTGTCAGACCGGTTTTGATTATTCAGAATGATGTGGGAAATAAACACAGTCCGACTGTAATCTGCGCGGCGATTACCTCAAAGATGAATAAGGCGAAGCTGCCGACGCACATCGAGTTAGATGCAAGACGTTACGAAATGGTAAAGGATTCCGTAGTGCTGCTGGAGCAGCTTCGTACGATTGACAAAAAGCGGTTAAAGGATAAGGTATGTCATCTGGATCAGGATATTATGGAAAAGGTAAACAGAGGACTTTTGATTAGTCTTGAACTGGATACATAAAAGGAGAACCATGCAAACAGGCGTCAAACGAAAGAGACAGGCGCACCTTCTGGTGTGCCTGTTATTTTTAACAGTTTACATATCAGGAATCCTTCAGGCATGTGGCAGAAAGCAGCCTGAACTTTTTGTCTGCTTTTTTGCATGCTCAGAGGACGCAGACAGTATTCTGCTAAAGACGGAGGATGCGGCGGTTCTCATAGATACCGGAGATGCAGCAGATGAGGAGGCATTGCTTGAAAAGCTGCATGCGGCGGGCGTTACCTCACTGAATCTTCTGATTCTGACGCATCCCGATAAGGATCATATCGGAGGAGCCTGCGCAGTGCTCTCAGAGTTTCCTGTGGAGCAGGTCATTGAGACCTCCTGTGAGAAAGGCTCGCGTCTTCAGGAGGAACTGGATAGGGCGCTTTTGGAAGAGAAAGTGTCTGTGCCACGCGATACTCAGACTTTTTCTTATGGGGAACTGACGCTTACCATCTATCCGCCTAAAGAAGCCTCTTATAAAAATGCCAATAATTATTCCATTGCAGTGCTGGCACAGTATGAGGGGAAAAGCTTTTTCTTTGCAGGCGATGCAAAGAAAAAAAGAATCCGGGAGCTACTTGATGAAAAGCTTCCGCAGGCGGACGTCTACAAGGTCGCATATCATGGAAGGGATTTAAAAGAGGGAAAAGAACTGATTGAAAGACTAAAGCCTTCTTATGCAGTTGTTACGGCAAAGCAGGCAGAAGAAGGTACTGAAAAAGCGCTTTTAGAGGCCGGCAGTGAAATTTTAAGTACCTATGGGGAAGATGTTGCTTTTACGGTAAAAGAGGGAATTCTTGACGTAGAATAGAGAAAATGATATATTTTATTGATAAGATTTTCGATAACGTTAAGAGGAGAGAAAAACATGGAGGATAGCGGACCAAATGCCGCGAAAAGGGGATTTTTGAAAAGAGCTTTTTCCAAGGTATCTGGCTGGTTTGGCGTGCAGCCGGATGGGGATGTGACGGAAAAAGAGATTATCTCGATGGTAAACGAGGGGCATGAGCAGGGTGTTCTGCAGGCAAGTGAAGCCAAAATGATTACCAATATCTTTGCCTTTGGGGATAAAGAAGCGCAGGATATTATGACGCACCGTAAGAATATCATTGCTGTGGACGGAAATCTGACCCTGGAGAAGGCGTTGGACTTTATGATTTCAGAAAGCAGAAGCCGGTATCCGGTTTATGATGGAGATATTGACCATATTATAGGTATCCTGCACTTTAAGGACGCAGTCAGAAAGAGAGAGGCGGCAAAAAGCCCTGCGCTGGGTGAAAAAAAGATTAAAGAAATTAAAGGGCTGATGCGGGAAGCAAAGTTCATTCCGGAAACGAGGAATATTGATGCGTTGTTTCGAAGCATGCAGTCGCTGAAGATACAGATGGTCATTGTTGTAGATGAGTATGGGCAGACCGCCGGACTTGTTGCGATGGAGGACATTCTGGAGGAAATCGTCGGCAGCATTATGGATGAGTACGACGAGGAAGAAAATTATATCAAAAAGAAGAATGAAAGCGAATATATTATAGAAGGAAGAACGCCGTTAGAAGAACTTTCAGAACGGTTTGGCATTTCCTTTGAGGAAAATGATTTTGAAACATTAAATGGCTTTTTGATTTCACGGATGGACAGGATTCCTACAGAAAATGAAAAGTTTGAGACGGATGTAGGCGATTATCATTTTAAGGTGCTTTCTGTCAAGAATAAGATGATTCATAATGTGCTTGTTACTAAAAATGAGCAAAAGCCCGAACCGTCAGACGAGGCGGAGACTTGATTTAAGGCGCGGAAATATGATATAGTTTGTAAGGAAAAACAGCGAAAGAGGAGAATGATATGTCAGGACATTCAAAATTTGCAAATATCAACCATAAAAAAGAAAAAAACGATGCAGCAAAGGGTAAAATCTTTACGATTATCGGAAGAGAAATTGCAGTTGCCGTAAAGGAAGGCGGCCCGGATGTAAACAATAACTTCAAGCTTGCTGCGGTTGTTGCAAAGGCAAAGGCAAACAATATGCCGAATGATACGATTGAGAGAGGCATTAAGAAGGCTGCCGGAGACGTTGGAAATGTAAACTACGAGTATGTTACATACGAAGGCTATGGACCGAGCGGTATTGCCATTATTGTAGATGCACTGACGGATAATAAGAACCGTACAGCAGCAAATGTAAGAAGTGCATTTACGAAGGGACACGGAAATATTGGCACACAGGGCTGCGTTTCTTTCATGTTTGACAAAAAGGGACAGATTATTGTTGACAAGGAAGAGTATGAAGGCGATGCAGATGAACTGATGATGTCTGCGCTGGATGCCGGCGCTGAGGATTTTGCAGAAGAAGAGGACAGCTTTGAGATTCTTACAGACCCGGATGGCTTTGAGGCTGTGAAAAAAGCGCTTGAGGATGCGTCAGTTCCGCTTGTTTCAGCAGAGGTAACGATGGTTCCGCAGAATTATGTAGAGCTTACCAGTGATGAGGACATTAAAAATCTGCAGCGTACGCTGGATTTATTGGATGAGGATGATGACGTACAGGCAGTCTATACCAATTGGGACGAATAAGAGGGATACCACGCGGAGGAAGATGCGATGGAATATAGAGAGGGCAGATGCCCGAAATGCGGAGAAGTGATGCAGATTCCTGTCGGAAGAGATACGATCATCTGTATGTTCTGTGGAGAGGCGTTTTCTCAGGAGACAGAAAAGGCGGCAGTCCGCGCTTCCTATCAGGAAGACCTTGAAAAACTAAAGGACCGGATAAGCGCCTTTTTTGTAAATGTGGAAAAGACCGTAAAGGGCTTTCAACGTAATGCATATAAGGACAGCTTTGCTGCTTATCTGGAAAAATATGGAGATACGCTGCGGCTACTTGCAGACGTTATGACGAATGCAGCAGGAGCAGAGGAAGCGCAGCGTGAAGTTGCAGCGCTTTTTATCGAGCATGCAAAAGAAGCGCTTGAAAATGAAAAGGGCGGCAGAATTGGAAGAGAGTCTGCACAGATGACCATGAATATGTACATGGTAACTTATGTGCTGCCTTCGATTCTTGCTATTTCTGAGAAAGATCTTTCGGGGCTTGCAGATGAAATCTGCAGGCAGTGGGCGGCTGCATTTAAAAAGAGCAATATTCAGGCAGCGCCTTATGAAACCCTGCAGGGTGGCTTTAAGCGTAAACTGTGCTACGTGACGACTGCAGTCTGTGAGAGCCTGCAAAAGCCAGAGGACTGCTATGAACTGCGCATTTTAAAAAATTACAGAGATGCGTATCTTGCTTCCTCGCAGGAGGGAAATGAGCTGATTGCACAGTATTATGATATGGCGCCGACGATTGTTAAGCGTGTCAATAAATGTGCGGATAAAGAAGAAATATACAGGATGCTTTATGAGACCTATATCAGTCCTTGTGTGCATCTGATTGAAGAGGCGAAAAACGAGGAATGTCTGGAAAAGTATCAGGAAATGGTGGAGATGCTGAAGGGACGGTATCTGTGACCGGAAAGCGAATCAGGAAATCAGGATGCAGAAGATAACATGGAAGAAAAATTGGTTGGGTGTGCTGCTGTGGCTGTGCTTTTGCACAGTCGTATGCGGCACATTTGTCCTGTCGGGAAAAACACTTTTTGAACAGACTGGATGTCAGGGAATATATTCGTTGACCACATCAGTCATTTTGCTTTTGGCAGTGCTGACAGCCTTTTTTTTCCTGTTAAGGGTATTGCATACTATAAAATGGAAAAAGAAACGGGTACGAAAGAAGGAAATGAAGCAGGGCGCATGGGAGATGGGTGCTTTTCTGCTGCTGGTTTTTCTTCAAGTCGCAGCCGTTTTTTATTTTGGAATTGATGTACAGGATACTGCTTTCCTTAAGGCAGCGCAAATATCCACAGAAGGGGAGCAGATGCTTTTAGGAGAGCATACAGCGTTCCTTTATAGCTGGCTACTTTCAAGAGTATTTCTGCTTTTTGGAAATCATTTAGAAGCGGCAGTCTGGTTCCAGCTTGCTTTGCGTCTGACATCTGCTTTTTTGCTTTTCTGCGTTATAAAAAAGATGTTTGGCAGAGCTGCATCGGTTATTTTTTTAATGCTTTTTGCGGCTATGCCGTTATTTTTACGCTTTTTTGATACTCTTTCTCCCGAGTGGCTCCTGTGCCTTTGCAGCAGTATCTGTCTGCTTGTCTTTACAGAGCTGGCAGAGGCGCTCCCTAAAGAGCGTATAGGAGGTCTGATTTTTCTTACCCTTTTCCTGTCCGTTTTGCTTGGCATATTTTTATGGCTGAACAGCTTTGGCATATTTATATGGCTGGCGGCAGGATTTGGCATCTTGCAGCTTTTGGCTGACTGCAGTATGAAAAAAAGGATAGGTGTCTGCCTTACAGTGCTTCTGCTTTCACCTGGCGTGGTTGCGGGCTGCTTTGGGATAGAAGCGTGGCTGTCTGGCAAAAGCTTTTTGCAGGTATTTGCAGAATATCTCCCGGCAGACTTATATCTGCAAGCAGGTAAGCCGGCTTCCTTTAGCGCGCTGCCGATTTTGCTGCCTGTTTTTATTCTGAGCATGATTTCCTGTGCTGCAGTCATTGCCTTTTTTAAGCAGGCGTATGAGCGGACGCTTTTTGTTACGCTTTTACTGGCAGGCTTTGTATTTATGCAGTATACAGGGTTGTTTCCTTTTGAAACGAATGGATTATGGACATTTTTATGGCTGTTTGCAGCCTGTGCGGGTATTCAGTGCCTTTTGGATGCACGGGAGGCGGCATCGCAGGAAGATATGCTTTTACAGCCTGCAATGCCCAAGGCTTTGCCAGATGCGCAGACGTTAAGGGCAGAGGAAGAATCTTTAAGTCCAAATGGCGTGCAGTATATTCCAAATCCATTGCCTCTGCCGAAAAAGCATGTGAAAAAAGAACTTAAGTTTGACTTGGATACCCTTGATGAACAAATGGAATTTGATTATGAAATTTCGCCGGAAAAAGACGATTTTGATTTGACATAAAAAAAACGAAGATGCAGATACTAAGAGAGCAAAATTGCGTTTACGCAGTTTGCTCTTTTTTTATAAAATATAAAGTAAGAGGAAGACAGATGGCAAAGAGTAAAAGTAAAAATAAATCCGAACAGGAAACGCAGGGAAAGGAAGAACGTTTGGAGAGGGAGAAAAGCATAGACGAAAGAATCGCAGATACGGGACAGGCAGAGCTTGGCAATATTCATCTGATTACCATTATCGGAGAAGTTGAGGGGCATGACGCTCTGGGGAATAATGCCAAAACCACCAAATATGAACATATTCTTCCAAAGCTGGCGGCGATTGAGGACAGTGCAGAAATTGGAGGAATTCTCATTCTGCTGCATACGATGGGCGGAGATGTAGAGGCTGGGCTTGCCATTGCAGAAATGATTGCATCTTTAAGCAAACCGTCAGTGTCACTTGTGCTTGGCGGTAGTCATTCCATCGGTGTGCCGATTGCAACCAGTACGGATTATTCTTTTATTGTTCCGACAGGCACGATGGTAATTCATCCGGTGCGGATGAATGGCACGGTAATCGGAGCGCCCCAGACCTTTGATTATTTTAAACAGATGCAGGACCGTATTACCGGGTTTGTATGCAATCACTGTAGAATCACAGCAAAAAGGATGGAAGAGCTCATGATGACAACGGGGATTTTATCAAAAGATGTAGGAACCATTCTGGTCGGAGAAGAAACAGTCCGAGAAGGTCTGATAGATGAGGTTGGCGGAATCCATGAAGCGATTGTGAAGCTGCGGGAGCTGATACAGGAGAAAAACAAATAAGGCAGAAAAATTCATTGCTATAGGCTACGCATTAAAATGCGGGGATGCTTATTATCCCCGCAAATCATTATAGCTGCTTCCGATAACGGTGCTCTGCATACTGGATAAGCTGATACAGCCCCATTGCTATGATGCAGAGAATCAGGATACTGGTAATGACAAGGTGGAGCTGGAATACCTGACTTCCATAGATAATCAGATAACCAAGTCCTCTGCGGGCGGCAAGAAATTCGCCGATAATAACGCCTACCAAAGCGAGCCCTATGTTGACCTTCATGGTGCTTAGAATGGTTGGAACAGAGGAAGGCAGCACTACCTTAAAGAAAATATCCCGTTTGCTTCCGCCGAGGGTTCGGATTAGAGTGATTTTTTCCTCCTCGACCTGATGAAAGCCGGTATAGAGACTGATGATGCAGCCAAACAGAGCCACTGAGATTCCTGCAACGATAATTGTGCCCACTCCGGTTCCGAGCCATACGATAAAGAGCGGGGCAAGAGCGGATTTTGGCAGACTGTTCAGGATGACGAGATAGGGCTCAGCAACCTCGGAAAGGCTTTTTGAGTACCATAGCAAAGTGGCGCAGAAAAGTCCAATCAGGATAACCAGAAAGAAGCTGAGCAGAGTTTCAAGCAGCGTAACGCCGGTATGCCAGAAAATAGAGCCATCAGTAATCATTGAAATAAGGCAGGCTAAAACTCTGGAGGGACTACTGAAAAAAAAGCTGTCAATAAGACCAAAATCAGCGCTTAGCTCCCAGAGACCCAAAAAGAAAATAAGAAGGAGCACTCTGATGAAGGAGATAGAATGATGATGCTTGCGGTGACTGTTGATGAACAGTTCCTGGGCGGAAAGACATTCTTTTTTTGATTTATTTTTCATAAGAAAGCTCCTTCCATAAGAGATTGAAATACTGCTGAAATTCTGGTGCGCTTCTGGCTGCAAGCGGATCGCTGCCTTCGTAGGTTAAGTGAATACATACTTCTTTTTTCACATAAGCAGGCGGTTTTGAAAGTACGATAATGCGGTCAGCGAGGGAAATTGCCTCCGCAAGATCATGTGTAATCAGGATTGCCGTTTTTCCGGTTGTACGGATAATGTGTCCAATATCTCCCGATACGGCGAGCCTTGTCTGGTAATCGAGAGCGCTGAAGGGCTCGTCGAGCAGCAGAATATCCGGATTCAGCACAAGCGTGCGGATCAGGGCAGCTCTTTGACGCATGCCGCCGGAAAGCTCACTGGGGTGTTTGTCTTTGAATTTGTACAGGTCATAGTCTGCGAGCAACTTTTGGGCATAAGCAATATTCTCAGGCGTCAGCTTATGTGTAATTTCCAGACCGAGCAGAACATTTTTATAGATGGTGCGCCATTCCAGCAAATGGTCGTGCTGCAGCATATATCCGGTTTTGGGATATTCTAAAGAGCCGTTTGGATTCTGAAAGCGGATGGTGCCGCCTTCCGGCATCAGAAGCCTTGCAATCACAGACAAAAGCGTTGATTTCCCACAGCCGCTTGGACCGACGATTGCAAGAAATTCGCCCTGCCTGACGGAAAAGGAAATGCCGGAAAGTGCAGGGATTTCCCCGGTCAGACTATGATAAGAATAGGTGATATTTTGTAATTGCAGAATATCTTGTTCCATAGCATCACTCCGTAAATTTATAACATATAGTATGAGAAATTTCGCAAGTTGTGTAGGAAGATGGAATTTCTTCATACTTTATTGCAGGAAAGGGAAAGATATGGTATTATCAAATTCAGGTTTAATAAGCAGGGAGGAAGATTATGGCACAGCTTTGGGGCGGACGTTTTACACGGGAAACGGATCAGCTTGTTTATCGATTCAATGCGTCAATATCCTTTGACCAGAAGTTTCTGGCGCAGGACATTGAAGGCAGTATTGCACATGTAATCATGCTGGAAAAGCAGAATATCCTGACCGCACAGGAGAAGGATGCTATTGTAAAGGGACTTACCGGTATCCGTCAGGATGTGGAGAACGGAACGCTTGTAATTACGGAGGAATATGAGGATATTCACAGCTTTGTAGAGGCAAATCTGATTGCGAGAATTGGGGATGCAGGAAAGAAACTGCATACAGGCAGGAGCCGTAATGACCAGGTCGCTCTTGATATGAAGCTGTATACAAGAATGGAAATCGAACAGGTAGAAGAACTGTTAATAACCCTGCTTGAAACATTGCTTCCCATGATGGAGGAACATCTGGAAACCTATATGCCGGGCTTTACACATCTGCAGAAGGCGCAGCCAATTACGCTTGCACATCATCTTGGCGCATATTTTGAGATGTTCAAAAGAGATCTTCTGCGTATGCAGGATATTTATAAACGAATGAATTACTGTCCGCTTGGAAGCGGCGCTCTGGCGGGGACAACCTATCCGCTTGACAGAAGCTATACGGCGTCTTTGCTTGGATTTGAGGGACCGACCTTAAACAGTATGGATTCAGTAGCTGACAGGGATTATTTAATAGAGTTTTTATCAGCCGCATCTACGATTATGATGCACCTTTCACGATTCTGTGAAGAAATTATTATCTGGAACAGCAATGAATACAGATTCGTAGAGATTGACGACGCATATTCTACAGGAAGCAGCATTATGCCGCAGAAGAAAAATCCTGACATTGCCGAGCTTGTCAGGGGCAAAACCGGCAGAGTCTATGGCGCGTTAATGTCTTTACTTACAACGATGAAGGGGCTTCCGCTTGCCTATAATAAAGATATGCAGGAAGACAAGGAGCTGACTTTTGATGCGATGGATACGGTAAAGGGCTGCCTTGCTTTATTTACAGGAATGTTAAAGACAATGCAGTTTAACCGCGATATTATGGCAAAGAGTGCGATGAACGGCTTTACCAATGCAACTGATGCGGCAGATTATCTGGTGCTGAAGGGAGTACCCTTCAGAGATGCGCATAGCATTATCGGAAAGCTGGTGCTTTACTGTCTTGATAAAAATACCAGTATTGATGCGCTTTCCATTGAGGAGCTTAAAGCAATCAGTCCGGTATTTGAGGAAGATATATATGATGCAGTCAGTCTTAAGACCTGTGTGGAAAAGCGTCTGACGATAGGCGCTCCCGGACCTGATGCAATGAAGCAGGTAATTGCACTGAACCGCACGTTTCTGGAGCAGGAGCGAGAAAAGATTCCGTGTGGTAATAAAAAATAATACATGAGGAGATGGAAAAATGAGTGAAAAATTAAAGGTTGGTATTCTGGGCGGTACGGGAATGGTCGGACAGCGTTTCATTTCGCTGCTGGAGAATCATCCCTGGTTTGAGGTAACGACAATTGCAGCAAGCCCGCGTTCCGCAGGAAAGACCTATGAGGAAGCAGTTGGCGGCAGATGGAAGATGGATACGCCGATGCCGGAGGCAGTAAAAAATATTGTTGTAATGAATGTCAACGAAGTGGAAAAGGTCGCTTCAGAGGTTGATTTTGTATTCAGTGCAGTCGATATGACCAAAGAAGAAATCAAGAAGATTGAAGAGGCTTATGCCAAAACAGAGACGCCTGTTGTTTCCAACAACAGCGCGCACCGCTGGACACCGGACGTGCCTATGGTAATTCCGGAGGTAAATGCACAGCATCTTGAGGTAATTGAATATCAGAAAAAGCGTCTTGGAACACAGAGAGGATTTATCGCAGTAAAACCGAACTGCTCTATCCAGAGCTATGCACCGGCACTTGCAGCGTGGCGTGAATTTGAACCGTATGAAGTAGTGGCTACGACATATCAGGCAATTTCAGGTGCAGGAAAGACCTTTAAGGATTGGCCGGAAATGGTTGGCAATGTAATTCCGTATATTGGTGGGGAAGAAGAAAAATCAGAAAAAGAACCGCTGCGGGTACTTGGCTGTGTTGAGGACGGTGTGATAAAGCCTGCAAAGGAGCCGGTAATTACCTGCCAGTGTATCAGAGTTCCGGTGCTTAACGGCCATACGGCTGCAGTATTTATCAAATTCAGAAAGAAAGTGACAAAGGAACAGCTCATTGAAAAGCTGACCGCTTTCAAAGGAGAGCCGCAGGAGCTTTCTCTGCCGAGTGCACCAAAGCAGTTTATCCGTTATATGGAAGAGGACAACAGACCGCAGGTTACGCTGGATGTAGACTATGAGCGTGGAATGGGCGTTTCTATCGGACGTCTGCGTGAAGATACCGTATATGACTGGAAATTTATTGGACTTTCACACAATACGGTAAGAGGCGCAGCAGGCGGTGCGGTGCTTTGTGCAGAGCTGTTAAAGGCAAAGGGTTATATCACGAAGAAATAACCATAAAAATCAGGAGGAAAGACATTCATGGATGAATTTCAATATCAAATTGATCTGTTAAAGGCATTGAACCAAAAGCTGAGCAATGAGTGCAATATGTATCGGATGATGGTAAACACCTCCAGCAATGCTTTCCTCTATTATTCCTTTGAAGATGAAACCTGTCTGGTGCTGGGAAGCTGGGAACGCTTCTTTGATGTGAAAATCGAAGAATTTGGCGATGTTATCAAGCTGTTTCCCCAGATTAGGGAGGAGAATGTCGAACCTCTGAGGGATGCTTTTTATCTGGAAGAAAAAAACAGAACAGCCGCAGTGCAGGAATTCTGCAAAAAGGATGGCAAACAGTGGATTGAGTGTGAGGTAAGCCTGATTCAGACAGAGGATGGCAAACCGAAGGAAAAGCTGATCCGTTTTCGTGATATTACGAAATTCAAACGCCAGAATGATGATTTGGCATACATGGCATACTATGATACGCTGACAGGGCTTTATAACCGTAACCGTTTTGTACAGGAGCTGATGCGCTGGATTCGAAAGGCGCTGAAGGAAGAAGCGGTTATCAGTGTAGCTTTTATCAACATCAATAATTTCCGTCAGATTAACGATGGAATCGGTGTTCTGGTTGGCGATGAGCTGCTTCAGCAGTTCGGACAGTTTTTAAATGGTCTGTGCGAGGACAAGACCATGATTTGTGCACATTTGAATGCGGATGCATACTGTCTTGCCGTTTATGACCCTTATGGAGAACGTACCATTGAAGCGGTATATCAGAGAATTCATGAGAGACTGGAAAAGCCCTTTACGCTGACAAGCGGACCGGTTTCTATTACGGTGAGCGTCGGCGTTGCAGAATATCCGGAGGCGGCGCATACGGCGCTGGAGCTGATTGAACGTGCGGAAATTGTTATGTTCAAGGTAAAGCATAGCGGAAAGAGTGGCATCTGTTATTTTGATGCCCCTATTATCCATGATTTTATGCAGAATGCACTGATTGAGCATAAGCTGAAAAATGCTATTTTTGAAAAGGAATTTCTTTTATATTATCAGCCGCAGTATGATACGGAACAGAAGAGACTGCGCGGCGTTGAGGCACTAATACGCTGGCGTGATGAGGAAGGCAGGGTAATCAGTCCAGGGGAATTTATCCCGATTGCAGAAAAAAGCAGCCTGATTATCAATATCGGCGAATGGGTCATGGAAAAGGCGATTGCGACGCTTGCCCAGTGGAAAAAGAAATTTGGCATCAGCCTGATTATGTCAATCAATATTTCAGCGATTCATTTTGCACAGGATGGATTTTCCCACAGGCTGATACAGCTGGTTAAGGAGTATGGCGTTTCACCGAAGGAAGTTGAGCTTGAAATCACGGAGACTGTTTTAGTTGATGATTTTGACCATATTATCAGAAAACTCGAATTATTAAAGCAGTATGGGATTCTGGCTGCGATTGACGATTTCGGTACCGGATATTCTTCATTTTCCTATCTGCGCAGCCTGCCGATTAAGACGATTAAGATTGACAAGTCCTTTATTGACGCGATGTTAAAGGACGAGGCTGGAAATATTATTGTAGAATCCATTGTGGATATGGTAAATCGGCTGGGATACGAAACCATTGCAGAGGGTGTTGAACAGCAGGAGCAGTTTGATTATCTGAAAAAAATCGGATGTGAGTACATACAGGGTTATCTGCTTGGAAAACCGATGCCGCAGGAAGAGGTTGAAGAGCTTCTGGAAAAGCAGGTGTGGGAATAACATTGCTGTCTGTGGTGCGGAAGAGGGACAGGAGCGCGTATGGCTGAGAAAAATACAGCAGAGCTGCAATATCTGAATGATTATTATAAAAAGCCGGGCAGCCAGCTTATCATCCTATATGGACAGAAGCATATAGGGATGCAGGAGCTGCTTGGCTCTTTCTGTGCTGGAAAGCCAGCCTTTTTTTATCAGGCAAGGGCCTGCTCGGAGCGGGAACAGCGTTATCTTTGGGGCGAGGAAATCAGAGAAAAAGGTGGAGAACTTTCTGCCTACCCTGATTTCCCCGACCTTTTTTATGCTGCTATGGCAGGAAAAACAGGAAAGAGAGTTCTGGTTATTACAGAGTTTCAGAATATTGTCCGTCAGAGCAGGACGTTTGCGGCAGAACTGCTGCGGTTTATACGAAGCAGTCAGGAAAGCCAGCCTGTTATGGCGGTTTTGTGCTCCAATTCCATTGGCTGGGTGGAAAACAGCATGGTAAGGAAAATTGGGCAGGCGGCGTATGGAATTTCCGGGTTCCTTAAGATAAAGGAGCAGGGCAGTTTTGAATTGCATGAATATTTTAAAAAGAACACAATAAAGGAGCAAATAGAACTTTATGCGGTTCTTGGCGGTTTTCCCAAGCTGTGGGAGCATTTTAAGGACGGTGTTTCCCTGAGAGAAAATATTTGTGCAAATTTACTGCAAAAGGGCAGCTTTCTGCATGAAGAAGCACTGGTGCTTGTTACGGAGCAGCTAAGAGAGATAAATGTTTATGCGACTATTTTGGCGTCACTTGCTGCAGGAAGACAAAAACTGAATGATTTACATCTGCATACGGAATTTTCCAGAGCGAAAATCAGTGTATATTTAAAAAATCTGATGGAGCTTGAACTGGTAGAAAAGGTGTTTTCCTACGATACGGCAGGAAGAGCAAATGTACAAAAGGGAATTTACCGTATCAGGCATCCGTTCGTAAGATTCTATTTCAGATATTTGTATCCGCGTATGAGCAGGCTGGCGGACATGGAGCCGGGCGATTTTTATGACGCTTATATTGCGGATGATATTGCTGCATTTACAGCGCCGATGTTTGGGCAGGCGTGCAGAGAATATATCGAAAGAAAGAACAGAAGCGGTGCGCTTTCCTTCCGTTACAATAAAATTGGAGAATGGATTGGTAAAACCGGAACGATTGATGTTGTTGCACAGGATGAAGAAGGGCACACGCTAATCGGACTTGCCTGTTTGGAAAAGCCACTTTCCTACAAGGAGTATGAGAAGCTTATGCTTTGTGCACAGAAGGCAAAGCTTTTAGCGGATGAGGTCTACCTGTTTTCAGAGGGCTTTGAGGAAAAACTGCTTGCAAAAAGCAGAGAGGATACCACCTTACGGCTGGTGTCTTTGAAAGATTTCTGGGGATAGAGCATGGAAAAGAGTATATTTATAGCGGAGAAGCCAAGCGTTGCGCGGGAATTTGCAAAAGCGCTGGGATACCGCATGACGAATCGGGATGGCTTCATGGAGTCGCCGGAGGCAGTCGTAACATGGTGCGTCGGTCATTTGGTAACGATGAGCTACCCGGAAAAGTACGATGAAAAATACAAACGCTGGTCGTTTGATACACTGCCTTTTATTCCCGAAAAATTTCAATATGAAGTAATTGAAAGCGTAAAGAAACAGTTTCAGATTGTCAGCGGACTTTTAAATAGAGAAGATATTAAAACGATTTATGTCTGTACGGACTCGGGAAGAGAAGGAGAATATATTTACCGCCTTGTGGAACAGCAGGCGGGTGTGAGCGGTAAGGAGCGCCGCCGCGTCTGGATTGATTCCCAGACGGAGGAAGAAATCCTGCGGGGAATCCGTGAGGCGAAGGATTTATCTGCCTATGATAATCTCTGCGAGGCGGCTTATCTGAGGGCAAAAGAAGATTATCTGATGGGAATTAACTTTTCACGGGCGTTAACGCTGAAATTCGGAGATTCTGTAAAGACCTATTTAAAGGCTGACAGGGCAGTGGTGTCGGTTGGACGGGTTATGACCTGCGTACTTGGAATGGTGGTACAACGGGAACGCGAAATACGGGAATTTGTCAAGACGCCTTTTTATAGGGTAATCGGACAGTTTATGCTGGGAGAAGCTGCCTTCGACGGCGAGTGGCGGGTATCAGAACAGAGCCGCTATGCGGGATCGCCGCTTTTGTACAAGGAAAATGGCTTCTGCAAAAAGGAAACGGCACAGCAGCTTATTTCTGAATTGGAAGCGCCGCCGGCAGCGGATGCAGTTATAGAGAAGCTTGAGAAAAAGAAGGAAACAAAAAATCCGCCTCTTTTATACAATCTTGCAGAGCTTCAAAATGACTGCTCACGTTTTTTCAAAATCAGTCCTGATGAAACGCTTCGGATAGCGCAGGAGCTGTATGAAAAAAAACTGACAACCTATCCGCGTACTGATGCGAGAGTGCTTTCCAGTGCAGTTGCAAAGGAAATTTCTAAAAACTTAAAGGGTCTGTGCCGTTATGAACCGGCAGCCCTGTATGCACAGGAAATCCTGAATACGGGAATGTATCAGAAACTGGCAAAGACCCGCTATGTAAATGATAAGCAGATTACGGATCATTATGCAATTATTCCTACAGGACAGGGGCTTGGAGCTGCTAATGGGCTTTCCAGAATTTCTGCACAGGTATATGCGCTGATTGTCAAACGCTTTTTAGGTATTTTTTATCCGGCGGCAATTTATCGGAAGATTGCGCTGACTACAGCGGTTTTGCAGGAGCAGTTTTATTCTGGCTTTAAGGTTATGGAAAAGGAAGGATATCTTGGCGTTATGAAAGATATTCCCTTTAAAAAGAAAAAAGAGGATGCCTTGGAGGATGCGCCGGAGGACCAGCAGGAGGAAGCAGGAACAGACGATGCTTTCATGAAAATTTTGAGCGGACTCAAAAAAGGGATGACGTTAGAGGCGAAAAGGTATAGTATAAAAGAGGGGGAAACTTCTCCTCCAAAGAGATATAATTCCGGTACGCTGATTCTGGCGATGGAGAACGCCGGACAGCTGATTGAGGACGAAGAACTGCGCGCCCAGATTAAGGGGAGCGGTATCGGAACCTCGGCAACGAGGGCTGAAATCCTTAAAAAGCTGGTAAATATCGGCTATCTGTCCCTGAATAAAAAGACGCAGATTATTACACCGGCGCTGTTAGGCGAGGTTGTATATGAAATTGTCTACTATGCAATACGCCCGCTGTTAAATCCTGCGCTTACAGCAAGCTGGGAAAAGGGGCTTTCGCAGGTTGCAGAGGGTAGAATTACAGGGGAAGAATATATGGAAAAGCTGGATGATTTTGTGTCGCGCAGAACCAATCTGGTAAAGCAGGCATCAGGCGGACGACATTTATATCCACGGTACGATGAGGCGGCAAAAAATTATAAGAGCGGCAAAAAATAGACAGAGGTGGCAAAAATGGAATATTTAAAAATTGAAAACTTATATAATCTGGAAGAAACGATTGCAGCGGAGTTGTTTCAGGATGCAGTCTATCCATGGGAGCTTTTACCCCAAATTGGTGCATTTATTCAGAAGCTGGGCGAGAGCCTTCCGGAAGACCGTTATGAAAAACGCGGTGAAAATGTGTGGATTGCAAAATCAGCGAAGGTATATCCGACAGCATATATTAACGGTCCGGCAATTATTGATGAGGAAGCAGAGGTGCGTCACTGTGCGTTCATACGCGGCAATGCGATCGTCGGAAAGGGCGCTGTTGTTGGAAATTCCACTGAGTTAAAGAACGTTATTTTGTTTAATAAAGTGCAGGTACCGCATTATAATTATGTCGGCGACAGTATCCTTGGCTATAAGGCACACATGGGGGCTGGCTCCATTACCTCTAATGTCAAGAGCGACAAGACACTGGTAGTTGTAAAAACAGAAGATGGCGGTATCGAGACCGGTCTTAAAAAATTCGGCGCAATGCTGGGCGACAATGTTGAGGTGGGCTGTAACAGCGTGCTGAATCCGGGCAGTGTGATTGGCAGGGAAACCAATATTTATCCGCTTTCGAGAGTCAGAGGATATGTGCCTGCAAAATCCATATTCAAAGCACCGGGAAATATTGTAGAAAAGCATGTATGACAGAATTCAGTAGCCATGCGGCTATGACATGAAGGGAAGTGGCATACCGATGACAAAAAACCTTGATGATAGAACCTTACATGAAATGATAGAAAATATGCTGACCGGTGTAGCATTCTTTTCCTTTCAGGAAAACCGGATGGAGCTGCTGTACATGAACAGCGGCGGTTACCGGATGCTGGGATATATGCCGGAGGAGGGCATCAAATATGTCAACAGACTGCTTTCTTTGATTCTGGAGGAGGACAAGCCTAAATTCTGGCAGGCAGTTGAGGATATTTTAAAGGATGACGGCGCTGTAGATGCGGAGTTTCGTACAGTTACTGCATCGGGAAGTCTCAGGTGGCTTCAGATACGTGGTAACCTTTATGAAAGAACTAATGACCGTGCAATAATTCTGTTGGTTTTTCTGGATGCTACCGAGCGTAAATTCGTAGAAAATGAGATTTATATCCAGTCGGAATGGTATCAGGTATTGCTTGAAACTGACGAAGAAATGCTCTTTGACTACAATGCGAGGACCGATGTTCTCTCCGTCAAGAGAGCCAGTGAGTATGGAATCGAGAATACCCGGATACGTGACCGCTTCCTGGGAAGATTTAAGGAATTACAGGACCGGACAGACGACGAGAATCGTTTTTTGAGTGTAATGGAGGCGGCGTTAAAGATTCCGCGTGCAGATATTATCG
The DNA here is from genome assembly GCA_934432885.1 of uncultured Lachnospiraceae bacterium. GTDB lineage: Bacteria > Bacillota > Clostridia > Lachnospirales > Lachnospiraceae > VSOB01. Next base: position 42,020 of record CAKRYY010000017.1, read on the forward strand.
AGGTGGAGCTGAGTATGCAGCGCGGACGGGAAAAGCGCTGGTACCGCATACATACCTCCAGTATTGCAGGCGTAGACGGATATGTTACTCATATCGTAGGAAAGATAACAGATATTCACGAAAAGAAGCTTCTGCTGGAAGAATTGCGTGAAAAAGAAAAGCTGGATACCTTAACCGGCTGGTATAATCTGGAAGAAACAAAGGAGCAGATCGGTAAGGTGCTTGCCGCTTCTGATGAAGAAGAACTGCATGCGTTCATGCTGGTGGATATGAGTGATTTCTTCGCAGTCAAGGAATGCTTTGGCGAAGAGATGGAGGATCAGATTCTGCAAAAGATTACCAAACGGATTGAGAATGGATTTAAGCGTTCGGATATTCTTGGCAGAATTAGTGATAACGAATTTGTCGTATTTGTACAGAATATAGGAGCAATTTCCAATCTTGGCGCAGTTGCTTCAAGAATTGCAAAGAGTACAGAAATTACGCTGGGGAATGGCGCGGATACGATTTCCCTTGCCGGAAGTATTGGCGTATCTGTATATCCCTATCAGGGAAGTGACTGGGATGGGCTTTTGTTGCGGGCGGAAAAGGCTGTAAATTCCCTGAAAGCGAGTGGGAAAAAAGGATATTATATCCACAAGCTTTCCGACATTTATAAAAAGGAACTGGCAGAGGTACAAAGACCGAGCGGTACTTATGATGCAGAAGAGGCGGAGGAAAACCCGGAAGAACTGCTTTTACAGATTTTATGTGAAAACAGACAGAATGAAAACCTTCTTCGCACGATGCTGAAGGTTACCATGCGGGCGTTTGGCTTCCACAGAGCCTGTCTGTCGATTGCCGGCAAGGGACGTATGCCTGAGATTGAGTTTTCCTATTTTGAACAGGGATATGAGAAGACCGAGACTAAGGAAGAGGAAAATCACTGGTGCGAGCGTCTGAAACGCTGGGGATTGCTGGAGGAAAAGCTTACAGTAATTCATAATTATGACCCGATTCCAGAAGAACTTTCATCCTATATGATACGCAATAGAATCCGGACGCTTCTGATGCAGCCGATTATCATGCGTGGTAATATCTGCGGCGTTTTTCTGCTTGGAGAGTGTACCGGCAGGGAGTGGGCACCAAAATACGACGAACAGAAAAAATACAGGCGGATATTACAGCTCGTACAGCTCTATGCAATTCGGTACGAGCGTGAGAGAGAAGGACTTCCTGTACTGAAAAATGAAGTACGGATGTTGGATAATTTTGACAGCTATGTGCTTGCCATTGATTATGATACCTATGAACTTTGTTATGCAAACCGCAAGACATTGGAGGCATTGCCGGAGCTGCAGCTTGGAGACTGCTGTTACCGTACATTTGCACGACAGGACAGACCCTGCGATATGTGTATTATGAAAAGCCTTGGCAGAGATACTGTGCATGCGAGCTTTTCAGAAGAACGTTTCAGTACGGCACTGCGCAGCTGGTTGAAAGTACATGCCTCCTGGCTGAAAAATAATGCGGACGGTGCAATCTGCCTTGCAAACTGCATTGATATTTCCGAATATTTTATGGGAAGCGGCGGAATAGACCTTTCTTCGATTGAATAACAGAGATGATAAAATAAGCAGTTGACGAATTTCTCATTTTGCGGTATAGTTACACCGTAGTAAAACAATGCGTTGACGTGTTAAAGCGTCAACGCAGGAAAAGTGAGGAGAAACGTTATGAAAAAGAGACTGGCATTATCCCTTACTGCAGCCATGATTGTCGGCATGATGACGGGTTGCGGTTCAAATGCAGCACAGAGTGCAGAAACAGAAGCAGCCGCTGTAGAAACACAGGCAGAGACAGAAGCAGCTGCACAGGAGCAGGGCACTGAAGCGGCAGCAACGGCAACAGATGGAACTACTTATAAAATTGGTGTGATTCAGCTTGTTGAGCATGCAGCACTGGATGCTTCCAACAAGGGCTTTGTAGATGCGCTGGATGCGGCGGGCATCTCTTATGAAATTGATCAGCAGAATGCGCAGGGCGATCAGTCTGCATGCCAGACCATCGCAGAAAAATTAGTAAATGATGGAAACGACTTAATTCTTGCAATTGCAACACCTGCTGCACAGGCAGTTGCAGGTGCGACCTCTGATATTCCGATTCTGGTAACGGCAGTTACAGACCCGGCAGAATCCGGTCTTGTAGAATCTAACGAAGTTCCGGGCGGAAATGTATCCGGAACCTCCGATTTAACACCTGTAAAAGAGCAGATTGATTTACTTCTGCAGCTCCTTCCGGAGGCTAAAAAGGTTGGTATCCTTTACTGCTCCGCAGAGTCCAACTCTGTATTACAGGCAAATATGGCAGAAGAAGCCTGCAAGAATGTAGGACTTGAGTCCGAAGTATTTACAGTATCCAGCTCAAATGAAATTCAGCAGGTTGTAGAATCTATGGTTGGTAAGGTAGACGCGATTTACTGCCCGACAGATAATACGATTGCAGCCGGCATGGCAACGGTTTCTATGGTTGCAACAGATAATGGTATTCCGACAATCTGTGGCGAGGAAGGCATGGTAGAAGCAGGCGGCCTTGCGACCTACGGAATCGACTACTATCAGCTTGGCTATATGGCAGGCGAGCAGGCAGTTGACATTCTTGTAAATGGTGCAGACATTTCCAAGATGCCGATTGGATACTTGAGTGCTGATAAGTGTGCACTGTCAACAAATCAGGAAACAGCGGATGCACTTGGCATTGATTTATCTGTTCTTGATAAATAAAAATTGGAAAAATGAGAACGGGCTCCTTTATGGGAGCCTGTTTTTGTGTAATAGAAAAGCTTTTACATGAGCAGAGAGTTTGCTGGCAGACTCTTTTTCTTTTTTTGCACTTGCATGAAAGCGATAAAGTCAGTAAAATAAAGTTTATATGAAATGTGACTGGAGGATGAAAGGATGAACATATCCGGAATTATGCTTGCGATGCAGGGCGCTGTTTCGCAGGGCGTACTATGGGGCATTATGGTGCTTGGCGTTTACATCACGTATAAGATTTTGGACATTGCAGACTTGACAGTAGACGGAAGCTTTGCGCTTGGCGGCTGTATCTGTGCGGTGCTTGTAGTGGACAAGGGAATGGATCCGCTGCTTGCCCTGGTGATTTCTACACTGGCAGGTATGCTGGCTGGTGCCGTAACGGGACTTTTACATACGCTTTTTGACATTCCTGCAATTCTGGCAGGTATTTTGACGCAGATTGGGCTTTGGTCCATCAATCTGAGAATTATGGGAAAGAGTAATGTGCCGCTTTTAAAGGTAGACACGATTTTTTCCAGAATCGTAGAATGGTTTAACTTAAGGCAGACGATGGTTTCCCTCGTAATCGGTATTTTAATCGGTGTTCTCGTAATCGTATTTTTATACTGGCTGTTCGGTACGGAAATCGGCTGTGCACTGCGTGCCACAGGAAATAATGAGGATATGGTGCGCGCGCTCGGCATTGACGCAAAGATGGCAAAGCTGCTTGCGCTTACTATAAGCAATGGTCTTGTAGGACTGTCCGGCGGTCTTGTCTGCCAGAGCCAGAAATACGCGGACATCGGCATGGGAACCGGCGCGATTGTCATTGGTCTTGCGGCAATTGTAATCGGCGATGTTCTGATGGGAAAATTAAAATCCTTTGGTAGCAAGCTGGCAAGCGCTGTTATCGGCTCCGTTGTATATTTCCTGATTCGTGCGATTGTACTGCAGCTTGGTATGGATGCAAACGACATGAAGCTGCTTTCCGCAGTTATCGTAGCATTAGCCCTCTGTATTCCGGTAGCGGTCGGAAAATGGAGAATATGGAAAGCTTATTCTGAGGAGGGACCGACATGCTGAAGGTAAATAATGTATACAAAACATTTAACAAAGGGACAATCAATGAGAAAAAAGCGCTCTGTGGGCTTGATCTGCAATTAAATCCCGGTGACTTTGTAACGATTATCGGAGGAAACGGAGCGGGTAAGTCAACGCTTTTAAATATGATTGCGGGCGTATATCCGATCGACAACGGCAGAATAGAGATTGATGGAATCAATATTTCCAGGCAGCCGGAGCATGAGCGTGCAAAATATATCGGCAGGGTATTTCAGGACCCTATGCGTGGAACTGCGGCAGGAATGGAGATTCAGGAAAATCTTGCACTTGCTTACCGCAGAGGGGCAAAGAGAACCTTGAAGTGGGGCATTACCAAAAAGGAAAAAGAGATGTATGGAGAAAAGTTAAAGATTTTAAATCTTGGACTGGAATCCAGAATGACCTCTAAGGTTGGACTGTTATCAGGAGGGCAGCGACAGGCGCTTACACTGCTTATGGCAACGCTGATTGACCCGAAGCTGCTTTTGCTGGACGAACATACGGCTGCACTTGACCCAAAGACTGCAAGGACGGTTTTGGAGCTGACAGAAAAGATTATTGACGACAGTCATTTGACAGCACTGATGGTAACGCACAATATGAAGGATGCGATTCGTCTGGGAAATCGTCTGATTATGATGCACGAGGGCAGGATTATTTACGATGTTGCAGGAGAGGAAAAGAAAAACCTCCATGTTTCCGATCTGCTTGCCAAGTTTGAAGAAGCCAGCGGCGGTGAATTTGCAAATGACAGAATGATTCTTTCCTGACAAATTTCGGTAAAGCTGCTGTAAATTTGATAAAATAATTCAAAAACACTGGATTTTTTGGCGCAGATATGAGAAAATAATAGCTGCGATTAGGACAGGAGCCCGTATGTCTTTTGGCGGGTGCCTGTTAGAATAATAATCTACATATTGAAAGGAGTTTTCACATGATTTATTCAAAAGAAGTGGAAGAAATGTGTACCGTAGCACAGGGCGTTCATCATGGCTGTGCTCCTATCCCGGAAGAAGCAAAATGGGTTCAGGCAAAAAAAGTAGAAGACATTTCCGGTCTGACACATGGTGTTGGCTGGTGTGCACCACAGCAGGGTGCCTGCAAGCTGACTCTGAATGTTAAGGAAGGCATTATTCAGGAAGCACTGGTAGAGACCATTGGCTGCTCCGGTATGACACATTCCGCTGCTATGGCATCTGAGATCTTACCGGGTCTTACTGTTATGGAAGCGTTGAATACAGACCTTGTATGTGATGCAATCAATACAGCAATGAGAGAACTGTTCCTTCAGATCGTTTATGGACGTACACAGTCCGCTTTCTCTGAAGAAGGACTTCCGATTGGCGCTGGTCTTGAAGACCTTGGAAAAGGACTTCGTTCTCAGGTTGGTACAATGTACGGTACCTTAAAGAAAGGTCCTCGTTACCTTGAGATGGCAGAAGGCTATGTAACAGGTATCGCACTGGATGCAGATGACCAGATTATCGGCTACAAGTTCGTAAGCCTTGGCAAGATGACAGACTTCATCAAAAAAGGTGATGACCCGAATACTGCTTATGAGAAGGCAAGCGGACAGTATGGACGTGTAGACGATGCGGTTAAGATTATTGACCCCAGAACAGACGCTGAAGTGAAATAGAGAAGAGGAGGACAAGGATAATGGCTTTATTTGAATCATATGAAAGACGAATTGATAAGATCAATTCCGTATTAAATAGCTATGGAATCGCTTCTCTTGAGGAAGCTGAAAAGATTACCAAAGACGCAGGCCTGGATGTTTACGATCAGGTAAAGAAGATTCAGCCGATCTGCTTTGAAAATGCTTGCTGGGCATACACTGTAGGCGCTGCAATCGCAATCAAGAAGGGCTGCAGAAAGGCTGCTGATGCAGCGGCTGCAATCGGTGAAGGACTTCAGGCTTTCTGTATTCCTGGTTCCGTTGCTGATACCCGTAAGGTAGGTCTTGGACATGGCAACCTTGGCAAGATGCTTCTGGAAGAGGATACAGACTGCTTCGCATTCCTTGCAGGACATGAATCTTTTGCAGCAGCAGAAGGTGCAATCGGTATCGCTGAGAAGGCAAACAAGGTTCGTAAGAAACCACTTCGTGTTATCTTAAATGGTCTTGGAAAAGATGCTGCTCTGATTATTTCCCGTATCAACGGCTTTACATTTGTAGAGACAGAGTATGATCCTTATACAAACGAAGTAAAGGAAGTATATAGAAAATCCTACTCCGAAGGACTTCGTGCAAAGGTTAACTGCTATGGTGCAAACTCCGTTCCGGAAGGTGTTGCAATCATGTGGAAAGAGAATGTAGATGTATCTATCACAGGTAACTCTACCAACCCTACAAGATTCCAGCATCCGGTAGCAGGTACCTATAAGAAAGAAAGAACAGAAGCAGGAAAGAAATACTTCTCTGTAGCATCTGGTGGTGGTACAGGACGTACACTGCATCCTGATAATATGGCTGCTGGCCCGGCTTCTTATGGCTTTACAGATACTCTTGGACGTATGCACTCTGATGCACAGTTCGCAGGTTCTTCTTCCGTTCCGGCTCACGTAGAGATGATGGGCCTGATTGGTATGGGTAACAACCCGATGGTTGGCGCTACTGTTGCAGTAGCAGTTTCCATCGAGGAAGCAGCAACCGCTGGTAAGTTCTAAGATAGCTTTTTCAATATAAGTATATATAAGCTAAGAGCAGATAAAACGCCATAATTCTTTTGAATTGTGGCGTTTTTGTATGCGGTATATAGTTTACTTAATTTTATAACAAAACAGATAAGCAGCCGAAATCACTCCGGCTGCTTTTTTGCATGTTATAGCCGGATTTTGCATCTTATCTACGCCTCCTTGAAAGAAGCCAGCCAGATTATTTATAATGCTCTTGTTGTGAAATCAGGGACTGCACAGATAGTCTAATGGAGTTTATATGGGACATTTTACACGGAAAAGGCTGATTGTACTGCTTATGATTCTGACAGTGATTTTATTGCTTCATAAATGCAGTGAAAGCCTTACAACCAGCTATAACTATACCTCGCCGGAGGGAAGCAATACCATCATTGTAAAATATGACCTGGCATCCCGCCCGACCATATATAAAAAAAGGCTTTTCTACCAGCAGAAGATATGGGATTATCCGGGACATGGGTTTAATGAAACAGTGGTTTTTAATGTAGAATGGCTTTCAGAGGATGAAATTAGATTTTTTTATCTGGGCTATCACGATCCTGATGATGATTACGTGGTTTCTATACCGAAATAACAAAATGCGGACAGAGCCTGCAAAAAGAATAAGGAGAGAAAAAATAATCTGTATGACTGGCAAAGCTTCCAGATTTGGAAACGAAAAGAATGGCTTGCATTTCTTGAACGGAAAACCGGTATTAAATGCAGTAACTAGCGGCTGGGAAATTCATCCTTCTTTCATTGTTTGAACACAGTTTTTACACAAAAATCAGGTATCCTCTTTTTATCAGGTAAGTGCGACGCTATAAAAAGTAAAGAGAGGTGCTTGGAAATGAAAAGAAAATGGGTTACTGCAATGTATCTGTCGATGCTGCTGCCAATGCTTATGACAGGTGGATGCGGAAAAGACACAAATGGAGAGAGCGCAGCGGGCGCTGTGGGAAACGTGCCGGATGTGGTGCAGGCAGCGGAAACGACAGAAGCATCCGAAGAAAAGGAGAAGCCCCAAAAAACAGCTCCACAGGAAGATGGAAGCCGTTTCATGATGCAGGTTGACTCTGTGGAGGATTCTGTTATTACCGGTAAAAAAGCAGAAATGCCAAAACCGCCGGAGGATGGTAAAGGAGGCAGACCTCCAAAGGATGGGAATGATAAGCAGGGACCGGGTGGACCGGAGGGCAAAGCTCCTGATGGAGAAAAGCCCGATGGCGATAAACCTGACGCAGAAAAGCCAGATGAGGGTACGCCAAAGGAGAGACCTGAGGGAGAAGCCATGCCTGAAATGGGTAGTGGAGAGAGTGTCAGCATTACAGTGACAGATGAAACAAAGATTTTGAAGGGCGGACCAGAAAATCAGACAGAGGCTGCACTTTCAGATATAAAGGAAGGCATGCGGATAGAGGTAGTGCTTGGCGAAGAAGATGTGGTAACGGAAATTCATATCATGGAGGAACCGCAGGAACAGACAGCCGATAATTCAGAAAGTTAAATGATAGAGTAATATGAAAATGACATGTAAGCGGATAAAATTGCCGTTTGCATGTCATTTTAGTATGTTTGTATATAGTTTGTGAAGCTCAGCCGACAGCATCCTCGGATTCTGTTGCCGTTGGAGTGCTTTCTTCCTCGTCGCCTTCATGGATGATGGTAATGGATTCATCTTCAGGAAGCTCTCCCTGCAAAATGGTGCTGATATAATCGAGCCGCTTAAAAGCACGGCTGTAGTATTCAAGAGCGGCATTTACAATCTGTGGGTCATATTCGCCCTCTTCATCAAATGCCTGATGATAAAGAGCTACAGATTTGGAAAGGTTTGCGCTGGCATCGTCAGCAAGCTCCTCAATGTTTGCAAATTGTTCAGGTACGGGAAGATTTCCCATTTCTGCAAAAGCTGCGTCCATTTCATCAAGATAACCAAGCAGCTCCTGCGTGCGTGTGTCGGAATCAAGGTCGATATTATCAATAGATGTAACAAGCTCCTCTATATGGTTGGTAAAGTCAGTCATATCGGATTTATATTGAATAAGCGCATTCTCTGTTTTGCCGCAGCCGGTCAGTGTGACAAACAGAAAAAATACTGCAAAAAAAAGTGCTTTTTTCACAAAGAATTCCTCCTGTATCAGAATACAAAAATCTTATTATAATTTACCACATTCAGGAAAGGAAGGCAATCTGCCTGTAAAAATAAATTGAGAAAAACAGGGAAGCATGCTATCATATACAGTATGTGAAATTATATGTGCAAGCATACATGCTTTGGAAGGATGAAACATGACAAAAGAGGCATTTTGGAAATTTTGCAAGGAAAGAATTCTTTATCTGGACGGCGCTACAGGATCTAATCTGATGAAACAGGGAATGCCTGCCGGCGTATGCCCGGAAAGCTGGATTTTGGAACATTCGGAAATTTTAAAAAAGCTGCAGCAGGATTATATTGAAGCGGGCAGCGATATTGTCTACGCGCCTACGTTTACAAGCAACCGTATCAAGCTTGCTGAGTATGGACTTGCAGAAAAGACAGAAGAGTTCAATAAAAGGCTGGTTGCCATTTCAAAAGAAGCTGCGGCTGGCAAGGCGTTGGTTGCGGCGGATTTGACAATGACCGGAAAACAGCTCGCACCGATGGGGACGCTTGACTTTGAAGAACTGGTGGAGGTTTATAAGGAGCAGCTTGGCTGCTGTATAGAGGCTGGCGTCGATTTGGTCGTTGTCGAGACGATGATGAGCTTGCAGGAATCCAGAGCGGCGCTGATTGCGGCAAAGGAAATCTGTGATCTGCCGGTTATGGTTACCATGACATTTGAAGCAGATGGCAGAAGTCTGTTCGGGACGGATGCACAGACCGCGGCGATTGTGCTGGAAAGTCTGGGAGCGGCGGCGATTGGAGCAAACTGCTCGACCGGACCGGATAAGATGGCAGAGGTTATTCGGGCAATGGCGGAGGTAACGACAATTCCGTTGATTGCAAAACCGAATGCAGGGCTTCCTTCTCTGGATGAAAATGGCATGACTGTTTATGATATGGATGCAGAAACCTTTGGCAGGGAAATGGTGCAGCTTGCTGAGGCAGGCGCAGGTATTCTTGGCGGCTGCTGCGGCACGACACCGGTGTATATCAAAAAGCTGGTTGAAAGCACAAAAAATATTTCGGTAAAGGAAAGAGAGAGAAAGCCGCTTCGTTACCTGACTTCAGAGAGACAGACGCTTGCATTTGGTCTGGATGACCCATTTATCATTGTTGGAGAGAGAATCAATCCTACAGGAAAGAAAAAATTGCAGGCACAGCTTCGGGAGGGCAGTCTGGATATGGTGCTTTCCTTTGCACAGGAGCAGGAAGAATGTGGTGCGGGAATTCTGGATATTAACATGGGAATGAGCGGTATCGATGAAAAGGCGATGATGCTGCAGGTTCTTTCAGAGGTGACGGCAGTAACTTCCCTTCCGCTTGCGATAGATTCCAGTCATGTAGACGTTATTGAGGCGGCACTGCGCAGGTATCCGGGACGTGCGCTCATTAACTCGATTTCACTGGAGCATGAGAAATTTGAAAAGCTTCTGCCGATTGCAAGAAAATATGGGGCGATGTTCATTTTGCTGCCGCTTTCGGATGCAGGACTCCCTAAAGATATTCAGGAGAAAATTTCCATTATACATACTATTACAGAGAGAGCCTATTTGCTTGGCATGAACCGGGAGGATATTGTAGTGGATGGACTTGTCGCTACCGTAGGGGCAAATCCGCAGGCTGCGCTGGAAACGCTGGAAACCATTCGCTATTGTAAAGAAAACGGACTGGCAACTATCTGCGGATTGTCCAATATTTCATTTGGACTGCCGGAACGCAGTTTTGTAAACACGGCGTTTCTGACAATGGCAATTCAGGCGGGACTGACGATGGCGATTTCAAACCCATCGCAGGATTTACTGGTAAACTGTGCGGCGGCGTCTGACTTGCTGCTGCATAAAAGAGAGGCAGACATTCGCTATATTGAGCGGATGGGCAGGTGGCGTGAACTGCATCCTGTTGAACAGACCAAAATCCCACAGGGACATGCCGGGGCAGGAAAGCCGAGAGAAGTGCAGACGCAGGCAGGAAAGCAGACAACGGGTGAAACGGCATCGGATGACCCTCTCTCGAAGGTGAAAGAGGCTGTCTTAAAGGGCAATAAAAGACGAATTGTGGAAATTACCAAAGAAGCTGTTGCTGCGGGGATTGCGCCAAGAAAGCTTTTGGATGATGCGCTGCTGCCGGGAATCGGTGAAGTGGGCGAGTTGTTTGACAGTGGAAAATATTTTCTGCCGCAGTTGATTGCAGGTGCAGAAGCAATGAAGCTGGCGATTGAATATTTAGAGCCGCTTATGTCGGATGGGGAGGACAGAGAAGTATTGCCGACCATCGTCATAGCGACCGTAAAGGGAGATATTCATGATATTGGAAAAAATCTTGTTGCATTGATGCTCCGCAATCATGGCTTTCAGGTCATCGACCTCGGAAAGGATGTACCGAGAGAGACGATTGTAGAAGAAGCGCAAAAGCATGATGCGAGCATTATTGCCCTTTCAGCGCTTATGACAACGACTATGCAGGAGATGCGGCATGTGATTACCTATGCAAAAGAACAGGGAATCAAGGCAAAGATTATCATTGGCGGCGCGGTTATAACGCAGGATTTCGCAGATGAAATCGGAGCAGATGGTTATTCGCAGGATGCGGCTGAGGCTGTAAAGCTGACAAGACGGATTCTTGGATTATAGGAGAGATAAAAGAAAGGCAGTGGACGAAAAATGAATGGAGCGGAAGCGATTATCAAGTGTCTTGAGGCAGAGGGCGTAGATACTGTATTTGGGTATCCGGGCGTAGCAATCTGTCCATTTTATAACAGTATTTTAGATTCTTCCATCAGAAGCATTTTGATTCGGACGGAGCAGAATGCGGCGCATGCGGCAAGCGGTTATGCGCGCGTAACAGGAAAGGTCGGAGTCTGCGCAGTGACGAGCGGCCCGGGAGCGACAAACCTGCTGACGGGAATTGCAACTGCTTTTGCAGACAGTATTCCGCTCATCTGCATTACTGGGCAGGTCAATAGTGAGCTGCTTGGCTCGGATGTATTTCAGGAGGCGGATATAACCGGTGCGGCAGAATCCTTTGTAAAATATAGCTATCTTGTAAAAAATGCGGCGGACATTCCAAGAATTATGAAAGAGGCATTCCATATCGCATCAACGGGACGTAAGGGACCGGTGTTGATTGATATTCCGATTGATGTCCAAAATGCTACGCTTACAAGATTCAAATATCCGGAGGAAGTAAACCTGCGGACCTATAAGCCTACGGTAAAGGGGCATGCAGTTCAGATTAAGAAGGTAATTAAAGAATTAGAGAAGGCGAAACGGCCGATTATCTGTGTGGGCGGCGGCGTGCTGCTCAGTGATGCAAGGGAAGAACTGAAGCATTTCGCGGAGACCTATAGGATTCCGGTGGTTTCGACGATGATGGGAATCAGTGTCATGCCAAGTGCTCATCCGATGTATTTTGGCATGGTTGGCAATAACGGAAAGCCCTATGCAAACCGTGCGATGAATGAATCAGATTTGCTGATTATGGCAGGTGCGCGTGTAGCAGACAGGGCGGTAAGCCAGCCGGATTTGATTACCGAAAACAAGGTGCTGGTACATATTGACGTGGATCCGGCGGAGATTGGGAAAAACGTAGGTCCTACAATTCCGCTGGTAGGGGACATAAAGCATATTTTACAGGATTTTGAAAAGCAGGAAATTTCCTGTGAGCATGAGGAATGGCTTTCACTCCTTGCGAAGTATCGTGATACGATGGAGCCGGTGCGGCATCCGAATCCTGACTATGTAGACCCTGCGGCATTTATTCGTCTGCTTTCCGAAAAGATGCAGGATGATGCTGTCTATGTCGCGGATGTCGGACAGAATCAGATATGGTCCTGCGCATACCATGTTGTTAAACGTGGACAGTTCCTTACATCGGGAGGAATGGGAACGATGGGCTATTCCATTCCGGCGGCAATGGGTGCAAAGCTGGGGGCGCCGGACAGGCAGGTTATTGCAGTATGCGGCGATGGTTCCTTCCAGATGTCCATGATGGAGCTGGCAACGATACGGCAGCATGATGTACCGGTCAAAATCATTGTATTAAAGAATAATTATCTTGGCATGGTGCGCGAGTATCAGCATTATACCTATCAGGACCATTATTCTGTCGTAGACCTTTCCGGCAGTCCGGATTTATCCAAGCTTGCACAGGCGTATGATTTGCCGTTCCTTCGGCTTGAGACAATGGAAGGGGCAGAGACTATGATTAATAAATTCCTGGAAAAAGACGCTTCGGTTTTGATGGAATGTCTGATTGACCCGATGGATTTGGTAAAATAGGAGGGAATGTGCGATGAAAAGAATTTACTCGGTACTTGTGGAGAACCGCTCCGGCGTTCTGTGTAAGGTTGCGGGGCTCTTTTCCAGAAGATGCTTTAATATAGACAGCCTTGCAGTTGGCGAAACGGATGACCCGGCGGTATCCTGCATGACGATTGTTAGCAGCGGCGATGAGAGGACCATCGAACAGATTGAAAAGCAGTTAAATAAAAAGCTGGACATCATCAAGGTAAAGACATTTGATGAAACGCAGAGCATCAGCAGGGAGCTGATGCTGCTGAAGGTAAAGTTCAATAAGGGCAATCGACGGGATATTATGGAAACCTGTGATATTATGAAAGCGCAGATTGTTGATATGTCCAAAAACCACATGATGATACAGATTTGCGATGTTCCGGAGAAAACGGCGCTTTTGATTACACTTTTACAATCTGTAAGTATCGTAGAGGTAGCCAGAACCGGTACGCTGGCACTTCCGAAATGCTCTGAGAATACATAACAATATATTTAAAAAAATATTTTTGATATAACAGCAGGTTATGGAAAATATTCCACAGATACATACGTTGACAAGCAAAATGTTACCTGCTAGAATGAGAAAAATGACAGAAAGCGGATTGTGAAAAACCATCTGCACAGGAAAATGAGGAAGCGCTTATGCACAAAAAAGTATTTCAGATTCTGGTAGACAATACGCCCGGTGTTTTGAGCCGTATATCGGGACTATTTTCCAGAAGAGGCTATAATATCGAAAGCATTACTGCCGGTGTAACGGCAGACCCAAGATTTACGCGGATTACTATTGTGGCAAGTGGTGATGATGAAATTCTGGACCAGATTGAAAAGCAGGTGTCCAAGTTGATTGATGTGCGGGATATCCGTGAGCTTAAACCGGATTCCAGCGTATACCGTGAGCTTGCACTGATTAAGGTAAAGGCGACTGCTGCACAGAGAGAGGGCGTTATTGGTGTTACGGATATTTTCCGTGCAAAGATTATTGATGTCTGTACGGAGAGCCTGACGGTTGAATTGACTGGAAATCAGGCAAAGATTGAAGCTTTTTTAAACCTTCTTGACGGTTATGAAATTCTTGAGCTTGCAAGGACAGGAATTGCCGGACTTGGCAGAGGCGTTGCAAATGTAGTTTACATAGAGGACTGATAGAAAAAGGGATTCCCTTATTTTATAAAAGCTCCTGAATATCTGGGGCAAAACAAAAACGATGGAGGAAAAAACGATGGCAAATAGTATTTATTATCAGGAAGACTGTAACCTTTCCCTGCTGGAGGGCAAGACGATTGCGATTATCGGCTATGGTAGCCAGGGACATGCACATGCACTGAATCTTAAGGAATCAGGCTGCAATGTGATTATCGGTCTTTATAAAGGTTCCAAATCATGGGAAAAAGCGCAGGCACAGGGCTTTGAAGTATTTACAGCAGCAGAGGCTGCAAAAAAGGCTGACATCATCATGATTCTGATCAACGATGAGAAACAGGCTGATCTTTATAAAAATGACATTGAACCAAATCTGGAAGAGGGCAATATGCTGATGTTCGCACATGGATTTAATATCCACTTCGGCTGCATCGTTCCTCCTGCAAATGTAGACGTAACCATGATTGCTCCGAAGGGGCCGGGACATACCGTAAGAAGTGAGTATCAGGCTGGCAAGGGTGTTCCCTGTCTGATTGCCGTACAGCAGGATGCTACCGGCAAGGCTCAGGATTTGGCTCTGGCTTATGCACTTGGTATCGGCGGCGCAAGAGCAGGCGTTCTGGAAACCACCTTCCGTACCGAAACAGAAACTGACCTCTTTGGTGAGCAGGCAGTTCTCTGCGGCGGTGTCTGTGCTTTGATGCAGGCAGGCTTTGAAACTCTGGTAGAGGCAGGCTATGACCCCAGAAACGCATACTTTGAGTGTATCCACGAAATGAAGCTGATTGTTGATTTGATTTACC
>CAKRYY010000018.1 GCA_934432885.1 uncultured Lachnospiraceae bacterium
TCATCAGAAGGAACGATAACGGTCATGCCCGGAATCGTTCTCATCAGTGCTACATCCTCGTTGCACTGATGGGTTGCGCCATCCTCGCCTACCGTGATGCCGGCATGCGTTGCACCAATCTTAACATTCAGATGCGGATAGCCAACGGAGTTTCTTACCTGCTCAAAGTTACGTCCTGCTGCAAACATTGCAAAGGAGCTGATAAACGGAATCTTTCCGCAGGTTGCGAGACCTGCAGCGATGCCTGTCATATTACATTCTGCAATTCCGCAGTCGATATGACGCTCCGGAAATGCCTTTTTAAATACGCCTGTCTTGGTTGCGCCTGCAAGGTCTGCATCCAGAACAACTAACTCCGGGTATTTTGCACCGCACTCAGCCAGTGCGTTACCATAGCTTTCTCTTGTTGCAATCTTCTTTACGTCCGCCATTAGTTTGCACCTCCCAGTTCTGCTGCAATTTTGTCAAGGTCTGCCATTGCAGTTGCATATTCTTCATCATTCGGCGCTTTTCCGTGCCAGCCTGCATTGTTTTCCATAAAGGAAACGCCCTTGCCCTTAACCGTCTTCATAATGATAGCGGTCGGCATGCCCTTTGTTTCTCTTGCCTCTTTCATAGCAGCGGCAATTTCATCCATGTCGTTTCCGTTGATGTTGATTGTATGGAAGTTGAAGGCTTCAAACTTTTTATCAATCGGATAAGGTGAGCATACATCCTCAACCTTTCCGTCAATCTGTAAACCATTGTTATCCACGATTACAACGAGATTATCCAGCTTTCTATGTCCTGCGAACATGGAAGCCTCCCAGATCTGACCCTCCTGAATCTCGCCGTCGCCACACAGACAGTATACTCTGTAATCCTTATTATCCAGCTTTGCTGCAAGCGCCATGCCTACTGCTGCTGAAAGTCCCTGTCCCAGAGAACCGCTCGACATATCTACGCCCGGCGTCTCCTGCATGCAGGGATGTCCCTGTAAATAAGAGCCCAGCTTACGCAGTGTCTTAAGGTCTTCTACCGGAAAATAGCCTCTGTTTGCAAGCGCAGAATAAAGACCGGGCGCTGTATGTCCCTTTGACAGTACGAATCTGTCGCGGTTTTCCATCTTTGGATTCTTAGGGTCAATGTTCATTTCCTCAAAATAAAGATAGGTAAACATATCCGCTGCGGAAAGAGAGCCGCCCGGATGTCCCGCTTTGGCACTGTGTACTGCTGTTACGATGCCCTTACGCACTTCATTAGCCATTTTTGCTAATTCCAGTTTGTTCATAGTTTTCCGTCCTCCATTGATTTTACTTTTCTTAGTTTTGTCCGTAATAAGCGTTTGCTCCATGCTTTCTGAAATAATGCTTGTCCTGAAGCTCCTGCGGTGCCGGCTTATTCTTCGGATTTATCATCTCACAGCGCGCCGCCATCTTTGCGACCTCATCAAGCACAACTGCATTGTGTACAGCCTCATGCGCATCCTTGCCCCATGCAAAGGGACCATGATTCTTGCAAAGCACTGCGGGCATTGCAACAACGTCGATGTTGTTCTCCTTGAAATAGTCTACAATCAGTACGCCGGTATTTTTTTCATAGCCTGCGTCGATTTCCTCCTTCGTCAGGTTGCGGACACAGGGAATCTCGCCATACATATAATCTGCATGCGTCGTTCCATAGCAGGGAATTCCTCTTCCTGCCTGCGCCCAGCTTGTTGCCCATGAAGAATGGGTATGTACGATTCCGCCAATCTCCGGGAATGCCTTGTAAATCTCCACATGGGTCGCTGTATCGGAAGAGGGCTTATAATCGCCCTCTACCTTATTTCCTTCAAGGTCTACAACTACCATGTCTTCCCATTTCAGCTTTTCGTATTCTACGCCGCTTGGCTTGATGACAAATAAGCCGCTCTCGCGGTCAATTCCGCTGACATTTCCCCATGTAAAGGTCACAAGACCATGCTTGGGAAGCATCATATTCGCTTCATACACTTCTTTTTTCAGTTCTTCTAACATAGCAAACTCCTCTTTTCTGCTGTCTCTTACTGTAAGAAATCAATGGCTGCTCTTTCGATTGGCAGACCCTTTGCATACCGCTCGATAAAGGTATTAAAGCCCTTTACATCCTCTGCATCCGGCTCGATTCTGCTGCCCTTCTCTCCTGCAAATACTGCCCTGTTCAGGAAAGCGTCCAGCTTCTCACCATTTTCTTTATTGCTCATATAAGATGCCAGCAATGCAATACCCCATGCGCCGCCCTCACCAGCAGTCTCCATAACGGAAACCGGTGTGTCGATTGCAGCCGCAAGGATTCTCTGTCCTACGCCCTTGGTCTTAAACAGTCCTCCATGTCCAAGAATCTCATCTACCACAACGCCTTCTTCTTTAAAGAGAATGTCAAGCCCTGTCTTTAATACGCCGAGAGACGCAAACAGATTTACCCGCATAAAGTTTGCCAGATTGAACTTTGCGTTCGGAGTACGCACGAACAGGGGACGCCCTTCTTCCATGCCGACAATATGCTCACCGGAGAAATAATTGTATGCCAGCAGACCTCCGCAGTCTGCATCGCCCTCTAACGCCTTATTATAAAGCGTTCCGAAAAGCTGGTTCATATCTACCTTGATGCCAAAGCTCTCTGCAAATTCCTTAAAGATGGAAACCCACGCATTTAAGTCTGATGTGCAGTTATTGCAGTGTGCCATCGCAACCAGATGTCCGTCCGGTGTCGTAACGAGGTCGATTTCCTCATGTACCTTTTTCAGCTCTTTTTCCAGAACAATCATGCCAAATACGCTGGTTCCCGCAGATACATTTCCTGTACGGACTGCAACGCTGTTGGTTGCAACCATGCCTGTGCCTGCATCGCCTTCAGGCGGACACAGCGGAATACCTGCTTCCAGTTCTCCGGAAACGTCCAGAAATGCAGCGCCCTCTGATGTCAGTGTACCTGCGTTTTCGCCCGCCGTCAACACCTTTGGCAGAATATCTTTCAGCTTCCAGGAAAAGCCATAAGAAGCTGTTTTTTCATCAAACTGTGCAACCATTCTCTCATAGAAATCACCGGTTGCCGGGTCAATCGGGAACATACCGGAAGCCTCGCCTACGCCGAGCACCTTTTCACCGGTAAGCTGCCAGTGGATATAGCCTGCAAGCGTCGTGAAAAATGCGATGTCCTTTACATGCTCTTCCTTATTTAAAATTGCCTGATACAGATGTGCAATGCTCCAGCGCTGCGGGATGTGATATGCAAACAGCTCTGTCAGCTCCTCGGAAGCCTGCTCTGTAATGGTATTTCTCCATGTCCTGAACGGAACCAAAAGCTTTCCATCCTTATCAAATGGCATATAGCCGTGCATCATTGCGCTGAAGCCGATGGATCTCAGCTTCTTTATGCCAACGCCATACTGCTCCTTTACATCCTTTAACAAATCTGCATAGCAGTCCTTAAGACCTGTATGAATCTTGTCCAGACTGTAGGTCCAGATTCCGTCGATGTAATCATTTTCCCAATCATAGCTGCCGGAAGCAATCGGCGCATTGTCCCCGCCAATCAGAACAGCCTTGATACGGGTAGAGCCAAACTCAATACCCAGTACAGCATTTCCCGCTTCAATCGTGTTTTTGGCAACATTCTTGTCAATACTCATCATTCAGCCCTCCTGCTTTTCTTAAAATCTGTATGCAATCTCATTCCAACGAAGCTCGTTTTTCAGATTGCGGATATTGGTATCCTTGTCGATAACAACGCTTTCGATTCCCATTGCTGCTGCCCAGTCTACCATCTGCTCTACGGAAAGGTCATAGGTAAATGCAGTATGGTGTGCGCCGCCTGCCAGAATCCATGCCTCTGCACCTGTGTAAAGGTCAGGCTGCGGTGTCCAGTAATTGATACCTACCGGAAGCTTCGGAAGCGGTTTCTCTACCTTCTTGCACTCCACTGCATTGATTAACAGACGGAATCTTGTTCCGAGGTCAACCAGAGAGGTTGCAATACCGCTGCCCTCTTTTGCCTGGAATACCAGACGGGTCGGGTCTTCACGATTTCCCATAGAAAGCGGCTGGCACTTAATGGTAATAGGACCGTCTGCAATCGTCGGGCAAACCTCAAGCATGTGTGCCTGAATGATGCCTTCCTTACCCGGTACGAAGTTGTAGGTGTAGTCCTCCATGAAGGAGCTTCCCTTTGCATTCGGAACGCCTGCGGTCATAATCTTAATCAGGCGGTCCATAGCTGCTGTTTTCCAGTCGCCCTCGCCGCCGAAACCGTAGCCCTTTTCCATCAGGCGCTGTACTGCAAGTCCCGGAAGCTGCTTTAAGCCGCCCAGCATGCCGAAGTGTGTAACAAACGCATGATAATTTCCTTCCTCAAGGAATTTTTCCATACCGATTTCAATCTGTGCCTGAACTGCAACATGTCTTCTGAATTCTGCTGCGTCCCTGCCTTCCAGTGCGATTTCATATTTGCTGTAGTACTCATCGGTAAGCGCATCCACATCGCCCTGTGCAACAGCGTCTACATATTCTACCAGATCGTTTACATTGTAATGGTCGATTTCCCAGCCAAATTTAATCTGTGCCTCTACCTTATCGCCTTCTGTAACAGCAACATTGTTCATGTTGTCGCCAAAACGGCATACGCGGATATGAGAGGATTCCATGACGCCGATTGCCGTACGCATCCAGCTTCCCAGCTTTTCCTGTACAGCAGCGTCTGCCCAGTGTCCTACGATAATCTTTCTCTCGATTCCCATACGGCTTACGATATGGCCATATTCACGGTCGCCGTGTGCGGACTGGTTCTCATTCATGAAATCCATATCCATTGTATCATAAGGAATCTCTTCATTAAACTGTGTATGTAAATGGCAAAGCGGTTTTTTGTATTCCTGCAGACCGATAATCCACATTTTTGCCGGAGAAAAGGTGTGCATCCATGTAATAACGCCTGCGCAGGCATCATCATTGTTCGCATCATTAAAGGTTTTACGGATAGAAGCCTGATCGATTAACGTCGGCTTTAATACGACTTCATAAGGAAGCTTTCCGCTTGCATTCAATCCTTCCACCATCTTTGCGGAATGTTCTGCAACATGCTTTAGACATTCTTCTCCATATAAATCCTGTGAACCTGTACAAAACCAAAATTTGTAATCCTTTGCTGCTTTCATAGAGCCCTCCTTGTAATGTTAATCTTTTTATTCTATTCATTTTTATTCAGGTCTTTTACGGAATCCCGCTCTACAATCTGCATAGGGAACTCATAATTTCCGTCAAAGCCCGAATTTTTTATCATCTTCATCAGGTTTTCCGCCGCACACTCACCCAGCTTTTCCATCGGATACGGCATACTTGTCAGCATTACGTCGCCAAGCACCGCAAGATCCGTATTATCGACACTGGTTATGGAAAGGTCCTCCGGCACGCGGATTCCTTCTTCTTTTAAAATCTTAAGCAGTCCAAACGCGATTTCGTCATTGTAGCAGACCAGACCTGTACAGCCCTTGGTTCTGCATCTGACCTTTTCGCGAAGCTTTTCAAAATCCTTTGTATCCTCTGTATCCACCCAGATAATCTTGGATTCGTCACAGGCTATGCCTGCCGCCTCCAGCGCTTCCAGAAAGCCTGCATAACGCAGATGCCCCTGTCCATCATCCAGCTTGAATACTCCCGCAATCTTTTTGTGTCCCTTTTTCAGCAGGTACTCTGTCGCCAGCCTGCCTGTCAATCTGTCATCCATAGATACATGGGGCGCGGAAAGCTCCGGATAATAACTGTTAATAAACAAGACTGGTATCTGCCTTGCCAAAAGCTCATGATAAAGCTGCAGATTTGGATTTGGGAGCGCACTTTTTACCGCCTCCGCAATAATCCCTTCCACATCATCCTGCTCCAGAATGGTTTTTAAAATTGCACCCTCCCGGTTAATCAGGTTATTGGTTACGGCAAGCTGCACCAGATACCCAGCCTTAAAAAGCCTATCCTCTATCGCCCGTATCGTTCTCGGAAAAATATAACCATCTGTATACGTCATGATAACTGCGATTCTGCCCGTATCAGGCCTCTTGCTGCGCGGCTCATTGATATAGGTGCCGCTTCCCTGCACACGGTTAAGCACACCCTCCTGCTCCAATACGCTGATAGCATGCCGCACAGTCTGCCTGCTGAGAGAAAACATATCACTCAGCTCATTTTCAGAATAGAGTTTCTCGCCCGGCGACAGCTCGCCATCCTCTATCTGCTTTCGTATCCAGTTTACCAGTTCCAAATATTTCGGCATATTCTTAGCCTACTTTCCCTAGTTTTACTTTGTAACGCATATCAAGGCTACGCATGCTGCCCAACACCTGCATGCGCAGCCCTATTAAAGCCCCATAAGTGTTTTCTTTAAAATGCTGCTTGTGGATTAGTTCTTTTTATTCTTGGAAAGAACGTCTACCGTAACCGCTCCAAGAAGTACGGCACCCTTTACGATTTTCTGAATATCAGTGGACCAACCATAGAGGGACATACCATTATTCAGGATACCCATGATAAATGCACCAACTACTGCACCAGTTACAGTACCGGCACCACCGGCAACTGCTGCACCGCCGATATAACAGGAAGCGATTGCATCCATTTCAAAGCCATCGCCTGCCTTCGGTGTAGAGGAAGCATTACGTGCGGAAAGTACGATGCCTGCAAGGGCACTTAAGATACCCATGTTTGTATATACCCAGAAGAATACCTTCTTTGTATCAATACCGGAAAGGTTTGCTGCCTTTCTGTTGCCGCCCAGCGCATAAATCTGACGGCCTGCAACAGTCTTGCTTGTGATAAACGCATAAGCACCTACTAAAAGAGCCATAATCAAAAGCACAAAAGGAAGTCCATTGTAGCGTGAAAGCTTATAGAAGAAGAACCATACGATTACCAGCATAACCGCTTCCTTAACAGCAATCTGCCACATGGGATTGGTTGCAAAATTATATTTCTTCTTGGTTGCGATGTCCTTCATCTCTGCAAGAATCATGACAACGGAAACAACACCTGCTACAATGATACTGATAAGGTCAAGCGTTCCATCGCCAAATGGAATCTTGATGGTTGGAAGGAAGCCTGCGCCAATAAATACATAATCATTGGGAAGCGGTCCCTTTGTCTGTGCCTGTAACAGCGTATAAGTAAGGCCACGTCCCATAAGCATCGTTGCCAGTGTTACAACAAAAGGCGGGATGCCAAGATATGCGATAAAGAAGCCTGCGAACATACCGATTAAAAGACCGATTACCAAAGCCGCAAGAATTGCAACCCACATATTCATCTTGTAATCAATCATTACGATACCTGCAGCAGCGCCGCAGACTGCAACGACAGAACCAACGCCCAGGTCGACGTTACCTGTCAGTACGCAGAGCAGCATGCCGACTGCCAGGATAACAACGTAGCCGTTCTGCATAATCAGGTTGTTGATATTGGCAGGAGAAAGGTTCTTTCCACCCGTCATAACTGCGAATATTACATAAATTGCAATCAGCGCAAGAAACATACCATACTGTTTCATGTCAAGATTTACTACTTTTTTCTTATTCATTTTCATCATCCTTTCTATTATGAGCCATAATACATTGCATAATCTTTTCCTGTGTAACCTCTTCCTTACTCAGTTCTCCTGCGATTTCACCTTCATTGATGACATAAACTCTGTCACAGGTACCAATAATCTCAGGCATTTCAGAAGAAATAACGATAACCGCCTTGCCTGCCTTTGCAAGGTCGTTGATGACGCAATAAATCTCGTACTTCGCACCTACGTCAATACCACGAGTAGGCTCATCCAGAATCAGGACATCCGGCTGTGTCAGCATCCATTTTGCAAGAACTACCTTCTGCTGATTACCACCGGAAAGCGATCCAACCACCTGTTCAATGGAATTTGCTTTTACGTTAATCTTTTTCTTGTATTCTTCCGCAGCTACAATTTCATCATTGCCATTGATAACGCCATGCTTGGAGAAGAACTTTGGACGCGCTGCAAGCGTCATATTTTCCTTAATATCGTTTATCAGCACCAGTCCATAAGTTTTACGATCCTCGGATACATAAGCAAGCTTATTATCAATCGCATCCTTCACAGTCTTTAGCTCTACTTCCTTACCGTTAATCTTTACCCTGCCGGAAATCTTCTGTCCATAGCTGCGGCCAAAAAGGCTCATTGCAAGCTCTGTCCTGCCTGCGCCCATCAGTCCTGCCAGTCCGACAACCTCTCCTGCCTTTACGCTGAAGTTGATATTCTTCAATATCTGGCGGTTTGGATCCTCCGGATGATATACATTCCAGTCATTAACCTCAAAAATCGTATCTCCGACGGTAACGCCCTCACGTACCGGATAACGGTTTGTCAGCTCACGTCCTACCATGCCCTTGATAACACGGTCCTCTGTAAACTCATCTACGCCTTTCTCCAGTGTCTCAATAGATTTACCGTCACGGATGATGGTAACGGAATCTGCAACATATTCAATCTCATTTAATTTGTGGGAAATGATGATACAGGTTACGCCGTGATTCTTCAAATCCAGCATGATGTCAAGCAGCTTTTTGCTTTCTTCATCATTCAGCGCCGCCGTAGGCTCATCCAGAATCAGAAGTTCAACCCTCTTTGCCATCGCCTTCGCAATTTCTATCAGCTGCTGCTTACCAACACCCAGTGTTCCTACCTGTGCATTGACATCCTCATGCTCAAGTCCTACCTTTTCCAGCATTTCCTGTGCATGCTTTCTGGTTTTCGTCCAATCGATGACGCCTTTTGCAGAGGTCTGCTCGTTTCCCAAAAATACGTTTTCAGCAACGGAAAGGTTCGGACTGAGCGCCAGCTCCTGATGAATGATTACGATGCCCTTCGCTTCACTGTCACGCAGATTGTGAAACGCGCAGGTCTCGCCCTTGTATACCACGTTGCCTGAATAAGTTCCGTGAGGATACACACCAGATAAAACGTTCATCAGCGTAGATTTTCCGGCTCCGTTTTCACCGCACAGAGCATGTATCTCGCCACGTTTTACCTTCAGATTAACATCATCCAATGCCTTAACGCCCGAAAATTCTTTCGTGATATGATCCATTTCCAAGATGTAATCCGACATTTTTTCAGCTCCTTTTCTTATTGTTTCGCTTATGATAAAGATAAAAATTTACTTTTTAATACAAACAGGGAATTTCTATGGTATCCATCGTATTAAAAAGGGCGGCAGCCATGTTTGCCGCCACCCTATTTGTGTAAACCTTTTAATTACTCAGCAAGCTGTGCTTCTGTATAGTATCCACCATCTACGATGATTTCTTTATAGTTGTCCTTGTCAACAGCTACCGGTGTGCACAGGTAAGACGGAACAGTAATTACGTTGTTGTTGTACTGCTCTGTATCATTGATTTCAGGCTCAGCGCCTTCCATAACTGCCTGTACCATTGTTACGCACTTCTCAGCAAGGAGACGTGTGTCTTTGTAGATAGACATTGTCTGAGAGCCAGAGATAATGTTCTTAACTGCCATAAGCTCTGCATCCTGTCCTGTGATTAACGGCCAGTTGTCTGCTGTGTAGCCAGCGCCTTCAAGGGCTGCCTTACATCCATAAGCAAAACCATCAAATGCACTTGCGCAGATGTCAAGGTCTTCATCAGCATAGAAACCTGTCAGGTAGTTCTCGCAGTTCTGCTGAGCTGTTTCCTGAGACCATCTTAAGATACATGTATCATCAAAAGAAGTTCTGCCAGACTTGCAAACCAGAGTTCCTTTATCAAGATACGGCTGAAGAACTTCCATCAGACCTGCATACAGCATATGTGCGTTGTTGTCATCCGGGGAGCCCATAAAGAACTCAATTGTGTATGTCTCAGAGGTATTTGCCAAATCCTTCTTCTCTTCAATGTATTTACCGATTGCTGTACCAACACCCTTGTTGTCGAAGGTTGCATAGTAGGAAACAGCATCTGTATCCATCAGAAGACGGTCATAAGCGATAATCGGAATGCCGGCTTCCTTTGCCTGTGCTTCTACGTTTACAAGTGCAGAAGAGTCAATGGAAGCGATAACGAGGCAGTTAACACCAGCTGCAATCATGTTTTCAATCTGGGAAACCTGAGCCTGCACATCATCCTCAGCGTACTGAAGGTCTACTTCATAGCCAAGTGCCTCAAGCTGAGCCTTCATGTTAGCACCGTCATTGATCCATCTTTCGGAAGACTGTGTCGGCATCGCAACGCCAACCTTCTTGCCGTTTGCTTCTGCTGCCGGAGCTGCTGCTTCTTCGGTTGCCGCAGGAGCTGCTTCTGTCGCTGCCGGAGCTGCTGCTTCCTCAGCTGTTTTGGCGCTGCCGCATCCAACCAGCATGGTTGCTACCATTGCTACGCTGAGCAATGCACTTAAAACTTTCTTTTTCATGTTTTTTCCTCCCTGATAAATGATAAAGTGATAAAGTTGTATCTACAATCCATACACTTGTATGGTTTTGTACATATTGTTGGGTCAGAAAGACATTTTTGATTTCGCCAAGGTCTGTTTTGTGCTTTCTGTATGCTTTTTAGCATTTTCCGCCTTTTCTTTTGTTCGTCTTTTCTGTTGTTTTCGACAAGTTGTACCGTTTGCTTATATTTATCATATAGTACCAATGTACATTTGTCAACACTATTTTTTAAAAATATGTACATTTTGCACAAAGTTGTATGTGTACAACTTTGGCTACACCATATCTGGGCATTTCGGGAGGGAAATGCCCTATATGTGGTTTTCACTTCTCATTTAACAATTACTGCTTATTTTCCGGTCCGGAACTCTCTTCCTCTTCTCCTGCATCCAGCTCTCCGCCTACATATCTGCCGCGCAAAAGGTCTCTGCCGGCAAACAGAAGCAGCGCAATGCCGATAATCATAAAGGCAATCATAAAAATGCCCAGAAAATACTTATCTCTGCCTGTTCCATTTACTACACCGTCAATCAGTGAATACGACGTATACAGCAGATACGCTCCTACCAGTCCCCTGACCGTCAGCACAAATTTGGTCGGAAGATTCTTTGTCGGTACTTTTTTAGGTTCCTTTTGTTTCATGTTCTCCTCCTTTATCCGCTTTTCTTTTGGACAACATCTATATGATTATTTTAGCATATCCATCTTCGCATAAAAAGTCCCAAAATCCACTGACAGATTTTGGGACTCTCTGCTTTTCTGTATGTATCTAAAGCTGTTACAGAATCAAACTCATGCTTTCTTTGCTTCCTTAATCTTTGCGAAGATTGCCTGCAATACGATGAAGAAGCAGAGCAGAATTGCCGTAATGATGTTCGGCCAGGAGCTGTTGAGCTTTCCGTGGCTCTTAACCAGTGTAGAAATCGTACCGTTGATAAGTACACCAAACAGCGTACCTACAATATTACCAACACCACCTGTCAGAAGCGTACCGCCGATGACTGCGGATGAGATAGCATCCATTTCAAAGCCGCTCGCCTGCGTCGTCGTACCACTCATGGTATTTAAGCAGTAGCAGATGCCGCCGATAGAGCACAGTACACTTGCAAGTACGTAGGTCAACATGGTTGTCTTTGCTACATTCAGACCCATCAGGGTAGCGGATGTCTGGTTGCCGCCTACTGCGTAGATGCTGCGTCCGAATTTTGTATACTTCAGCATCAGATAAATCAGGACAACTACCAGAAGTGCAACGATAACAGTCGGTCTTACATACGGAATCTGAAGGATTCCTTTCTTATTAGTATAAGCGCCGATTCCAAACGGAATGTTTACCTTTGCATTGGATAAGCCTACAAACAACTGGTCACTGACAATACTTACCTGATCGGTAGAGATGATTGCCGTCATACCTCTGGCAAAAAACATGCCTGCCATCGTTGCGATAAATGGCTGAATCTTCAGGTACGCAATCAGATAGCCCTGTACCAGTCCGAATATCAGTCCTACTACCAGTACGAAAATCATAAGCGTTACGCTGCTGATTCCCTTTTCTTCCATGCCAACTGCCAGAATCATGCAGTCCATCGCCACAACGGAGCCTACAGAAATATCAATACCGCCTGTCAGCATGACACAGGTCGTACCTGCCGCTACACAAATCAATCCCGCGTTGTTAATCAGAACATTTAAGAATGTCTGTAAATGCATAAATCCTTTGGATGCGTATACAATACAGCCCAGGCCATACATGATGACGAACAGGGCAATGGTGATTAAAAGCAAAATGTTATTGCTGCTGATTTTTACCTTTTTCATCCTAGTTCGCCTCCTTTGCTGCAACTCTCTTTGCAGAAAGCTTTTTGAAGTATGCCTTCACCGGCTCTGCCTGGATAACAACAATCAGGATAACGACGATTGCCTTATATACAGGAGCCTGCGCGGAGGAAACCTTAAGTGCATACAATGTTGTTGTAATTGCCTGAATGGTGTAGGCGCCGATGATAGAGCCTGCCAGATTGAATTTACCGCCGCCGAGGCTGTTGCCGCCGAGCGCAACTGCCAGGATGGCATCAAGTTCCATATTCAGACCGATATTATTTGTATCTGCCGAGTAGATTCTGGAGGTTGCCACGATACCGGCAATACCTGCGCAGAGACCGCATACTGCATAGCAGATAAGGATAATCTTGGAAGAGTTAAAGCCCGAAATACGAGCTGCCTTTTTGTTGATACCTACCGCCTGTACGAAGGTGCCTACCGCCGTAAATTTCAAAATCAGCGCTGTAATTGCCACACAGGCTGCAGCTACCAAAATCGGCGTCGGAATCGGTCCACAGTAAGAGCCTAAAAACTGGAAGGACGGAACACGTACATATACGATTGCGCTGTTGCAGAGCAGAAGTCCAATCGCACGACCTGCCGACCAGAGAATCAGGGTAGCTACCATCGGCTGAATGTTCAGGTAAGCAACCAGAAAACCATTAAAGATACCGCAGATGATTGCGAGCAAAATACCTGCCAGAATACCAACAACCAGCGGCACTTTGTATTCAGAAACATTTGTTACACCGTAGCCTGCAAGAAGCATACAGCACAGACCACCAGAAAGTGACATAACCGAACCTACGGAAATATCTGTTCCTGCGGATGCGGATACGACCAGCGTCATACCAATCGCAAGAATAACAACCTCGCTGCCTCTGTTCAGCACGTCAATCAGACGGCCAAATAAAATGGTGTCCCCCGACGTCGTTACCTGTGTTGCAATCTGGAAGAATGACAACGGCGGATTGCCGCAGGCAATATCATAGATTACATTGATAAGCATTACAAGAATCATACTGAATATTGGCAGGAATAACTGCTTCTTTGTTAAACTTTTTAGCTTATTCATGATGTTCACCTCCTGCGATTGCGTGCATTACGCCTTCCTGATTCATCTCGTCCATGCCGATTTCGCCGACCTTCATACCGTCGCGCAGAACCGCCATGCGGTTACAGGTACGCAGCATTTCTTCGATTTCTGAGGAAATAAAGATTACGCTCTTTCCTTCCTCTGCCAGTTTGATTACCAGCTTCTGTATTTCTGTCTTGGTACCAATGTCAATACCACGGGTCGGCTCATCCAGAATCAGGAAATCCGGGTCTGTTGCAAGCCATCTTGCAAGGATTACCTTCTGCTGGTTACCGCCGGAGAGCTGTTTGATCAAGGTCTCTCTGCTTGCAGTCTTAATCTGTAGCATTTCAATGAATTTGTCTGCAATCTCAATCTGCTTTGCCATCGGAATCTTTTTAAACATTCCCAGCTTCGCCTGCATTGCAAGCACGATATTTTCTCTTACAGACATATCGCCAATGATGCCTTCTGCCTTTCTGTCATCCGGCAGAAGTCCCATGCCAAGATTCATGGCATCAATCGGCGCATGGATTTTTACTTCTTTTCCGTCTACCTTAAGGGTACCGGTCTGTGCTCTGTCCGCACCGTAAATCGCACGGGCAAGCTCGCTTCGTCCACTTCCCAAAAGTCCTGTCAGACCTACGACCTCTCCTTTATGGATGTCAAGGTCAAACGGTTTGATAGTTCCTTCATGGCTTAAGCCCTTGGCTTCGATTTCAAGCGGCACATTGGAAAAATCCTTAATGCCTTCCGGCTTAATCGATGCCAGGTCATCAAAGTCCTTACCCATCATAGCTGCAACCAGCTTTACGCGGGGAAGCTCTTCTATTGTATATTCGCCTACCAGCGTTCCGTTTCTTAATACTGTG
The DNA here is from genome assembly GCA_934432885.1 of uncultured Lachnospiraceae bacterium. Lineage (GTDB taxonomy): Bacteria > Bacillota > Clostridia > Lachnospirales > Lachnospiraceae > VSOB01. The sequence goes on from CAKRYY010000018.1 coordinate 14,195, forward strand.
ATTCCGTCACACACTGCATATACCTGCTCTAAGAAATGTGTTACGAAAATTATGCCAACGCCCTGATCCCGCAGCCGGCGCATCATGCCGAACAGCTTTTCAACCTCTCCGTCATCCAGAGAAGAGGTCGGCTCGTCGAGAATCAGAACCTTACTTTCCATATCAACTGCACGGGCAATCGCAATCATCTGCTGCAATGCCAGTGAATATTCCTCCAGATTCTGTGTTACATCAATATCCAGCTCCAGATCCTTCATCAATTTTGCCGCCATCTGATTCATCTTGCGACGGTTAACTGTACCGATTTTCGTCAAAGGCTCGCGCCCGATAAATAAGTTTTCTGCCACCGAAAGGTTCGGGCAGAGGTTTACTTCCTGATATACGGTGGAAATACCCTTCTTCTGGGCATCCATCGTGTCTTTATTTACAATGGGTCCTTCAATTCCGTCTACATGTATCTCTCCGGCCTCAAATTTATTAACGCCTGTGAGACATTTTATCAGGGTGGATTTACCAGCACCGTTTTCTCCCATCAGTGCCCGTATCTCTCCCTTCTTCAACGTAAAATCTACGTTGTCTAACGCCCGCACTCCCGGGAACGTCATGCAGATTCCCCGCATTGTCAAAGCGATATTGCTATCCATCCTTCTACCTCCTACCGTTATGAGACCTGATAATAACAGGGAGGGAGTCTTATCAGGAACACCCTCCCTGTTTCTTATGAAATCTGCTTTAAAAAATTAGTATGCACGTCCTGCCAGTACATCGTCTGTCATGGTTGTTGCAAGAGAGCTTGTGATGCTAGGTGCAACGAATGCTTCATCTGTTACGACTGTTTCAGCATCCGGTGTTCCGCCGCTTTCAAGAGTCTTGATAACCTGGTCTGCGAATACAGCCTGCAGAGGGTTGCACTCTACGTTGCAGGAAATCTTTCCATCCAGTGTGTACTGAAGTCCATCATGTGTAGCGTCGAAGGAGATGATTGTTACGTCGCCGTCAACACCATAAGTAATACCAGCTGCGTCCATTGCGTCCATTGCGCCGTATGCTTCGTTATCGTTCTGGCATACAACTACGTTGAAGTCTTTGTAGGACTTGATGTAGGACTCCATAACTTCCTGTCCGCCAGACTGTGTGAAGTCACCAGACTGAGAATCCAGGATTTCCCACTCGCTGTGGTCTTTTGCGATGTTGTTGAAGCCTTCTGTACGTCCAAGAGATGCAGATGCACCAACGGTACCTTCGATTACAAGAATCTTAGCATCTTTTCCGCCAAGATACTCAGCTAACCACTTACCAGCCGTTTCACCTTCAGCAACCATGTCGCATCCGATGTGTGCTTCATACAGAGAAGGATCAGCATCTACTGAACGGTCAACGATAAGTACCGGGATGCCAGCATCCTGAGCTTCCTGAAGTACTGTATCCCATCCTGCTGTCTCGATAGGAGCAATGATGATGTAATCAAGTTCCTGCTGAATGAATCCACGAACTGCTTCGATCTGAGCTGCGTTGTCGTTGTCAGCGTCTACGAAGGATAACTCATATCCGTTCTCTGCACTGAAAACGTCCTGATAGTTCTGTGTACAAGCTGCACGCCAGTCAGATTCATGTCCAACCTGTGCGAAACCAACCTTAATTGTCTCTCCGCTTGCTGCCGGAGCTGCTTCCTCTGTTGCTGCGTCTGCTGTTTCAGCAGGTGCTGCTTCTTCTGTTGCTGCCGGAGCTGCTTCTTCTGTTGCTGCCGGAGCTGCTGCTTCCTGAGAGCTGCCGCATCCAACTAAGAGTGTAGCTACCATTGCTACGCTGAGAATTGCGCTTAAAACTTTCCTTTTCATTTTGAAAAATTCCTCCCTTTCATGATTTGTTGTTTTTTGGAACCTCTGTTGTTCCTGTGCCTTTACTTTAACTGCTTTTTCGCTTTTTAGCAATTCATAAACTGCCGGTTTTTCACGCTTCGGTGGATTTTACAATACAAATATGATATAATTTTCGTTGATACATACAAATTTTGATTTTCCGGGTGTTTGCAGGGGATTTTTTTATTCAAAAATTTACGATTGGTATTCTTTTTTTAGATTTTCATCTCCCTAAATTCCTATTTTTTACCCCTGCTGCCCTCGTTAAATTATCCATAATTTTCTTTTTTTTATATTTTTTTCTTTCACTATTTGGATTTTTTATGAAATTTTTTTGAACAAATTATGAACGTTTTGTATTTTTTTCGGTGATATTTTAGTTTTTCTGGAGGTTTTTTATGTATGCAAAGTACCGCCGTCTGGCAGAACAGCTCCGTGACCTGATTCGTGTTTCCATAAAAAATGGCGTTCCAAAGCTTCCTACGGAAATGGAGCTTTGCAGTCAGTTCCATGTCAGCAGACAGACCATCCGCCAGTCTCTTACACTTCTCTGTGAAGAAGGGCTCATATCGCGCAGACAGGGAAGCGGCTACTACCTGACCGGGCATCTGCCAAATGCAGAGAGCAGCACCATCGGGCTGCTGCTCTCCAATTCGCAGGAATATCTCTATCCCGCCCTTATGGATGACATCAAAAGCCGGCTTTTTGCCGCTGGCTTTTCCCTGCAGCTCTATCCTACCGACAGCCGCTTTGACAAAGAACGTGAAGCTTTAAAACAAATCTTAAAGAATCCCCTACGGGGACTTATCATAGAAGGCTGCAAAAGCGCTCTGCCAAATCCCAATCTGGATTTATACAAAGCGCTCCTGGAAAAAGAGCTTCCTCTGCTTTTCCTTTCAAATTATTATGACGGGCTTCCAGAGGTTTCTTATATAAAGGATAATAATGCCTACGGCAGCTATCTGCTTATCAGCCGCCTTACCGATGCCGGCCATACACAGATTGCAGGCATCTTTCAGCGCGATGAAAAGCAGGGGATAGAACGTTTTCAGGGCTTTGCAGCCTGTCTGCGTGACAGCGGCTGCCCGCTTTCGGACCACCACCTTTTGTGGTATGACAGCGAAACGCTGAAACAGCTTCAGAAAAATCAGGATACTGCTTTTCTCTCTGCCTTTCTGGAAAAAAATATGACAGACTGCACAGCGGTAGTCTGTCATAATGATGAAATTGCTTATTGGCTGATTCGCGAGCTGCAATACCGGGGTATGGAAATCCCCCGCGACATGACAGTTGCCTGCTTTGAGCGCAGCTACTTAAGTGAGCTTGGCGGTGTTCCGGTTATATCACTCTCTCACAAGCCACACGAAATCGGCAATGCAGCAGCCGATGCAATGCTCGAAATGTGCAGGGGGCTTCCCATCTCCAGAGCCGAAATTCCCTGGCAGCTTTACGAAAGATGACGGCTCCGATATTCACGAGTCGTATAGCCCTGTGTCTTTTTAAATACAAAGCTGAAATAATGCGGGTCCTTATAACCGACCTCAAGCGCAATCTCGCCCGAATGCTTTTCGCTCTGGCGCAGCAGCTTCTTTGCTTTTTCCATACGCTTCTGCGTTACATATTCTACAAAGGTGCTTTGCATTTCCTGTGAAAACAGTGCACTGAAATAGTTGGCGCTCACATTGACCGCTCCCGCCACGCTGTTTAAGGAAAGCGACTCCTGCGTGTAATTTTCTTCGATATATTCCAATGCCTTTTTCAGAATCTTCTTGCCCTGATTATCACTCTCTCTGTCACGGACAAGAAGCGCCTGTGTCAGCATTTCCTGCAAATAATACGGAATTTCCTCTGCGCTCATACCTGCTTCCTGCGCCCTGTCGCCACCAAGTGCTTCCAGAAATTCACTCTGGCTGCAGCCCAGGCCTTCTACATAGGCAATCGTCGTAAACCGGATGCTGAGTGTTAAATAATCCCGAAAAAGCTTGGAACGCAGCGCTTCCTGCACGCTCTGCAAATAGCTCTGTACAAAATCCTGTATCTCATCGCCCCGTCCCGTCATTAAAAACTCTTTGATAATCTCCGGATCCACCTTTGCGCTGTCCACACCGCCGATGGTGCTCTCCTCACGCTCAGGCATCATTTTCTTCAGCAGATCTTCCGTCAGAATATGTACGGAGGGCATCATAAAACGATAGGAAAAGATGTGATTCGTCCTGCTATAGCACTCCGGCAGGGAGCTTAAGCGCTCTACCGGCGCACCCGTAGCGGCATACCAGTCATATTCCACCTCTGAGGTTTCGCAGATTCGTTTGATATTTTCCATACAACGCGCCGTGATTTCCTCCATCTGCGTCGTCTCGCCCTGCAAAAGAATACCATAGGTACTGATATTCCACCGAAATACCGTGTGCTCAGGGTAACGCAGCAAAAACCGCAAAAGCTCATCCTGCTTTCTGGCAAATTCACGGGATTCCTGCCGTCTGTTTTCCTGATTGCGTTTTTCCTGAAGGCTGACAAAAATCAGATTGTAGCTGGGAGCGTCCATTTCCAGCCCAAGCCGCCCTGCCTCTTCATAAATCTCCTGAACAGACATATGACCTTCAAACAGCTTCTCAAAGAAAATCCGTCTGGAATATTTCTCATATTCCCGCATCTCATCCTGATACTGGTCCTGATAGCTGCTCTGCTGCCGCTGCGCTTCAATTTTTACCCGCAGCTCCGAGAGCACCTTCGTCATGGTAGACTTGGTAATCGGCTTTAGCAGATACTGCTCAACGCCGACCCTGATTGCGGAGCGGGCATATTCAAAATCATCATAGCCGCTTAAGATAATGATTTTCATATCGGGAAATTCCTGACTAACAATCCGGCTGAGCGCCAGTCCGTCCATAAATGGCATCTTAATATCTGTAAAGAGCACGTCCGGCTTTAGCTTCCGAATCATCGGCAGTGCCATTTCTCCGTCACTCGCCTCGCCGACGAACTGATAGCCCTGCTGCTGCCAGGGCATATTATCCCTGAGTCCCTCTCTGACAATACTTTCATCCTCTACCAGGAAAACCTTTATCACGTCTGTTCCTCCGTTTACTAATATGTTCTGTCGTTTATATAAAGTCCTACGTTACTGATGGAAAATACCTTCTCTTCTACAGGATTTTGTTTTTGCACGGTCTCCCCATTTTCCAGTCTGTGAATCAAATCTGCAACCAGCTCACCCTGTTCCGGATTACATTCTATATCCACGTTAATCGTGCCATCCTCTACCAGCTCCAATGCCGAATGCACCGCATCGAAGGAAATAATTTCTATATCTCCCCGGATTCCTGTCGTAAGCCCCTCATCCTGAATCGCCTCCAGCGCACCAAAGGTCATATCATCATTCTGGGATACCACGATGTCAATATCCGGATATATCCTTAGGAATTTTTTCATAACCTCCTTGCCCTTCGCCGGTGTAAAATCGCCGCTCTCCTCTGCAAGAATGTGCCAGTTGGCATAGCGTCTTGCAATCTCATGGAAACCCGCGCTTCTTCCAAGCTGTGCGGAGGAGCCCTCTGTTCCGGTCAGTATGACGATATTGATGTCATCATACTGTCTGCCTCTCTTTCTCAGCTCCTGCTCCAGCCACCTGCCGGCTTTTTCACCCTCCGCATGTGCATCCGTACCGACCCATGCCGTATACAGCGTATCATCCTCCACATCTATCATACGGTCGGCAATAATCACGGGAATTCCCGCATCCTTCGCCTCCTGCAGCACCGTATCCCAGCCGCTGGCTGTCACAGGGGAAAAGACTATATAATCAACTCTCTGGGAAATAAAGCTGCGGATGGATTTAATCTGGTTTTCCTGTCTCTGCCTTCCATTTTCCATAATCAGAAAGAAGCCATTTTCCTTTGTCAGCGCATTCTGCATGGATACGGTATTGGCAGTCCGCCAGATAGATTCGCTGCCAAGCTGCGAATAGCCGACAACAATCAAATCCTCTGCCTGCTCCTGTTCCTGAGCAATCTCATCGGTTACATCAAAATCCGGAAACATGCCACAGCCCCATACGCCAAGCCCGATACCCAAAAGCAGTATAAACAGCCCTGTTTTTTTGAAAATGCTTCCATAGTTTCTATGCTTCATGCTTATCATCCATCTTTCCATAATACACCGCCGGAATCACAATCTTAACACTGGTTCCCTTTCCCTTTTCAGAGTCGATTGTCATGCCGTATTCCGCGCCGAAATTCATGCGGATCCGCTCATTGACATTTGCAAGCCCAAAGCCCTGCTCCGTCTCCTGACAGGGTCTTTGAATCTCCCGGCGAAGCCGCATAAGCTCCTCTTCTTCCATGCCGACGCCATTGTCACACACCTCTAAAAAGACCTTTTCTCCTTTTAGAGAACCGTTTACAGAGATAAGCCCCCGTGCCCGCTTATACTTGATTCCATGATAGAGGGAATTCTCAACCAGCGGCTGCAACGTCAGCTTTAAAATCTTATACTGATAAAGCGCCGGGTCAATATGGATTTCATAATCCAGAATATCCTGATACCGTACCTGCTGAATCTCAAGATAGCTCTTAATATGAAGCTCCTCCTCCTGAATGGTAATATACTCTTTTCCCTTACTCAGCACCAGACGGAAAAATTCGGAAAGAGAAACTACCATATTAACCGCGCGTTCTGAATTGTTTCCTTCAATCAGCCATACAATCGTGTCCAGCGTATTATAAAGGAAATGCGGGTTAATCTGCTCCTGCAAAAGGCGAAGATCCGCCCGCCGCATCCTTCTTTCATCCTCTTTAATCTTCTCAACCAGCGTCTCCAGATTTTCTGCCATGTCATTGACACTGTCTGAGAGTACCTTAATCTCATCGTTGCTGTCAACTCTCGCACGCACAGAAAGATTTCCCTCTGAAATCTCGCCCGTGACACGATACAGCTCCTGTACCGGCCGGGTAATGCCCCTGACCATTATCACGGTAAAAATCAAAACTGCAAGCACAACAAAAGCAACCAGTCCGATGCAGAACAATACAAAGGAATGTACCTGCTCATTTAAGCTGTCCGTCAGATGCTCGATGCTCTTCGTCTGGTAATAAATATAATACTGAATGTCATCCTGCACCAGCTCTGTCATGATATAGATGTTATTTTCCAGCATCACAATATTATCATCATAGCTGCCACCATTATCCAGACTTTGATGGATGTCATCAACCCGGTCTTCCAGCGTGTCAATGTTACGTAAAAGGCTTTGCAGCCAGACGCGGCTCTCCCCATCCGTCGTAATCTTCATCAGGTTGCCAAACTCGCTGCGCAGCTCGGCTATCATGGCATAAGGGTCTTTTAAGGATTCATCCTGTCCAATCTCATCAAAGGTAATATAGCCAACCACCAGCTTATATAGGGATTCATCCATTTCCTCTTTAAAATTAAGATTATAGCTGTTGGCAACGGTCATATTACTGACAATACTGTCATAAACATTGCGGTAATTGATAAGCGCCGCCATCAGGTAAATAACCACCGCCAAAAATGGCACTGCCGCCGTAACGGCTAGCAGTGTCATCTTTACCTTGATGGGATATTTGATTTTCGGATTTTTTTGTCTCACAGATTCACTCTCCACCTTTTATCCCAGTATACCATATAAAAATAAAATACAAAATGGACAATTTCTATTCCCCTTCAGGATTTCATATCTTTCTGTAAGGACATCTCAGGATACGATTATGACTTTCTCTTACAAAACACTTCTGGCAAAGCTGCGCGCCCTGCCTGCAAAAAGTCTTCTGCTGATTTCAGGACTTTTTCTCTTCGTTCTTCTCTTTTTTGCTGCATCACCCAGGCACAGGCTGCACTGCTTCATGATGCAGATTTTCCGTTCGGAAATGTCTGCGGATACCCTGAATATGCACTATACGCTGGCACACCCAGAGCATTACGGCATTTCTCCAAAAAAAGCCTCTCTGCCGGTTTATTCCGCTGCCCAGTCCGCACGCACCAGCCAGGACTGCCGCAAAGCGCAGAAAACGCTCCATACTATCCCAAAGGCCTTTCTCTCTGCTGATGACAGGCTGCTCTATCGTCTGCTCGAGCGGCAGCTTACAGAGCAGATAGAAGCCGAAAAATATCCTTATTACAGTGAACCGCTTTCCCCCGCAAGTGGCGCACAGTCGCAGCTTCCTATTCTTTTATCGGAATATACCTTTCGAAATGTGCAGGACGTAGAGGTATACCTCTCCCTGCTTACAAAGCTCCCCGCTTATTTTGACGGACTTTTGCAGTATGAGCAGGAAAAGGCAGACGCCGGTTTCTTTATGCCGGATGACAGCGCAGATAAGCTGCTCGAGCAATGCGAGCTTATTATAGATGAGAGCAGCTTAAAGGCGGGAACGCATTTCCTGGAACTTACCTTTAAGCAGCGTCTTGACCTGCTGACAGCCAAGGGGCTTCTTACGCAAAAGGAGGCAGACGCCTTTGCAGGGCAAAATCAGGAAATCCTCTTAAGCTGCGTTCTGCCCGCCTATCAAAGGCTTGGAGACGGCATCCTGCTTTTAAAAGGAAAAGGCAAAAATCCGCTTGGACTGTGTCATTTTCCAGAGGGCAGAGACTATTACTGTCTCCTGTTCCGCCAGACCACCGGCTGCGAGCGCCCGATTCCGGAGGTAAAACAGATGCTGCTTTCACAGCTGAAAGCAGATACACAGGCATTATCCACACTTTTAAAGGAGCATGCCGTTTTTCTTACCGGCAATGACGGCGCCCTGCTTTTAACGGATAAGCTACAGGAAATCCCATGCTTTTCCACACCGGATACCATGCTTTGCAGTCTGACGGAGCACATGGCGCGCGATTTTCCAACGCTGCCCCCATCTAAAGAGGCTATTATGCATCAGGTTAAAAATGTTTCTGAATGTATGGAGGATTATTCCAGCCCTGCCTTTTATTTAACGCCGCCTGTGGATGACTGCTTCCAGAATACCATCTATATCAATCAGAAGGACGCGCCGGATGCACTGGAGCTGTATACCACACTCGCTCATGAGGGCTATCCCGGACACCTTTATCAGACGGTATATTATCAGCTCTGCTGCCAGAAGGAAAAAACTCCGCCGCTCCGCAGCCTGCTTTCCTGCGGCGGTTATGTAGAAGGCTGGGCGCTCTATGTGGAAATGCAGTCCTATCAGTATGTACAGGAAATTCTGTCTGAAAACGGCGTCTCCGACGACCTTTTGCTTAGCTGTGAAGCACAGCGCTTAAGCCGCAGCATCCAGCTCTGTCTGTGCACACTGCTTGACATTGCCATCCATTATGAGGGAGCCGACTATGAAACCGTCTGTGAGATTTTGTCCAAATTCGGTATCGTAAACGAAAACAGCGCCCGTGCAATGTATGCCTATATCCGGGAGGAGCCTGCAAATTATCCCAAATATTATGTTGGCTATCTGGAATTTCTTGCATTAAAAAATACCCTGAAAGAACGTCTGGGAGGAGATTTTTCCGAAAAAGCCTTCCATGAGTCCATTTTAAAAGCAGGGCCCGCTCCCTTTTCCATTCTTACAGAGTATCTGCTGGCAGCCTCGTAAACATATCGGCACGCCATAAGCTGTTATTTTTCCTGAAGTGTTTTGAAATACTTGTTTAAATTGGTCAGTACCTTTTCAAGCACCACCTTTTCCTCGTCGTTAAGCTGTACAACAATGCTCTGCACCAGCTCCTCGTGGAACTGCTGGTGCTTGCGGTAGACCCGCTTTCCTTTTTCCGTCAGGGACACCAGTACGACACGCCGGTCCTCCTCGCTTCTGACGCGCTCTACAAAGCCTTTTTTCACAAGACTGTTGACCGATATAGTCAAAGTTCCTGTCGTAACGGACAGCGCCTTTGCCACGCTCGTCATGTTTTTAGGCTGCTCTACGCCAATCGCCTCCATTACGTGCATATCGTTTGTCGTCGCGTTCTGATAGGCGTCTGTATGAATTACTTTTTCTTCAATTCCGGTAATATTCTTAAATACTTTGACGAACACCTCGTTCAAAGCTGCATTGATGTCCACTTTTACAGGCACCTTTCCTTTTTCTTTTCTGAATTATAACACTCTGCGCGCTTTTATGGCAAGTAGGCGTTTTCTGTGCCCATCTCCTCCAGCATTTCCTCCAGATACCCTCTGTCCCACAAAAGGATTTTGAGCTTCTTTGCCGCTGAAACCGCCGGCGCGGTAAAATACTGGTTTGTCAGTACCGCACCTACCATCCTGTCATAGTAATCCCTTCCTGCATAAGCCTCCTGTACCGCTTTCACGCCGACCGGTCCCTCATATCGCTTACACTGGATTGCATAGGTTACGCCGTCCTTTTCTGCCAGAATGTCAATGCCAAAATCTCCGCTTCCCTTCGTCACCTCTACCTCAAGAAAGCCTCTGTTTCGCAGCAGTCCCGCACAGAACTGTTCAAAATCATGCCCCTCCATTTCATCCATCGGCACGCTTTTCTTTCTATGTAAAAGCAGGTATGCCGCCAAAAGCAGGAGCACCAGCGCTATCCCCACACCGGCTATTATCATTGCTGTCTTATCCACAATACCGCCTCCTATCTTCTACTGCGCAGCGCTTTGGGCAAATCCCAGCAGTAATAGGTCGCAAGCAGCCGGATAAGCAGTGTTGCCAGTGTCCCCGCCGCCATTGCAAGGTACACATCCGTCGCAAGCAGACATTCACAGACGATGCCGCCAACGATTGCCGCAATCGCATATACACGTTTATACAGCACAAACGGCATTTCGCCCGCCATCATATCGCGCAGCATGCCTCCGCCGATTCCGGTTATGATTCCCAAAAATACCAGAAAGAAGCCGCTCTCATGCCCCTGCATATAACCCTTATGCACCCCTACGGCAGTAAAAAGTCCAAGTCCAAGAGCATCACAGAAGTTCATTAGCCGTTCATAGGTCATCATATACCGGCTCTCCAGCAGCTTCTGCTTCCAGTAAATTAACAGAAACAAAAGCAGCGAAGTCAAAAACGCAACCGCCGCATAAACCGGGTCAAGAAAAACACCGGGCGGCGTCAGTCCCAAAAGCAGGTCGCGGATTACCCCGCCGCCGACCGCCGTTACCATTCCAAGCACAATAACGCCGAAAATATCCAGATTTTTGCGGATTCCAACCATCGCGCCTGACCACGCAAAGGCTATCGTTCCTATAATTTCTATCAAATATACCAGTTTCGTTTCCATCTTACTTTCCTCTAACCAAAGTATACACGCTCATGCGCAGATAGGGAAGCAAAAGCGATACCCGGTTATACAGCCAGGTACCGCTTATTTTCATTTCATCAGCTTTATTGCACAGATATTCCTTTTATTTTTTTGCCTTGCCAAGATATGCTGCTTTGATTTCGTCATTCTCCAGAAGCTCTGCGCCGCTTCCTGTCATCGTAATCCGTCCTGTCTCCATGACATAAGCCAGATCTGCCGCCTTTAACGCCATATTCGCATTCTGCTCTACCAGTAGGATGGTAACGCCCTGCTTGTTAATCTCATGGATGATGTCAAATACGCCCTGTACGACGATAGGCGCCAGTCCAAGAGACGGCTCATCCATCATAATAACGGACGGCTTGCTCATCAGCGCACGACCGATTGCCAGCATCTGCTGCTCTCCGCCGGAAAGAGTTCCCGCCTTCTGCCAGGAACGTTCCTTCAGTCTCGGGAACAGATCGCATACCCAGTCAATATCTGCCGCAAGATCCTCTTTTCTCATATATGCGCCGATTTTCAGGTTTTCCAAAACCGAAAGGTTCGGAAATACACGTCTGCCCTCCGGAACCAGCGTAATTCCCTTGGACACAATTACATCGGTAGAAAGTCCCGCAAGCTCCTCACCCTGAAACAGGATGCTGCCCTGTGCCGGCTTCTCCAGTCCGACGATGGAGCGCAGCGTCGAGCTCTTACCCGCTCCGTTTGCGCCAATCAGGGTTACGATTTTTCCCTTTGGTACGACAAAGTTAATTTCCTTTACCGCCTTGATTCCGCCATAGGAGACAGACAGGCCTGAAATTTCCAAAATATTTTCACTATTCATCCTTCTGCACCCCCAAATAAGCGTCAATTACGCGCTGATTATTCTGAATTTCTTCCGGTGTTCCCTCTGCAATCAGCTTTCCAAAATCAAGCACATAGATTCTGTCAGAAATCTCCATAACCAAATCCATGTGATGCTCAATCATAAATACCGTCAGATGGAAGTCCTCTTTGATTTTCTTGATGAAAGCTGTCAGCTCATCCGTTTCCTGCGGATTCATGCCCGCTGCAGGCTCATCTAAAAGCAGCAGCTCCGGCTTTGTCGCAAGCGCTCTTGCGATTTCCAGATGTCTTTGCTTTCCGTAAGGAAGCGCGCTCGCAATCTCGTCCTTTACATCCACAAGTCCCAGAATCGAGAGCAGATCCATCGTTTCTTCCCTGTTTTTCTGCTCTTCCTTATAATTCAGCCGGAAAGTGGCGGAAAGGAAATTTGCCTTGGAACGCATGTGCTTTGCAATCAATACGTTGTCAAACACCGTCAGGTTCTTAAAAAGCCTGATATTCTGGAAGGTTCTGGCAACGCCAAGCTTTGTGATTTTATCCGGCGTTAAGGATTTTACCATCGAATATTTATCGAGGGTATCCACTTCGCCCAAATATTTCTTCCGCATTTTTCCATGCGGATAATTTGCTGAAATAATGGTGTCCTGAAACTGCACCTGTCCATTGGTCGGTGCATAAACACCGGTAATAACGTTAAACGCTGTCGTCTTTCCCGCACCATTCGGACCGATTAACGCGATGATTTCTCCTTCGTCTACATGGAGGGAAAGGTTATTGACAGCGACGACACCGCCGAACTGCATCGTAATGTCTCTGACAGATAAAACTTCCTTTGCCATCTTACATACCTCCCTTCTTATTGGAAGGCCTAGTTACTTTTGCCTTAACCTTATGGCACCAGTTGTAAATGCCATCCCAGGAAAACTCCTTCTGTCCCATCAGACCCTTGCTGTAGAAGAGAACCAGCAGCATCAGCAGGATGGAGAATACTACCATACGCAGACCGGAACGGAAAATAGGAATTTCCACACCCATAATGCTGAGCGGCTCGTCAAAGAATCTGAGCCATTCCAGGCCACCTGTAATAATAAAGGAAGCGATTACCGTTCCCGTTACGCTGCCCATACCGCCTAATACGATAATCAGCAGGAAATTGTAAGTCATTGTAAAATAAAACTGCTTAGGGTCAACACTGGTCAGAAGTGCTGCATACAGACCGCCGCCAATCGCGGTAAAAAAGGAGCTGACCGCAAATGCCAGATTCTTGTGAAAGCTTAAATTGATACCCATTGCCTCGGCAGCAATATCATCCTCTCTGATTGCCTTAAATGCCCTTCCATAAGAGGAATTGATTAAGAGCAGCATAATTCCAATACAAAGCGCAGCCGCACCAAAGGGAACCCACATCGTCGTGATTCCCGGAATCCTGTTGATTCCCAAGGCACCATTTGTAATCGTCTGAAGCTGTGTAAATACGATACGGATAATTTCCGAAAAGCCCAGCGTTGCAATCGCCAGATAGTCGCTCTTTAAACGCAGAACCGGATAGCCAATCAGCAGAGAAAGCGCAGCCGCTACCAGACCGCCAAGTATCAGCGCTGCAACAAAGGGAAGCCGGATTGCCGCCAGCCAGGGCGCCATCGGCTCAATATAGAAAATGGAATCTATGTACTCCGCAGGCACGGTAAAAATTGCAACACTGAAAGCGCCGATTGCCATAAAGCCCGCCTGTCCCAAGGAGAACAGTCCTGTAAAACCATTTACAAGGTTCATGGATACGCTGATAATCGCGTAGATTGCCGCAAGGTTCAGCACCCTTTTTACGTATGCATTGCCTATGATATTGTTATCAAATAAGGCAATCAGCATAACTATGATAAGAATTAAAATGCCTGTACAAATTCGTTTTGTCTTTTTACTCATATCATCACACCTTATCCGTTGCCTTCTCTCCCAGCAGACCATTCGGTCTTACCAGAAGCATGACAATCAATACAACAAATGCAAACGCGTCCCTGTATCCGGTCAGTCCAGGGAAGAATGCAACCAGTAAAGTTTCACCAAGACCGAGGATAATGCCGCCAAGCACCGCACCCGGTATATTTCCGATACCGCCGAATACCGCTGCAACAAAGCACTTCAGTCCCGGCATAACGCCCATCAGCGGATATACAGAGGAATATTTTGCACCCCACAAAACGCTTCCAACAGCCGCCAGACCGGAGCCGATTGCAAACGTCGCCGCAATAACCTTATCAATCTTAATTCCCATCAGTCTCGCCGTCTCAAAATCCTTTGAAACAGCACGCATCGCCATACCGGTCTTGGTATGGCCAACCAGTGCCATCAAACCGATCAGGATAAGAATTACCAGAATCGGCGCGATAATCGTAACGACCTGGAATGAAATGTTCCCAACCTGAATAACAGCAGTCAGCCAGGGAATATCCGGGTATCCCTTCGGTACACCGGTAAATAAATATACTGCAAGATTTTCAAGTAAATAGGATGCGCCGATTGCAGAAATCATAATTGACATTCTCGGCGCGTTTCGTAACGGCTTATAAGCGGACCGTTCCAAAAGCATACCAAGGATAATCGTAAGTATGATAATTAACGGCAGTGCAATCCACACCGGCATCCCAAAGTCTACCATTGCAAAAATCATAAAATACGACGCCATCATAAAAATATCGCCGTGTGCAAAGTTAATCAGTAATAAAATACCGTAAACCATAGTATAGCCGATGGCAATTAGTGCATACAGACTGCCTACGGAAATACCGTTCAGCAGATGCTGCAGAAAAATGTCCATGCTCATGCTATTTCCCTCCATTGATAACATTTGTGTCTCTATCCTTCGTGGCATCTGCCAAATGCCCGTAGTCCTACAGACGCTTGGCGGACGCCCGCGAAACAGCTCTTATCCAAAGCCTGCATCGTTTCCGCCTGCCTGATAGAAACGTTTTTATACAAGGGAGAAAGAATCCGACTTGTCGGATTCTTTCTCCTGCAGGATTCATTTCCTGTTTTTATTCTGCAACTGTTACAGTATCCAGATACTTGAAGGTACCGTTCTCAACAACCTTAACAATCGCTACATCCTTCTGAGCATCTCCGTTTTCATCAAAGGTAATGGCACCAGTTACGCCAACGAAGTCAGATGTATCGGCAATCGCCTGACGGATTGCATCGCCGTCTGTAGAGCCTGCTCTTTCAATCGCATCCAGCACTACGCAGTAAGCATCATAGCCAAGTGCGGAAACTGCAGGGATAATTGCGTTTTCATCACCAAGATATTTCTTGAAGCCCGGTACGAATTTCTTTGCTTCATCAGAAGCGCTCGCATCGTTCTCATCATAGAAGGTAGAAAGTACAACACCCTCTGCTGCTTCACCGGCTACATCAATGATTGCTTCATTTTCCCATGTATCACCACCGCAGATTAAGGAGTTGATACCAAGCGCTCTTGCCTGCTTAATAAATGCGCCTGCTACGGTAATGGATGACGGTGCAAAGATAACCTCTGCATCAGCTGCCTTAATATTTGTCAAGATAGAGTTGTAATCAGAATCGTTTGTCTGGATAACACCCTCGGAAACAATCGTTCCGCCTGCCTTCTCAAAGGAAGCCTTAAAGAAGTTTGCAAGACCTGTGGAATAGTCATCGCCGTTCTGATATACGATTGCCGCTTTGGTAAAGCCCTGCTGTGTGCAATAGTTTGCCATTACAGTACCCTGGAACGGGTCAAGGAAGCAGGTACGGAAATAGTAATCATTTCCCTGTGTTACCATCGGGTTTGTACAGGAGCAGCCCATCGCCGGTACGCCTGCATTTTTGAAAATATCGCCTGCTGCAATAGAAACGCCGGAACCATAGGAACCGATTACTGCTACAACGCCTTCCTGCTCTACCAGACGGGTTGCTGCTGTTGTTGCTTCGCCCTTATCGGACTTGTTATCTACAACGACAAGCTCAACCTTTTTGCCAAGCACCTCAGGATATACTTCATTTGCATACTTGATACCATCAACCTCCTGAGAACCGCCGCCGCCATTCTCACCTGTCAGTGGTTCAAAAACGCCGATTTTGATGACGTCGCCTGAGCCGCCGCTCGAAGCTGCCTCACCGCCGGAAGCACTTCCGCAGCCTGCCAGCATGGACGCTGCCATAGCTGCTGTCAACATTACTGCCATAAATTTTCTTTTCATAAATCATCCTCCTGACTCTTTGTCCGTACACGAAAGACATTTGTCTTTTTGTTTGACACTCCCCAGTTTACCGCAGTACAGCAATAAACGCAAGGTTTTTTTTCCTATTGTACAAAAAAAGTCCGGACAGCATTTACCTGTCCGGACTCCTTCGTCCTCTGTTGTCATGTATCATATAGCGCATCCAGACATTTGTCAAGCATTTCTTTCCAATTTTTTCTTAACGCACCATGCCAGATGCAATTACAACACTTGCCGCCATGCCTGCAAAGGTGCATAAAAGCGCCCCTGAAAGCGTAAACCGCGTCCTGGTCACCTTCGCTGCCAGGAAATAGACTGACATCGTATAAAATACAGTTTCTGTGCAGCTCATCATAATAGAAGTTATCAGACCAATGTACGAATCTGTCCCATAGCGTTTAAAAATATCCAGCACCAGCCCTGTCGCCGCAGAGGAGGAAAACATCTTGATAACGCTGACCGGAATCAGCTCAGAGGGAAAGCCAAAGCGCTCTGTAACGCCGCCTGTCAGCTTGCCAATCAGCTCTAAAAAGCCGGATGCGCGCAGGATTCCTACCGCTGTCATCAGCCCTATCAGAGTCGGCATAATCTGGATAACCACCTCAAAGCCATCCTTTGCACCTTTAATGAAGTTTTCATAGATATTGGTCCGCATCAGCAGACCTTCCGCCACAATATAAAAGATAATCAACGGAATTATGATATTAGAAAGATTTGATAATACAGAAAGCATAAAAAATTCCGGACAGTTGCTTTTTACATATATATGCGCTCCTGCCCGGAATTAGAAATTCATTATATTTACTTGATTGTCATGCTGTTCCAGCCATCATCCGGAACTAAGGTAACGTATGTTTTTCCGGTATTGATTTCGATTTCGTTTCCGTCCTTGTCAAAATAACGTGTCGGCTCGGTATCTCCTGTCTTTGCCCAGGTAATCGGAATTGCCTTTCCATTGGTTACATAGTAGCCATCTCTGCCTGTATCGATGCAGTTATAGATCAGATAACCGTTTTCATCATACTGATGGAAGGTACAGTTCTGAATCAGCACATTTTTGAAGCTCAGAACTTCATTGTTATTGCCTGCGTCAACATGCGCACTGCCATACTCATAGTAATCGTAGGTCTGTGTATCCTCATTATATTTCAATGTGGATTTGTTATGTTTAAACGGAAGGGAAATTTCCGTTGCGCTGATAGAGCCGTCTGCATCTGCAAGCGTCACTTCAGACTCTGCAAATTTGTAATGTGCGCCCGGATAGAAGTCATTATACTCTTTGGAATACTTGGAAGCGTCAAACTTCTGATCCAGATTTCCAGTACAGATATACTCGGTAAACTCTCTTGCTTTTCCATTGTTTACTCTGTCAAAACCGCCGCTGAAATGTGCCGCATAGTCATTTGCAAGATACGGGTCAATGTAGAACGGACCTCCATCATGGCAGAGCACTGCATTCCACTCTGCAGCAAGCAGGATATTAGTCGGTCTCGTGCTTCGGATACTTCCGAGCTGCTCAATCTTTTCCCAATCCTTTACAAGTACCATAAGACGGGTAATTCTGTCATTTTTGGTGCTGTTCATGATTTCATATACAACGTCTGCATCACTGAGTCCATAATGCGGAAGCGCTGTCTTCTCATTGTCCACCATCGCTGCAATCGGACGCTGATTCTTAAGGCTCTCATCAATCCACTCGTTGGTAAGCTCGCTGCGGTACATACCGTCGTGGTTTTCCTCTACGACCTCTGTCTCCTCGGTCTCTTCCTCTTCTATCTGCGCCTCTACCGTTTCCTCTTTAATATCATCCAGCATGGATGCGCTCTCTTCTTCTGCCTTTTTGCCGCAGCCGCCAAGCATGAGCGCAGCAAACAGCATGGAAGTTAAAAGCAATACTGATTTTCTTTTCATTCGTTCACCAAATTCCTTTCCATTGTTCCTTATTTGGGCTAAAAGCCCTACCCCTACTATACTACAAGTTTGTATTTCGTCCAACTAAATTTTGCGTAAAAATCCTTAAGTTTTTCTTACCATTTTATCCTTAATTTTACAGTAAACCACCGCCGTAAGGGTGCTGACCGCCGTTGCAAGGATAGCCGGCGCAATGATAACCGCCGGATTTGCACTTCCATACTGACTCCGGTAGGCAATCATATTTACCGGAATGAGCTGCAGGGAAGAAATATTCAAAATCAGGAAAATACACATCTCCTTACTTGCCGTACGCTTCCTTCCCATCTCCAGATACTGCGGATTACCCCGCTGCGCCTCCAGCTCCGCCAGAGCTTCCATTGCCTTAAGTCCGGCAGGCGTGCATGCCCACCCAAGCCCTAGTACATTTGCAATGATATTGGTAGAAATATACTTCCGCGCAGGATGTTCCTTTGGGATTTCCGGGAACAGAAAAGACACAAAAGGACTGATTGCCCTTGTCCATTTGTCAATCAGTCCTGCTTTTTCTGCAATTTCCATCAGTCCCATCCACAGCGCCATCACGCCAATCATCGTAATGCAAAGAGTAACAGCCTCTCTGGAGGAATCAAGCGCGGCAGCCGTAACTGCATCCATCCTTCCGGTCAGAGAACCGTAAAGGATTCCTATGACAATCATGCCGCCCCAAATATAATTCAGCATCTGCACACATATCCTGTTTTTTTCAGTATATGCTGTATCATGAATCGCTGATTCATCTTATAGGATTTTTGATAAGAATTCCTGTAATCTTGGATGCTTCGGATTTTCAAAAAATTCATTCGGGGTATTTTCCTCTTTGATTACGCCCTCGTCCACAAACAGCACTCTGGTGCCGACTTCCTTGGCAAAGCCCATTTCATGTGTAACAATAACCATCGTCATGCCTTCCTTCGCCAAATCTGTCATTACATTCAAAACCTCGCCGACCATCTCCGGGTCAAGCGCTGAGGTCGGCTCATCAAAAAGCATAACCTCCGGGTGCATGGCAAGGGAACGTACAATCGCGATTCTCTGCTTCTGTCCGCCGGAAAGCTGCGCAGGATAAGCATTCTCCTTTTCTTCAAGCCCTACCCGCTTCAGCAGCGCGCGCGCTTCTGCCTCCGCCTCTGCCTGCGGCTTATGCAGCAGCTTGATTGGCGCAAGCGTCAGATTTTCCAGAATGGTCTTATGCGGGAACAGATTGAAATGCTGGAACACCATTCCAATCTTCTGTCTGTATTTGTTAATATCCGTTTTTTTGTCGGTAATATTTCTGCCCTCAAAGGAAATCGTCCCGCTCGTAGGCGTCTCCAACAGGTTCAGAGAACGTAAAAATGTCGATTTTCCAGAGCCGGAAGGTCCGACAATGACAACGACCTCGCCGCTCTTAATCTCCGTACTGATATGATCCAGTACAAGGTTGCTGCCAAACGCCTTGCATAAATTGTCTATCTGAAATAAAACCTCTCCCTTAACGCTCACTTGTACGCAGCCTCCTCTCCAGTTTTCCTACCAGCCATGAAAGTGCGATTACCATGACCAGATAAATCAGTGCAACGGCAATCAGCGGCATAAATGCTTCATAGGTACGGCTTCGGATAATATCGCCGCCCCTTGTCAGATCCATCATGCCAATATAACCGCAGACAGAAGTCTCCTTTAACAGGACGATAAATTCATTTGCCAGTGCAGGAAGCACATTTTTAAATGCCTGTGGCATAATAATATACCACATCGTCTGCGCATAGCTGAAGCCAAGGCTCCTGCCCGCCTCAAGCTGTCCGGGGTCGATGGACATGATACCGGAGCGGACAATCTCCGCCACATAAGCGCCCGAGTTGATACCAAATGCCAGCGTGGCGACTACAATCTTATTCATATTGTATTTACCGAATACGACATAGCACATAATCATGAGCTGTACCATCATCGGCGTTCCGCGGATTACGGTAAGATATACCTTGCAGACCGCATTGGCTATCTTTGCACGCCCCGTCTTTTCATAGGTGGAACGTATGATGGCAACCAGAAAGCCGAGCACAATGCCGAGCAGCACCGCCAGAAATGTAATAATCAGCGTGTTGCCAAGTCCCTTTACCAGATACATATATCTGTCTTCTTTGATGAAGTTGGTATAAAACCGTAATTTAAAATCCTCCACGTTTCCTGTTCCTTTCTCTTTGGACAATTCCATAAATCGGCACACTCACAAAAACGGACCGTTACAACGTAACAGTCCGCTTTGCCTGTAACTTATTTTATTATAATCGACAAATTACTTTCTTACAATAACAACCTGTGTAGAAGTTGCATAAGAATCTGTAAAGTCAATGCTTGTCAGTCTGTCCTCAGTTACTGTCATGCCTGCTGCACCAAAGTCAGCCTTGCCGGACTGTACTGCACTGATGATTGCATCGAATTCCATATCGTCAATCTGCAGATCATAGCCCATCTTATCACAGATAGCCTTTGCCATTTCTGCATCGATTCCGACGATTTCTGTTCCTTCATAATACTCATACGGCTCAAATGCTGCATTTGTTGCCATAATCAGCTTGCCCTTGGAATGGTCTGCATCAGCCGGAGATTCATAAGGGCAGGTTCCCTTTGTATCATCACCGATGTAATTTGCTACGATCTGATCCAGAACGCCATCTGCCTTCAGTTCCTTTAAAGCTGCATTGATTTCTTCTGTCAGCGCTTTATTGTCTTTGGATACGCAGATTGCATAATCCTCAACTGCGAAGTCCTCGTCAAGCGTTGTTAAATCGTCATTTTTCTCTACGAAAGCTGCTGCCGGCTGTGCATCAATGATAACGCAGTCAATCTTGCCCTGCTTTAACGCCTGTACAGCGTCTGCCGCTTTATTGTAACGTTCAATGGTAGAGCCCTCTGCCTCATAATCACTTGCGTAAATATCACCTGTTGTACCAAGCTGTACACCGATTGTCTTTCCCGGAAGGTCATCCAGAGAATTTACGGTATTCGGGATAGCGTCTGTTGCCGCTGCTGCTTCTGTTTCAGCCGCCTCTGTCTGTGCTGTGGTCTCTGCAGGAGCCGCAGTCTCTGTTTCTGCACTGCTGCCGCATGCGCTCAGGGATGCTGCTACGCATACTGCCATAAATAATGCTGCTAATTTTTTCATAGTTTGTCTCCTCCTTGCCTGCAGCCACCTCAGGCTGCATAATTATACATTGCAGAGACTATTCTAGCAGGTTTTGCAGAAATTGCAAGCAGTTTATCCAGAATCAGTGCATAAGTTCCTTTACACGCTCCGGCTGAATCTTTAAGCGGTTGTCTGTTGTAAACTCAGTATCCAGAATCTGTACCTTCTCACGCACAGAGCGCTGGCTTAAATCATAGAGCTGATTGCTCTTTAAGCTGAGCACAACCGGGCGGAATAATGAGCCCGGGTTTTCACTGACAACAATCGCCTGCTCCTTATTGCTGAGTCTGACATAAGAACCTACCGGAAGCACATTCAGGCAGTCCTCAAGCGCATCTACAGTTCTTTCATCATATTTCTCAGGCTCCTTACGGATAATCTGAAGGGCGGAAAATGCGGAAACCGGCTCCTTATAAGGACGGATTGCCGTCAAAATATCATAAATATCCGCCACCTGTAAAATCTTCGTGCCCGGCAGAAGCGCCTGTTCTCTGCGCACATTCTTTCCAAGCTTCATCGAAAGCTCCTGGGAAAGCTGTATAATATACCTGCGTACACCGGCAGGATACTGGTAGTTTCTCTCCAGCAGTTCAAAGCCCCTCAGCAGACAGCAGTTCATCGTCCACATCTCGTCATCTGTCAGAGAACCCTTTTTATTCAGAATCTGCGGCGGTACAAACAGCTTTCCGATTTCATGGAAAAGCGCCGCCTCAATCAGATATTTCTTTTCCTTCTGCTCAAACTTCAGCTTATCAGCAATCATCGCCGAAAGAATTGCTACATTCAGCGTATGTTTGCATACAAAATCTTTTTCGGAACGGATACACTGGTTAAAAATCCGCCGCTTTGTCACCGTGCCGAAGCGCGTGCAGAGCAGATTGACCAGTTCTTCCTTTCCTTTTACACCCTTATTTTCAATCACAGAGGTCAGTATATCGTTGACATGATAGGTATAGACGGACTGAAAACACTCAAAGTCCCTCTCCTCCTCCGTCATAGTCGGAACGGGCTCAGCATTGTCCAGCACATAAGTACCGTACAGCTCCATTGCCCGAAACTGTGTCAGCATCATCTCATCAATCTTTAAACCGCTGTTATATAACAAAACCCCTTTGTTATTATAAATCGGTTTTCCGATTACTTCCCCAATCTCCATGTCTTCTGTTTTTACAAACTTCATATCTGCCTCCCGGAAACCCTGTCTTTTGTTTTATCCCCAAAAATAATACCTATTTCCTATTATAGCAGATAATATCCCCAGTTTGCAATTACCATTCAATCAAACAGGTGCCCCAGGTAAGTCCTCCGCCAAAACCGGAGAGAATCAGCTTATCGCCTTTTTGCAGCATGCCCTTTTTGTTTACCTCATCTAACAGAATCGGCACGCTGGCAGCCGATATGTTTCCACAGTGGTCAAGACTGATAGGGAAACGGTCTTCGTCAAGCTTCAGACGTTTTGCAACCGACTGGATGATACGCAGGTTTGCCTGATGCAGAATATAATATTTAATATCCTCCGGCTGGAGCTTCGCTTCCTCCAATACCCGCAGAATAGAAGCCGGAACATAGGTTACTGCAAATTTATACACTTCCTGTCCGTCCATCTTCGTATAGCCAAGTGACTTATCCGTCTGAATAAGCGGGTTGTTATTTGTCCTGTTCGGGCAGCACAGATGCCTGCCCTTTTCGCCGTCTGTTCCCTGCTCATAGGCAAGCAGACCGGTTTCATCTGCACGTACGACAGCGGCACCCGCTCCGTCTCCAAAAAGTACACAGGTGCTTCTGTCATTCCAGTCCATAATCCTTGAAAGGCTCTCCGCACCGATAACCAGCGCCGTCTTACACATCCCGGAACGGATATACGCATTGACGGTATGCAGACCAAATAAAAAGCCTGAGCATGCCGCATTGATGTCAAATGCCGCCGCATTGACCGCGCCAAGTCCTGCCTGCACCTCACAGGCGGTTGAAGGCGTTACATGGTCGCCGCTTACCGTTCCAACAATGATTAAGTCAAGCTCCGCCGGCGCAACGCCTGCTGCCGCAAGCGCCTGCTTTGCCGCCCCGATAGCAAGACTTGTCGTTGTCTCATCTTTGACAAGGTGTCTTTCGCGGATTCCTGTTCTTGTCGTTATCCATTCATCCGAAGTATCCATGATTGTAGACAGAAAGTCGTTTGTTACCACCGTTTCTGGCAGACAGCTTCCTGTTCCGATTATTCTTGTTGTCATCTTATCCTCTCTGCTCCATTTATCTGAACTCATCCATGATGTCTTTCACATGCTCCAGTTTCTGTGCGCGGTATGCGTTGCTGCCGCAGAAAAGCAGCGCCTTGTCGATATTTCCCACTGCTGCATTGACAAGCGCCTCTGTTATGCAGTACGGCGTCTGCGCAGGTTTGCAGGTGCTGATGCACAGATGACATTTTCCATGTGGAATGGGTCCCTTTGCGGCAAGCGCCATAAAGGGATTGAGAATCGCGCGGCCGGGCATGCCGACCGGACTTTTCACAATCACAATATCCTCTTTTTTTGCATCTATGTAAGCCTGCTTATACGCATCCGCAGCATCACATTCGTAGGTTGTCACGAAACGGGTCGCCATCTGCACGCCTGCCGCTCCAAGCGCCATATAATGCTCCATATCCGCCCGCTCGTATACGCCGCCTGCAACGACTACAGGAATTTCCTTCTCTTTTGCCTTTGCATAGGTCTGGACGCAGGCAATGATGCGTTTTATTTCCTCATCATAGGCTGCATCGTCAATTTCCTGCAGCTCCTCCATGCGAAAGCCCAGATGTCCGCCGGCTCTCGGTCCCTCGATTACTACCAGATCCGGCAGTCTGTCGTATTTTCTCTGCCAGTATTTCAAAATAACCTCTGCGGATTTTACACTGGAAACGATAGGAGCGAGCTTTACACTGCTGCCCGCTGCAAGCTGCGGAAGGTTTACCGGCAGCCCTGCGCCGGAAATAATCAGATCTGCGCCCCCCTCAATCGCCGCTTTTACATAGCGGTCATACTCTCTGGTCGCAACCATAATATTTACGCCGACAATACCGCCGTTTCCGATTTCCTTCGCCAGTTTGATTTCTTTTGCAATCGCACGCAGGTTCGCTTCAATCGGATGCTCGTCAAAATCCGGCTCCCGATACCCAATCTGTGCTGTGGAAATGATGCCAACGCCGCCCTCGGCAGCTACTGCACCTGCCAGCCCTGAAAGACTGATGCCAACGCCCATTCCACCCTGAATAACAGGTACGCTGGCACAGAGGTCGCCAATCTGCAGATATGTTTTTTCTTTATTCTGCATGCGCCTGCTCCGCTTTTCCCAGCGCGAAGGTAAGCTCCGCCTGTGCAACTATCTTATCATTTACATAAGCCTTTGCGCTGCCAATGCCGATTGGACCCTTTGACTTGATAATCTCGGTTTCCAGCAGCAGTACATCTCCCGGAACAACCTTTCCCTTGAATTTGGCTGAATTGATTGCCCCAAAATAAGCAGTTCTCCCCTTATTCTCCGGAAGGCTCAAAATCGCAACCGCTCCTACCTGCGCAAGCGCTTCTATAATCAGAACGCCTGGCATAACCGGCTCTGCCGGAAAATGTCCTGCAAAAAACGGCTCATTATAGGAAACGCATTTTTTTCCAACAGCGCGTTTTCCTGCCTCCAGTTCCTCAATCGTATCCACAAGCATAAACGGCTGTCTGTGCGGTATGATTTCCATGATTTCTTTTGCTGTCAATACTGACATCCCATTCCCCCCTATTCTTTATGCTTCGTATTTTTTAATCAAAATACTTGCATTGTGTCCGCCAAAGCCAAGAGAATTCGAAAGTGCATAGGAAATCTCACATTCTGCCGGCTCCTTGCAGTAATCCAAATCACATTCCTCATCCGGTACCTGATAACCAACAGTCGCATGCAGATAGCCCTCAGTCATCTCTTTTACGCAGGTGATAAATTCAATCGCGCCTGCTGCGCCGAGCAGGTGTCCTATCATGGATTTCGTGGAATTGATTTTCATTTCCTTTGCGTGTTCGCCAAATAAAAGCTTAATTGCTCTTGTTTCGAATAAATCATTATGATGTGTACTCGTTCCATGCGCATTGATATACATAACGTCATCCTTGGAAATACCTGCATCCGCAATCGCATATTCCATTGCCTTTGCTGCGCCTGCGCCGTCCTCTGCCGGAGAAGTAATATGGAAGGCGTCGCTTGTCGAGCCATAGCCAGCTACCTCTGCATAGATTTTTGCGCCCCTCTTCTTTGCATGCTCCAGCTCTTCAAGCACGACTACCGCAGAGCCTTCGCCCATGACAAAGCCGCTTCTCTCCTTATCAAACGGAATCGAGCAGCGGTTTACATCCGTGCTGGAGGACAATGCTGTCAAAGCTGTAAAGCCTGACACACCAATCGGCGTAATGCTACTTTCGGTACCTCCTGCAAGCATAACGTCTGCATCACCATACTGAATGGAGCGGAATGCCTCTCCAATGGAATTGGTTCCCGTTGCACACGCTGTTACAACATTTAAGCTCTTTCCCTTTAATCCATAAAGAATAGATACATTTCCTGACGCCATATTGGAAATCATCATTGGAACAAGCAGCGGATTCACACGGCCGGGTCCTTTTTCCAGAAGCTTTTTATACTCTCTCTCTACTGCCTGTAGGGAACCGATGCCGGAACCGATCGCTACGCCTACACGGAAAGCATCCTCCTTCTCCATATCAAGTCCTGCATCCTCAATCGCTTCCTTGGAAGCCGCTACTGCATACTGGCAAAATGCCTCCATGCGCTTTGCGGACTTAAAATCCATATAATTCTTGGCGTCAAAGCCCTTTACCTCTGCTGCCAGCTTACACTTATAATCTGTTGTATCAAATTTGGTAATCTCTGCAAAACCGGTTTTCTGTGCCTTTACACTCTCCCAAAATTCATCCACGCTCAGTCCGATTGGGGTGATTGCGCCCATACCGGTTACAACTACTCGTCTGCTCATGTTTTTTCCTCTCTTTCCCTAGATTGCCATACCGCCGTCTACGCTGATGACCTGTCCTGTAATATAAGAAGCCTTATCGCTTGCGAGAAATGCCGCCGTCTCTGCAATATCCTCAGGCTTTCCAATCCGCTTTAACGGAATCTGTGCAATCGTTGCTTCCTTTGCCGCATCCGTCATTGCCTGACTCATATCCGTATCAATAAAGCCCGGGGCAATCGCATTTACTGTAATATTTCTGCTTGCCAGCTCCCTTGCCATTGTTTTGGTCAGACCTATCACGCCGGCTTTGGAAGCAGCATAATTTGCCTGTCCTGCATTTCCGAGAATTCCTGACACGCTTGTCATATTTATGATTCTGCCGCTTCTCTGCTTCAGGAACGCGCGATAGGTATGCTTAATGGTATTGAAGCATCCCTTCAGATTCGTTGCGATTACTGCGTCAAAATCTGCCTCTGTCATTTTTGCAACAAGGTTGTCCTTTGTAATTCCCGCATTGTTGACTAAAATATCAATTCTTCCATAGCTTGCCAGAATGTCGGTTATCATTTTTCCGCAGGCTTCAAAGTCTGCCACAGAGCACTGAACGGCTTCTGCACTGCCGCCTGATGCCTGAATCTGCGCTACGACCTCCTGTGCCTTATCGGCAGAACCATTATAATTTACGATAACCGTCGCGCCATAGCCTGCAAGTGTCAGCGCAATCTGTCTTCCGATTCCTCTGCTCGCGCCTGTTACCAACGCTATTTTTCCACTTAACATATTATTTTCTCCGCCTTTTCTTACTGAAGCTCCGCTAATTTTTCCAAATCCGCAAGCTTCTCTATATTGATGGTCTTTACATCCCTGTTAATTTTTCTCATAAATCCGGACAAAGTCTTTCCCGGTCCGATTTCGATAAAGGTATCTACGCCGTCCGCCAACATCCTCTCAATGGTCTGCTGCCATCTGACAGAAGAGGATACCTGCTTTTCAAGGAGTTCCTTAACCTGTCCCTTATCCGTCACATAATCTGCAGTCACATTTGCCAGATACGGAACCTCTATTTCTCCGATTTCTACATCAGCAAGCACCTTACCCAGCTTTTCACCTGCGCCGGTGAGCATCTTCGAATGAAACGGTCCGCTCACCTTTAATGGTACGCAGCGTTTTGCGCCTGCCTGTGCCAGCGCCTGCGCAGCTTTTGAAACAGCAGCCTCCTCACCGGTAATTACAATCTGTCCGGGGCAGTTATAATTTGCAATGGATACGATACCCGGGGTCTCCTCACATACCTTCTCAATAACATCTGCGTCAAGTCCAAGCACCGCTGTCATTGCGCCGCCAGTCGGCACTGCCTCCTGCATATACAGTCCGCGCTTACGCACTACCTTAAATACATCTGCCTCGCTCATAACGCCGCTTGCCACTAATGCACCGTACTCGCCCAGTGAAAGTCCTGCGGTTACATCCGGCTTTATGCCACGCTCTTCTACTGCCTTCAGCATGGCAACCTCTGCAGCCAGCATGGCAATCTGCGTATATTCCGTAATATTGATATTTTCGTTTTCTTCAAAGCAGAGCGCCGCTACGTCAAGTCCGCTTGCCTCGCTCGCCAGTTCAAACATTCTGCGGCTTTCCGGCACTGCGTCATAAAAATCCTTTCCCATTCCGATGTACTGTGCTCCCTGTCCCGGAAACATAAATGCAATTTTGCTCATAGTCCTCTCCTTTTTACTTTGAAATTCAAAGTATTAAAATGTGAAATTGGAGGTCTGTTATGACCTCCTTTGTATTTCACGTATATCTACCGTCTGCCAAGCAGCGCCTCGCCCTGCTCCATGATTTCCTGAATCATTTCAGCACAGGTCTGTTCTTTCTTTACTAATCCGGCAATCTGTCCCGCCATCAGCGTACCGTTTACGGTATCGCCTTCTACCACTGCCTTACGCAGCGCACCAAGTGTAAGGTGCTCCAGTTCTTCAAAGGGTGCGCCTTCCTTTTCCAGCTTCAGATATTCTCTCGTCATATTGTTGCGAATCTGACGTACCGGATGACCATGGCTCATTCCGGTCACTTCGGAATCAATGTCCTTTGCAGCGATAACCTTCTGCTTATAATTTTCATGCACAATGGATTCCTTCGCTACTACAAAGCGGGTACCCATCTGTACAGCCTCTGCACCAAGCATAAACGCTGCGGCAAAGCCTCTGCCATCTGCGATACCGCCTGCTGCGATAACCGGAATCTTCACAGCGTCCACTACCTGCGGAACCAGTGTCATCGTTGTTGCAGACCCAATGTGTCCGCCAGACTCCATACCCTCAGCGACAACAGCATCTGCGCCTGCGCGCTCCATCATCTTTGCCATCGCCACACTTGCTACGACAGGAATGACCTTAACGCCCGCTTCCTTCCACATTGCCATGTATTTGCCCGGATTGCCCGCACCGGTCGTTACTACCTTAACGCCTTCTTCTACAACAACCCTTGCAATCGCATCCGCTTCGGGATTCATCAGCATAATATTTACGCCAAACGGCTTATCTGTCTTTTCTTTTGTCTTTTGAATCTGCTCTCTGACAAATTCTGCCGGCGCACCGCCTGCTCCAATAATTCCAAGCCCGCCTGCTTCCGATACTGCCGCTGCGAGATGATACTCTGCAACCCATGCCATACCGCCCTGGATAATCGGATATTCAATTCCCAGAAGCTTTGTTATTCTCGTTTCCATTTATGCTTCAACGCCCTTATTCTTCATGTATTCGATTACAGCGCCTACGGTTGTAATGTTCTCAAGATCCTCGGAAGGAATCTCAATGCCGTATTCTTCTTCAAATGCCATAACCAGTTCAAATAAATCCAGAGAATCAGCTCCAAGATCTTCTTTGAAGGAAGATTCTTCTGTGATTTCAACACCGTCTAAATTTAACTGCTCCTGAATGATTTCTTTTACTCTCTCTAACATAGTTTTCGCTCCTTTTATTTGGTTAAGTTTTTATGTTCTAAAATAGTTTGACATTCAAAGTATATGTTGCACTCCTATGTTTGTCAACTATTTTTTATCAAATTACCGAATGAAGTAGCCGTAAACCTCCCGTTTGGAAATTCCTCTGTCCATAGCCGCCTGCTTCATGGCTTCCTTTCTGCTCATGCCCTGATTTTCATACAGTGCTACATGCTCTTCCACAGAAAGCTGCTGCCAGCGTTCCTGCTCCTCCTGCTTTTTACACTCTATGCTCTTTCCTTCCAGCACAAGCACATATTCGCCTCTCGGCTCCTCTTCCTCGTAGATGGAGAGCGCTCCCTTTAAGGTTGTGGGAATTACGGTTTCAAATTTCTTTGTCAGCTCCCGGCACAGCGTCAGCCTCCGCTCGCCAAGTGTTTCCAAAAGCTCTGCCAGCGTACGCACCAGCCTGTGCGGTGCCTCATAAAGAATGATTGTACGCGATTCTTCTTTTAATTCTTCCAGAATCTCTTTTTTTTCTTTTTTATCGGACGGCAGAAACCCTTCAAAGCAAAAACGCCTTGTAGAAAGCCCGGACAGGGTCAGCGCTGTAATACATGCTGCCGGTCCCGGCAGTGAAGTTACGGGAATATTCTGCTCCTGACACATCGCTACAAGCACTTCGCCCGGGTCGGAAATCGCCGGTGTGCCTGCATCGGTAATCAGCGCTACGTTTTTGCCCTCCCGCATTACATCCGTCAGATATTTTGCTTTTTCTATTTTGTTATATTCATGATAGCTCGTCATCGGTGTGGAAATACCGAAATGATTGAGGAGCTTTATGCTGTTTCTCGTATCCTCTGCGGCAATCAAATCCGCAGATGCAAGCGCCTCCAAAACTCTCGGCGTCATATCCTGTAAGTTGCCGATTGGCGTTGCGCACAAAAATAATTTTCCACACATAAGAAAATCCTGTATCCTTACTCCGAAACCGCTCTATTTTCTATCAATATCCATAAATCTGATAAATTTCTTCTGTATAGACCCCCGGCTCTTTATATACAATCAGGGGCTTTTCCACCGTCATGCGGGAATTTCCGCCCTTGCACGCCTCCAGCAGCAGCATATTGGGCTCCTTATCCACATAAGGGTATACCAGCTGCATCCGCTTGGGCTCCAGCTTGTAGGAGAGCAACGTTTTGATAATCTCTGCCAGGCGAAAGGGTCTGTGCACAAGGAAAAATCGTCCGCCGGGCTTTAATACCCTTGCCGCCTCCCTTGCGACGTCCTCAAAAGTGCAAAGAATCTCATGCCTTGCAATCGCCTTTGGCGTTTCCTGACTCTTTAAGCCATGTGCGCCAATCATATAGGGCGGATTGCAGGTAACTGCATCAAAGGCCGCGCTTCCAAATAAAGCGGAAGCCTCCTTAAGGTCGCCCTCCACTATTGCAATCTTTTCCTCCAGATGATTTAAAAGCACGCTCCGTCTCGCCATGTCCGCACTTTCCGGCTGGATTTCCAGCCCTGTCAAATGCGCCGCCTGCGTTTTTGCAGAGAGCAGCAGCGGTAAAATACCCGTGCCGGTTCCCATATCGAGCACACGGCTGCCCAGACGTATCCTTACAAAGCCCGAAAGAAGCACTGCATCCATCCCAAAGCAGAATTTTCCTGTGCTCTGGATAATCTTAAGATTACTGCGCTGCAAATCATCTATGCGCTCGCCCGCCTTTAACTCAGTTGTCATCGAGCTTTGACGTTCCTTCCTGTTTTTCCAGCTTTTCAAGCGCTTTCAGTTCAGCGTCCATATCATCTTTATTCTTATCGCGTTTTCCATGCCGTTTTTTAAAGCGGAGCTGGTCCGCCTTGTATTCGTGGATTTCCTTTTCATCATCCACTGTCACAACGACCTTGACAAGCTGGCGCAGCACATTCACACTTGCGACCTCGCCCTTTAAGCCGTCCTGTGTCGTTACAAAATCACCAACGCCGGGAAGCTTGCGGTTCAATTCCTCATAGGTCTCTTCCTCATGCTTGAGACAGCACATCAGTCTGCCGCACACACCGGAAATTTTTGTCGGATTTAATGAAAGATTCTGTTCCTTCGCCATCTTGATGGATACCGGAACGAATTCTGATAAATGTGCATGACAGCACAGGGTTCTCCCGCAGATTCCCATACCGCCGATAATCTTCGTTTCATCCCGCACACCAACCTGGCGAAGCTCTATCCTCGTCTTAAAAACAGACGCCAGATCCTTTACCAGCTCACGGAAATCAATTCTTCCGTCTGCGGTAAAATAAAACAAAACCTTATTGTTATCAAATGTATATTCTGCGTCGATCAGCTTCATCTCCAGCTTATGCTTTTTGATTTTTTCAAGGCAAATCTTAAACGCATCCTTCTCTTTTTCTTTATTTCTGCGCTCCTGCTCCTCGTCGCGCTCTGTCGCTACACGCAGGACTGGCTTCAGCGGCTGGATTACCTTATCGTCCGTCACCTCTCTGACGCTGCCGACTACTGTACCAAATTCAACGCCTCTGGCAGTTTCCACAATCACATGATCCCCGCGTCCTACCTGAAAATTCAGAGGATCAAAATAATATATCTTTCCTGCCGTCCGAAACCTAACGCCTACTACCTTTATCATAATCTATCTACCTCACATCAGTTCTCTCTGATCGTCATAAGAAGAAGCTCCATCGTCAGATCAAAGTTGACATTTGCATTTAAACGGGTCTTTGCCTTATCAAGCGCCTCTAAAATCCTCTCGATTCCTTCATAGCCGCTCTTACCCGCTGCTTTTTTAATATACTGTATTTCCTCTTTGAAAATCAAGTGATTTACGTCATTTGTTGCCTTGAACAAAAGCACATCCCGGTACCAGATTGCTATAATATCCAGATAATCACTGATTTCCAGCTTATATTCATTGATTTTTTTCAACGCGGCGACAATTTCTGGAAGTTCCATCTCATCAATATATTTCATCAGCGTGACCGCGTCCTCACGGATGTTTTCAAATTCTTCGCTGCTTGCAAGCAGTCTTGCCTTTCCGATGTTTCCTCTTGCAAAAGCGACACAGATGTCAGCTTTATAATCAGGAAGCTGCATCTCTTCCATCAGATACTTTTTAACTTCCTCGTCCTTGACCGGCTTCATATTCAGAAGCGTGCATCTGCTTAAAATAGTCGGAAGCAAAGAGTTCGCATTGGTTGTTAAAATGAGAATAATGCCGTACGCGGGCGGTTCCTCCAGCGTTTTCAGCAGAGCATTCTGCGCCTGCACCGTCATCTTCTCGCCCTCATTCATAATATAAATCTTATATGGGCTGCTGTAGGGCTTAATGGCAATGTCCGCACCGATCTGCGTACGAATATCCTCTACGCCTATGGTATTCGGCTTTTCATGTGTTACCCGGATAATATCCGGCTGATTTCCGGACAGCGCCTGTCTGCAGGAATGACACTCCTGACAGGGTTCTTCGCCGCCCCGCTCGCATTGCAGCGCCATTGCAAAGATATTGGCAATAAATTCCTTGCCTGCGCACCGCTCTCCATTGATGATGTATGCGTGCGAAACCTTTTTTAATCTGATTGCATTCTGTAAATGCTCCCTGAGCTGTTCCTGTCCGATAATATCCGCAAATTTTGCCACTTTTGTAATCCTTTCCATTCGGGAATCCCTGTATTTCATCCCGCATCCTACGTGAAAATATCCAATAAAAGCCCCTGTATCTCTCCGATTCTTTCCAGAATCTTAATGTGGTCCTTTTCATCCTTTACCAGCTCTTTTGCCAGTTCATCCAGATTTTCATCCACAAGGCGGATGATGCCATATACACGGTGCCGCCCCCGCCTATCCAAGAAATTTTCTCTCGAAAAAGAATGGGAACGGCTTACGATTTCATTTAGGAATTCTTTAATCATGCCCCGATAGCGCTTCATGTCCTTGACATCCATCTTTTTGGAAATCTTATTACCCTGCATGGTAATCTCTTCCATCATGGTGTTTAAGCGCGCCTGCAGACCGGCTTCCTCGATGTGGCTGGCAAGCGTAAACTTAAAGCTTCCATCTCCCTGTACAGTCTGCTGGGGCTGTTCTACCGGAGCCGGCTGTGAAACTGCATTGACCTTAATATCCATACCGACTACCTCCGCTCTTCTATGTAAGCTCTGATGTCTGTAAGACATCTTTCCAGATCATCATTATAAAATCTCTTCCCTACACCGGCTTCCTTTAACTTTTCTTCCGAAAAATCCTCATCGTCCGCCAGATAGCGTCTGCAAAGCTCCTGATAATTCGGGTGCTTCTGCATCTTCTCACGGTCAAGCGCCCGCTGGAGACGGATTCCGTCATCCAGCTCAATCAGGATTGGTACAATCTGTTCCTCTCCAAAGCACTGCACCATTTTGCGGTAGGACTGCAGCGTTCCAATCATCAGATAGTCCTGATGCTCTAAATCAATCTGCTCATCCCGCGCAGTAAAATACTTCCATATTCCGAGAACGGTCCGATAGGAACGCAGCTCTATGATTTTTCCCTCTTTTTCCATCTGCTCTGCCTGCGCTTCATTGACAAAGAAATACTCTACGCCGTTTTTCTCACCATCACGGATTGGGCGCGTCGTATACATCACAATCGTATGAAGCGTATTTTGCTTCTGCGCAAGCAGCTTCTGGTAAATCGTATCCTTACCGGAGGAGCTTTTCCCCATAATATAGAAAATTTTACCCATCTTTTCCTCTATGCTTCCATTACCTGTATCATGTTTGTCTTACCTGATACGCCGAGCGGCATACCTGCGGTAAGTACCACTGTGTCTCCATTTTCAACCAGTCCATGCTTCTTTGCAAGGTAAATTGCCTCGTCAAACAGTTCCTTCGTCGTCTCTTCCTTTGACATCAATATCGGCGTTACACCCCACATCAGCGCCATCTGACGGCATACACGCGGATTTACGCTGCATGCGACAATCTGGCATTTCGGCTTATATCTGGACACCATACCTGCGGTAAAGCCTGACATCGTAACCGTGATGATTGCCTGTGCGGAAAGACGCATGGAAGTCGTACAGGTCGCATAGGAAATTGCGGTCGTTACATCATCCAGATTTCGAGGTGTGCTTCTGAGCATACGGCTGTCGTAATCGATTGCATTTTCCGTCCGCTCTGCAATTCTCGCCATCGTTTCCACTGCTTCCACCGGATATTTGCCGGCAGCGCTCTCGCCGGAAAGCATAATTGCTGTCGTTCCGTCGTAAATTGCATTTGCAACGTCATTTGCCTCTGCTCTTGTCGGTCTCGGATTGTGAATCATGGATTCCAGCATCTGTGTTGCTGTAATAACATGCTTTCCAGCCGCTACCGCCATCTTTATCATCTTTTTCTGGATAATCGGTACTTCCTCCATCGGCAGCTCTACGCCCATATCTCCTCTGGCTACCATGATACCGTCCGATACAGAAAGAATCTCTTCCAGATTCTGAATTCCCTGTAAGCTCTCTATTTTGGAAATAATCTTAATCGGGCTCTTGTTTTCATCCAGAATTTCACGGATTGCAAGCACGTCCTCTTTATTGCGGACAAAGGATGCCGCAATAAAATCAAACCCCATCTGTACGCCGAACATAATGTCCGCTCTGTCCACATCGCTGATATACGGCATTGTCAGTTCTACGCCGGGTACGTTAATTCCCTTGTGATTGGAAACCATGCCGCCATTTAAAATCTTACAGATAATCTCCTCTCCCTCTATCCTCTTAACTTCCATCTCGATTTTTCCATCGTCAATCAAAATACGGGAGCCTTCCTTTACATCCTCCTTCAGATTCTTGTATGTGATAGAAGCCTTTGTTTCATCTCCAAGAATTTCTTCTGTTGTCAGAATAAAGTCCTGTCCTGCCTTTAATTCTACCTTTCCTGCTGCAAAATCACGCAGACGGATTTCCGGTCCCTTGGTATCGAGAAGCGTTGCCACTGACACGCCAAGCTCTCCGCTTACCTTGAGCACCCTTGCAAATTTCACCTTATGCTCCTCATGGCTGCCATGAGAAAAATTAAATCTGGCAACGTTCATGCCTGCCTTCATCAGCTTTCTTAAATTTTCCTCGCTCTCGCTTGCCGGTCCAATTGTACATATAATCTTTGTTTTACGCATAAGTCTCCTTCCTGATGACTGTTACTGTTTGATTCTGGTCATTCATTCCTTCTATGGTAAGTCCGAGCCGCCTATAAAGCATAAGCCGCTCCCTTACCACCTCTGTAAAAATCTCCCCCGGAACGATAAGCGGTATCCCCGGCGGATAAATCTGTATAAATCCTGCTGAAACCCTTCCGGCACATTCTGAAAGCGAAACCTGCTCAGAAGCAGCCTCCATCGCTGTAAAAATATCACAAACAGCTTCTGGATATGCTATCTCCTTTACCAATGGCTCTCTCTCTGATGACAGCAGTGTCTTATCGATTGCAAGCAGCGCATCCGCAAGGCGTAAAAAGCCCTCCCTAGAATCCGCTATCGTCATAATTGCCGTCACATAATCAACACCTGCCATCTCCATCTGCAAGTGATAGCTTTGAAGCAGGCAGCTGTGCAAAGCTTGTCCTGTCAGCTTTGTGCCACGTACCGAAAGAATCTTTTTTCCCGCATCAAGCACAAGCCGCTGTCCCTTTGCGGTATATTCCTCTTCGGAAAGTATTTTTATTTTCTGTAATGCCGCCGTCTTTTGTGCAAATTTTTCATTTGCAGCAAAGAAACGGTCACATAAAGCTTTTCCTTCGTTTTCTAAAATAGAAATGCACTGTTCTATTCCCGCCAGCAAAATATAGGAGGGACTGCTTGTCTGATAAATCTGTAAAAAACGCCGTAAGCGCATCCGGTCAATCAAATCTCCCTGCACATGCAAAAGCGCAGTCTGTGTCAGCGCTGGCAGCGTTTTATGAATACTGTGAATCACAATATCCGCTCCGCCCGCCACAGCATCCTTCGGAAATCTGTCATCCAGAAAGAAATGCGCGCCATGCGCTGCATCTACAATAACCGGTATGCCTTTTTCGTGCGCTGCCTCTGCAATAGCCGCCACGTCAGACGCAACTCCGTCATAGGTAGGCGAAGTCAAAAATACCGCGCCAATCCGGGGATTTTCCGCAAGCTGCCGCCTTACCTGCTTCGGAGAAATGGCTCCGCATATCCCATATTCTTCCAGATAAGAGGGAAAAATATACTCCGTCTTATAACCATTCAGATATACGCCATGATAAACGGATTTATGGCAGTTACGCGCCATAAGGAGCGTACCGCCTCTTGGAAGAACTGCCGAAAGCGCACTCAGAATGCCTCCGGTGCTTCCATTTACAAGCAGATAGGTTTCTGCCCCGTACAGGCTTCCTGCTCTATCCATAAGCTCACGCAGGATACCCTCCGGTTTATGCAGATTGTCAAAGCCGTCTATTTCCGTTATATCAATCCCATAAAATGCCTGCATGGGATAGCCGTTTAGATTCCGTTTATGTCCGGGCATGTGACAGGGATAAAAATCCGATGCCCCATACGCCTTCAATTTATCATACAAATGCTCCAACTATCTTTTCTTACCGCCTTTATGATGTCTTCCGTGCAGCCGCACCGTCTCCATCAAAGAGCAGTACTTATCCGCTGCGGAAACAATCCATGCTTCCCTGCACATGGGCGGCACTATGGTAAGCGGCCACATGTGTTTTTTGATAATGTCTCTTTCAATCCGCGTAAGCGGAAATTCCTTTTCTGCATTTTGCAGAGCAATCTTTGGATGATGAATCCCATGCAGTCGAAACGGGCTGCTATGGTCCTTATCATGCCAATCATACAGGAAAAAGTCATGCAGCAGCGCACCGCGGATTAACGCTCTGCGATTGTAACGCAGCCTCAGTTTTTCACAAATAAGCAGACTGCATTTTGCAACATTGATGGTATGCCGCCGCACAGACATATTTCCATGCTGTATATCTTTTCCGGTACGCTTATGTTTTTCTGAATTCAGGATATCAAGACCCTGTTTCTTAATCATATCTTCCAGTCTGCCCATTCGTTTTCCGCTTCCCTTTATTCCTGTACTTCCTCCGCTATCTGCTGCGCAGGCGCATCATTTGCCTCTTCCGGCGCAGCATCTGCTGCGGGTGCCTCTGCCGGTATCTCCTGCCCTGCTTCTGTATTTACGTTCTCTGCGGCTCCTTCTGTCTGTGTATTATCCGCAGGCTGTGCCTCAACTGTATTTTGCGCTTCTTCCTGCTCCTCTTTCTCCGCTTCATCATTATAGCAGATAACCGGGAATCCAGTACTTACATACTCATATATTTTTTCGGCTTCCTTTACCGGAAGATTGATACAGCCATGCGAACCATTTTTTAAGTATATGTCTCCGCCGAATTTACTTCTCCAGGCAGCATCGTGCATCCCGATATTCCCATTAAAGGGCATCCAATAAGAAACCGGTGTCGCATATCCCTGCCCCCTCAGAGTAGCATTGCGTGTCTTGTAGGTCAATCCAAAAACGCCTTCCGGCGTAGTATGGCCTCTGGATACATTTCCTGAGACAAAATCGCTCTCTGTTATCAGCCCTCCATCCACATACAGATACAGATGCTGCGCTGTCAAATCAATTTCCACATAAGAGCTCCCAA
Source organism: uncultured Lachnospiraceae bacterium (assembly GCA_934432885.1). Taxonomy (GTDB): domain Bacteria; phylum Bacillota; class Clostridia; order Lachnospirales; family Lachnospiraceae; genus VSOB01. The sequence continues at coordinate 52,067 of CAKRYY010000018.1, forward strand.
TATCATCGGGTCCTCTTGCCGCTGCCGTATAAAAATATTCCGGCTCCTTATATAGCTGCTCTCCGCGCCGGATTATCGCGGTCAGCGCTTTGGCTTCCTTATCTCTGTCTATACGCCAGCCATAATTTCCCGGCTTTACGTAAAGTTCACGGTTTTTGCTGGTACGGAACTTACGCGGCTTTCCATAGCTGTCATTTTTTCTGGAAAGAGCGTTGATGTAGTCACGCACCGCATCCTCTTTGAGCTCTGCAGTCTGCTTCTGCCAGTCAATTTCAAGCCAGTCCTTAATCAGATTTCCATCCACAAGCTCCGGAATCCCATGCCAGTCATATTCCACACGGGCAGCCACATACTGATTCAGCTTACTGCAAAATGCGTTCAGTGCCTTATCGTCGCTCTTTATGGAAGGCTCTACATAGCAGCCGGCCTCCTCAAGCGAAAGTTCCTCCTGCATAGCCTCTACGGCAAGGATAATCGCTTCTTTGGCTTTCTCTAAGTCAATCAGTGTACCCGCATCCTCTGCTATAATAGGATACCTGCCGCTTTCTGCATCATACTCACCTATGTAAGCATCCTTTGGCGCACGCATCAGCTTTTTTTGAAACAGCATAACGTCCGAAAGCCGTTCCTCTAATGCCTCCTCTGCATAGGTTACTGATACCGGCACCTCATAAGCATCCCTTTTCCATAAAAATGAGGGCCACCCAAATCCATTCTGCTTTTTAGATAATTCTTCCAGTTCATCATCGGGCAGAAATACAATCCCCAAATCCTGCGCCGTTAAAATTGCCTCTGTGCCTTCCCTGCCGGATAAATGCAGTGCATACTGTCCAGCCTTTTCCGTAATCAGATGCTGCGCCTCTGCAACTGTCCGAAGTCCGCAGTCAACTTCCCCAATCTGCGTACCGGGGTAATAATGTCCTATAAAAAAAAGCGAAAATGCCAGATAAATTGCAAACACGAAACATATCAAAGCAATTCCGCTTAAAAGATAAATTCTCTTTTTACTCTTTTTCAAATGAATCACCCAGTAAATATGTATTTCTCTTTCTCATTTTATATGCTTTCTCCTACAAACACAAGAAGCGTAAGAAAAATATTACTGGAATTTTTTTACGAAGGAGCTTACGCCTCTGACTTCGCACTTTTCCAGGGGCCCCTGCTATAGAAAACCAAAGACACACCCGCTGCAATGCTCCAGCCAATCGGCCATGAACTCCAGATACCAAGTGGTCCAAACATCGGCGCCAATATAATAGAAAGCACCACTCGCAAAATCAGGTCGGTAAATGTACCTGTCATAAACTGCTTCATCAGCCCTGCACCTCTGAGGACACCATCTGCTACCAGCTTTGCCGAAACAATGAGGTAAAATGGTGCAACAATGCGCAAAAATTGTATACCGGTAGAAAGCGCCATCTGTGCGCTGCTGTCCATAAAAATGCGTACCAGCAATCCGCCTGCAAAGAAATACAGCGCTGCAAGCGGAACACTCAAAATCCAAACCATCTTAAGACCTGCTTTAAAGCCCTGTTTTACCCGAAACAGCTTTTGCGCCCCTACATTCTGTGCCGTAAAATTGGAAATTCCATTGCCAAGCGTGGTAAAAGAAGTAATCACAAGGTTATTCAGCTTAATCGCGGCAGCGTAACCTGCAATGACACTTGCGCCAAAGCCATTGATTACACTCTGAATCACAATATTTCCTATTGAAATAAAACTCTGCTGTAAAATACTCGGACCAGCAATGCACGCAATCTTGCCAAATAGACGCCATGAAAAGAGCGGCGCACGTTCTGCCGTCGGAACTGCCGCCAGATGACGAAATACCGTCAATACTGCAAGCACACAGCTTACACCCTGGCAGAAAAAGGTCGCCCATGCAACGCCTGCAATCCCCATGTGAAAGACCTGTACAAAGAAAATATCCACAAAAATATTGGATACAGATGAGCCTGCAAGAAACCAGAACGGCGTTTTGGAGTCTCCAAGCGCAGAAAAAATACCCGTTGCAATATTATAGAAGAATAAAAAGGGCAATCCTAAAACGTAAATATTCAGATACAAAAGTGAGCCTTCAAAAATTTCCTCCGGTGTCTGAATCAGCTCCAGCATCCATCCGCCAAAAAGCAGTCCCACTGTCATCAATATCGCACAAAGCACAGCACTTGCAATCAATGTAGTATGTACCGCTGTTTTCATATCGACATATTTTTTAGCGCCAAATAGCTGCGAAACAATAACGGAGCAGCCGATATTGCAGCCAAAAGCAAATGCAATAAAAATCAACGTGATCTCATAGCTGTTTCCTACTGCAGCAAGTGCATTTTCTCCAACAAATTTACCCGCAACCAGACTGTCTGCAATATTGTAAAGCTGCTGAAAGATAATACTTCCAAACAAAGGCAGGCAGAACCTCCAGAGTACGGCGGATGGTTCTCCCTGCGTCAAGTCCTTGTTCATAGTGCCTCTTTCTCCATTTCTGCTGTAACGTACTGCTCACAGGAGCGCATCGCCTCCAGCGTCCTTGTCAAAAGCTCATTTAACTCCCAGCCCAGCATAGCCGCGCCCTTTTCAATAACCTCTCTGGAACAGCCAGCTGCAAAATTTGCACTTTTATACTTCTTTTTCAGAGATTTTAGCTCCATGTCCTGTACACTCTTTGAAGGGCGCATAAGTGCAGACGCCCAAATCAGTCCGGTCAATTCATCTGCTGCATACAAGACCTTTTCCATCTCATGCTCCGGCTTTATATCTACAGTCAATTCATAGCCATGACTGCATACGGCATGTATAATATCCTCCGATACGCCGCCTTCTCTTAAAAGCTCAGGCGCTTTAATACAGTGCTCATCCGGATACTGTTCAAAATCAATATCATGCAGAAGCCCTACGATTCCCCAATATTCAGCATCCTCCGCATAGCCAAGCTCCTTTGCATACCAACGCATTACGCCTTCGACTGTCAGCGCATGCTGGATGTGAAACGGTTCTTTATTATATTGCTTCAACAGGGCAAACGCCGCATCTCTTTCAATATGTTCTTTCATAGTTTCTCCCTCTGCTTTCTCTGTTTTTCAGGACTATAGCACTCCCATTCCTTTTTGTCAACTACAGAGCTACAGCTTTATGTAATAGGGACAAATATCCTCATACTGTCCATTTTTCATGTGAAAGCCGCCCGGTATGGTGCCAAGCTGCTGAAAGCCGATTCTTTCATATAAATGTCTTGCATGGATATTGCTCGCTACAACCGCATTAAACTGCATAATTGCAAAGCCCTCTTCCTTTGCCTGCCGCAGACAGTCCCTTACAAGCTTTTCACCAATATGCAGCCCTCTGCAATTTCCAGAGACTGCATAGCTTGCATTTGCAATATGGCCGCATCTGCCAACATTATTCGGATGCAGAATATACAGCCCCAATATTTTTCCGGCCTGCACCTCCTGCGCAACACCACAATAGGTCTGCTGTGCAAAAAAAGCTACACCTGTCTGCGCATCCAGACAGTCCTCCTGTGGAAATGCAATTCCATCCTCAACAACCTCATTCCAGATGTCTGTCATCTCTGCAATGTCTTTTTCCGTATACTTTCTGATGATTACTTCAGCCAAAGTTCTCTCCTCCTATCCTTTAATCCGCATTACCGCCAATCGGATTGATTTTACCACTATATTCTGTAACTGTCAGCCTTGCCATCATGGTATATTTCAATTTTGTATGGTCATATTCAAAATTTCGGGTTTCATCCTCACGATTCATAATGACGTCCATCGCATGCTGCTTCTCATCATCCTCCAGTAATTTAATCTGAGCCTTTCCCATCAGACATTTATAACGCATCGTAACATCCTGAGCAGAAGGTATCAGTTCAAGCTTATGCGCACAATCCATTTCAAAAGAGCAGACTTTATTTTTTTGCATCAACTCTATCTTACGTCCAACCTTCGCCCCATGAATATAGAAATAAATCTGTTCCTCCAAAATTTCATACCCAAAGCTCAAAGGTACAATATATGGATATTCTCCATCCGAAAGCCCCAGCCGGATGGTATCGCACTCCTTTATGATTTCACAAATCTGAGCAAAATCCTTAACCTCTCTGTCCTTTCTTCTCATCTGCAACTCCTCCTGATATTTATACACAAAAAAAGCACTATTTCGATTCCTTTTCGAACAGCGCTTTCCATTTTTAACATTTTTAATTTGAATGAGACATCGGGGATTCGAACCCCGGACAACTTGATTAAAAGTCAAGTGCTCTACCACCTGAGCTAATGTCCCGTATTACAAAAGAAAATGCCCAGAACCGGAATCGAACCAGTGACACGAGGATTTTCAGTCCTCTGCTCTACCAACTGAGCTATCTGGGCATTGAGTAGCGGGGACAGGATTTGAACCTATGACCTTCGGGTTATGAGCCCGACGAGCTTCCAGACTGCTCCACCCCGCGTTATAAAATTGAAAGATTGCTTTTATAACAATCAGACTGGATGGAGGTGGATTCGAACCACCGAAGCAATTTGCAGCAGATTTACAGTCTGTCCCCTTTGGCCACTCGGGAA
>CAKRYY010000019.1 GCA_934432885.1 uncultured Lachnospiraceae bacterium
TACTAAAGGAAATAAGGAAGGGAGCGATAAATAATGTTAATGCCAAAAAGAGTAAAACGTCGTAAACAGTTCCGTGGTTCTATGGCAGGAAAAGCCATGAGAGGCAATACGATCACTTACGGTGAATACGGTATTATTGCAACAGAACCGTGCTGGATCAAATCCAATCAGATCGAAGCTGCCCGTGTTGCTATGACACGTTATATCAAGCGTGGCGGTCAGGTATGGATTAAGATTTTCCCTGATAAACCGGTAACAATTAAACCTCTTGGAACTCGTATGGGTTCCGGTAAGGGCGCAGTAGATTGCTGGGTAGCAGTTGTAAAGCCCGGACGCGTTATGTTTGAAATCGCAGGCGTACCTGAAGAAGTTGCAAAAGAAGCATTGCGTCTGGCTACACATAAACTTCCCTGCAAATGTAAAGTGGTTTCTAAAGCAGACCTGGAAGGCGGTGCAGAATGAAAACGAATAAGTTTGTAGAAGAATTAAAGACGAAATCAGCTGCTGAACTGACACAGGAACTGACAGCTGCTAAGAAAGAGCTTTTCAATTTGAGATTCCAGAACGCAACAAATCAGTTAGATAACACAGCAAGGATTAAAGAGGTAAGAAAGAACATTGCCAGAATCCAGACCGTTATTACTGAAAAAAGCAAAGCGCAGGCATAAGACTGACACGTGCCGTGCACAGAAAGGAGAATCACAGTGGAAAGAAATTTAAGAAAAACCCGTACTGGTAAGGTTATCAGTAATAAGATGGATAAAACGATCGTTGTAGCGGTAGAAGACCATGTAAAGCATGCTCTTTACAATAAGATCGTAAAGAGAACTTATAAGCTGAAAGCACATGACGAAAACAATGAATGCAGCATCGGCGATACTGTAAAAGTAATGGAAACAAGACCTCTTTCCAAGGACAAACGTTGGAGACTTGTTGAAATCGTTGAGAAGGTAAAATAGTTTTCGGTTGAAAGAAAAGAAATAGAAGGAGAATTGGCATGATACAACAGGAAAGCAGACTTAAGGTCGCTGACAATACCGGTGCAAAAGAATTGTTATGTATCCGTGTTATGGGCGGCTCTACAAGAAGATATGCGAATATTGGTGATGTAATCGTTGCTACTGTCAAAGATGCAACACCCGGCGGTGTTGTTAAAAAAGGCGATGTAGTAAAAGCTGTCGTTGTACGTACTGTAAAAGGTGCCCGCCGCAAAGACGGTTCTTATATTAAATTTGATGAAAACGCTGCTGTTATCATCAAGGAGGATAAGACTCCGAGAGGAACCCGTATTTTTGGACCAGTAGCAAGAGAGCTTCGTGAAAAACAGTTTATGAAAATTGTTTCCCTGGCTCCCGAAGTATTATAAGGAGGTGCCGGAATGTCTACAATGAAAATCAAAAAAGGTGACACCGTTAAAGTAATCGCAGGAAAAGATAACGGAAAAGAAGGCAAAGTAGTTTCCGTTGACCATAAGAACGGCAAAGTATTGGTAGAAGGTGTGAATATCATCACGAAGCACACGAAACCTTCCGCAGCGAACCAGAATGGCGGTATCGTTCAGAAAGAAGCGCCGATTGACGCTTCCAACGTAATGTACGTTCACAAGGGAAAAGCTACAAGAGTTGGCTTTAAGGTAGAGAACGGCAAAAAGGTACGTTTCGCAAAATCTACAGGCGACGTAATCGATTGATTCTAAGGAAGGAGGTCTTAATTCGTGAGTAGACTGAAAGATATGTATAAAAACGAGATCGTAGACGCTATGATCAAAAAGTTTGGATATAAAAACATCATGGAAGTGCCGAAGCTTGATAAGATTGTTATCAACATGGGCGTAGGCGAAGCAAAGGATAATGCGAAGGTTCTTGAGTCCGCAGTAGCAGACCTGGAAAAAATCACAGGCCAGAAAGCGGTACTGACAAGAGCAAAGAATTCTGTTGCAAACTTTAAAATCAGAGAAGGTATGGCAATCGGCTGCAAGACTACACTTCGCGGCGAGAAAATGTATGAGTTTGCTGACCGTCTGATTAACCTTGCACTTCCCCGTGTACGTGACTTCAGAGGAGTAAATCCCAATGCGTTTGACGGCAGAGGAAACTATGCACTTGGTATCAAGGAACAGCTCATCTTCCCTGAAATCGAATATGACAAAGTAGATAAGGTGAGAGGCATGGATGTCATCTTTGTTACAACAGCAAAGACTGATGAAGAAGCTCGTGAGTTATTAACGTTATTTAACATGCCGTTTGCAAAATAAAAGGAGGTAAATTCATGGCTAAAACAGCAATGAAGATCAAACAGCAGCGCAAACCGAAATTCTCTACAAGAGAATACAGCCGCTGCAAAATCTGTGGTCGTCCACACGCTTATTTGAGAAAATACGGAATTTGCAGAATTTGCTTCCGTGAATTAGCATATAAGGGTCAGATCCCGGGCGTTAAGAAAGCAAGCTGGTAAATTATCAAGGAGGTAAATCGAAATGACAATGAGCGATCCTATTGCAGATATGCTTACAAGAATCCGTAATGCAAATACTGCAAAACATGATACCGTAGATGTTCCTTCTTCTAAAATGAAATTGGCTATTGCCCAGATCCTTTTAGACGAAGGTTATATTAAGAAATTCGACGTTGTAGAAGACGGTAATTTTAAAACCATCCGTATTACCTTAAAGTATGGTGCGGATAAGAACGAGAAGATTATTACAGGCCTGAAGAGAATCTCCAAGCCGGGTCTTCGCGTATATGCTGGTAAGGAAGATATGCCGAAGGTGCTTGGCGGTCTTGGCGTTGCAATCGTGTCCACAAACCAGGGCGTGATTACAGACAAGAAGGCAAGAGAGCTTCAGGTAGGCGGAGAAGTGCTGGCTTTCGTTTGGTAAGCCTAGAGCACCGAGCTTCCTCAATGAACTATCAATGAAACATTTAAAAATATAGGAGGTACGGGCATGTCACGTATAGGAAGAATGCCAATCGCTATCCCTGCAGGCGTAACTGTAGAGGTTGCAGAAAATAATAAAGTGACTGTAAAAGGTCCCAAAGGAACACTTGAGAGAGTGTTACCCGCTGAGATGGAAATCAAGGTGGAAGGTGCGGAAGTCATCGTTTCCAGACCGAATGATTTAAAGAAAATGAAGTCCCTGCACGGACTTACAAGAACGCTGATTCACAACATGGTTGTTGGTGTAACAGAAGGCTATGAAAAGAAGCTGGAAGTAAACGGCGTAGGTTATAGAGCAGCAAAGGCCGGAAAGAAATTAACCTTATCCTTAGGTTATTCCCATCCGGTTGAAATGGAAGATCCTGAAGGCATCGAAACAGTTCTTGACGGTCAGAACCTTATCATCGTAAAGGGCATTGATAAAGAAAAAGTCGGACAGTTTGCGGCTGAAATCAGAGACAAGAGAAGACCTGAACCTTATAAGGGCAAGGGTATCAAGTATGTCGATGAAGTAATCAGACGTAAAGTTGGTAAGACTGGTAAGAAATAAGAGATAAGGAGAGTGTGAAAATGGTTAGCAAAGAGTCAAGATCTAAAATTCGTATCAAAAAGCACATGAAAATTCGCAACCGTTTCAGCGGCACTGCCGAGAGACCGCGTTTAGCTGTGTTCAGAAGCAATAATCATATGTATGCTCAAATTATTGACGATACAGTTGGAAATACTCTGGTCGCTGCTTCTACTCTTGAAAAAGACGTAAAGGCAGAGCTGGAAAAAACCAATAACGTTGATGCGGCAGCATATCTGGGAACCGTAATCGCAAAGAGAGCAATCGAAAAAGGCATTAAAGAGGTTGTTTTTGACAGAGGCGGCTTTATATATCAGGGAAAAATTGCAGCTTTGGCTGAGGCAGCCAGAGAAGCTGGCCTGGAATTCTAGGAAAGGAAAAGAGAAAGCATGAAGAATACAATCGTAGATGTAAGCCAGTTAGAGTTAAATGATAAAGTCGTTGCTATCAAGCGTGTAACAAAGACAGTTAAGGGCGGACGTAATATGCGTTTTACAGCGCTGGTAGTTGTTGGCGACGGCAACGGCCATGTAGGCGCCGGACTTGGTAAGGCTGTAGAAATTCCTGAAGCAATCCGCAAGGGAAAAGAAGATGCAATGAAGCACATCATCACAGTTGCACTGGATGAGAACAACTCCATTACACATGATTTTATCGGTAAGTATGGTTCTGCAAGCGTTCTGCTTAAGAGAGCTGCAGCCGGTACTGGTATTATCGCAGGTGGTCCTGCACGTAACGTATGCGAGCTTGCAGGCATCAAGAATATCCGTACAAAATGCCTTGGCTCCAACAATAAACAGAACGTGGTACTTGCAACTATCACAGGATTAAGCCAGTTAAAGACTCCTGAAGAAGTAGCAAAGAATCGCGGAAAGTCCAAAGAAGAGATTTTAGGATAAGGAGGAGACAAAAATGGCGAAGACATTAAAGGTTACTCTGGTAAAATCTCCTATCGGTGCAGTTCCGAAGCATAAAAGAACTGTTGAGGCGTTGGGACTCAGGAAACTCAATAAGACGGTTGAGCTGCCAGATAATGACGCAACCAGAGGCATGATTAAACAAGTAGAGTACATGGTTAAGGTAGAAGAAGCATAAGGAGGTGTCATCATGGATTTATCCAATTTAAGACCGGCAGAAGGCTCAAAGCAGAATGACAATTTCAGACGCGGTCGTGGACACGGTTCAGGAAATGGCAAGACTGCAGGTAAGGGACATAAGGGACAGAAGGCTCGTTCCGGAGCTCCGAGACCTGGATTTGAAGGCGGTCAGATGCCGTTATACAGACGTATCCCGAAGAGAGGTTTCACAAATAGAAACACAAAAGAGATCGTCAGCATCAATGTTACAGCATTAGAAAGATTTGACAACGGCGCGACCGTTGACGTAGAAGCATTAATTGCAGCAGGAATTGTAAAGAATCCCAGAGATGGTGTAAAGATTCTCGGAAACGGAGACCTTACCAAGAAGCTTACGGTTCAGGCAAATGCGTTCAGTGCATCTGCAAAAGAAAAAATTGAAGCACTTGGTGGAACAGCAGAGGTGGTTTAATGCTTAAAACACTGAAAAATGCGTTTAAAGTCAAAGAAATCAGAAATAAGATTTTGTTTACCCTGTTAATGTTAGTTGTGATCCGTATGGGGTCACAACTTCCCATACCGGGTGTTAACAGACATTATTTTGCGGACTGGTTTGCAGCACAGACCGGTGATGCGTTTAATTTCTTTGATGCGTTTACCGGCGGTTCATTCCTGAATATGTCGGTACTTGCGCTGAACATTACGCCGTATATCACATCCTCCATTATCATTCAGCTTTTGACGATTGCGATTCCGAAGCTGGAAGAGATGCAGAAGGATGGCGAAGATGGACGGAAAAAGCTGGTAGCCATTACCAGATATGTGACAATCGCACTTGCATTGATTGAATCAATCGCGATGGCGGTTGGTTTTGGACGTTCTGGTCTGCTGGAGGATTTCAATGCACTGAATATTATTTCAGTTGTCAGCGCTCTTGTAGCCGGCAGTGCATTCCTGATGTGGATTGGTGAACGCATTACGGAAAATGGAATCGGAAACGGTATTTCCATTGTCCTTGTAATCAACATTATTTCCAGACTTCCGCAGGATTTTGCAGGACTGTATGAGCAGTTCATCAAAGGAAAATCCATTGCGGTAGGTGTTGTATCGGGGATTATCATTCTTGCTATTATCATTGGCATGGTCGTGCTTGTTATTCTGTTAAATGATGGTACGCGTAAGATTCCCGTACAGTATGCAAAAAAGATTCAGGGAAGAAAGATGGTAGGCGGACAGTCCACCAGCATTCCCCTGAAAATCAATACGGCAGGCGTTATTCCTATTATCTTCGCATCTTCACTGATGCAGTTCCCGATTATCATCTGTTCTTTTCTTCGGTATCAGGGAACCGGCGTATGGGGGGAAATCCTGAAGGTTCTGAACTCAAGCAACTGGTGTAATCCCAATCAGTTAAAATATTCGATTGGATTGGTAATTTATGTTGTACTGGTAATTTTCTTTGCTTACTTCTATACATCAATTACCTTTAACCCGCTTGAGGTCGCAAACAATATGAAAAAGCAGGGTGGTTTTATTCCGGGTATCAGACCTGGTAAGCCGACCAGTGATTATCTGACAAAGATTCTGAATTACATTATTTTTATCGGTGCGTGTGGACTGACGATTGTAGCTGTTATCCCGTATTTCTTTAACGGGGTGTTCCACGCAAGCGTTTCCTTTGGTGGAACAAGCCTGATTATTATTGTCAGCGTTGTTCTTGAGACAATCAAGCAGGTGGAATCACAGATGCTTGTGCGCAATTACAAGGGATTCCTGAACGATTAAATGACTTGTTTTTATATGCCGGATGCGGTATCGTTTGGCAGAGGGGCTTCTATAGAGCACTTTATCTGACCTGCGGCGCTGCGCCGGCATGTAAAGGTTAGGGATATGAGGTTGAATAAAGATGAAAATTATTATGTTAGGTGCACCGGGAGCAGGTAAAGGAACACAGGCAAAAATGATTGCTGATAAGTATCAGGTTCCTCATGTTTCGACGGGTGATATTTTCAGAGCAAATATAAAAGAAGGAACAGAGCTTGGCAAGGAAGCAAAGACCTACATGGATAAAGGGCTTTTGGTGCCGGATGAGCTGACTGTTAAAATTCTGCTGGACCGTGTTGCAAAAGAGGACTGCAAGAATGGTTATGTCCTTGATGGATTTCCAAGAACGATTCCGCAGGCAGAGGTACTTGACAAGGCACTCTCTGAAATGGGAGATGCGATTGATTTTGCAATCGATGTAGAAGTTCCGGATGAAAATATCATTCGCAGAATGTCCGGCAGACGCGCTTGTCTGGCATGCGGTGCAACATATCATATTGTACATGTTCCTCCGAAAAAGGAAGGAATCTGTGATAGATGCGGAAAAGAACTGGTTCTCCGCGATGATGATAAGCCGGAAACAGTAAAGAATCGTCTGGAGGTTTATCATGACCAGACACAGCCGTTAATTGACTTCTATACCAAGAAGGGTATTTTAAAAACTGTAGATGGCACACAGGATATGAATGACGTTTTCGCAGCGATTGTTACGATTCTGGGAGAATAACAGATATGGCGGTATCAATTAAATCTGCAAGAGAAATTGAACTCATGAGAGAATCCTGCAGGCTTTTGGAGGATGTATTTGCCAGATTGGAAGAAGCGGTAAGACCGGGGATTTCCACAAAGGAGATTGACAGACTTGGGGAAAAGCTGATTCGGGCACATGGCTGCGAACCGAATTTCCTCAATTATAATGGCTATCCGGCTTCCATCTGCGTTTCTGTTAATGACGAGGTGGTACATGGGATTCCCCATGAAGCCCACATTCTGCAGGAAGGCGATATTGTAAGTCTGGATGCAGGGCTGATTTATAAAGGCTATCATTCCGACATGGCAAGAACCTTTGGCGTAGGTGAGATTGCTGAGGATGCCAAAAAGCTGATTCAGGTAACAAGACAGAGCTTTTTTGAAGGAATCAAGATGGCGCGTGTCGGCAATCACCTTTATGATATTTCCAATGCGATTGACGCTTATGTGACACCGTTTGGCTATGGAATCGTCCGCGATTTGGTTGGACACGGTATTGGAACAAAGCTTCATGAGGACCCGCAGATTCCTAATTTCGCGCAGCGTAGAAAAGGACTGCTTCTCCAGCCGGGCATGACACTTGCGATAGAGCCGATGATTAACATCGGCAGACCGGATGTAGAGTGGCTGGATGATGACTGGACGGTAGTGACCGAGGATGGTTCCCTGTCTGCACATTATGAAAATACAATTCTGATTACAGATGGAGATCCAGAGATTTTAACCATGAATGGAAAATGTGAATAGGAGCCGGAAATATGACAGGAATGTTTGCCGTATCAAAGGCAGGTCACGACAAGGGAAAACTTTATATCATAATAAAAGAGGAAAATGAATATGTATATTTGGCGGACGGCAGGCAGAAGCCGCTCGAAGCGCCGAAGAAAAAGAAAAAGAAGCATATTCAGATTATTAAGCGTATCGGTAAGGACGGATGTCCGGCTGCAGACGCTATAGATATAGAAGGAAACCAACAGGTCAGAAATGAAGATATAAAGCGTGCCATCAAGGAATATGCGCGCAGGGCGATTTAGGAGGGAAAAGATGTCAAAAGCCGATGTTATTGAAATCGAAGGTACAGTTGTAGAAAAGCTGCCGAATACCATGTTTCAGGTAGAACTGGAAAATGGACATAAGGTGCTTGCCCATATCAGCGGAAAGCTCAGACAGAATTTTATTCGTATTTTACCGGGTGATAAGGTTACATTGGAGTTGTCTCCGTACGACCTTTCCAAAGGAAGAATCATCTGGAGAGATAAGTAAGAACTTGGCGAGGTATTTCACGAGCCTAGTTCGAACTTAGTTCTGCTGCACTTGGCGAAGTTCTTTTGAGCCTAGAAAGCAGAACTTCCATAGGGAATAAAAAGGGAACTTGGCGAGGTATTTCACGAGCCTAGTGAACCGAACTTCCGAAAGCAGAACTTCCATAAGAAATAATGAAAGTATTTTGCAAGCAAAACCCACTTGCAAATTGCTATATACCATGCTATAATATAAAACGGTCTTTTTTGAAAGGAGGGTTTCAGGTGAAAGTAAGGTCATCAGTAAAGCCTATTTGCGAAAAATGCAAAGTAATTAAAAGAAAGGGAACCATCAGAATCATCTGTGAGAATCCCAAACACAAACAGAGACAAGGATAATTAAGAGATTCTTGTCAAATTTTCATGTACGGCTGCAGGGTGCCTTGTTGGTATCCTGATTAAAATAATTGAACGTAGATGAGCCTACGGGAGATTACATTTGATACTGCTTTACACAGGCATAAGGCGCATGGGAAAAGTGCGCAGGTATGCCGTTTAGTCTGTGGGGCAGAGGCCGGACAAAAGTCTGGTGGTGTGGAGGCATCCATGCCCAATCAAACAGTAACTGAAAAAGTGCCGGAGAACCGGCGCAAAGAAGATGGAGGAAACAAAGAATGGCTCGTATTGCAGGTGTAGATTTACCTAGAGACAAACGTGTGGAGATTGGTCTGACTTACATCTACGGAATCGGCAGAGTAAGCGCAAACAAAATCTTAGCGGCTGCAAATGTTAATCCTGACACTCGTGTCAGAGAATTGACAGATGATGAAGTAAAGAAGTTAAGCGAAGTTATCGCTGATGGCTACATGGTAGAAGGTGACCTTCGCCGTGAAGTTGCACTGAACATCAAGAGACTTCAGGAGATTGGATGCTACAGAGGTATCCGTCATAGAAAAGGACTTCCGGTTCGTGGTCAGAAAACAAAGACTAACGCAAGAACACGTAAGGGTCCGAAGAGAACTGTTGCTAATAAGAAAAAATAGAGCACTTAGCGAGGTTTTTTCGAGCTTAGTGTGAATTTTGTTCTGCGGAACTTGGTGAGGATTTTTCGAGCCTAGTAAGCAGAACTTCCTTAAAGAACACTTAATGACATAGGTAAAGAAAGGTAAAAGTAGGTTAGTTTATTATGGCTAAAAAAGTTGCAAAAAAAGTAACAAAAAAGCGTGTAAAGAAAAACGTTGAACGTGGACAGGCACATATTCAGTCTTCCTTTAACAATACAATCGTTACATTGACTGATACAGAAGGAAATGCCTTAAGCTGGGCAAGTGCTGGTGGTCTTGGATTTAGAGGTTCAAAGAAATCTACTCCTTATGCTGCACAGATGGCTGCAGAGACAGCAACAAAGGCTGCTCTTGTACATGGCTTAAAGACAGTAGATGTTATGGTAAAAGGTCCTGGTTCAGGACGTGAAGCTGCAATCCGTGCGTTGCAGGCATGTGGTCTTGAAGTAACAAGCATCAGAGACGTAACACCGGTACCGCATAACGGATGCCGCCCGCCTAAGAGACGTCGTGTATAGTCTGTAAGGCAGATAAAACTGGTAACTATTAACCGTTGGACGAAGGTATTTATGATACTGTAAACAACATGTGAGGAGGCAGCAGAAGCACAGCTTCTGCCCTGCGAAACAAGGAGAAATTAAAATGGCAGTAAACAGAGTTCCTGTATTAAAGAGATGTAGAGCACTTGGTCTTGAGCCTGCATATCTTGGTTATGACAAGAAATCAAACAGAAACAGCGCGAGAGCAGGCAAGAAGGTAAGTGAATATGGCCTGCAGCTTCGTGAGAAGCAGAAAGCAAAATTCATCTATGGCGTTCTGGAGAAGCCTTTCCGCAATTACTACAAGAAAGCGGATCAGGCAAAGGGCATGACTGGTGAAAACCTGATGATCCTTCTGGAAAGCAGACTTGATAACGTTATTTTCAGACTTGGCTTTGCAAGAACACGTCGTGAAGCAAGACAGGTCGTAGGACATAAGCACGTACTGGTAAACGGAAAGTGCGTTAATATCCCTTCCTACAGCATCAGCGCAGGCGATGTAATTGAACTTACAGAGAAGGCAAAGGGACTGCAGAGATATAAAGAGGTTGCTGAGGTTACAGCAGGCAGACTTGTTCCGGAATGGCTGGATGCAGATTTAGAAGGATTCAAGGGAACGGTAAAGAGTCTTCCGACAAGAGAGATGATCGATGTTCCGGTTGATGAAATGCTTATCGTCGAGTTGTATTCTAAATAATAAATGTATCGGCTTATAGCAAGGAGGGTATTGCATGTTTGATTTTGAAAGACCAAACATTGAGGTTGTAGAAATCTCAGAAGACAGAAAATATGGAAAATTCGTTGTAGAGCCTTTGGAAAGAGGCTACGGCATCACATTAGGAAATTCCTTAAGAAGAATTATGCTCTCTTCCTTACCGGGTACAGCAGTAAGCCAGGTGAAAATTGACGGCGTTTTACATGAATTCAGCTCGATTCCGGCAGTCAAAGAAGACGTTACCGAAATCATTATGAATATCAAGAGCCTTGCAATCAAGAACAGCAGCACCAGCAATGAGCCTAAGACTGCATATATTGAGTTTGAGGGCGAGGGTGTTGTAAAGGCATCTGACATTCAGGTGGATCAGGACATTGAGATTATGAATCCTGACCTTACAATCGCAACTCTGAGCGGTGGAAAGAACAGCCGCCTGAATATGGAGCTGACGATTACAAAGGGCAGAGGCTATGTAAGCGCAGACAAGAATAAGACAGAAGACCTGCCGATTGGTGTAATCGGAGTGGATTCTATCTACACACCGGTAGAAAGAGTAAATCTTACAGTAGAGAATACCCGTGTCGGACAAATTACAGACTATGATAAGCTGACGTTAGATGTGTATACCAACGGTACCCTTGCTCCTGACGAGGCAGTCAGTCTGGCTGCTAAGGTACTCAGCGAGCATCTGAGCCTTTTCATCGACTTATCTGAGAATGCAAAGAGCGCAGAAATTATGGTGGAAAAGGAAGACGACGTAAAGGAGAAGGTTCTGGAGATGAGCATTGATGAGCTGGAGCTCTCTGTTCGTTCCTATAACTGCCTGAAGCGTGCGGGTATCAATACCGTTGAAGAATTGACCAATAAGACCTCTGAGGATATGATGAAGGTTCGTAATCTGGGCCGTAAATCCTTAGAAGAGGTACTTGCAAAACTGAAAGAGCTTGGATTACAGTTAAATCCGAGCGATGAATAATCAATAAGAATGAAACCGCAGGCGGTAAGACCAAAGGGCGCGCCTGTGGCTGATTCATGATTGGCACTGTTAACATATTCGGTAAGTAAGACCAAAGAGCGTGGCCGGATATACCATGAATGGAGGCAAAAAAATGGCAAAGTACAGAAAACTCGGAAGAACAGCTTCCCAGAGAAAAGCATTACTCAGAAACCAGGTAACAAATCTTTTATATCATGGAAAGATTGTTACAACACAGGCAAAGGCAAAAGAGATTCAGAAAATTGCTGAAGGTCTGATTGCACTTGCAATCAAAGAGAAGGATAACTTCGAAACTGTAAAGGTAACAGCAAAGGTTGCAAGAAAAGACAAAGATGGTAAGAGAGTAAAAGAAGTTGTAGACGGAAAGAAAGTAACTGTTTATGACGAAGTAGAAAAAGAAATCAAGAAGGATCTGCCGAGCAGACTTCATGCAAGAAGACAGATGCTGCGTGTATTCTATCCTGTAACTGAGGTTCCGACCAAAGCTGCTGGCAAGAAGAAAAACACAAAGGTAATCGACCTTCCTGCAAAGATGTTTGATGAAATCGCACCGAAGTATGCAGACCGCAAGGGTGGTTATACAAGAATCATTAAGATTGGTCAGCGTAAGGGCGATGCAGCGATGGAAGTTGTTATTGAGCTGGTATAATCAACAGAGATTACTTTATAAGAAATAAAACAAAAGCAGTGGGCTTTCGGCTCACTGCTTTTTGCTTTGTTTTGATCTGGGATAAGGGGTTTTCACATCAGTAAGGTTTAAAAGATAGTCAACACTGGTGTTATGATAATCCGCAAGCTCAAGCAATATGGCAGTAGGAATATCGTTTTCACCAGTTTCGTACTTAGAATAACCAGTTTGTGACATACCCAGAATCTTTCCCATTTCAGTTTGAGACATATCTTTGTCTTCTCGTAAATTTCGTAAACGCGGATACATAGAAAACCTCTTTTCAAAACAGTATTTGTCTTCTATTTTAGCTAAGGCAATTTTGGTGGATAATATTTTAATCTGAACCCGGTTGAAAATTGATAAGCTAAAACAAAATATGAAAAGAATAAAACTATGCTTATTTTTTGCAAATTATGCGTTTTTATGAAACAGAATAAGACGACTGGGAGAAATTATGAAGCAATTTCTTTCTCAAAATGCTGATAATCTTTGGAAGAATTCCAGTTTCCGCCCCAGGAAAAGCCATGTGCTGTAAAAAGCTTGTAGCACAGGTCATTTTCATCAATCTTATAGGCAAATGGCTGGCTGCGGTCTGCATAAGATTCAGCGCCTGCAGGAGAAATCTGCTGCGTATTGTTTCGGTAGGTAATGTATGGATTGAAGAAGGGGTTAATATCTACTGCAAGCCCTCTGCCGTGCATTGAAATTTTATTGGTGCCTGCAATGGTACGATAATTAAAACAGGAGGAATTGTTATCCTGCATGGAAAGCAGATCATCGGCATTGTATTCATCTATAAGACGAATCTGCTCAATCTGGTAATTAGCCTTGTACAGTTCATAAAAGATTTCCACCAGATCCTGCGCAATTGCCTGATTGCAGATAAGCTCTCCGACGCTTGCATTTCCCTTGAAATTGATATAAAGGACGCTGACATATCGAAGCTCTTCATAAGGAATCGGACAGTTCTCTTTATAGGAAAGACCGGTAATCCGTTTTTTTAAATCCTCTGAGAGCGGTTCATAATAGAATGAAGGCTGATAAGTGATTCTTTCAGGGTTTTCCGTATTCATTTCAAATTCTCCTTCCGCTTTGGTAACAGTGGAATTCTCTGCCAGAGGCTGGCTGTCTGCTGGCTCGGAGGCAGCGGCAGTAAATTCCATGCTTTCAAGGGTTTCTTCGGCGCTTTCGCTTTCGTGGGTCATATAGGCGAGCTCTGGATTGCGTACTGCGTAGTCCTCCAGCGTTTCAGAGCTTCTGGTAATGACAAAGGCGCTGGCGCACAGAAGAAAGAATACGCCGAGCGCAGCAAGATATTTAAAGTATTTTTTCATATTTCTATCCTTATGTTTGTATTAAGAGTCTGCTGAAGCAGACAGTTGGCTCGCTAATCGTGCAGGGAAAACAAATGCCGCTTACAGCGTCGCTTGTTTTTCGCTCTGCACGGTTACATTATAGCATAAGGGGGAATAGCGAGCAAATGCTTGTAATTCTGTGGATTTTCGAGTACAATAAGGCAGATAAAATATTCGTAAAGGTGCGGACGAATGGGTATCATTGAAGCAAAGAAGGTAGTATTTGAATATATCAGGCGCGATGAAGAGGGCAATGCCGAAGGCGTTACCCGTGCAGTGGATGGTGTGGACCTTGATATAAAGCAGGGAGAATTTGTCGCTATTCTGGGGCATAATGGCTCTGGAAAATCCACATTTGCCAAGCATATCAACGCCATTTTGTATCCGACAGAGGGAACTGTTCTTGTGGACGGCAAGGATACCCGCAGGGAAGAATATCTCTGGGACATCAGGCAGGAGGCTGGAATGGTATTTCAGAATCCTGACAACCAGATTATCGGACAGGTTGTGGAAGAGGATGTTGGCTTCGGTCCGGAGAATATGGGCGTGCCCACAAAGGAAATCTGGGAGCGGGTAGAGGAAAGCCTCAAAGCGGTCGGTATGTATGAGTTCCGAAAACATTCTCCCAATAAGCTGTCTGGAGGACAGAAGCAGAGGGTATCGATTGCCGGCGTGATTGCCATGCACCCGAAATGTATTATTCTGGATGAGCCTACGGCAATGCTGGATCCCAATGGTCGTAAAGAGGTCATCCGTGCTGTCAGGGCACTTAATCAGGTAGAGGGTGTTACGGTGCTTCTGATTACCCACTATATGGAAGAAGTCATTTATGCCGACAGAATCGTAGTTATGGATAAGGGACGTGCTGTCATGCAGGGAACGCCCCGCGAAATATTCTCTCAGGTGGAAGCCTTAAAGGAGCTTCGGCTGGATGTACCGCAGGTTACGATGCTTGCTTATGAATTAAAGAAAAAAGGTGTACCATTGCCGGATGGCATCCTGACACCAAGGGAGCTTGCCGAGGCGCTGGGGCTGCCTGAAAAGACACAGAAAGGAACAACATGTCCATCATTTTAGATCATGTCAGCCATATATATGAAAAGGAAACAGAGCTTGCTTCCTACGCCTTGAAGGACATCTGCCTGACAATACCGGATGGACAGTTTATTGGTCTGATTGGACACACCGGTTCAGGAAAATCTACATTGGTGCAGCACTTAAACGGCTTGCTTGTACCAACAGAAGGAACGATATATTACGACGGCGAGGATATTCATGCGCAGGGCTACGATAAAAAGAAGCTGCGCAGCAATGTGGGACTTGTTTTCCAATACCCGGAGCATCAGCTTTTTGAAACGGATGTCTTTACTGACGTCTGCTTTGGACCTAAAAATCTGGGGCTTTCGCAGAAGGAGGTAGAGCTCAGGGCATTTGCTGCGCTGCGTCAGGTGGGATTTCCGGAGGAATACTTTTATCAGTCGCCCTTTGACCTCTCTGGCGGGCAGAAACGCCGCGCCGCGATTGCGGGAGTGCTGGCGATGCAGCCGAAGGTTCTGATACTGGATGAGCCGACCGCAGGACTTGACCCTAAGGGCAGGGATGAAATTCTGGGGCAGCTTGCCGCTTTGCAGAAGGAAACAAAAATTACGATAGTGCTGGTTTCTCATAGTATGGAGGATATTGCGAATTATGTGGACCGCATTATTGTAATGAATAAAGGCTGTGTATTGTTTGACGATATACCCAAAGAGGTTTTTGCCCATTATAAGGAATTGGAGGCGGTGGGGCTTGCTGCACCGCAGGTAACGTATATTATGCAGACGCTGCGTGAGCGCGGACTGAAGGTCCGTACAGATGTTACGACTCTTGAGGAAGCAGAGCGGGAAATCTTAAAGGCGCTGGGCAGTGAATAGGAGCATTTGCAGATTTTAGGAAGAGAGTTATGTTAAAAGATATTACACTAGGGCAATATTATCAGACCGAATCCGTAATCCATAAACTGGACCCACGCGTTAAGCTGGTTGGAACGATACTGTACATTATTTCCCTGTTCTTATTCAATCATTTTACCGGTTATATTGCAGCGGCGCTGTTTCTGATAACCGTAATCAAACTGTCAAGGGTGCCGTTCCGCTTTATGGTAAGAGGGATGAAGGCGGTTGTTTTTCTGCTGCTTCTGACGGTGGTATTCAATCTGCTTCTGACACCGGGGGAGGCGCTTATATCCTTCTGGAAACTGACGATTACCAGGGAAGGTGTCAGAATATCCATATTTATGGCAATTCGGCTGACCTTCTTGATTATTGGCTCTTCGCTGATGACGCTCACCACGACACCGAACAATCTGACGGATGGCATGGAAAAGCTGATGAATCCGCTGAAGCGGCTGCATGTGCCGGTGCATGAAATTGCCATGATGATGTCAATAGCGCTTCGTTTTATTCCGATTCTGATGGAAGAGACGGATAAGATTATGAAGGCGCAGATAGCCAGAGGCGCGGATTTTGAAAGCGGAAATCTGATTCGGAAAGCAAAGGCGATGGTACCGCTTCTGGTACCGCTCTTCATTTCGGCGTTCAGACGGGCAAATGATTTGGCAATGGCGATGGAGGCAAGGTGCTATCGCGGCGGTGAAGGCAGAACGAAGATGAAGCCCTTACAGTACAAAAGACGCGATTATATTGCCTACGGCGTGATACTTGGATATTTGCTGGCAGTGCTTTTACTGCGGTTAATGAAAATCTGAGGAAGCAGGATATGAGAGTAAAATTGACGGTTGCCTACGATGGTACGGCGTATCATGGGTGGCAGCTCCAGAAAAATGGAAATACAATCGAGGCAGAGCTGAATCAGCATTTATCAGAGCTGCTTCGCGAAAATATTCAGGTGATTGGTGCCAGCCGGACAGATTCGGGCGTACATGCGCTCTGTAATATCGCAGTATTTGATACCGATACCAAAATGGCGGCAGAAAAAATCAGCTATGCTTTGAACCAGAGGCTGCCGGAGGATATTCGGATTCAAGGCTCCTGTGAGGTAGCGGAGGATTTTCATCCGCGAAAATGTAAGAGTATAAAAACGTATGAATACAAAATCTGGCGCGGTGAATTTCCGATGCCGACGCAGCGGCTTTATGCGCATTTTATGTATACACCATTAAATGTGGAATTGATGCGGGAGGCTGCGGCATATCTGGAGGGGCGGCATGATTTTAAAAGCTTCTGCAGTGTGGATTCTCAGGCGGAAAGCACGATACGGACAATTTATAAGCTGGAGCTGATAGAAGAGGGGAATTTATTGCGGATACGCATTTCCGGTAATGGATTTCTCTATAATATGGTACGCATTATTGTCGGAACACTGGTGGAGTTTGGAAAAGGAAAATACCCGACGGAGAAAATGCCGGAGATTCTTGCAGCCCTTGACCGGCAGGCGGCGGGTCCTACGATGCCGGCAAAAGGACTGACGCTGGTGCAATACGATTTTCTGGAATCCTGAAAAGCATAAAAATACCCAAAACCATGAAAAATGGGGAAATAGCCTATTGACACGCTCCCATCGGTAGAATATAATTATTCAATGTGGCGATGTTTGAGAAAGTCTGCCAATTCCCAGACAGATAATTTCAAAACGCTTTATAAAAAAGTCTTTTTGACGGCTTTGGCGGCCCGGACATCCGCTGGAAAAGAAAGAGAGACTTGAGAAAACTGATAGCAGATAAGATTTATTATGGAGGTAACATAATGAAAACTTTTATGGCGAGTCCATCTACGATCGATAGAAAATGGTATGTAGTAGATGCTACAAATATGACATTAGGCCGTTTGGCATCTGAAGTTGCCAAGATTTTAAGAGGAAAGAACAAAGCAATCTTTACACCTCATATTGATACAGGTGATAATGTAATCGTAATCAATGCAGAGAAGATTAAAGTAACCGGCAAGAAGCTGGATCAGAAGATTTATTATCATCACTCTGATTATGTAGGCGGCTTGAAGCAGGCTACACTCAGAGAAAAATTAGCGAAGAAACCGGAGCAGGTAATCGAACTTGCAGTAAAGGGAATGCTTCCGAAAGGACCTTTGGGAAGACAGATGTTTAAGAAACTTCACGTATACGCAGGACCGGAGCATGCACATGCAGCACAGAAGCCTGAAGTATTAACATTCTAATCAAAGGGACTGAAAGGAGAAATCGAAAATGGCTAAAACAGCAAGATACTATGGAACAGGCAGAAGAAAAAAATCCATCGCCAGAGTATATTTAGTACCGGGAAAGGGCGATATTACAATCAATAAAAGAAGCATCGATGATTATTTTGGACTGGAAACCCTGAAGGTTATCGTTCGTCAGCCGCTTGTAGCGACAGAGAACGCAGACAAGTATGACGTTCTGGTAAACGTACACGGCGGTGGCTTTACCGGACAGGCAGGCGCAATCAGACATGGTATTTCCAGAGCGCTGTTACAGGTAGATGCAGATTTCAGACCGACTCTGAAAAAAGCAGGCTTCCTGACGAGAGACCCTCGTATGAAAGAAAGAAAGAAGTACGGTCTCAAAGCCGCTCGTCGCGCACCTCAGTTCAGCAAGAGATAATCTGCTGGCGGGATCTATCAAAATGGTTCAAAAAGCCCGGAAAATCAAGGTTTTCCGGGCTTTTATTGTATCTAAAAGGACTGATATAGTTTGACCTAATTTAAATAATCGAATATGAATTTGATTTAGCACTCAGTGTAAAATGACTGGGTGCTTTTTTCATTTCAGGAACTCGTATTCTGGCGATAGAAAGAGCCGTCACTTCACTTTTTAATTTTGGAGTGGCGGCTTTTTCTATTTACGCGAGTAATGAGCCGGGCAGATATGCTTGCATATCTATTCGGCGAATACCGCGATAACGAGATTACTATCTCGTCCAGAAGCAACAGCAACAATCAGAAATGAGGTGAAGTCAATGAACACGCAAATCATCGCCATTGCCAACCAGAAGGGCGGCGTTGGCAAAACCACCACTTGTGCCAATCTTGGAATTGGTTTGGCACAGGCTGGAAAGAAAGTCCTGCTTCTTGGATAGTTCTGTTGGTTCTTTCGCAGTCTCCTGCATATGGTGCAAGAGGGTTTTACGCACTTCTGACGGACAGTTGTAATAAAGCATCTTCATCTGAGTAGCTCCCTCATCTTCTGGAGAAACATCTGGATTGATCAGAGTGTACAGGGAGATTGGAAGAACCTTTGCCAATGCCTTTAAAATCAAATAGGATGGATTTATTTTTCCTTTTTCTATTTTTGCGATTTGCTTAATAGACACATGGCTCAGATCCGCAAGCTCCTGCTGTGTCAGGCCTTTTTCTTTTCGGGCTTCCCGCATTTTTTGCCCCAAAGCGGTCAAATCATCAATCGGTATAATCGTTCACCTCATATATATTCTATCGTGCCGATTTGCACAAAGGAATAACCTTATTATATCTGCTTACAGATATGATAATATCGTTTTTCAAGAGAGACGGAGGCGTTATGATTGAAATGTATGTTGGCAGTCTGTATAATAAAAAATATATCGCAGATCCCGCAAAACTATCTATTACAGGTAGTGAAGGAGTAGGAAATCTATGCTATACTAAAAGGCAATTACTTTTATTAAAAGAGTGAAGAGTGCAGCATTTTTCACTATTTGTTTGTGCATTGAAGAAAGGGAGGGATGATAGAGATATGAAAAGCAAAATCCTCATATTTTTATTGGTTGCAGTGCAGCTGTTTTGTGCGGGGTGTGCTGGTACAATGAAAAGAGAAGAAATACCAACCACGGTTACGGTCTGGCATGTTTATGGAGGTCAGACGGATTCGCCGCTCAATGACCTCATCGACCAGTTCAACCAAACTGTGGGAAAAGAACAGCGAATCAATGTGCAGGTTACCTCTGTGTCCAACACCAATACCATTCACGAATTGGTGCTTGCAGCCGCCAATGGGGAGCCGGGAGCATCGGAGCTGCCGGATCTCTTCATTTCCTATCCAAAGACTGTGATGGCTCTGCCGGACGAGAGTATTCTTGTGGACTACCAGGATTATTTCAGTGATGAGGAATTGTCTGCTTTCCTTCCAGCCTTTGTGGAAGAAGGAATGGTAAATGATCGCCTGGTAATGCTGCCGGTGGCAAAATCCACAGAGATCATGTTTATTAACCAGACTATTTTCGATCGTTTTTCCCAGGCTACTGGTGTGACGATAGAGGATTTGGACACATGGGAAGGGCTGTATAAGGCCGCAGAGATTTATGCAGAATGGACAGATGGGCAAACGCCGGATATTCCGGGAGATGCTAAGTCTATGTTCGTTCATGACTATTACTTCAATTACTTTCAGGTAGGGGCTCAGTCTCTGGGAGAAGACTTCTTTCAGGGGGACGGTCTGGCCTTCGGCCCCGCCTTCCAGACGGCATGGGAACCACTGGCTCATGCCGCGCTTCAGGGTGGCGTCTGGCTCAAGGGTGGATATGCTACCGAGTCAATCCGTACTGGTGAGAGTATCGTAAGCGTAGCCTCATCTGCCAGCATCCTTTATTACAGCGATGTGGTGACCTATCCGGACAATACCTCCGAAGATATTACCATTATCTCCCGGCCCTGTCCTGTATTTGAGAATGGAGAAAAACTGGTGATGCAGCGGGGAGCGAGTTTTTGTACTGTTCGTTCTACGCCGGAGAGGGAGCAGGCAGCAGTTACTTTTCTAAAATGGCTAATCGAACCGGAGCACAATGTGGAGTTCGTGACGCGAACGGGCTACATGCCGGTGACTCATAAAGCATTTGAAACAGAATTGCCAAAGGCTATCGATGGCCTGGAGAATGCCAAGTATGTCTCCCTCTATCAGGCTTATTTGGACACACAGGAACATTATAAGTTTTATGTACCGCCCCAGTTAGAAGCGTACCTGAGTCTTGAAACTATGCTGGAAGATCATGTGAGGGCACAATTAGCTCTGGGACGCCGGGAGTATTTAGATGCCGGTGAGACCGGAGCGGAGCAGATTAGCGCAGAACGATTCAAAAATTTCCGTGAAATCATGGAGCGATAATACAGAGAGGGGGGGGGAAATGTCGTGCGCAACAGACTGAAAGAGCTTCGTGCTTTGAACGCTTTTGCGAAAAAGCAGAGTGTAGGGATGCAGCGAAAACTGATGCTCTACTGGGTGTCTATGATTCTGGTGGTATTTGCAGCGGTGCTTCTCTTACTGTCTATTGCGGGGGTGTTTTCCCGGGACGATGAGCAGCTTCACGAAGTGATGGAGCTTCACCTAAACAGCACAAAGGATACTTTGGCCAATCACTTGGATCATCTGACAGCCCAGAGCCTGCATCTCTCCAAGGAACTTAGCCGGGAAATCGAAGCCGTGCTGGTGAAGGAGGGAATCTCCTTGCAGGAGGTCAATGACGACCCGGCGAAGCTGCTTAAGTTGCAGGAGGTCATGTATCCGCTGATCAGCACGACACTCCAAACAGCCGACTGCAATGGTGCCTATGCAATTTTGAATGCCACTACGAATACCGGTCTGGATGCAGCAGACTATTCCAGAAGCGGGATTCACCTGCGCTATTCCAACCTGAGTGCCAGCAGTCCGGTTACTCCTACGGTAGTCTATTTTCGCGGTATTCCGGATATTGCCCATCAGAAAGATTTGGAGCTACACAACCGTTGGAATCTGGAATTTGATATCAATCAGATTCCCGGATGCCGGGAGCTGATGAATACCCCGCTGGCCCGGCCTGCCGAGTGCTATTTTTGGTGTCACCGGATCAATCTGAAGGATACTTGGGAATCAGCCATGTTACTGTGTGTTCCCATTGTGGGCAGTGACAGAGAGATATATGGAGTATGTGGGGTGGAAATCAGTGCCTTGTATTTCCAATTTTCCTATCCTACCGTGAAGGGACAGTTCAGCTCTGCTGTTACTGTGCTGGCTCCGCTTAAAGACAGCCGTCTTCTGGTGCAGGAAGGATTGGTGGGCAGTGTTAATGGCACCTATCTGGATGGCCAGGAGACTCTCGCTGTCCATCAGGGACGATATTATAACGAATACGACACAGGAACCGAACGTTATATCGGTCTGCACCAAACTTTACCTATCTCTAAAGGGAAAATAGAGGATACCGTTTGGGCCGTTGCCATCCTGATCCCCAAGGAGAGTTATGCCGCCTACACAGCCGGTGTCCAGCAGACCTGGATCATTGCAGCTTTTGGATTGCTTCTGACATTATTGACTCTGTCCTTCTTTCTGGCGCGGAGATTTGTCCGTCCCATCACCGATAGTTTGAAACGGTTCCAGCAGGAGGAAATACTGGAACAGGGGATGTCCTCAGGTATCTCGGAGGTAGATGAGCTGGCAGAGTTCCTCAACGCTCGTGCACGAAGCCAGAGATTGGAGCAGGGAGAACTTCCACCCAACATTGCAGAGCTTTTTGACCAGTTTGTGGAACGCAAGGATCTTCTGACAGAGGCAGAGCGGAACATCCTTCGTTACTACATCGACGGACACGAGATTGCAGAAATACCAGATCTGGCCTATATCAGCATGAGTACGGTTCGCAAGCATAACCGAAGCATCTATGCGAAACTGGGAGTTTCTTCTAGAGATGAATTGATGCTTTATATCGATCTGCTCTGTCGCTGCGGAAGGCTTAAGGAACTTTTTTAAAATGATTTCTATATAGCAAAACGCACAAAACCGAAAGGATGGTTTTGTGCGTTTTCTCTATTATCCAATAGATACCTTTTAAAAAGAGGCGGAAAAGTATCCGGCAGACCATATACACCAGCCTCTGTTACTGTTATAACAGAAGTATAGATGAGAGGAGGTATGTGATATGTTCGATTTGTTGTGTAGTCATCTGGAAGATCAATCTACCCCTGAGTATTTCTGCTTTTCTATTCGTTGTGAGGTATGCGGTGAATTTTGGTACAGCAGCAGTATACCTTTTTCTAAAGTATCACAGGCGAAGGAGAATCGAGAGAAAAAGGAACTCTATGATGCCATTTACCAACGCGAGAAACAGCGAGCCAGACGAGCCGCAGGGAGAGAGGCCAGAGAGAGATTCAGCCAATGTCCCATTTGCCGACGTTTGGTCTGCGATTCCTGCTTCCTTATCTGCGATGAAATGGATTTGTGTCGGGAATGTGCCGGACGGATGAAAGAGTGCGGAGAGCCGGTGGCGCTATGAAACTTCGATGGCTACTAATCCTTCTGCTATGTTTGCTGGCTACAGGATGCAGCGCATCGCCCTCCGGGAGCAGTCTGATTTCTGGAGCGGAGGGAACTGACGTATATAGCGCAGTTCTCTCGCCTTTTCTTCCTGGCTACTTACTTCAGACGCAGGAGGACACCCTCTATGCAGAGGTAAGCCGTGGCAACGCCGTGGCCTGCTTCGATGTGCAAGCTATCCCCGCCATAGAACGGGGTGTTGGACGGTATTGGTATCCTCATGTTTCAACTGCTGTGGTACTGGCAGTGGATCGCACCCGGACGGATGCGGTCATTACCGGCTGGAATAGCCTTTGGAAGAGCCCGGATCCCGTCACTATAAGCGGTACAACCATGATTCGCAATATGCTGGCCTTGGGTGCACTGTCTTACGGACTGAATCCAGAAGAACCATCAAAGAGGGATGCCTTGGAGTTGTTGGAACATCTCAGTCAGAATGGGAAATTTAAGTTGGATGCACCGGATGCCCCTATTCTCCTTTGCCTGGACTACGAGGTTGCTGCGTGGAACCGAAGTGGTGCCAATTATGAAATCATCGTGCCGGTGGAAGGAACGCTGGCCTTTCGTATGGGACTGCTCTCTGATGTCCCACTGACTTTGGAATCCGGACTGGATGAAGCTCTATTATCTGCGGGTTTATACTTGGCGGATGGAGAAAGCTTCCGGTATTTCCCGGAGGATTACCAGGCAGTCCGCCTGTTGAATGAGGATGATTACGACTGGTTTCTGGAACTTACAGGAGACAGCAGTCGGGATTTGCGCAGGCAGGTATTCCATACCCGGCGCTACACCACAGCAGATCTCCGGGAACATATCTTATCTGCCCTGCTCATTGCCGTTGCCATCCTGTTGTGGAAGGAGACGGTATCCCACAGGATGATCCGCCGTGATGTTCGTAGAGTTGTCGACACCATTGGGTGGCTGATGGTGTGCTGGCTGATGCTTCGCCTGTTTAAGTATCAGCTGACATCGGAGGGGCTTCTGTGTCGGATGTGCTGGTATGGTTATTACATCTTTCAGCTGGCTTTGCCGATCATCCTTTTGTATCTGACTGTTCTCTTGGATCATGAAGAGGGAGAAATACGATTACTGTACCCTCTATGGCCGCCATTGGCTTGCTATGCCTTTTCAGTTCTGCTGGTACTGACCAATGATTTTCATCAGCTGGTATTTCGCTTCGACCCGGAAGGAAACTGGTCTCATGATTACTGCTACGGTCCGGGATATTGGGTCGTGATGACTGCATCCCTCCTGTTCCTGGCAGCCGCAGTATGGAAGCTGCTCCGCAGGGGACGACGAAACTCTTTCTGGATTGGAAGAATGTTACCTTTGTTGTTTTGTGCGGGGCTTCTGGCTTACATTGCTGCTTACATCAAGCGAGTGCCTCTGGCTTGGGAGAGTGACCTTACAGTCAACATCTGTGTACTGTCTGCCCTGTTTTTCGAGACAACACTTTACGCAGGTTTGATTCCGGTCAATCTTCAATATCAGCGTTTGTTCGCTGCTGCGCCCATTGGATTTACCCTGTTGGATGAGAATGGCCGCACCGTTTTATCCTCCAAAGGCGCGCCCCCAGTTTCCCACTCCATCTGGAAACGGCTGCATATGGATATGGAACATCCGCTGCTGAGGGACAACGATACCCAGCTTCATGCAGTCCTTATCCATGGTGGTATGGCGGTGTGGCAGGAAAACCTCTCTCAGATTAACCGGTTAAGGAAGGACATCCAGGATGTACAAACCCGTTTGAAAGCGGCCAATACGTTGCTGCGAGAAGAAGAAGAGGTAAAAAAACGATTGGTGGCCGTGGAAACAAACAAAAACCTGTTTGAACAGCTGGATCGTGATATGGAGCGCCGTATCCGAACACTGGAACGTTTGATTGAGACACTGCCAGGAACAGAACATCCTCATGAACGGACTGCCTGCATTACCCTTTGCCTATGCCATATCAAACGCAGATGCAACATGTTTTTCCTGGCTCGCCAGGGGGAAGGATTGTCTGGAGACGAACTGAGCATGTATTTAGACGAACTGGCGGAACTGGCTCGCTATGCTGGGCTCCAAATGCTGATCCGCTGTGGACAAAGCGGTGTATTGGAGATTCGCCGTGCAGCGCTCTGCTACGACTTTGCCTTTGAAACCATATCATGGGCGTTGCGGGAGAATGCCTCCCCTCTGTTGGGATATCTGGAATTAGAGGACACCCATCTGGTATTTCGTTTTCTTCCGGGCAGTGATCCCGGACAATGGAATTTCTCAGAGGAGCTGACGATGGCAGCAGATGCGTTGGGCGGACAAATTATCTGCAAGGATTTGGACGATGCCGTTGGGATTTGTATGATAGTACCGTTGGGGGGTGATGTTCATGTCTGAGTTTTACCGGTATCCTAATTGGGGACTGACTGCATTGGTAATGGTAACTGCCCTGTGTATCGTGCTGCAGACCAGGGCGATTTCTTACAGTATCCGCCGCCTGCGGACCGGCTGGGTGCGCAGAGTAGAAAATGGAATGGAGTGTGTTATCCTAGTAGTATTGTTACTGTTTGCTGCACTTCTGGCACAAGTGCAATATGGGCTGTTCTGCGGCTTTTTGGTACCTAGCTCTTACGATTTTGCACGGCAGGCAGTATTTTTGCTGGCAGCAGTATTGGGAACCACCGCAGCTGTGGGAACGGAGCTTAGCTGGCCATTTTTTGCCGTCGGTGCAGCGGCAGTTCTGCTTCCCTTAGCGGAGAAGATCACAGGGGCTGCATATCCATTTTTTTTCTTGGCGAGTATGTTGTTCTTCCTGATTCGCAGTATACACATTTGCCTGCTGCGCCGACGCGAGCTCTACACCCAGATTTCCTCTATATCTGTGAAAGAGGCTATTGATACTTTGCATACCGGGCTGCTGTTCTTTCGCCCGGAGGGGGATATTCTGTTATGTAATCGCCAGATGGATGGATTGGCTCGCCAGGTGATGGGACATTCTCTGCAAAACGGAAGGGTTTTTCAGAAGCTTTTGGAAGATGGCCCCCTGTGTAAAGACTGCATACGGGAGACTTTGGGAAATCAGCAGGTATTTCGTCTTCCTGATCGCTCTGTTTGGAGTTTTTCTGTTCATGAAATCTCCATGGGATGTCGGACAACGGTTTTGTTAATTGCCAATGATGTTACGCAGCGGTGGGATGCAGTGCTTCTCCTTGCCCAGCAAAACGAGGCGCTGGAACAGCGCGGACAGGAACTTCGCAGCACCATCGAGAATCTTCAGACAATTTGTGAAGCGGAGGAGATTGCTCGAAGCAAGGGCAGGGTTCATGACCTTTTAGGGCAGCGTATCAGCCTGCTGCTTCGGGCACTTCGAGACAACCAGCAGCCAAATGAAACCCTTTTAATGGAGTTTGCCCACAATCTTGCAATAGCGCTCCGTGAGGATCAGACGCCGGATCCAGCTCAACGTCTGAATCTTCTGAAGGAAATTTTTCAGGATATGAAAGTATATGTGGAAATTCGTGGAGCACTGCCGGAGGATCAGGCAG
The DNA here is from genome assembly GCA_934432885.1 of uncultured Lachnospiraceae bacterium. Taxonomy (GTDB): domain Bacteria; phylum Bacillota; class Clostridia; order Lachnospirales; family Lachnospiraceae; genus VSOB01. The sequence goes on from CAKRYY010000019.1 coordinate 26,513, forward strand.
TGGCAGACAGCTTTGCGGAGATTGCGTCAGAGTGTGTCACCAATGCTGTTCGCCACGGGTATGCCACTCGTATTCAGTTCCACTTCTTTCAGAATGATTGTTGGCGTATGACAGTCACGGACAACGGCATTCCCCCGGTCGGGCCGATTCGTGAGGGCGGTGGTATTGGCGGGATGCGCCGGAGGATTCAGCGGTTTGGCGGTACATTGAAGCTCTATATTATCCCTAGATTTCGGATAGAACTCTCTGTTCCAAAGGAGGTTGTGAAAAATGATTAAAGTTCTGATCGTGGAGGATCATGCATCTATGAGAGAATCGCTGACAACGGCGCTGGTGGCTTCGGGAGATTTTTCCGTGGTAGGAGAAGTTCCCAATGCTGATTATGCCCTTGATTTCTGTAAGCACCTGCATCCGGATCTGGTATTGATGGATGTCTGCACCGAGGGCGGCGCTTCCGGATTGAAAGCAGTGGAGGCGATCCGAAAAACATATTCGGAGATTAAAATTATCGTCATGACTGCCTTTGATGAGATTACTTACATTCCAAGGTCTAAGGCTGCCGGAGCCAATGGATTTATCTATAAGAGCCGAAGCCTGCATGATTTTCTGGAAGTAGCCCGGAAGGTGATGGAGGGAGGCAGCAGTTTTCCTGAGCCAAAGACGATCCCCATGCCTCAGGGAGAGGCTCCTTTGACTGACCGCGAAATGGAAATACTCCGGCTGATGTGCAGGCATATGACAAACAAGGAGATTGCCCGGGAATTGTATATCAGCGAAAATACAGTCAAGTATCACAAGACAAATATGCTTGGAAAAACCGGATTTTCCAAGGCAATCGATCTGGCCTTTTACATGATTTCCAACGGTTGGATCAATCCGTTATATTAAGAAAACAGACATTTATGGTCCACTGGCAAAAGCCGGTGGACTTTTTATGTCATAGGAAATTTAAGAAAAACTACCCGCTGCGGGTAGGGTGCAGATTAGAAATAAGCTTTACAATAAAAATGTAATGAAGGAAGGTACAGGGAGGTGAATGGGCTGAAAACAGTGCTCTTAATCATGCAGCGGGCATCGTTGGCACAGGGGTTGATGGCAAAAATACGAGATGTCCCCGATATCCAGCTGTGCTACGAGCCGGACTATGCCAATGCGGATGCAGCCATTCGTACCCATTTGGCTTCCGGAGCATTGCTGGAAGTTTCCGAGAATGAGATCTATGGCATTGATTTTTGCTTGGATTTATGTGCGTGGTTGCGGAAAGTTACGCCTCATTGCCGTCTTATGCTGATGTGCTCAGAGAGGCAGATAGATGCTGTCAGCAGTGCCATTCAGGCAAAGAGAAGGGGCGAAATTGACGATTTTGTGTTTTATGATGTGTCTTTAGACTATCTGGCTGCCAGCCTGCGATCATTATGACAGAAGATTAAGAACGATAATACGAGGTGAGGTGAATTCAAACATGAGGAAGAGAAGCGATTGGCGTAGAAGTAAAACAAATAAAAATTTGATAAAGGGGTTATTGATCCTACTGCCTACATTATGTCTTGCGGCTTGCAGCGATAATACGGGGAATGGGAAAAGTGAGCAGTCCACACCAGATGTGTCCAACAGCAAAACAGATTTTAATGAACAACCTACAGTTCCATCTCCCGATAGGCCAGATAGCTCGTTGGGCGGCACTTACTGGACAGCTGTAAAGCACGAACTCTATAACGAAGCCTTTGACAGCACTGAGGTAAGTAAAATGCCTACGGAAAGGTGGTGGGCCGATCTGTTCCTTAACGAGGATGGTACGGCACAATTCCGCGAAGTATTGGGAGACAGCTTTCAAGATTATCTGGGAGATGCAACCTGGTGGCTGGGAGCGGATCATACGTTGAGACTGACAAGTGTGGATGACGGTGGTACCAATGAGATGAATGGCCGCATTGAAGATGAGTGTATCATATTGGAATCTGTTTATGGGGATCGGTTCTATTTTGAAAAAGCGGAGCGGCCAGGACCTGGAGGAGAGTTATGCATCGCAAATCTGCATGGAACATGGAAGATGGCCAAGAGTGTGGTGGAAGGCAGGGAGTACAGCGCACGAGAAGATGGCATTGCCTCCATATTGTTTTTTGAAGCCAGATGGAGCGATGAGATAGGTGGGCATGAACTGAGAGCGGATTACTATTTTGCGGACTTTTTGGATACGGAAGAACCGATATACCGAAAGGAATTAGAACTTCGGACAGAACTCCTGGATAAACCGTTATTTCATGGGTTTTCCAATGAAATTTGGAGTATTCGGCTGTTTAATGAAAATACAGGTGCAGAGCTCTTTCTGGCTTTGGCCGATTCAGATACGCTGTATTTGCAGGAACACTACAAGACAGACGGAGCTTCGGAGATTCGCACTGCGATTTATAAGAGAACCGAATCCATTCTGCCGGATTCAGTGCAAGAGGCATTGTACGACGAACCGGGAGATAGCCTGATTTTCTACTGGTCCAGCCCGCCTGATGATGTATATACAGAGCTGGAGGCTCTGCCTGTCACAAAACTGGAGCAAGAAGGACTGGACAAGCTGTTGCTGGTGGGATGCTGGTATGAGACGCAGATCCGATTTTGTACTGGAGAACCAGTTTGGGATGACAACGGAAACCTTTTGGAATGGGTGACAGATGAAATATTGTACGATGAAACAATCAATATCCGTGAACCTAAGTGGTTTTCTTTGACGATTCCAGAAGACGTACCGAACATCTGTCTGCACGTAAAACGACCATGGGATGATTTTTGGTATCTTTGGCCGATCGCCGACACATACATTTACCTGAACGGCGACTGGATATTCCTGACACAATAAAATGAGTATTAAAAAGAGAGGAGATTACATTATGGGACTGATCAAAGCTGCATTTGGAGCCGCCGGCGGCATTATGGCTGAGCAGTGGAAGGAATACTTCTACTGTGAAAAGGAAAAAAGAAGGTTACGGGTCGTTCCAGCAACACCAAGGGGGATGATAACATCATTACCAACGGCTCTGTCATTGCCGTGGCAGACGGTCAATGTATGCTCATTGTAGAGCAGGGTAAAGTGGTGGATGTTTGCGCTGATCCGGGAGAATATACTTACGATATGTCTACAGAACCCAGTATATTCTCCGGTAATTTGGGGGAATCCATCAAGGGCGTGTTCCAGAATATAGGAAAGCGATTTACCTTCGGCGGCGAAGCCCCCAAGGATCAGCGTGTCTACTATTTTAACACCAAGGAGATTACCGGAAACAAGTATGGAACCCCAAGCCCCGTTCCCTTCCGGGTGGTGGATCAGCGGGCAGGTATTGACATGGATATTGCTATCCGTTGTTTCGGTGAGTACAGTATCAGCCTGAAAAACCCTCTGTTGTTCTATACGAATGTCTGCGGCAATATCAGCGAGGATTATAGAACGGAGCAGCTCGCCGGGCAGATGAAGACGGAACTTTTGACAGCTCTTCAACCTGCTTTCGCTAAGATCTCGGAAATGGGCATCCGATACTCTGCCCTCCCCGGCCATACGCTGGAACTGGCCGAGGCTCTGAACGAACAGCTTTCATCCAGATGGCGTGACCTGCGAGGCATGGAGATTGTGTCCTTCGGTGTTTCCAGTGTCAAGGCCAACGAGGAAGACGAGCAGATGATTAAGGATATGCAGCGTAATGTGGCCTTTATGGATCCTACCCGGGCAGCGGCTCATCTGGTGGGAGCACAGGCCAGTGCCATGCAGTCTGCGGCCAGCAACCAGAACGCAGGTCCTGCTATGGCCTTTATGGGAATGGGGATGGCCGGACAGATGGGCGGCATGAATCCCCAGAACCTCTATCAAATGGGTGCGCAGCAGACTCAACCTGCATCTTCTGAGGCTCCTGTGTCCGTTGCTTCCGGCGGCTGGACCTGCTCCTGCGGGCAAAGTGGTATCATTGGAAAATTCTGCCCGGAGTGCGGAAAGCCCAAACCTGCCGCAGACGGCTGGATTTGTTCCTGCGGCGCGGTAAACAAGGGGAAATTCTGCCCGGAGTGCGGGGCGAAAAAGCCTGCCGGCGTGCCCCAGTACAAGTGCGACAAATGCGGCTGGGAACCGGATGATCCCACCCATCCGCCCAAGTTCTGCCCGGAGTGCGGCGATCCCTTTGACGATGGCGATGTGCAGGGATGACGCGGGGAAGAAAAGCCGCCCTGTTTTCTGTTGTAGGTCTGTTCCTGCTCCTGGCGGCTGCGGGATATTGTTTCAGAGGTCATCAGGGAGGTGATTCACCGATACAGAAGAAATCAGCCGTGCCGCCCGGCATATTGTCCGGTGTCACGTACAACTACTCCAGCGGCATGATTGCCAGAGCGGATTTTGCAATCACGCTTTCGCCGGAGGCCATTTTGGAAGCGAGCTATTATCCGGCTCTTGATTCGGATACGGAGGAGGATGAGGACTGGTATCAGCCATCCACCAAAGAAAATGTCCCCATTACCGCAGTGCAGTGGTCGGATGTGGAGGAGATTATTCTGGAGCTCTACCCGCTGATGGAGCCTATCCCGGAAAACCGGCGTGAGGTGAAACTGCCGCCGGGAATCGAAGTCATGGATGGCGGGGACTCCACCAGCCTGATCCTGACCTGGAGCACAGAAAACGGAGCACAGTATATCCATTATTATCCACCAAATGATCGCCGTATTCAGACACTAATCGCTCTGTTGGAGGAGCTGGCCGACCCCATCGGGCGTGAGATTCCCCGATATGCCCCGCCGGAACTCAGAGGTTTCTATATGGGGCAGTCCGGAACTATCTTCTCCAAGGATTATTCGTTCCAATTCGACCAGGGTTCGTCCGACGTGTACGGAGAGGATGCCCCATATATCCTCCGGGCCAGATTTACCCCACCTGGCCAACAACAGGAAATTTGGAGAGACTGGGTCGTGCCGGATGAGGAGTGGGATGCCTTCGCTGCATTTGTGGAGGAGATCAATCTGGAAGATCAGTTGGACGGCAGAACAGAAAAGCCGGTCTGCACCCTTTATTACTCTGATGGCAAACAGCAGCAGAAGAGATTGGATCAGGAAACAGCGAAGCAGACCCGGGCTTATCTTATAGAAATGGCACTGCGGTTGCTGGAAGAACAGCAATAGCGCAGAAACAAACAACAATAACATAAAATAGGAGGATATTTACATGAAAGGTCAGAAAATTTTGAAAATTACATCCATTCTCATGATTATCGGCGGCATCATTGCTGCCATCGCAGGTGTTATTGCCATTCTTGGTATCAGTGCTCTGGCAGCATTATCGGGGAGTGCAGAAGGTACTGGGCTGCTCTATGCTAGTTCCATTCTTGTGACGGTGGCTTCTGTGATTCAGTTCATTGCAGGCATCAAGGGTATCGGAGCTTGTAACGCTCCCCAGAAAGCAGTTTCCTGCATCAAATGGGGTATTATCATTGCAATCTTAACAATTATCTCTGTTGTCATTGGTATTGTTGGCGGAGGAGAGTTCAGTATCACCAGTCTGGGGCTTAATTTGCTGCTGCCGGGATTGTATGTATACAGTGCGATGCAGATGAAGGGTGCTGTATAAGCGGGTTCAGAAAGGAGTACAGATAATGGGACTCTTTGGAAAGATATTTGATAAAAAAGAATGTTCGATTTGTGGCGGCGAGATCGGGCTGCTTGGCAACAGTAAGCTGGAGGATGGAAATCTATGTAAGGAATGCGTTGCAAAGCTTTCTCCCTGGTTTGGTGATCGCCGCCAGAGTACAGTGGAAGAGATTCAGAAGCAGTTATCTTACAGGGAAGCCAATCAAGTCAGGGTGTCCTCTTTTCACACTACGCGTACGCTGGGCGAACGCATGAAAGTGCTTCTGGATGAGGATGCAGGTTTGTTTATGGTCACCTCTGCTAGAAATCTGTCGGAGGCCAATCCGGATGTCTTGTCTTTTTCTGATGTGACTGGCTGTAAGCTGGATATCGACAAGGGAAAAACTGAGATCGAATATAAGGATGCTGAGGGAAATCGTCAGAGCTTTAATCCCAAACGGTATGCCTATTCCTATGATTTTTATATTGTAATTAACGTCAACCATCCATATTTTAACGAGATCCGTTTTCAACTGAACGGCGACTCAGTGGACAATGATGCGGAAACGCTGCTGGATGGACCAAACGGTATGGGATTACCTCGCGGCAGCTTCCGGGGGAAAACAGTAGGCATGAGAGGCGGTTCTCTTATCTCCAATGCAGAGGATGTGCGTTCCAGTGTGGAATATCGCAAATATGAGGAAATGGGATTGGAAATTCGGGATGCATTGCTTCAGGTTCGACAGCAGGTACGAGAGAAAGTGGCTGCGTCCGCAACTCCCAAGACAGCAGTGACTTGTCCGTACTGCGGGGCGACCACAATACCGGACGCCAGCGGCTGCTGCGAATTTTGCGGTGGCGCTGTCAATGGATAAAAGGAATACTCTAAGAATTGTAAAGAAACGAAAAATTAGAAAGTAATGAAAGCGAAAGGAGCCGCACTATGAAAAAGTACGAAATTTTAGGAGATAATTTACCGGTTGTGGTATGTGAATTATTCCCAGGAGAATCCATGATCACGGAAAGCGGGAGCATGAGCTGGATGAGTCCGAATATGAAAATGGAGACTACTACCGGCGGAGGGATGAAGAAAATGCTGGGCCGTCTGGTATCGGGTGATTCTATGTTTCAGAATCGGTTCACCGCAGAAGGAAGCGATGGAACCATTGCTTTTGCATCCAGCTTTCCCGGGGCAATCAAAGCGCTGAATATCAGTGCCGGTCATTCTATGATCGTGCAGAAAAGCGCATTTCTTGCTTCCGAAGATGGTGTGGAGCTATCCATGCATTTCCAGAAAAAGCTGGCTTCTGGTATCTTTGGCGGCGAAGGCTTCATCATGCAGAAGCTGAGTGGAAATGGTATTGCCTTTATAGAGATTGACGGACATGCGACAGAGTATGAGCTGAGCGCCGGTCAGGAACTGCTGGTCAGCACAGGGTACTTAGCGGCAATGGAAGAGAGCTGCACGATGGATGTGGTGACTGTTAAGGGCGCCAAAAATATGCTGCTGGGCGGAGAAGGTATTTTTAATACCGTTGTCAGAGGCCCGGGCAAGGTGATATTACAGACTATGCCAATCAGTAAGGTGGCTGAACTGTTGATGCCATTTTTCAGCAATAAAAAATAAGGAATAAAATAGGGAGATGAATGACCATGAAAAACAAGTTAAAGATATCGTTCTTGCTTCTCGCTGCACTGCTATCGTTCAGCCTCACTGGCTGCGGCAAGGACAGCCAGGAATCCAGTCAGACGCCGGAAGAAACAGAGCAGACAACGCCTCCTGCTGAAACAGAGCAGACAACACCTCCTGCTGAAACAGTGGCCGGAACGACGATAAATGCTGCACTGTGGGATCTTACTTATGATGAGACGGACGGCTGGATCTATGAGGAAGATGATTTTTACGATGATGAGACGTCTTCTAAGATTATTCTGTCGCTCCCAAAGGAAGGGAAAGATGAAAGCATCGTTAATGCGGAGATCCGGGTTTCCATTGAAACGCCGTATTCCTTCCGTGATTATCTCACCAGCTATGGATTTGACGAGTACGAATATGCAGTCAATCAGGCCTACGATCTGACCGAAGTCGGCGGCGTCGACTGCCTCAAACAGGAAGGAAATTATTGGGGTTCTCCGTGTCTGCGGTATTTTAATCGGGTTGAGGGTGCCGGCGCTACCGTATTTATGGAAATCACTGGTGAGTACGAGGATACGCGCGTTGAGAAGCTGCTGTCCGGTCTGAAAATCCATTTAGAGGATACCGGAAACGAGGATGGACCCTGGTACTGGGAGGGTGAGCCATTCTCTGCACAACCTCGCAGTGTTATGGTAGGAACACATACGTTGGACAGTCAGTGGCTGCCAATTACTGACTGTATTATTACAAAGGAAACCTTCAATCACGCAGTTGCTGTTACAGGCAATCAGGCATATTTTTTGGTGGACGGCCAGTTAAAACGCTATGATTACGATGGAAACTCTTTGAAATTCGCAGAGGATATTGTGCTGGATGCAGAATATGAAGATATTTCCGCTGATACTACAGGAACTCTCTGGCTGGCAAATTTCATGGAACCGCTGATCAGTTGGAAGGATGGCACACAGACGGCATCCTATGAGGGACCGGATCATGTCGCCATGCATCCATCCGGGGCTTGGGGCATTAGTTGGTTTTCCGGCGCAGAGTGTGAAAAGATCACTCTCTCTGGAGGAACGCTTAAGACGGAACCATTGGTTTTCAAAGAGGTCGATTTGATTCAACAGTTGTTGATTGACGAGAACCACATCTATGTCTGTGGCTCTGCTGTGGATGAGAGCGGCCACAAGGTGTTTATCTATGACAGCAATGGTGCGCTGCAAATGACTTTGGCAGATTCAGATGGAAGCGGTCTTGGAAGCATTACCTTTGTCACAGAGACTACAAACGGCTATCTCGCTCTGGATGGAAATATGCGAGAAGTGGTGATCTGGACAAAAGATGGCGCTTATATCGGCGAAGCAGATGACGGGGAGCTGTTTGGTACAAATTATCCGTGGTTCTGTGGCGGAGCAAAGCTGGCCGATGGCAGTATCCTGGTTCTTATGACTGAAGACAGGGCAGATGAATCTGCACAGGAACTGGTCGCATTTAAACTCAGCGGTTTCTAAGAAGAGGGGAGTTGAACATGAAACGTACAAAGTTACTTTGCGTTTTTCTTGTAGTGCTGCTGCTCGCTCTCACCGCCTGTGGCAAGGACAAAACGGCTGATTCTGATTTGCTCGAGACAGCAGACTCTAACTTACTCAAGCTTGGAGAATACGAGTTGCACTATAAGGGTGCAAGCATCATGGAGGATTCGGATGGAAACGATGCGTTGATCCTGACGCTGGATTTTACCAACAACAGTAAGGATGCCAGCTCCTATGTCTGGTCCATTTCTGAAACAGTGATGCAGAATGGCGCAGAACTGGCAGTTGCCACTGTCTTTACGGACAGCGACTCATACGGCACGGTGATTGAGGGTCAATTTACGGAGGTCGCGCCGGGAGGAACCCTTGAACTTTGCACCGCCTATGTGCTGACGGATACCACCAGCAAGGTCGAGGTAACCTTTGAGGAGGCATTCGGTGACAAAAGTGGTAAAATCACCGTTGATCCGTCTATACTCAGCCGGGAATCGGCAGGAGCTGGGACGGTGCGGAGTGCCGGAACCGGAAACGCAATGCTGGATTGGTGGAACGGCGACTGGTACGGCTGGTGGACTATGACTGGCTGCTCCGGCTATTACGAGGATATGGAGGGCGTCTGGTGGGACATCTGCGGTGCCATTGACATCGGCGAAGACGGCATGGGCACTGTCACCCTCTGGGATGAGGACTACACGAAATCGGAACCGATGGTCTCTGCGTCAGTCAGACTCAGTGATGATGGAACCAGCATATATGGCACCATGACATCCGAGGGCGGTTCCTTTACGGATATTGCGCTGGAGCACGGGGATTGGATCGTTGATCCGGGACTGGTGGATTATGGGGACATGATCCATATTGACGGTGACTATGAAAATGGCGAAGACGCCTTCCACTATGATATCGTCCTGCGCCCGTGGGGAACCTATTGGGTGGATGTGGATGAGGAGAATCTCCCCAATCTTTATAATGACTGGTATCTGCCTCTGATCGATGCGGACGAGCCCATGCCGGACAGCATCGGATAACACCAGAATGGGGATTGTTCCCGCCCCATTTTGAGGCGGCGCGATCCTCATTCGCGCAATGGTATGGAGCGGTGACGTTTGAAAGGAGCAGTTATGAAAAGGACATCAAAAAGCATGATCGGTTTTTTTCTGATACTTGTTCTGATGCTGTCTCTCTGTGCCTGTGCGCAAAAGCAGCTAACGGGAACGGAAACAGACGAACCGAATATAAGCACCGATAGAGAGACGCTGCCTGGTAAGCCCGATGAGAAGCTGCCGGAAAAGCCGCACCCGGAGACCGGGGAATCGGACGAGCAGTCGAAGCTGGCCGGATTTTCCGCAGAGGCGGAGCAATCTCTTGTTTGGCTGCGGGACAGAATGGATTTTCCACAGACCATGTTCGGCGTGGCCTTGCTGGGCTATACTGGAGAAACTTCCGATGGAGACTGGCTGTCGGAAGTGGATCAGGCGATGCTGCAGAAATACCCCTTTATTTCCGAAATCGATACGGGGCATACCATCGGGAACGATGACTATCTGTATTGTCTTGTGCCGATTGATGAAAACGCGACAGTTTCCGTCAATCTCATGCGGTGGTATCGAGGGTCGGACAGCGAAGAAATCATCGAGGTTCTCTACCGTTCGGAATCCGGCGATCCGGTGCTGCTTTTTGCGGATGGCGGCGACGATGCATACGCATATCGGTCCTACGTCGAGGTTCAGATCGTCGATAACGCAGGCAACAGCTGCGCATGGAATCCGCAGCTCTATACGGAGACGGGGCACATCGTGCCGTGCTTGTCGGAAAGCGGAGACTACATCTCCTTCGACTTTACGGAATACGGATGGCAGGGCGTTCATTCCGAACTTGCACCGTGGCTGGCAGACGGCTGGAGCGGCGTATATGCCTCCGGGCTCGGCGGCTGTTGGACAACGCAGGCGGTGGCATGGGATACGAACCGTGAAGCAAATTACTACCTGTGGTTCTTTCCCGAGGATGAGACAGGCGGAACGGTCGATCTGTATTGGGAATACGTGGGCACTGATCCTTCTGAAACGATGTGGGAAGAGGTGTGGAGCGGTTTCTGGACAATCACATCCGGCATGGATGGGCCAAGTTATGTGACCCTCAGCCTGTCCCTCGTTGGCGGCAAAAACTATGGTGTCACGGACGGCCCGTATTATATCTCGGAGGTATATCCGGTCATGATCAGTCCCAGCGGCGAGAAGATGGTGGTCGGTGCGTGGGAAGATGGAGTCAGTCTGCCGTTTATGCCGAAGGATGACGCGCAGCTGTGCGTCCTGACGCTGAGCAGCTTGCTCACCGACCCGCTCGGCTGATCTTCTGCGGATTTCGGCCTGTTTCGGCATAGATCGTTACAGCGCCGGTATGGGAAGGAGGAATTTCAGATGCCAACACAGGTAACAAATTATCAATGCCCCAGCTGCACGGGGCCACTGCATTTCTCCGGCGCGTCCGGTCGGTTGGAGTGCGAATACTGCGGCGTCAGTTACGATGTGGCGGAGATCGAGGCGCTCTACGCAGAGAAAGAAAAAAAGGCGGCAGCAGCCCAGCAGACAGCGGAGGAAGGCGGCGCCGGACAGGGCGCGCCGGCCACGGATGGAAGTTCATGGGACACCTCTGACTTTTGCGAGGATTGGGGGGCTGAGGGCGATGGTATGCGGGTCTACGGCTGTCCAAGCTGCGGTGCGCAGCTCATCTGCGAGGAGAGTACGGCGGCAGCCTCCTGCCCTTATTGCGGGAACCCCACCGTGGTGCCGGGCCAGTTCTCCGGGGCACTGCGGCCTGATTTTATCATCCCGTTCAAACTGGGCAAAGAAGATGCGGTAAAGGCCCTCAAGTCCCACTACAAAGGGAAGTTTTTCCTACCGAAAAGTTTTACCGGTGAAAATCATGTACAGGAGATTCGGGGGATCTATGTTCCCTTCTGGATGTTCGACGGCGAGGCGGAGGGCGATGCCCATTATGAGGCTACCCGCTCCCGTACATACCGCTCCGGCGACTATGAGGTCACGGAGACGAAACACTACGATGTCTACCGGGCCGGAACCGTCACCTTTGAGAAGGTGCCGGTGGACGCATCCAGCAAGATGCCGGACGACCACATGGACTCTATTGAACCCTATGACTACACGGAGCTGAAGCCTTTTTCCACCGCGTATCTTCCCGGTTTCCTGGCCGATAAGTTCGATGTGACGGTGGAACAGAGCCGGCAGCGGGCGGATCAGCGCTGTGAGGGAACCCTTGCCTCCGCGCTGCGCAGCACAGTGAAGCGTTATGACATCTGCATCCTCAGGGACAGCAGTGTTCACCTGCGCAGGGGCAAGGTGCATTACGCCCTGATGCCCGTCTGGATGCTGAACACCAGGTGGCATGGGAAGGACTTCCTCTTTGCCATGAATGGACAGACCGGAAAGCTGGTGGGCGACCTGCCGGTCAGCTGGGGAAAGTTCTGGGGGCTGTTTGCCGCCATCGCCGTTCCCCTATCTGTGCTCAGTTCGGCGCTGGTCCTATTGCCGTGAGAAAGGAGGAAGGCCGGATATGAAGAAAGCATATACTGCTCTCGCGCTGGCGTTCCTGTTGGCGCTGTTCATCTGCACTCCCGTTATGGCGGCAATGGAATACGGCGTGATCTATGATGAAACGGAATCCCTTGGATCGCACGAACTGACCATGCAGGGAGAACAGACGCTCCCCCAGCTCTCCCAGGCGCTGGGCCTTGATCTGCGGGTGGATGTATTGACCCAAAACAGCTATGACAGACTTGGCGACGCCGTTGCGGGAATCTATGAGGAATATGATTACGGCTATGGCGAGCAAAAAGAGGGCATTACGCTGACCATTCTGCTGGAACCGCAGGATGAGGATACCTACAGGATGGTTGATGAAAATGACTGGTGCGTCTACGCCAGACTGAGCGATAAGCGGGGCAGCGGTCAGGAGCTGTCCAACGCCGTCTACGATGCGGTACAGCCCTACATGGCGGCGCAGGCGTGGAACGGCGAGGACATAACCATGAGCGCTGTGGCGCTGACCCAGGCGGTGGACGCCATGGCAGAAACGGCGGAGGATTACATCCTCACAAATTGTCCGCCGGTCGGCTCCGGCGAGGATGTCGACGTGGGAGAACCGGCGCAGGATAGCGTCACGATGCAGTATGTATTTGATGTTGCAGACCTTCTCCCCTATGAGAAGTGGAAAAAGCTGGAGGATCAGGCCGAAATCATTTCTCAAAAACAGGGTTGCGGCGTTTATTTTGCTCTTGTGAATGATTACAAGAAATACGGAAACGGCAGTGTCTTTGAGGTGACATATCAGCTCTATCACAGCAATCAACTCGGCATGGGCAGCGGGAGGGATGGGATCCTCGTGCTCCTGAGCATGGCCGAGCGGGACTACGCCATGTTCGTCTACGGTGAGTACGCCGAGTATGCCTTTGATGAATATGGGCAGGAGAAGCTGGAGGAGCAATTCCTGGGTGATTTTGGGAAAAACGACTGGTATGGTGGTATTTCCAATTACTTAGACGCCTGTGAGGAATATCTGACGAAGGCCGACGCCGGTAAGCCGGTGCGCCGTCCTTACTGGATCTGGTTCATCATAGCAACGGTATGCTCCTGTTTGGCCGCGGGGGCGGTTTGCCTGTGGCTGCTGAGTAAGATGAAGTCTGTCCATCAAAAGGCGGAAGCCAATGCGTACCTTACTGCTGGGGGTTTACACCTGACAAAGCAGTATGACCGCCACACTCATACTACCGAAACACGCACCAAGATTCAGAAAGAGAGCTCGGGTGGCGGTGGCAGCACCTACAGTGAAAGTGGCGGCGGAGGCAGCGGCCGTAGCGGAAAGTTCTGAGAGGAGGCTGGATGATGAAGTGTTTGCTCTGGCGCCGCATTCTCCCGACGATTTTGTGCATGGCATTGGCCCTTGGCCTGTCCGCCTGCGGAGGAAAAGAAACACCGTCCGTTGAAACGGAAACGGACAGTGCGATGGGCACCCTTTTCGGTAGCAAGGGAGAAAAAGATTCAGGGGTGGGTGTGTTCTCCGGAAGCGGGGAAGAGACAGCGGAGGCGGAATTGGCGGAGGAGTCCCTGAACCTGTTGTATGACGCCATGGCATACGATGACCAGTACGCCGGCTCGGTCGCCTATCTGGGATACAGGAAGCAGGGGGACTCCACCCCGCTGTCGGACTGGCTGGTGGAGAATTGTGCCGGATTGGTCGAGGCGATGCCGTTTCTGCTGCATATACCGGTCGAACGTATCCTCGGCGCAGGTTGGGGCGATCTCTACTGCATCGTCCCCCGGGATGAGAATACCAGCCTTGCCGTGAACCATGTCACCTGGGAATCTCTCGGTAACGGCGTTTGGCCTGTACCGGATGAGGTGCTCTACCGGAAGGAGTGTGCCCAGCCTGTATTGATATTCGTAAATTATGAGCAATGGCGGGATGAACCGGACACGGAGATCGTCCTTGTGACAAACGATGGCGTGGAGGTGAAGTGGCTCCCTCTGACTGATGAATGCAGCATTCCCATCGTGCCCACCGGGGAGGACTATCTCCCCATGCTGATGGATTTCAGCATCTGGGGCTATGTGACCGGGCTGGACTACCCCGAGGACTGGGAGCCGTCCGGGGATGACTGGTGGCTGCCACCCACAGACTGGGGGCTGGCTTACACAAATTGGACCTGCGAGCACTGGTACATAGAGTTAGGCTGGGGTGACAGCGATCCGGATTACTCCGGACGCATCGATCTCTACCATCAGCCGGAGGATGGGCAGGAGTATGCGTACTCGTATTCCGGCATCTGGCGTATTAGAGTGGGCGTGAAAGGAGTATTTGTATGAGTATTTTTGACAGACTAAAACAGTCTGCTGTGAATGCCGCAGTGACGGCAGCCACAGCCATTGGAAACGAACGGGAGACCTTTACCTTCGCGGCTCTCCCTGAGAGCCTTGCCGAGATGCAGGCCCTCCCAGAGGCGGATCTAGACACCCCTTTTCAGACGGCGGCACTGACCGTCCTGGCCCTGTGTGCCTATGCCGCTGACCGGCAGATCGGCACGGATATGTTGAATTGGCTGCGGGGACCCCGTCCTTTGAATGGACAGGAGGTCTCCTTCTTAAACGACCGCTTCCGTGACGGTAAGACCTATCTTCCGTTCACCTATTTTGCAGGTTCCTTCCCAGATAATAATTACACCCCCACCCAGCCCTATACCATCCGAGTGGAAAGCAACCATGTTTCCAGTGAGGAGCAGGGCTATATAAAACTGTTCATCCCCTGCGGTGGTGCAGACAGTCCTCGCCCCATCAAACTCCGCCAGCGAGGCAGCGATGGGAAATGGTTCCTTTGGGAGCAATATCTACTCACTGGCGTCCGCATGCCCAAGTCCGCCGATCCCTGGGTGTAAGCCAGGCAGAGAAACTGCGGAGGATTTGGCTCATAGCGGATAGAATTTCCATTGGGGACGAACAGAAAACTATTTGTATTTGTTGTATGAATTGATTAGAGAGGGCCGCTCATGAAAACAGTTCTATTTATATCATCCAATAAGATGTTCGGACAAGGACTATCGACGGCCATTCAATCAAAACTGGAATTTGACTTTCTGTGGGCAACACAGCTCCATTATTCACAGGCTATTGTGGGAGTTAATATTTTCCATGCCGATGTGGTGATATTGGATATTGTGGATCAGGAAGATATGGGGCAGTCAGTTAAAATCTGTCAATCCATTCGGCAGGAGAGGCAGGATATAAAAATTCTGCTTCTGGTCAGGCCGGAACAGTCCACTGTATGCAGTCAGGTCGTAGAAACAAAAAATGTCGGTTTGATTGATGATTTTGTTTTTTATGATAGTTCCTTAAACTACCTACTTGCAAAATTAGAGGCATTATAATTTTATTGGATAAAAGTAATCTGCATTAAAAAGTAAGCACATCCTGATATGTTGGTAAAAAGCCGTCAAAAGATAGATGGCATGAAAATGTAGTATTGTAAAGCGACTTTGAGAAATTCAGAGCCGCTATTTCTTTTGTTTAAAAATAGAAACGCGATAACCCTTATGTAATCAGCAGGAGCGGCATATAAGGAGGATCTGCTTGCAAAGAAGGAAGTCATTGCGGCACATTTGAAAAAACTCATTGTGACAGTCCTTCCGCAAAAAAAAGGCGCAGCGGTTTCTGGACATTGCCTCTCTGACCAACCAGACCTTCACAAATTTTGTCAGCGGGCAGCTTACCGAAGCGGTTATCATCGGCGTTCTGTGTTTTATAGGAATGCTGATTCTTGGGATTCCGTATGCCGGTGCGGTCTCTGCGTTTGTGGCCATCACTGCGCTGGTGCCGATTTTTGGCGCATGGATCGGCGGCGGTCTTGGTGCGTTTTTGATTCTGTTGGCAGAACCCGGCAAGGCTCTGTGGTTCATTCTCTTTCTGCTCGTTTTGCAGCAGGTGGAGGGCAATCTGATTTATCCCAAGGTGGTCGGCAAGGCCGTTGGACTTCCCGGACTGCTTGTACTGGTGGCTGTTACGATCGGCGGCGAAGTATTCGGCATCTTAGGGATGTTGTTCAGCGTTCCCGTCTGCGCCGTGCTGTTCAGCCTCTATTTAGAGTTCATGAAGAAAGCACGCACCTTTTAAGTTGTGGTCTATTTAACATACAAGACGATAACTTGATTCGTGGATGCCGGTCTTAAAAGATATATAAATGACGGCTGATTATAGTCCTTACGACTGTTAAGCATTTCGTTTTTTGGGGTTTTTACTTACACTCTTTTCCCTTCCCCTATTGACAAACATATATTCCCAAAACTATAATATACGATATGCAACAAATGATTTGCAACGTGTGATTCAACAAAGAATACGACAAACAAATGCAAATTTTCAGGCGCTGATACAGGAGGACTATGATGAACGTTACTTATGAACAAAAACCAGAAATGACTTTTATTGGATTTTCCACTACCATCCGTGCAGACGAGGGCTATCAGAAATGTCCGGAGTTCTGGGATAAGGAGTATTCCAAGAAATATGAGCGGCTCTGGCAGACCATGCAGCCGGAGACACCGATAGAAAAAGCAATTTTGGAAAATGGAATCGGTATGTTTGCTATCTGTGAAGAGAAGGAGGGCAGCTTTGCGTATTGGATTGCAGGGCTTTATAAAGGAGGAGAGGTACCGGAGGACTTGGAGCTTTATACCTTTCCGGAAAGCGATTGGGCGATGTTTTCTGCAAAAGGCGCTCTGCCAGATTCCCTGCAGACATTGAATACAAAAATCTGGCAGGAGTGGTATCCGGATAAGAAAAAAGACTTTGCAGGCAATGGTGCTGCTATGCTGGAAGTCTATACACCGGGCGATATGCAGAGCCCTGATTATGAGTGCGGCATCTGGGTGCCAATTCGCAAACTGGAACAGACAGCCGATGAAACTGCGGAAATTGTAGCAGAAATGATGCTGCAAGGGCTTTTATAAAAAGAAAATCCTGCCATCGAAAAGACATTGACAGAACCTGTCAATAACTTTAAAATCAAACTAACGAGCATTAGCTCACTTTCCCGGAGGATGATACGATGAAGCAGGAAGATACAAAGCAGAAAATCTTGGTCAAGGCATTGGAGCTGTTTTCCATCAAGGGCTATGATGCTGTCAGCGTAGGTGAGATTGCCAAAGCAGTTGGCATCAAAGCGCCGTCGCTCTACAATCATTTTCCCAGTAAGCAGGCTATCTTCGAAGAAATCGTAGAGGCGACGGCGGCGCAATATGAAAAGGATACGGACAGTATTGATATCCACGTACAGAATGTGAAAGCGGATGTTTCGGAGTTTATGGAAATCACGGAGCGGGAGCTTTTTGAAAAAGTACAGTGGATTTTTTCTTATTCTATTCATAATGAGACAATCAGCCGCTTCCGCAGGATGATGACGATTGAGCAGTTTCGCTCACCAGAGCTTGCGAAGCTGTATTCGACGCGGTATGTTGACCGGGTGGTTGCCTACCATGCGGAAATATTCCGAAATCTGATTGCGGCAGGCATCATTGCCGAGCAGGACTCCGATGTACTGGCGCTGATGTATATGGCTCCGGTTGTTACACTCATCGGCATCTGTGACAGGCAGCCGGAAAGGGAGCAGGAGTGTCTTGAAAAGCTGCAGGCGCATGTGCGGCTTTTCTTTTATGCTGTACGCGCCGACCATACTGAAGAAGGTGATGCCAAATGAATGATTGAACTGTAGAAAAAATCTTTTGACATGAAATAACAGCAAATATAACACACAGAAAAAAGGAGAACTTTTTGAAACTTACTATTTTATCACTGGAGCGTGTAGCCTGACCGGGAGGTCTGGCAAAATTATTGCACGCCATTCCTCCCGAAGGATGAAACATAAACACTTCAGGAGGAAATCACATGAATCGAGAAAATAAAAGAAAATCATTTGAAAAAGGTTACTACAAAACACATGCCTGCAACGACAGCTTTACCTGTAAGGTTTGCGGCAGACTCTGCACTCCGGAAAATACTGGAAGCAGCCATCGCAATCATTGTCCCAATTGCCTGTCAAGTCTCCATGTCGATATAGAACCCGGCGACAGAGAAGCTGACTGCGGCGGAATTATGGAGCCAGTGGCAGTCTGGGTACGAAAAGGCGGAGAATGGGCAATTATTCATCGCTGCAAATGCTGTGGAACGCTTAGCTCTAACCGTATAGCAGCTGATGATAATCCTATGAAGCTTATGAGCATTGCAATGAAGCCTTTATGTGCACCACCGTTTCCTTTGGAACGTATTGAAGAAATGACGGCGTTGATGGGCGGCGAAGGAAGTCTGAAATAGGAAAACGGAGGAATGGAGAATATGAAAGCAATGGCAAGCGATTGGTATCGGAAAATCTGGACACTGGATATTCAGAATCAGTCATGGGTAGAAGACACAAAACGGCAGGTAACCTTTTTAATCGATGAATTGAAGCTGCAGGGAGGAGAGAAAATCCTTGACCTTGCCTGTGGCTTTGGACGTCATTCACTGGAGCTGGCAAGACGCGGTTTTGCCGTAACAGGAGTAGACATTACGCCGGATTACATACAATACGCAAGGGAGCAGGCCAAAAGCGAAGGATTGAATGCACGCTTTTTGTGTGCAGACATCCGGGAAGTCGGATTCGAGAGAGAATTTGACCTTGTGTTAAATATGGCAGACGGCGCGGTAGGCTATCTTGAAAATGATGCCGAAAACAGAAAAATTTTTGCTGTCGTTTCCAAAGCGCTGAAACCGGGTGGACGGCACTTTATGGATATTATGAACGGCAGCTATGCAGAGAAGCACTTTCCGTGCAAGCTGTGGGACGCAGGGGAAATGGGTCTGACATTATCAAATTTTGAATGGGATGACAAAACAAGAACCCTGATTTATGGTCAGCTTGATTTTGAATATGGAAAGGCTCTTAAAAAACCTGAAATGAC
Source organism: uncultured Lachnospiraceae bacterium (assembly GCA_934432885.1). Taxonomy (GTDB): domain Bacteria; phylum Bacillota; class Clostridia; order Lachnospirales; family Lachnospiraceae; genus VSOB01. Next base: position 45,768 of record CAKRYY010000019.1, read on the forward strand.
AGAGGGGAATCCCATCCGGTTATATACGCTTACTGAAATAGCGGAAATAATGTCTTCTGTCGGGATGAAGGTAATAAACAGCTACGCAGATTTTACCGGGAAACCATCCTCAGATAAGGATATACAGTTAATGGTTTATTCTCAAAAAATGCTGTAATTATTTTCTATAAAAATTTCCATAAAACCTATTGACAAAGTATGAATTATACATTATCATACTAAACATACCAAGACACTATGAAATGAAAGGAGAAGCATCATGAAAAACACAGCAATCAAAAATGCAGAACGCAAAATGATGATGATGGAGATGTGCTGTTGCTTAATGCCGATGTGCAAAGAGCAATTTATTTTTCATGCGTGTTGTCTCTGTCAGATTACCGGATAAAAGATTAAGATAAAATAAAACCGGAAAAGATGGAAATTTGGAAGCAGACGCTCGTATGAAATGAGCGTCTGTTTTTTTATTTCATAGAAAGGAACTTTCTATGAAATAAAAAAACAGCTCGCGGAGATGAAACTTGCCTTACAGGCACCGCTCACGCGCAGAGAGTTTGTAAGCAAACTCTATTTCAAAATAAAAACACAGGAGAATGAGAATGAGCCAGAATAAAACATATAAGGAAATTGCAACAAAACTGATTCATGGAGGCATCAGCACAGACGCACTGACAGGCGCGGTCAACGTACCGATTTATCAGACCTCCACGTATGCGCAGGAGATACCGGGCGTACATAAGGGCTATGAGTATTCCAGAACAGGCAACCCGACAAGGCAGGCGCTGGAGGCGCTGATTGCAGAGCTGGAAAATGGAACAGACGGCTTTGCCTTTGCTTCCGGGCTTGCAGCGATTACCGCAGTGCTCAGTCTGTTTCAAAGCGGCGATAAGCTGATTTTGTCAGACAATGTATATGGTGGAACCTTCCGGATACTGAGCAGGGTATTTTTCTCCTTTGGCATTTCTTTTACCTTAGTGGATACAGCCGATTTGCAGGCAGTTAAGGCGGCGATAGATGAAAAGGTCAAAGCGATTTATGTGGAGACACCGACCAATCCGCTGCTTGGCATTACGGACCTTCAGGAAATTGCAAGGATTGGAAAAGAGAACGGACTGCTGACAATCGTAGACAATACCTTCTATACTCCATATCTGCAAAGACCGCTGGAATATGGCATCGACATCGTGCTTCACAGCGCGACAAAATATCTTGGCGGGCACAGCGACCTGATTGCAGGGCTGGTTGTGGTAAAGGATAAGGAACTGGCAAAGCGGCTTGCATTTCTCCAGAATGCAACGGGCGGAATCCTACAGCCATTTGATTCCTTCCTTCTGATCCGCGGTATCAAGACGCTTGGCGTGCGGCTTGACCGTCATGTGGAAAATGCGGAAAAGCTGGCAGACTTTTTAAAAGAGCATCCGGCGGTTAAAAAAGTTTATTATCCGGGACTGAAAGAGCATCCGGGCTATGAAATCAATAAAAAGCAGGCAAAATCCGGCGGTGCAATGATTTCCTTTGAATTGCACAAGGGCTATGACATCAATACCTTTTTCAGGAGCTTAAAACTTATAACACTGGCAGAAAGCCTCGGCGGAGTGGAATCTCTCGTATGCCACCCGGCAACGATGACACATGCGGCGATTCCAAAGGAAATCCGTGAACAGGTAGGCATCACAGATGGTTTAATCAGACTTTCGGTCGGCATCGAAGCGGCAGAGGAAATCCAGGAGGACCTTGCGGCAGCGATTGCGGCAGCAGGAAAAGAGGGACGGCAGCATGAACTATTATGATTCCATGCAGGACTTAATTGGCAGGACGCCTCTTGTGCGGCTGCAGAACATGACAGCAGGACTGCCCTCTGAGATATATGCAAAGCTGGAGCTGTACAATCCGGCGGGCAGCGTAAAGGACAGGGTCGGAAAATACATGGTGGAGGATGCAAAAAGGCGGGGCATTTTAAAGGCGGGGAGCACGATTGTAGAGGCGACCGCAGGGAACACAGGAATTGGAATTGCCTTTGCTGCACTCAATCAGGGCTTTCACATCATCTTTGTAGTTCCTGAGAAATTTTCCGAGGAAAAACAGCAGCTTATGCGGGCGCTTGGCGCGCAGCTTGTCCATACAAGACGTGAGGACGGCATGCAGGGCGCTATCCGGAAGGCAAAGGAGCTGCGGGAGCAGATACCGGGAGCGGTTTCGCTTGAGCAGTTTAAAAATCCGGTAAACCCACTGGCACATTATGAAACGACAGGCCCTGAGATTTATGAGGGCTTGGATGGACAGATTGATTATGTGGTGCTGGGTGCTGGAAGCGGCGGCACTTTCAGCGGAATCCTGCGTTACCTCAAGGAAAAGAAGCCGCAGATAAAAGGGATTCTGGCAGACCCCATAGGTTCTACAATCGGCGGCGGTGAGCATGGCGATTATGCGATTGAAGGGATTGGAAATGACTTTATTGCCGATACGATGGATATGAATCTGGTAGATGACGTTATCAAGGTATCAGATACGGAAGCATTTGCAGCTTCGAGGGAGCTTGCAGGAAAAGAAGGCATTTTTGCAGGAAGCTCCTCCGGCGCAGCGCTGGCGGCGGCACTGCAAATCGCTGCAAAACAGGATGGAAAGCACATAGTAACAGTCTTTCCTGACAGAGGAGACAGATATTTCAGTCAGGGATTGTATCAGGAGGAGAAATAAGCAGGTGGATGGACAAAGGGAAATTTTCAGACTGTCACATGTAACAAAGATATTTCAGGGAAAAGAGCGGGAAGTCAAGGCAGTAGATGATGTGAGCTTTTCCATCAGGGAAGGAGAAATCTTTGGCATCATAGGAATGAGCGGAGCGGGAAAGAGCACGCTGGTACGGACCTTGAATCGGCTGGAGGAAATTTCAGACGGAAAGATTTTCTTTGATGGAATGGAGCTTGGCAGTCTGCCAGAGCGTAAGCTGCGTCAGGTCAGACAGTCAATTGGCATGATTTTTCAGAGCTTTAACCTTGTTACCCAGAAAACAGTGCTTGATAATGTCATTTCTCCAATGCGGATTGCGGGAACGCCGCGAAAGGAACGCAGGGAACGTGCCAGAAAAATGCTGGAGGTCGTTGGACTTCTGGAAAAGGAGAATGCTTATCCGGCGCAGCTTTCAGGAGGGCAGAGGCAGAGAGTGGCGATTGCCAGGGCACTGGCGATGAATCCGCGCGTACTGCTCTGCGATGAGGCAACCAGTGCGCTTGACCCGAAGATTACCGATGAAATCCTGAATCTGCTCAAGGAAATCAACAAAACGCTCAATCTGACAATCATACTGATTACGCATGAGATGGCTGTGGTTGAAAAAATCTGTGACAGGGTTGCAATTATTGAAAAGGGCAGGCTGGAAGAGCTGGGAGAGGTTACGGAAATTTTTGCAAATCCAAAGAGCGAAGCGGCAAAGCATCTGGTGCTGCCGGGACGGCAGGAATGGAACCCCTTTGAAATGACGGATAAACCATGTATCAGAATTTTATTTGATGGCAGGGCAGCAGGAGATCCGTTGATTGCCAATCTGGTAAAGAAAACAGGGGAGACAGTCAATATCCTCTGTGCGAACACCAAGACGGTGGGCGGCGTTGGCTTCGGGCAGATGATTGTAGAGCTGCCGAAGGAAAAGGCTGCGATAGATAGGATTACAGCATTTTTAAAGGAAAATAATGTACGGTTTCATGAAATCACGAAGGAGGAGGCGACAGAATTATGACAGGAGATCTTTGGAGCATGATTGGCATGGGCGTTTTGGAAACACTTCAGATGACAGTGCTGTCAGCGATATTTTCCTATCTGGCAGGGCTTCCGCTTGGTATCATTCTGGCAGTAACAAAGCGCGGCAGCATCCTTGAAAACAGGACGGTAAATACCATTCTTGGCATACTTGTCAATATATTCCGTTCGATTCCGTTTTTGATTCTGCTGGTGGTGCTGATTCCGGTAACCAGATTTCTAACCGGCTCGTCGATTGGAACGACGGCAACGATTGTACCGCTGACGGTTGGCGCAATCCCGATTGTTGCCCGCATGGTAGAGTCCTCACTCTCAGAGGTGGACGGAGGCATCATTGAAGCAGCAAAATCAATGGGCGCTTCGCCCCTGCAGGTAATCTGGCAGTTCATTTTGCCGGAGGCAGTTCCGTCACTGCTGCTTGGAGCCGCAATCAATCTGGCGACGATTCTTGGATATTCCGCAATGGCAGGCTGTATCGGCGGCGGAGGGCTGGGAGCAATCGCTTTGAACTATGGCTATTACAGATACCAGTCGGAGATTCTTTTCCTTACGGTCATCATACTGATTGTGATCGTACAGATATTTCAGGAATCGGGCATCTGGCTTTCGGCAAGAAAGCGGCATTAAAAAATCTGCCGGATGGATTTATATATAGAAGAAACAGGCAAAAATAAAACAACATAAAAAGGAGGAACATTATGAAAAGATTAACAGGGGTAGTTTTAGGCGCAATTTTACTGGGAAGCCTGCTTACAGGCTGCGGAGCAGACGGCAAGGAGACCGCACAGGGCGAAACGCTTCGGGTCGGGGCAAGCATTACACCACATTCGGAAATTTTAGAGCAGGCAAAGCCGATTCTGGCAAAAGAGGGCATCACACTGGAGATTGTACAGATTGAAGACGTTGTGACGCCGAATACCGGACTGGTAGAGGGAAGTCTGGATGCGAACTTTTTCCAGCACCAGCCTTATCTGGATGATTTCAATGCGGAAAATAATACGGATTTGGTCTCTGCCGGAAGTGTGCATTATGAGCCGTTTGGAATCTATGCAGGGAAAACAGGGAGCCTCTCAGAGCTTGGAGATCAGGCAGTCGTAGCGGTGCCGAACAATACGACAAATGAGGCGAGAGCGCTGCTTTTATTGCAGCAGGAGGGCTTGATTCGCTTAAAGGATGGTGTGGACATCAAGGCGACCATTCAGGATATTGTGGAGAATGAAAAGAACCTTACCTTTAAGGAAATTGCACCCGAGCAGCTTACCAAAGCACTGCCGGATGTGGACATTGCAGTTATCAATGGAAACTACGCAATCGAAGGTGGACTTAAGGTAAAGGATGCGCTTGCGGTAGAATCCGACCAGTCGGTTGCGGCAAAGACGTATGCCAATATCGTAGCTGTCCGGAAAGAGGATGCGGATAAGGAATCCATAAAGAAGCTGGTGGAGGTGCTCCAGAGCAAGGAAATCCAGAAATACATAGAGGACACCTACGAGGGTGCGGTAATTCCGATTCATTAAAGAAAGCAGAAGGTTCTGCGATGGAACTGTAAATAGAGCTGTAACACGATAAATTCAAAAAGAAAAGGAGAAAAAGAAGATGGCAAGAGTAACATTTACAAACGAACAGAAGGCAACAGGAAAGGAATTGGAGGCATATCTGGAGCTGAAAAACAAAGGCAAGCTGACAAATATGAAGGAAGCGCTCCTGCTGGATTATGCAACCTACGACGCTTACATGGGCTGGTATACCTCATGGAACAGACTGGTAGAGGTGATTGGAGAGCGGGCGGCAACCGTCTATGCACACTCCATTTCCACGACCAACAGCTGCCAATTATGCTCCCTGTTCTTTATCAGCGATTTAAAGGCGCTGGGCATTGAACCGTCTGAATTCCAGCCGACAGGAACAGAGGCGCTGCTTGCACAGCTCGGTGAACAGATTGTAAAGGACCCTACCGCAGTATCAGACGAATTGTTTGCACAGCTTAAGGAGATTTACAGTGATGAGGAGATTGTCGTAATCGTAGGCTTTGCCGGACAGATGATTGCAACCAATAACTTCAACTCTGTTTTAAAGATTGATGTGGATAAGAGACTTCTGCCGATTAAGGAGGAGTTCAAACCGGCAACCTGGAGAGAAAATATTCAGTAAATAAGAAGCAAAGAGCAAAGGAGAGCAGGCGTTATGGTAGGCTTTGAATATTACAACCCCGCCAAAATCATATTTGGGGAAAATGCACAAAAAAAATTAGGCAGTTTGCTGCAGGCACAAAAGACAACGTCACTGCTGATGATATACAGCGGAAGCTTTGTCAAGGAGCTTGGCATCTATCAGGAAGTAAAGGACGCCTGCGAAGCTCTTGGAATCGCTTTTTCTGAAAACGGCGAGGTAGTACCGAATCCGTCTATTACGCTGGTGCGCAGACTGGCGGAGCTTGGCAGAGAAAAAAAGGTAGACTTTATTCTGGCTGTTGGCGGCGGCAGCGCCGTAGATACGGCAAAGGCGACTGCGCTTGCCATTCCTTATGAAGGTGACGCGTGGGATTTCTTTGACAAAGGCGTTTTGCCCAAGAAGGTGCTGCCAGTCGGCGTTATTTCTACCCTTCCGGCAAGCGGCTCTGAAACTTCAAACTGCGCAATTTTGTCAAACGGCGAATGGAAGCTCGGCTTTGAGGATGATGCCATCATTCCGAAGTTTGCAATCATGAATCCGCAGTATACGCTGAAGCTTCCGCCATTTCAGACGGCAGCAGGCGTTGCGGACATCCTTTCGCATCTGTTGGAGAGGTATTTTTCAGCAGTGCCGCATACGGACGTGACGGATTATCTGATTGAAGGCGCAGTCAGAGCGCTTTTAAAAAATGGCGAGCGTGTCACAACACAGCCGGACGATATAGACGCCCGCTCCGAGGTACAGTGGCTTGCTTCCCTTGCGCACAATAATCTGCTGGATACCGGACGGATTGCTGACTGGGGCTCTCACAGAATTGAGCATGAGCTGAGCGCCCAGTATGGGCTGACGCATGGAGAGGGCATGGCGGTCGTCCTGACCGCATGGGTTAAGTATGCGGCAGAGGTAAAGCCCGAAAAGCCGGCACAGCTTGCTGCGCGGGTATTTGGAATCGACGTGTATGATACTTCGGAAAAGGAGCGCGCCTACAAGCTTTCTGAGCTTTTGGAGACATTTTTCAAAAAGCTCGGACTGCGAACAACGCTGACAGAGCTTGGAATTGACAGTAAGGATTTTGAGGTAATGGCAGACAGGGCGACCGGCAATGGAAGCAAGCACGTAGGACATTACATTGAAATTGATAAAAAAATCTTTCAGGATATTTTGGAGCTGGCGCTTTAGGTACCAAATCCCCGGTTGACAACCTTCTTTTTGAAACGTAAGATAATCTTGTAACTATATTATTTTGCAAAGGATAAAAGGAGGGTTTTATGAGTAAGTTGTTGAAACGGCTGTTTGCGTGTGCATTAGCGACCGCATTGTTTATCGGCTTATCGCCGGTAGGAGCGGAAACTGCTTTTGCTGCGCCGAAGTCCTATGAGGGCGATTTGGTGGTACTCCACACAAATGACATTCATGGACATTTTGAGAGCATTGAAGGGGAGCAGCTCGGCGTTTCGGCTGTTACAAGCCTGAAAAAGGATTACGAAGCAAAGGGCGCACACGTGCTTGTACTGGATGCGGGAGATTTCTCTCAGGGTACAACACTTGTAAGCTACTACAAGGGCGGTTCTGCACCTGCTATTTTAAATGCAGCAGGCTATGATGCAGTAACTCTTGGAAACCATGAGTTTGATTACGGTCTTGATGCATTGGATACAATGGTAGACATTGCACAGTTCCCGATTCTGGATGCAAATATTCTGGACAAAGTAAGCGGAAAGCCGTATCTGGAAACACACATGGTTTATGATTTTGGAAACATGAAGGTCGGCGTTTTTGGTCTGGATACTCCTGAAGCACAGACAAAGGCAAGCCCGAAGAACGTTAAGAACATCCGTATTCTGGATGGACAGGAGCTCTTTGACTGCGCACAGCAGCAGGTAAATGAGTTAAAGGCAGAGGGCTGCAACTATATCATCGCACTGACACATCTTGGCGTTGATGATGAAAGCATGGGAAGAAGATCCCTTGACCTTGCAGCAAATACAATCGGCATCGACCTGATTATAGACGGACACAGCCATACAGTAATGGATGGCGGCGAGATGGCAGGCAATACACTGATTACAAGTACAGGAACTGCAATGGCAAACATCGGCGTTGTTGTTTATGACGGTGAAAAGACAGAAGCGTCCTTAATCAGCGCAAAGGATTACAAGGGCGGACATGACGAAGTTGTAGAAGCTTTCGTACAGGCAAATAAGGCAGTTGTTGATACTGCTTATGCTGGCGATTTTGCAGTAACAGAAGTAGACTTAAATGGTGAGAAGGCTCCTGGCGTGCGTACACAGGAAACAAACCTGGGCGATTTCTCAGCAGACGCTTATAAATATGCTGCACAGCAGTATCTTGGCGATGCCATCACTGTAGACGGCGCAATCCAGAACGGCGGCGGCGTACGTGCAAGCATTCCGGCTGGTTCCATCAGCATGAATACTCTGTATACTGTATATCCGTTTGGAAATACGATTACTGTTGTAAAACTGACAGGCGCACAGCTTCTGGAAGCACTGGAAGCATCCTGTGCAGAGTGCCCGTCACCGCTTGGCGGATTCCCTCAGGTATCCGGTATCAAGTTTACGATTGATACGACAGTTCCTTATGTACCGGGCGCACAGTATCCTGAGTCCACTTATTTCGCTCCGGCAGCTCCGGGCAGTCGTGTAACGATTCAGGAAGTTGGCGGAAAGAGCTTCAGCCTGACGGACAGCTATTATATTGCAGTTAATAACTTCATGGCAGACGGCGGAGATACTTATTATGTATTTACACAGGCTGCAGAAGTAATTGACACTGGTGTTGTTGATGCAGAAGGTCTGATTTCCTATGTAGATTCCTTAAAGGGTGTTATCGGCAAGGACTATGCAGCACCGAAGGGTAATATTGTTATTAAATAACAAATTATAAACTTTCTAAAATAAAAATGAAAAATGCGGACAGTGCTGTCTTTTGCGGCGCTGTCCGTTTCATTTTGAGGAAAAGTATGCTATAATCAGCGAAGAGGAAAAACAAGCGGCTGCGAAGCAGACATTTGTTTTTCGGCGCTGATTAACGAGCAAACCGTCTGCGTAAGCAGACAATTGAGCGCGAAGCGCGTGTTTGCGAGTCTAACTGCCAGACGCACAAGGCAGCATAAAGCAGACAAATGAGCGCGAAGCGCGTGTTTGCGAGTCT
>CAKRYY010000020.1 GCA_934432885.1 uncultured Lachnospiraceae bacterium
CGTGCGTTAGAGGATTCGAACCCCCGACCTTTTGGTCCGTAGCCAAACGCTCTATCCAGCTGAGCTAAACGCACATCCTGCAATCAATAATCTCTATCAACTGCAACAGTGATATTTTATATTCTTCTATTCCGTTTGTCAAGTGGTAATCTTTATTTTTTCATGATTTGCGGTTATCTAATATTATATCAGGAGAATTTTCATTTTCAAAAATCGGGATATGTGATAGTATACTGGCATAAACCAATAACCTTGTGATGCAAAGCAAAAGGTCGCAGAAATGTATGGGCGCAGCTTTTAATGATTGTATTCAGCACCATTTCCGCTATGACCAGTTTTTGGCGGCTACCCTTACAATGCTGCGTTCATCCTGCTATGTATGCACTTGGCTATGCGGCAAACGATATATATGGCTTTATAAGCTGGAAAAAAGAGAACATAAAAAAAGGAGGACAAATCTATGTTAGGAAATTTTGATTACTGCAATCCCACCAAATTATATTTTGGTGAAGATTCCCTCAGCTTTCTTTCAGAGGAGCTTGCAAAATACGGCAAGAATATTCTGCTCTGCTACGGCGGCGGCTCTATCAAAAAGAATGGCATTTATGACAAGGTTACTTCCATTTTAAAGGCAGGCGGAAAAAACATTTTTGAGGATGCCGGCGTCATGCCCAATCCAACCGCTGAAAAGCTCTATGAAGGCTGCAAAATTGCAAAAGAAAATGCTGTAGACCTCATCCTTGCCGTTGGCGGTGGTTCTGTCTGCGATTATGCAAAGGCTGTTTCCGCATCTGCTTACTGTGAGGAAAATCCCTGGGAAAAATATTATCTGCGGATGGAAGATGTAGACAATAAAATAATTCCTGTTGGCTGCGTCCTGACAATGGTCGGCACAGGGTCTGAAATGAACGGCGGCGCTGTCATCACAAACCATGCGCAAAAACTAAAAATCGGACATGTTTTCGGTGAAAATGTTTTTCCGAAATTTTCTATCTTAAATCCGGTATTTACCTATACCCTGCCGAAATATCAGATGGTTTCCGGCATTTATGATATTTTCAATCATATTTGCGAACAGTATTTTTCAGGCGAAGATGACAATACCTCCGATTACATTGCAGAGGGATTGATGAAATCCCTGATTCATGCGAGCCGCATTGCCATCCAGAATCCTACGGATTACGAAGCCCGCAGCAATATTATGTGGACAGCCACCTGGGCATTGAATACGCTGATTGAAAAAGGCAAAACGACAGACTGGATGGTTCACATGATAGGACAGTCTGTAGGTGCTTATACGGATGCCACACATGGCATGACGCTGTCCGCAGTTTCCCTTGCATATTACCGTTATATCTGCCCCTACGGTCTTGCCAAATTTGTTCGTTTTGCAGAAAATGTATGGAATGTTGATACAGCAGATAAAACAAAGGAACAGATTGCTGCAGACGGTCTTTCGGCTATGGAAGACTGGATGCGTGAAATCGGTCTTGTCATGAATATCAGAGAGCTTGGTGTTACCGAAGATATGCTCGACGGCATTGCCGAGGGCACCTTCATTATGAACGGTGGATATAAGGTATTATCCAAAGCAGAAGTAATAGACATTTTAAAGCAAAGCATGTAAGAACTATAAAAAGGGGCGAAGATTTCGCCCCTTTTTTAAACTTGCGTTACAGGCACCTCACGCAGCGAGCCTGCATGCAAACCCCTTATTTATTCTACATCCTGCAAAGCAGCATAGTCCTCTTCTCCGGTACGGATTTTAACCACCTTTGCCACATTGTATACGAAGATTTTGCCATCGCCGATATGTCCTGTATACAGTGCTTTCTTGGCAGCTCCAACCACAGCCTCTACCGGAATCTTGCTTACTACGACCTCTATCTTGACCTTTGGAAGCAGAGTTGCATCCATCTCAACGCCACGATACATTTCTCCGGCTCCCTTCTGGATGCCGCAGCCCATAACCTGTGTTACCGTCATACCTGTTACGCCGAGGTCATTCATTGCCTTCTTCAAGTGGTCATAACGCTCCAGCTTTGCAATGACTACGACCTTGTAAATTCCAGTTGCAGTGCTTGCTTCGCTTATTACCGGCACGCTTGCAGCCCTCTGTACCTCAGAAGCGCTTTCATAATCTTCTGTTCCCAAATCAGTATTTTCATTGACTTCCATAGTCATTGTATTGGAAATATCCATAATGCTGAAGCCTGAGTATGCAGATGCAAGACCATGCTCCTTTGCATCCAGACCAACGATTTCCTCTTCCTCTGTTACCCTAAGACCTACACATGCCTTAATGATTAAGAATGCAATCGTAATCGTTATCGCCGTCCATGTCGCTACTGAGGCAAAGCCAAGAAGCTGTAAGCCTAACTGATGGAAACCGCCGCCATAGAAAAGACCGACAATGCTGTCATTTCCCGGAGCGGATGTCGTTGCAAAAAGACCTACTGCAATCGTTCCCCAGATACCGTTTAAGCAGTGTACCGCAACCGCACCGACAGGGTCGTCAACTCTGAGCTTGTAATCCAAAAGCCATACGCCAAATACTACCAGTACGCCTGCTACCGCACCAATCACAATCGCTCCGAAGCAGTCCGTCACATCGCAGGGAGCCGTAATTGCTACCAGACCTGCCAGAGATGCGTTCAGGCACATGGACACATCGGGCTTTCCATATCTTAGCCATGTGAATATCATACATACGACTGTTGCGATTGCCGGTGCAACCGTTGTAGTCAATGTGATGGAAGCAAGCTGCTCTACGCTCGTTGCAGCCGCTCCATTAAAGCCATACCAGCCAAGCCAGAGGATAAATACGCCCAGACAGCCAATCGGAAGGTTATGTCCTGGAAACGCATTTACTTTGGTAATCTTTCCAGCCTTATCCTTTGTAAATTTTCCAATACGAGGTCCAAGAATTGCCGCACCAATCAGGGCAGAAATACCGCCGACCATGTGAATTGCACAGGAGCCTGCAAAGTCATGGAAGCCAAGCTGTGAAAGCCAGCCGCCGCCCCAGATCCAGTGTGCTTCAATCGGATAAATCACTGCTGAAATGACTGCTGAATAGATGCAGTAGGATAAGAACTTTGTCCTCTCTGCCATTGCTCCTGATACAATAGTCGCCGTCGTCGCACAGAAAACCAGATTGAATACAAAATTGGAATAATCAAATTCCGCATAATTTGTAAAAATATCCAGTCCCGGCTTTCCAATCAGTCCAACCATGTCCTCGCCAAGCAGAAGCCCAAAGCCGATTAAAATGAAAACTACTGTACCGATGCAGAAATCCATCAGATTCTTCATCAGAATGTTTCCGGTATTCTTCGCTCTGGTAAAGCCTGCCTCCACCATCGCAAAACCAGCCTGCATCCAGAATACCAGCGCCGCGCCGATTAAAAACCAGACGCCAAAAACCTGTCCGCTTACCGCACTCATAATTTCTTCCGTCATACACACATTCCTCCTCTTTTTTTATTTCACGGAATACTCCTGTGAAATAAAAATACGACGCAAAGAAGCCAAAGCCGCCTCTTTGCGTCGTATTTTTATAAAAGGCGCTGTAAAAGAATTTACTTTCACAGCGCCTTTGCTTTATGTGCGTTATTTTAGCACCCTGTTATTTTCCTGTCAAGCATTTTTTCAGGAAATGGCTTCCTTCATGCTGCGTACATAATCGGCTGCATAGGGCACGCTCTCCCTGCCATATTTCGCAATCAGCTTCACGATTGCCGAGCCGACAATGATACCCTCAGCGCCTTTTGCTATCTCCTTTGCCTGCTCGGGCGTTGAAATTCCGAAGCCCACTGCCGCAGGTACCTTTGTTACGCTGTGCACCAGCTCTGTCATAGCGCCGATGTCCGTTGTAATTTTGCTGCGCACGCCGGTTACACCGAGCGAAGAGACACAATAGACAAAGCCCTCTGCTTCGCCTGCAATCATTTTAATTCTGTCATGCGAGGTCGGTGCAATCAGAGAAATATAATCAATGCCATACTTCCTGCAAAGCGGTGCAAAATCTCCTTTTTCCTCAAATGGAACCTCCGGCAGAATCAATCCATTGATGCCCGCCTCTGCCGCTTTTTTCAGGAACTGCTCTGTTCCGCCTTCAATATCTCTTTTTTCATGGCTGCCATAAGAAAAGACAACATTGGCATAGGTCATAAATACAAGCGGCGTCTCTATCTCGCTCCGCAGCTCCTTTACCATTTCGAGAATTTTATCTGTCGTCACGCCGCCGAATAAGGCGCGCTCATTCGCCTCCTGAATGACAGGTCCTTCTGCCGTCGGGTCGGAAAAGGGAATTCCCAGCTCGATAATATCAGCCCCTGCCTGCGCCATTGCCAATACCAGCTTCTTTGTCGTTTCAAGGTCCGGGTCTCCGCAGGTAATAAACGGAATAAATGCTTTTTTATTCTGAAATGCTTCTGTAATCTTACTCATAAATATCCTCCCCTCTGTATCTGGCAATCGCAGCGCAGTCCTTGTCACCACGTCCTGAAATATTGATTACCATAACCTGATCTTTCTGCATCGTCGGTGCCAGCTTCCTTGCATGGGCAATTGCATGCGCCGATTCGATTGCAGGAATAATGCCCTCGATTCTGGAAAGATACTCAAATGCCTCTACCGCCTCGTCATCCGTAACCGGCACATAGCTTGCGCGCCCGCTGTCATAGAGCATCGCATGCTCCGGCCCAATGCCCGGATAATCCAGTCCTGCGGAAATAGAATAAACCGGGGCTATCTGACCGTAGCTGTCCTGGCAGAAATAGGATTTCATGCCATGAAAGATTCCCAGCCGTCCGGTTGCAATCGTTGCAGCCGTCTCCGCCGTATGGATTCCTCTTCCTGCCGCCTCGCAGCCAATCAGCTTTACGCTCTCTTCCGGGATAAAATGATAAAATGCACCCATTGCATTGGAGCCGCCGCCGACACAGGCAAGCACACAATCCGGAAGCTTTCCTTCCTTTTCCATACACTGTTCCTTGATTTCCCTTGAAATTACAGACTGGAAATCCCGTACAATCATAGGGAAGGGATGCGGCCCCATAACAGAGCCAAGCACATAATGCGTATCCGCAATCCGGTTCGTCCATTCACGAAGTGTCTCAGATACGGCATCCTTCAGCGTCCTTGTTCCCGTATAAACCGTATGCACCTTTGCGCCTAACAGCTTCATCCTGTATACATTGAGCGCCTGCCGCTTGGTGTCCTCTTCTCCCATGAAAACCTCACATTCCAGGTCAAGCAGCGCTGCCGCCGTTGCTGTCGCAACTCCGTGCTGTCCTGCGCCGGTCTCTGCGATTACACGGGTCTTTCCCATCTTTTTTGCCAGCAGTGTCTGCCCGATTGCATTGTTAATCTTATGGGAGCCCGTATGGTTTAAGTCCTCCCGCTTCAGATAAATCTTTGCGCCGCCCAAATCCTCCGTCATCCGTTTTGCAAAATAAAGCCCTGACGGTCTGCCGACATATTCCCGCAGCAGATAGGCAAATTCCTTCTGAAACTGCGCATCGTTTTTATAATGCTCGTAAGCCTCTTCCAGCTCATTCACAGCGTTCATCAACGTCTCCGGCACATACTGCCCGCCATGAATTCCAAATCTTCCCTTTGACATCTTTCTCCTCCTTTTATTTCCCTTTTGCATTTTACAAGCTGTGTGCTGCCAGAATGGCGCGTCTTATTTTTTCTTTATCCTTTTTCTTATCCGTTTCTACCCCGCTGGAAATATCCACTGTCTCTGGCTGCAAAAGCGCCGCCTTAACAATCGTCTCCGGCGTAAGCCCGCCTGCAAGAATAAAACGCCTCTGAAAACCAGACAGCAGCTTATGGTCAAAGGCTTCTCCGGTACCGCAGCCATTGTCCAGCAAAATCTCATCCGCGCTGCTTTGCGCCGCCTGCAAAAGGTCCTTCTCATTGCGAACCTTAAAGGCCTTCCAGATAGGAACGCCCGGGCAGAGACGGTGAATTGCCGCTATCTCTTCTTCGCTCTCCTGCCCGTGAAGCTGGATAATCTGTATTACCTGCCCTCTTACAAGCTCCGCTATTTTCTCCCTGTCGGCATCTACAAAAACGCCTGCTGCCGGAATCTGCGCATCCAATAATCTGCGAAGCTCCCCTGCCTGCTGCCCTGTCACATACCGAAAGCTCTTTTCCCAGAAAATAAAGCCGATATAATCCGGTTTGTATTGATTTACATAGTCCACATCTTCTTTTCTGCGGATTCCGCAGATTTTAATTTTCATGGCTTTCTTCCCTGCAAAGCCGCCTCATGAAAGGCTTCCAGCATAAGCTTTTTGTCCTCTGCCCGCATAAGCGCTTCGCCAATCAGCGCCGCATCTGCGCCCAGCGCTGAGAGCGCTTTCACATCCTCCGGCGTCTTTACGCCGGATTCCGCTACAAAGACTGCCGTATCCGGTATATAGGATTTCAGCCTTGCCGCATTTTCAAAATCAACTGTAAAATTTTTCAGGTTACGGTTATTCACGCCAATCAGCCTTGCGCCAGCCTCGGCTGCTGATGCAATCTCCCGCTCATCATGTGTCTCTACAAGCGCGCTGAGCCCAAGCTCATCACACAGCCCCAGATAATTCCGAAGCCTGTCCGTATCAAGCAGTGCACAAATGAGAAGCACCGCATCCGCGCCCATACATTTTGCTTCAAAAATCTGATATTCGTCTACGGTAAAATCCTTTCGTATCATCGGCAGATGAATTTCCCTGCGGATTTCTTCAAAAATTTTATCCGAGCCCAAAAACCATTTTGGCTCTGTCAGGCAGGAAACGCAGTCTGCTCCCGCCGCTTCATAATCACGCGCAATTTCCCGATAAGGAAATTCCTCAGAGATGACGCCCTTAGAAGGCGATGCCTTTTTCACTTCACAGATAAAACGCATCCCCGGACGCTTCAGCGCTGCCTCAAACGGAAATATCAGTCTCCCATTCTTAGCTTTTTCACGCGCTACCTGTGCGTATGCTTCCCTGCGTATCTTTGTAAGTCCTTTTTTTTCCTTTGCCCATTCCACACGCAGCTCTGCATAGGCAGCCAGTTCATCCAATATCACTTTATCATTCCTCCGCTCTTATCTATGTACCTCTACGCCTGGTTTGACAATGCGATAACCTCTTCCAGCTTCCGCTTTGCCGCGCCTTCATCAATCAGCCTCTCCGCCAGTAAAACGCCGTCTGCAAAGCTGTCTGCTGCGCCTCCGACATAGAGTCCGGCTCCCGCATTCAGCAAAACCGTATCCCTTTTAGCGCCCGCTTCGCCATCCAGAATCCGTTTTGTAATCTCAGCATTTTCCTGCGGCGTACCGCCTGCAAGCGCCTCTTTTTCACACCGCTTCATGCCAAACTGCTCCGGCGTAATCGTATATTTTGTCAAAACACCCTCGTTAATCTCGCAGACCTTGGTCGGTGCAGATAAAGAGATTTCATCCAGTCTGTCCTCTCCATAAACAACCATGCCGCGCTTTACTCCCAGATTGGAAAGTACCTGTGCCATAGGCTCTATCAGCTTTTCACTGTATACGCCAAGCACCTGCCTGTTTGCAGACGCAGGATTTGTCAGCGGTCCTAAAATATTAAAGATGGTGCGGATGCCCAGTTCCTTTCTGACGGGTCCTACATACCGCATGGACGCATGATATTTCTGCGCGAACAGGAAACAGAAATTCGTTTTCTGCAAAAGGGAAACGCACTGCTCCGGTTCAAGGGAAATGTTTACACCCAGGCTTTCCAGACAGTCTGCCGCGCCGCTCTTTGAGGATGCCGCACGGTTGCCATGCTTTGCTACCTTTACGCCGCCCGCTGCAATTACAAATGCGGATGTTGTAGAAATATTAAAGGAGCCTGCACAGTCTCCGCCAGTGCCGACGATTTCCAAAAGGTCCATCGTATGCTGCAGAGGCAGCGCATGGGAGCGCATTGCAGCGGCGCTTGCCGTAATTTCTGTAATCGTCTCGCCCTTTGTTTCAAGCGCAGCCAGAAATGCCGCCATCTGTACCTGGCTTGTCTCGCCGCTCATGATTTCATTGATGCAGGCATTTGCTTCCTCATACGTTAAATCCTGTCTTTCAACCAGTTTTGCCGTCGCTTCTTTTATCATCGTTTTCTGCCTCTCTTCCTTCTCTTTTTCCGTCTTATTTCCTGTTATTTCCGCTGTTTTCTGCTTCCATCTGTCATTTCTTTAGCCTGTCTGCTGTCAGATAGACAGGAAATTTTTAATCATCTGCATACCGTCCGGCGTCAGGATGGATTCCGGGTGAAACTGCACGCCATAGATTGGATATTCTCTGTGCGCTGCTGCCATGATTTCACCATCCGCTGTCTGCCCGATAACCTTAAGGCACTCCGGCATGGTCTCTGGAATTGCCGCCAGAGAATGATACCGTGCCGCCAGAATCGTTCCCGGCAGATTCTGGAAAAGCTTTGCACTGTTATCTATCCGAATCTCCGACTGCTTTCCGTGCATCAGCTCCTTTGCATAGCTGACAGTCGCCCCATAGGCGCTGCAGATAGCCTGATGTCCCAGACAGACGCCAAGCATCGGTATCTTTTTTCCAAGCGTCTTTGCCGCTTCGATACAGATGCCAGCATTTTCCGGCGTTCCCGGTCCCGGTGATAAAATAATATGGGTAGGCGAAAGCTCCTCTATCTGTGAAATGCTCAGCTCGTTATTTCTTACAACCTTAATATCCGGCTGCAGCGTTCCGACAAACTGATACAGGTTATAGGAAAAGCTGTCATAATTGTCAATCAGTAAAATCATTCCATCGCCTCCTCCTGCGCCCTTTGCAGCGCATCCATCACTGCCTTTGCCTTATTGATGCATTCCTGATATTCCTTCTCCGGTACAGAATCCGCTACGATGCCTGCTCCCGACCGGACAAATACCTTTCCATTTTTGCAGAATGCAAGTCTTATGGCGATGCAGGTATCGAGATTTCCTGTAAAATCAAGATAGCCAATCGCGCCGCCATAAATGCCGCGTTTATTTTTCTCCAGCTCATTGATAATTTCGCAGGCTCTGATTTTGGGCGCTCCCGAAAGTGTTCCTGCCGGCAGAACGGCGTCTACCGCATCCACAGCATCCTTATCCTCTCTTATCTGCCCGCCCACCGTAGAGCCAATGTGCATAACATGTGAAAACCGCTCCACAGACATATATTTTTCCACTGTTACCGAACCAAACTGTGCGATTTTTCCAATGTCATTGCGTCCCAAATCCACCAGCATATTGTGTTCTGCACATTCCTTTTCATCGGAAAGCAGCTCTTTTTCCAGCGCCTTATCCTGCGCCTCATCCGCTCCCCTTGGTCTTGTTCCTGCAAGCGGAAAGGTATGCAGGCTGCCGTCCTTGAGCTTTACCAGCGTTTCCGGCGACGCTCCTGCAATCTCTATATCATCGCTTGAAAAATAGAACATATAGGGCGAGGGATTCGTCGTTCTTAAAATGCGGTAGGTGTCCAGAAGGCTTCCCTCATATTCCGCTTCAAAGCGGTTGGAAAGCACGACCTGAAAAATATCTCCCTCATGGATATAATGCTTTGCCGCCTCTACGATGCCGCAGTAGCTGTCTTTGTCAAACAGCGAATGAAACTCACCCTTTACTCTGCCCGGCTCTCTTTTTTTCGGCTGCCCCGTCCGCAGCAGCTCTGCCATATTTTTCAGCTCCATAACCGCCCTGTTATACTCTGTCTCAAATTCCTCACAGCGTATATTGACAATCAGTATAATCTTCTGGCGGAAATTATCAAAGGCAATGACTTTATCGAAAAGCATCAAATCAACATCCTGAAAGCCTTCCGCATCCGCTGCATCCAGCTGCAGCGACGGCTCCGCGTATTTGATGTAATCATAGGAAAAATATCCTACCAGCCCGCCGGTAAAGGGCGGCAGCCCCGGCAGCTTGGGCGCCCGGTTGTCTGCGATGACCTGTCTGATTGTCTCTCCCGGGTGCGTTACCGGAAAGGTAAGCGACGAGCCAGAGCGTACCTTCATCATACCATCCTTACAGGTCAGCTCCATCTTAGGGTCATAGCCTAAAAAGGTATATCTGCCCCACTTCTGATGATCCTCTGCCGATTCCAGCAGGTAGCAGTGACGGCTTACGTTCTGCAAAATCCGCAGCGCCTGAATCGGCGTACAGATGTCCGATAAAATCTCACAGCTTACCGGAACAGTTTTGTACTCTCCCGATGCTGCCAGCTCCTGTATCAGTTCCCTATTCTGAATGTCCATGTCTGCCTCCTTTGTATATCTCCGCGAGCGGTGCCTGTAAGGCAAATTTCATCTCCGCGAGCTGCGCCTGTGATATAAAATGGAATCCTGCTTGCAGGATTCTCCGCCTGCGGCGGGTCGTTTTAACGACATAATTCCTTGCCGCCGCAGTGCGCTCCTCTTAATTTACAGGAAACTTTGTTTCCGTAAATTAAAAAAGACCCGTCCTTGAATAAATCAAGGACGAGTCAGATATTCTACGACCCGCGATACCACCTTGTTTCATGGGAATCCCATGCTCTCAGCAGGATACTAACATATCCCCGGCAACTAACGTATGCCCAGACGTTGTGAAATACTTGGCTATGCCTTTCCTCCACACCCTCAGCGGTCCATTTGATACTCTGCGTTCTGCCCGGCTCACACCCTCCCGGACTCTCTGTAAGTGCACAACTATCGTTATCTCCGCTTCAACGGTTTTAAATTAACCATACTTTAACACAGGAATGTAACAGCGTCAATCCCTTTTTGCATTTTTATCCACCCAGTGTGACGTCCTGTCTGCCATACCATTCCAGCGCCCGCAGAAGGTCTGTCTCTGCAAAATCTGGCCAGAGCTTTTCCTCCACATAAAAATCCGCATAGACTGACTGAATCGGCAAAAGCCCGGATAGCCTCCGCATACCGCCCCAGCGGATGATCAAATCGATTCTGGAAACTTCTGAGGAAAACGGTCTGCCATCCTCTCGGATATGGGAAAGGTCCCACTGCCAGCCATAGTTGACCAGAAAATTGACTAAAATCCCACCGCTGCCAAACCGCGTCCGTCTTGTATACGGACGAAGCGCCCCCGGAAAACAGTCTGAAGCGTCATTTCCCACCACAAGCAGATCCGCGCCCTCTCTGCCAAGCAGCTCCACCGCCTGCACGCAGGCATCGGTAAAAGCCCGCACCTGCTCGGAGGGCCGTTTGCAGTTATCTACCGTAAACCCATAATATGTGATTTCTTTGATACCCAGCTTTTTTGCCTGCCGAAGCAGCTGTACTCCCGGCAGAAGTCCAAAGGTATAGCCATCCTTTTTCTCCATGCCGTGTGCCTTTGCCCATCTGCGGTTCCCATCCGGAATAATTCCAATATGCTCACACCTGTGTCTGTTCATTTTGCATCACCTGCAATGAGTATTGCCCCGGATGCTCTATTTCATACCGCCTGCTTCCTCCAGAATCTTTTTAAGAACGGAATCTCTTCTTTCCTTCTTTGCCCGATACATAATCGCATCCGCCCGGCTGAGCAGACGTTCAATCTCTGTCTTAGGCGTACAGGAAAACTCCAGACTTCCAAGGGAACATTCCACCCAGAAGGGCTTTTTCCCTTTTTCATTTCTGCGGCGGCACTCCTCGCGGACACGCGCCACATAATCATCCTTCTCTTCATCGGCAAATAAGATGACGACAAATTCATCCCCGCCGATTCTGGCTACAAACGCCTTTTCGCCAGCCTGCATTTTCAGGATTTCACCAATCTGGCAAATAGCGAAATCACCCTCTGCATGTCCAAAGTTATCGTTAATCTGCTTTAGATGGTCCAAATCTGCAAATACAATATGCGCCTTATCATCTTCTCCCGAAAGCATCTGCTGCCGCAGCTTTTCTGCCAGTCCGCGCCTGTTTAAAAGTCCCGTCAGCGCATCGGTATTGGACATGGAATGTAAAAGCTCATTTTTTGCCTCTACCTCACGCATCATTTCCTGTAATCGTTCATTCATTTCCCATTCCTTTTTGCTAAGCTCTAAGAAATGAATTGCCGTCGCAAGCTGCATGCTTGAAACATAAGCTGTGGAAATTTCATTGCTGCCGATTTCACATAGCAGCACACCGTACTGCGTCTGCTGGAAAAAGAGGAAAAATGCCATGTAGGTATGCCCTCTGCCCTGAAGCAGACCGGAAAATCCGTGCTTCCTAGTTACGATGGGTCTTTCCCAGGGTTCATAGGCACAGGCTTCCTTTCCGTCATGGTATGCCGCCAGAAAAAGGCGCTCTGGACATTCCCATCTTTCGCCCCGTTCATAAACCACCGGCGTTTCAAATAAAAGGATATAAGCGCTCTTCATGTTCTGTCTGGAAAGGCTTCGAACTGCCTCCAGATAAGCTGTCCTCTCATCCCGTGCACATGCTATCATGCTCCAGACCTGCAAAGGGCCCTGCCATATCTTTCTGTTATAGTCTATCTCCGTCTCTGACTGTCCATAGCGGTAACGGTTCATTACAGATTCATTCAAAAGGCGCATCAGTTCAAGCAAGTTCTGCTTCCGGTGTGCCTGTGTTGTCAAATCTGACAATGCTGTCAGAAATTGATTGACGCAGCTTATCGCATTTGGCAGAGAAAGCTCCTTTGTCCATCCGCAGCGCTGCAGTTCTCCAAGCAGCCCCAGAATCTGCTCTGAGCAGACAAACGCATGGAACACTTCCTTAGAAAAATAAATTCCCTCTATGGTATAGGCAACCAGTCTTTCAAATTTTTCCTGTACTTCTCTGCGAAGCGCCTCATTTAAGGTACTTAACAGAATTTCCTCTGTCATGCCTGCGGCAATCTCTGGAACCGCCTGCAGCAGCGTTTCTTCCTTCAGGTTTTGCAGATAGTCTCTGCCTTTTACCATTCCGCAGCCGCAGCTCTCTCTGAAAATAGGCTTTGCAGGCAGACAGCTTGACTGACTGGGCTTACCCTGACATAAACGCACAGCTTCTTCTAACGCCATATAGCCCATATCATAGCCATTCTGCTCAACTGTCGTCAGCGATGGCTCCAGACTGGAGGCCATATCACTATTATCATATCCGGTTACCGCTATATCCCTGCCAATCCGCAGTCCCTTACGGGCACATGCCTTATAAACACTAACTGCCATCGCATCATTTGCCGCACAGACAGCGTCCGCATCCGGATGCCTCTCTAAAAATGCTGCAACCTCATCTGTAATGTACTGGGAATAATCTCCGGTAAGAATCATATCTTCACTGACAGGCAGCGCAAACCGCCGCATCGTATCGAGATAAGCACGTTTTCTCTCCTCTGCATCCAGATTTGTTCTTGGTCCGCTGATATGCAGGATTTTTTTGCAGCCATGCGCCCGGATCAAATGCTCCATAAGCTGACAAATGCCCTGATAATTGTCACTGATAAAGCTGCTTACATGTGTGCCCTGTCGTCTCTCCTCCAGAATGACCTGCGGGATTCCCTCATATTTTTTAAAAAATTCCTGCTGCTCCTGCTCCTCCAAAAAGATGCAGAGCGTACCATAGGAAATAATCAGCGCATCCAGATCTCCATATAGTGCGAAATCATATATTGCATTAAACTGATATTCAAAGCTGGCATCCGACATCTCACCGGTCAGCTCCTGATAAAATCCACTGCTCTGCGTTCCTAGGAAAAATTCCAGCACCACAGGATACTTCTTTGCTGCCATACAGATACCATGCAAAAGCTCCTTTGGATGATTGGTATATACATTTCCAATCATGACACCGATATGATAGAGCTTTTCCCGCTCTATTTCCCCCGTCATTTCGAAAGCTCCGTCAACATTCTTATGCTGACCTCATAGGTAACGCTCTCTCCGGGCTGTAAAATAGTCAGCTCTCCCGATGCGCGCAGCTTATCTCTTCCGTCCGGCGTACAGTTTCCGGGCTCCAGACCGAGCACATAATCACGCTCGCCCATCATCTTCCATTCTGTAAAATATTTCAGATTGTCTGCATCAAAGCTGATTTCAACACCCTGTCCAATCTCTGGGTTAAATAAAACCGCTTTTCCTTCTTTTTCAAATTTATGATAATAGCACTGCTCCTCAAAGCATGCCGTCGGCTTTAACATCTTATCCCAGCTGTCAATGCCCTCTGCTGCCCTTTCATTTCGGGGCGTTACCTTAATAGAAGGAATCTTTAAAATGGCTTTTTCCGAAAGCAGCGGATAGCCCATATTCAAATGATACAAAATCATAGCGGGGCACTCCGTATCGCCTCTGTTGGTAATCGTATCACGGATAACCAGCTTATTGTCAGAAAGCGGACAGGAAATTGTCCTCTCCAACAGCAGCTTGTGGGCAAAAATCCTCTCATCAATCATTCTTGCATGAATGCGGATTTCCTCTTCATCCTGCTCCCAGTAAGCATGCTCCGCCGGGATATTGGCAATCGTACCGTGCAGCGGCAATACCTCTCCCTCATCCTCGCAGGGCGTTCCAACCGCCGTCAGTCCGCAGGTCGTCAAAAATCCACAGGAAAATGATTTTAAAAAGCCGTCACCCACTCCATCATAATAAGCCGGCGCAACATAACCGCAGGGTGAAAAATATCCCATATTGATTCCGCGAAAGCTCAGTCTTGAAATGTCCGCGCAGCGGTCTGCCGATACGGTGAATTCCAGACCCTTTCCATTTTTCACCTGCAAAAGACGCAGACCGTCTCCCTTACCGCCAACAAGTCTATGCTCCTCCACACCATAAAGCTGGCTTTCATGTCCGATATATTTTTTCTCGTTCATAACCTTCTCCCTTCCAAAATCTTTTTTGTATCCCCATACTTCTTTTTCTATTTTCTCACAGCAAAAGAGCCGGGTCAATAGCCCGGCGCTCTGGTTTCGACAAAACTTAATATTCTATTCCAAATCTCGCCTTTACGCCCTTCTCGTAAGGATGCTTTCTACAGCAAATCTCAGAGCGGTAATCACTACAGGAAAGCAGCTCTTTTGTCGGCTTCCTTCCAGTCAGGATAATTTCTACCTCCTGCCCCTTTCCATAGCTCAGTATCCGGGAAAGCAGAATTTCCGAAAGCAGCCCAAAGCGGCAGGCATGGGTAATTTCATCCAGTATGACAAAATCTGCGCAGTCTTCCTCCAGCGCTTTTAAAATCTCCTCCAGCATTTCATTATGAATGGCAGAAAGCGCCTGCTTCTGCGCCTCGCTCATTTCCCGAAAAAAAGGAAATTTCTCCCCACTTCGCAGAATACGCACGCTGGAAAGCTTAGATAATACAAAAAGCTCACCGCTTTCCCCGCTTTTCATAAACTGTGCAAAGATAATCCGCCTCTCCCTGCCAGCCGCACGCACAGCAGCCCCGACTGCTGCCGTCGTCTTTCCCTTTCCGTCTCCATAATACAGCTGAATCATCCCGCATCCCCCATTTCCTTCTGCCGCATCTGGCACGCTGTATTTGCACAGTTTCTGCACAAAATGCCCTTCGACTCCTTTTCGGATAAATAGCCGATAAAAATTACGCTCTTTTTGGGATACAGCATACAGGACTCGCTGCAGGTAACGGAGAAATGCGTACTTCCACAAGCCAGATAATTCCGCAGCTCATGCAGGCTTTCAAGCGGAAGCTCCGAACCGGGAAAGGTCATTTTGGAAATACAAAGTCCCGTTTTCTGCCTTATTAGCTCTCCAAGCCGCAAATACGCCTTTTCCAAAAGCGTGCTGCCAATACATTCCAGCATATAGCTCTCCGAAAGCGCCCCTGCCCGCATATAGTCCATCTGCAAAGCATCCAGAGCTTTTCCGAGTGTCACCGCACAAAGCATGGCAGTATCCTCATCTCCGCCCGGCATATCTGGCGAAAGCGGACGCCAGTAGGCTTTTGCTTCCAACATTGCCGCCGTTCTTTCATACAGCGCAGTCAGTTTATTTTTTTCAGTTTCTGCAAAATGGTATCTTTTCCTAAGCTGCTCAAGCTCCTTTAACGTAAGCGACAAAGATAATGCCGCACTGTCTGTCTGCTCCATCCGCTTCCCTTTCTGATGCGCCGCCTTAAACACTATACCTTTCAGGCACTATGCCTTCAATGCACGCATGGCATTCAAAATCGCAATGACTGCAACACCGACGTCTCCGAATACCGCCGCCCACATGGACGCCAGACCCAGCGCTACCAGCGCCAGAATCAAAACCTTGACACTAATGGCAAATACGATATTCTGCTTTGCAATCGCAAGCGTTCTTCTGGAAATCTCTACAGCACGCACGATTTTGGAGGGTTCGTCTGTCATGATGACAACGTCCGCCGCTTCAATCGCAGCATCACAGCCAAGTCCGCCCATTGCAATACCAATATCAGACCTTGCCAGTACCGGCGCATCGTTCATGCCGTCACCGACAAATACCAGCTTGCCATTTTCTGATTTCCGGGAAATCAGTTCTTCCATTCGGTCTACCTTATCGCCCGGGAGAAGCTGCGCATATACATGGTCGATTCCAATTTTCTCTGCAACCGCCTGTGCCGTTTCCTCCCTGTCACCGGTCAGCATCACGACATCCTTAACGCCGCACGCCTTAAGTCCCGAAACGGCTTCCTTTGCATCCGGCTTAATCTCATCCTCGATAACGATATAGCCCAGATACTTACCGTCACAGCCAGTATAGACTACCGTACCAATCTCCTTTGTCTGCTCACAGGAAATGCCGAAGCTTTCTATATGGCGGTAATTGCCCGCTACGACCTTTTTTCCATCGATTACGGCGCTAACGCCAAAGCCTGCATGGTCCTCCTGCTCTCCAATCCGTTCTGCGCAAATTTCTTTTCCATACGCCGTGCGCAGTGACTTGGAAATCGGATGATTCGAGCTGCTTTCCGCATAAGCCGTCAGCATGAGCAGTTCTTCCTCGGACACACCCTGCGCCGGAACGATTCTGCTGACTGCAAAGTTTCCTTTTGTCAGCGTACCGGTCTTATCCATAACTACGATTTCCGCTTTGGAAAGCGCTTCCAGATAGTTGCTTCCCTTAATTAAAATACCAGCCTTGCTCGCACCGCCAAGTCCTCCAAAAAAGCTAAGCGGAATGGAAATCACAAGCGCACACGGACAGGACACAACCAGAAATGAAAGGGCTCTGTATATCCATTCATACCAGTCTCCTCCAGTCACAAGCGGAGGAATGACCGCCAGCAGAATTGCCAGCCCTACTACAATAGGCGTATAATACCTTGCAAAGCGGGAAATGAAATTCTCACTTTCCGATTTGCGGCTTCCCGCATTTTCCACCAGCTCTAAAATCTTAGATACAGTGGATTCTCCAAATTCCTTTGTTACCTCAATTTCTACAACACCGGACTGGTTGACGCAGCCGCTGATGACATTATCGCCCGGCGCGGCCTCACGCGGCAGGCTTTCACCCGTCAGCGCCATCGTATCAAGCGTTGTGCTTCCTTTTACTAAAATTCCATCAAGTGGAACTCTCTCTCCCGGTTTTACAACGATATGTTCTCCGATTTTTACCTCATCCGGCGAGACCATCTCCGTCTCGTCTCCGCGCAGGACGTTGGCATAATCAGGACGAATATCCATCAAACCGCGAATGGATTTTCTCGACTGATTGACTGCATAGGACTGAAACCACTCGCCTACCTGATAAAACAGCATAACCGCCGCGCCCTCCGGGTACTCTCCTACCAGAAACGCCCCAACCGTAGCAATCATCATCAAAAAGTTTTCATCAAAAATCTGTCCTTTGGTAATATTCATCACCGCTTTTTTCAAAACGTCTCCGCCTACTACCAGAAAAGTAATCAGAAAAGCAATCAGACCTGCGTTTGGATAATTCTGTGCCAGAGTATGATTGATGCACATGGACGCTGCAAAAAGCGCCGCTCCAATCAAAATCCGATACAGCCGTTTTTTCAGTTTCTTCGTCATCTCTCCGCCTCGATTCTCTATTTTTCAATTACTGTTACATCAGGTTCATATTTTTTCACGATTTTCTTGACCTGTGCAGTCAACTCGCCAGCCTTTGCATCGTCAATATCGACAACCAGCTTCTGTGTCAGCAATGTAACTGTGCTCTTTGCAACGCCCTCAAGCTTCGCTACGTCCGCCTCAATCTTGCCAGCGCAGTGTGCGCAGTCCAAATCCTCCAATAAATATGTCTTTACCATGATAATATCCTCCTTTTTCTTTTTTGCGTCAGCCCTATTCCTCAATATGCTCCATGCCCTGACTGAGTATGGTGGAAATATGACCATCCGACAATGAATAATATACGGTTTTTCCGTCCCTTCTGTTTTTGACAAGCGCCATCTGTTTCAGCATACGGAGCTGGTGGGAAATCGCCGACTGCGTCATGTCCAGTGTCTGTGCCAGATCGCACACGCACATCTCGGAGTAAAGCAGCGTATATAAAATCCGCACTCTTGTCACATCACCGAATACCTTGAAAAAAAATGCCAGCCTGCCAAGTGTTTCTTCATCCGGTATCTGTCCGGCAAGCTTTTCCTCCAGCCCTTCATGATGATGAATACAGCCGCAGTGTTCTACTTCTAACTCTTCTCTCTCCGCCATCGTTTCTCCTTTCCGTCTCCTGCTTATCCTGTTCAGATATTCCTTTTTTATGAATGTGCTTTTCATTTTTGTTTTATATATGAATATCTGTTCATGTGTTCATTATATCAACTATTCATTTATTGTCAATACATTGGATAAAAAAAGCATGAGAAGAAATTTCTCATGCTTAAAATCACATATCCGCCTACGGCACCAAAAGCTTTACATCCTGCATATCGGCAACCAGCTCCTTTGCCTTTTCCACTGCCGTATCGTGGATACAGATTGTAAAAATTGTCTTTTCCTTAAATTCTGAGTCAAAAAGCCGCTTAAAAAAGGTCTGCTCCTCCCATTTTACATAGTAAGAAATCCGGTTTTTCAGCAAAAGGCGTTCGATTTCTTCTTTTTGCTTTAGCTGGTCAACCTTGCAGAATGGAATCTCATTATTTACCCTTACCAGCGTCAGCTCTGAAGGGTCTGCTCCCCGCACACTGCTGGAAATCTGATCAGCGCCGCGTCTTCCGCCGCGCGCTCCCGAATTTTTTGCGCTGAACACTTTTTTCACGCCTCCCACCTGTCATGTCCAACCGGACACTACCTGTATTTATCTTGAATATACCACGTAATCCGTTTTCCCGCAATCACAAAAATTGCTCCTGCCACAGCGCCCAGACAGTTCAATAAAATGTCGTCCACATCAAAGCGTCCCAGTCCTGTCAGAAGCTGAAAGCTCTCTATTCCCGCGACAAAAAGAAGCAATGTGGGCAGAAACATAAGCGCATGATGCTTTTCTCTAAACGCTATCGGATACAGCATCCCGTAAGGCAGAAAAACCAGAACATTTCCAAAGAGATTTTCAAAGCTGTTCAACCGGTCATAATAACGGATATACATCCTTATGGTCCGAAACAGCGTAAAATTGGCTCGTTCAACTCCCGCTCTTATGACCTGCACATTCCAGTCTGCTGCGATCTCACACAATCTGGCAAACGGATATTTAAAAACAATCAGTCTTATAATCACCACTGCATACAGAAAAAATACCCATTTCCAGTTACCAGTTTCCCATTTTTTCATAGAAGCTCCTATCATGATACCGGACCTCCATAAGCGTCAGCCCTTTCGCAGGAACAAGCTCCCCTGCATTTTTCCGAAGTCCTTCTTCCATGATAGTCAAAACATCCTCTGGCTTTTTCTCCCCTGTTCCGACAGCCAAAAGCGTGCCTGTCAGAATCCGTACTGCATGATATAAAAACCCATTGCCGCTGTAGGTAAAACGTATCTCATCCCCTACTCTTGCAATGTCTATCTCCTCGATTGTCCTTACTGTAGATTTTTTTCCCTTCTTTGCAGAGGTAAACGCCTGAAAATCATGCGTTCCAATCAGATACCTGCTGCCCCTTCGCATGGCTTCCAAATCCAATGGACGCGGGAAAGGATAAACATACCGCCTGTCAAATACATGCGGAAGCGGTGAAGTCAGCACCCTGTACTGATAGGTCTTTCCGACTGCATTCAATCTGCTGTGAAACCGCTCCGGCACCTCTTCCACCGAAAGCACGCCAATGTCCTCCGGCAGATACCTGTTCATATAGGAAAGGATTTCTGCACAGGACATTTCTGTATCCGCATGAAAATTCGCCGTCTGCGCAAGCGCATGCACGCCTGCGTCCGTTCTGCCGGAGCCCTGCACCAAAGTCTCCTGACCTGTCATTTTTGACAGCAGCGCCTCCAGCCTGCCCTGTATCGTATTATCCGTGCTTTCCTGCCTCTGCCAGCCCTGATACCGCGTTCCCTCATACTGCAAAATGAGCTTAAAGTTTCTCATCTGTATTCTCCGTCTCCAAAAGGTCCCTCCCTGTATTCTGCTCCCTTTGATTTTCGGGCAGCACCTCCTTGTCGTCCTCTCCATATTCACAAAAACGCGCAACGCCTGCCACAAGAATCCGCACGCTCAGCTTAATTCTGTCAAATACCCCAGCCTGATTCATATTGATAATGATAATGCCGAGCGGAACTGCTAAAATCATACCGATAACGCCCGCGCACTTATAGCCAATGAATAAAAGAATCAGCGTCGGCAGCGGCGCAACGCCAACCGAATCTCCTACAATCTTTGGCTGTATAATCTGGCGCAATAACTGACCCGCACCCCAGATTACAAGCAGCCATACCGCAAGCTGGTAGTCTGCGCTCAAAAACTTGAGCAGCGCCCAGGGAAGCATGATCGCACCGGCGCCAAAAAAGGGCAGAAAATCAACCACTGCGATAACGAAGGCAATCAACGGTGCAAAAGGAATCCGAAGCAGCAAAAAGCCTATCAGCATCAAAAGGTACAGCCAGAGCTCTATCTTGAGCTGCGCCAGAAAATATCCGCCTACAGCGTCCTTAAGGCTCTTTGTGACAATCCGCCACTTATCATATACCTGCGGCGGCAGACAGCGCTGGCACGCACTGTTGATAGCTTCCTTTTCTGCAACAAAAAAGTAAGAGGAAAGGATACACATAATCGCATTGATCAGCATATTGGGAATATTCTTTGCCAGATTTCCCACTGCGTTTACAGTCGGTGTTCCCAGACGGCTGACCGTCCTTGCCACCAGTCCGTCCATCTCCTGTCCGAGATTTGTGATACTGTCCCTGATATTCTCAGGCAGCCCATCGTAAAGAACGTTTAAATTCTGACCGATTTCCTTGAAATCAGCCTCCATATTATTCCAAAGCTGCGGCAGCATCTCCACAAAGCCGACACCCGCCGCAGCCAGCCTGCTGATTAACAGATACCCTGCCAGAATCACAAGCGCGATTACCGTAACAATCACGACGGCGGAGCCTGCCTTTCGTTTTATCCGCAGCTTTTCTTCAAAAAAGCGCACCAGCGGATTTGCAATCGCTGCAATGAGCCAGCCCATCAGAAACGGCATGAAAAAGAGCAAAAGCCTCGGCAGCGCAAAAATGCACAAAAGCAATGCCGCAAGTGCCAGCAGCAGATTTAACAGTACCTTCAAATATCGCTTTACAGGTTGTTTCATAGGCTACCTCCCACGTTACCTGTTTCTTCCGCCTCCAGATATTCATCCAGCAGCGCATAGATTTCATCGCGTCCCTGCTTTGTCTGGGCGGAAAATGGAATGATAACGGCATCTGCCAGAGCAGCAAGCCCAGTTCTGATTTCCTTTAGCTGCTTCTGAAGCTGGCTCCTTTTTATCTTATCCAGTTTTGTCGCAACAATAATCGGCTTATAATTTTGTTTTAAAATCCATTCATACATCAATCTGTCATTTGCGGAGGGTGTATGGCGGATGTCAATCAAAAGAAATACCGCCCGAAGCTTTTTTGAGCTTTGCAGATAACGCTCTATCATCCTGCCCCATTTTGCCTTGATTTCCTCCGATACTCTGGCATAGCCGTAGCCCGGCAAATCTACAAAATAGAGTTCATTGTTGACATTGTAAAAATTGATTGTCTGCGTCTTTCCCGGCTGTGCACTCGTTCTTGCAAGCGATTTACGATTCATCAGCACGTTAATTAAAGAGGATTTTCCCACATTGCTTTTTCCTGCAAACGCCACCTCGATATTGGTATTTTCAGGCAGCGTACTGGTAATTCCGCATACCGTTTCCAGACTGACATTTTTAATGACCATCTTCTTTTCCTTTCACAAGTGCCTGCGCAAGCACCTCTTCCATATGCTTTACAAAAACAATCTCAAGCCCTGATTTGATTTCCTTTGGAATCTCTTCCACATCCTTTTCATTTTCCGCAGGAACAAGCACTCTGTTTATGCCTGCCGTCTTTGCCGCCAGAATCTTTTCCTTCAAGCCACCAATCGGCAGTACGCGCCCGCGCAGCGTAATCTCGCCGGTCATTGCAACGCTTGCCTTGACCGGAATATTGGTCAGTGCGGAAAATACCGCTGTCGCCATCGTGATTCCTGCGCTCGGTCCATCCTTGGGAACAGCGCCCTCCGGGATATGGATATGAAAATCATTTTTCTTAAATACATCGGCTGCAATGCGGTGCTGCTTTGCAATGGAACGGATAAAGCTGATGCCCGTCAGCGCAGACTCCTTCATAACGTCGCCCATCTGTCCGGTCAGCTTAAGCTCTCCCTTGCCCGGCATTACATTTACTTCTATTTCCAGAGTATCGCCGCCTACGCTCGTCCATGCAAGCCCGCGTACAATGCCGACCTCATCCTTTTCTCCAATCTTATCATCCGCAAACTTCCGTTTGCCCAGATAATGCTCCAGATTCTGCTTGGTTACCCGAATCTGCCGCTTTGATTTTGCAGCATCCTTTCCACTTAAGCCTGCCGCCTGCAAAATTTCACGCGCCGCCTTGCGGCAGATCTGTCCAATCTGGCGTTCCAGTCCGCGCACGCCCGCTTCTCTGGTATAATTCTGAATAATTCCCTGCAGCGCATTGTCCGTAATACGCAGCCTGCTCTCGGATAACCCATTTTTTGCAAGCTGTTTTCCCAAAAGATGCTCCTTCGCAATGTGGAACTTTTCATTTGCCGTATAGCTCGTAATCTCAATCAGCTCCATACGGTCAAGCAGCGGTCTGGGAATCGTAGAAACAGAGTTCGCCGTCGCAAGGAAAAGCACCTCGGATAAATCAATCGGAATTTCCACATAATGATCCCTGAAATGGCTGTTCTGCTCTCCGTCCAATACCTCCAAAAGCGCCGAAGCAGTATCGCCCCGCTGGTCATTGCCCGCCTTGTCAATCTCATCCAGAAGCATCAGCGGATTTTTTACCCCCGCCTGTCTGAGCGCAGCCGCGATCCGTCCCGGCATTGCTCCTACATAGGTACGTCTGTGTCCTCTGATTTCCGCTTCATCACGCACGCCGCCCAAGCAGATGCGGACGTATTTCTTATTTAATGCTCTCGCAACGCTCCGTGCAATCGACGTCTTGCCTGTGCCGGGCGGTCCGACCAGACAGAGTATCGGTGCATCGCCCTGTTTCGTCAGTGTGCGCACAGCAAGGAATTCTAAAATCCTCTCCTTGACCTTTTCCAGTCCGTAGTGATCCTCCTCAAGAATCTGCTCTGCTTTTACAATGTCCGTATTGTCTCTGGACATCTTATCCCAGGGCAGCTCCAGCAATGTTTCAATATAGCCTCTCTGTACAGTGCTTTCCGAGCTGTTGGCACCGATTCCCTGAAATCTGGAAATCTCTTTCTTTATTTTTTCCTTTACCTCTGCGGATGCCTTGCATTTTTTCAATTCCTCCAAAAACTGCTCCGCATCAGATAAGGTATTTTCCTCCCCCAGCTCTTCCCTGATGTAATGAAGCTGTTCCCGCAGCAGATATTCCCGCTGATTTTTTTCCACACGCGCTTTAATCTGCTGCGTCAGCTCCGCTCTCGCCTTCGCAATTTCTGTTTCCTCCGACAGAAAACGGCAGAGCAGCAAAAAGCGTTCCTCCTGACTGCCTTCCTCCAAAAGTGCCTGCTTCTTTTCATAATTCAGCGGCAGATTGCCTGCGACCTCATCCAGAAGCTGCGCAAACGCCTCTATATTGGAAACGCGGGGCAGAAGGCTTTTTCCAATCTTGGGATAATAACGGCTGTATCCCTCAAGCTGTGCAAGCACCTCCCGTCTGGCAGCCTCCTTTTCTGTCCCCTCTTCCCAAACGGTCTCCTCCAGCCCACAAACTTCCATTTGCAGGAATTCCTTCATTTCTTCAAAAAGTGACAGAATTCTTGCGCGTTCCTTTCCTTCTACCAAAACCCGCAGAATATTATTGGGCAGCTTGGTAATCTGCCGCACATAAACCAAAGTTCCGACCGAATAAAGATCCTCTTCCTGCGGGTCCTCCACCTCCGGATCCTTCTGTGTTACCACCAGCAAAAGCTGATCCCTGTTCATGGCTTCCAGTGCTGCCTGAATGGATTTCTTTCTGCTTAAGTCAAAATGGATCAGCATCCCCGGCAGGATTGTCATTCCACGCAGCGCCACTGCCGGAAGCTGCCGCTTACTCATTTCCTGATTCATTCGTAATTTCTCCTATCTGCAAATACCGCCTTGCGGTACAGAAAACGCCGCTAACAAAAGTCAACGGCGTTTTGTTTTTTATTACTTCGCTTTTTTCATTGCTTCGCGGTGCACAACCAGAGGCTCACTGGTGCCATCTACGACCTCTTTGGTAATCACGCACTGCTCAATCGTATCATCCGACGGAATTCGATACATAACATCCATCAGGATATTTTCCATAATAGAACGCAGTCCTCTTGCCCCGGTCTTCCGTTCCATGGCCTTTTTTGCAATCTCTGTAACCGCCTCATCTTTAAAGGAAAGCTCTACATCATCATAAGCAAACAGCTTCTGATACTGCTTAATCAACGCATTCTTAGGCTCCTTTAAAATCCGCACAAGCGCTTCCTCATCCAATCCCTCTAAGGATACGTTAATCGGCACTCTGCCGACAAACTCAGGAATCAGACCAAATTTAACCAAATCCTGCGGTGTTACCTCTCCCAGAATTTCGCCGATTTCCTTTGTCGTCTTTGTTCCCATCTTGGCATTAAAGCCGATAATCTTGCGGTTGAGCCGCTCCTCTACAATCTTATCCAGACCGTCAAATGCACCGCCGCAGATAAACAAGATATTGGAGGTGTCAATCTGAATCAGCTCCTGATGCGGATGCTTTCTTCCGCCCTGCGGTGGAACACTTGCAACAGTGCCTTCAATAATCTTTAACAGCGCCTGCTGTACGCCTTCGCCGGAAACGTCCCTTGTAATGGAAACATTTTCACTTTTCTTGGTGATCTTATCAATTTCATCAATGTAGATCATGCCATACTGGGCACGCTCTACATCATAATCGGCTGCCTGAATCAGCTTTAAAAGAATATTCTCAACATCCTCGCCTACATAGCCGGCTTCTGTCAGTGTCGTCGCATCTGCGATGGCAAACGGAACATTGATAATCTTGGCAAGCGTCTGCGCCAGATAGGTCTTACCAGAGCCTGTCGGTCCTACCATAAGGATATTGCTCTTTTGCAGCTCTACATCTCCTGGATTTTTCTCTGCGGTCACACGTTTATAGTGATTGTATACCGCTACTGACAATACTTTTTTTGCAGAATCCTGACCGATCACATAGTCATCCAGAAACTCCTTAATTTCAACCGGCTTTAAAAGATTGATTTCTCCTCCGTCTCCTTTAACCGGCTGCTCATTGTCATATTCTTCTTCCATGATTTCTGCGCATATATCAATGCACTCATCACAAATGTAGACACCTGAGGGGCCGGCAATCAGCTTTCTGACCTGATCCTGCGTTTTGTTGCAGAAAGAACATCTTACCTTATCGTCAGAATTCTTTGTCATCTTCGCCATTGTCTCCTCACCTATACAGTCGGTCTGAACGTAATTACCTTATCGATCAGTCCGTATTCTTTTGCTTCCTCCGCTGTTTTCCAGTTATCACGTTCGGTATCCGCACAAATTACATCATAAGGCTGTCCGGTATTCTCCGCTAACATCCTGTTCATTTTTTCTTTCGTTTTCATCATATGCTTTGCGGCAATCTCGATTTCAGTTGCCTGTCCCTGTGTTCCGCCAAGCGGCTGATGAATCATAACCTCTGCATTCGGAAGCGCGCTTCTTTTGCCCTTCGTTCCGCCCGCTAACAAAAATGCTCCCATGCTCGCTGCCATACCGATGCAGATGGTTGCAACGTCGCATTTGATATAGTGCATGGTATCATAGATTGCCATACCAGCCGTAATCACGCCGCCGGGGCTGTTGATATAAAGCTGGATGTCCTTCTCTGGGTCCTCTGCCTCGAGGAAAAGCATCTGCGCTACAATCAGGCTTGCTGTTGTCTCGTTGACTTCCTCTCCCAGAAAGATAATCCTGTCTTTTAACAGTCTTGAATAAATGTCGTAGGAGCGCTCGCCCCTGCTCGTTTGTTCAATGACATAAGGTACTAAACTCATGGTAATGCCTCCTTGTCCTCTTTTCATTGTATTCCGGACCACAACCGGCTATACCCTCTCATAAATATTATTCTGCTGTTTCTTCCTTTTTGTCAGCTTTTTTTGCTTTGGCTTTTGTTTCCTTTGCCTGCTCTACTACGAAATCTGCAGCCTTTGTGATTGCAAGGTCATCCATAATCTGCTTCTTAGCCTTTTCATTGTCGCCAAGCATTTCTTTTACCTTGTCAATCTCCATATTGTATACTTCTGCCATACGTGCAAGCTCTTTCTCGTATTCTTCTTCGCTTGCCGCAATGTTTTCTGCTGCAACGATTGCTTCCAGAACCAGTCTGGACTTGATTCTTCTGTCAGCCTGCGGTTTTACCTGCTCAAGCAGCTTTTCTGCATTCAGACCTGTAAACTGGAAATACTGCTCTAAGGAAAGACCCTGCATCTGTAATCTCTGTGCAAACTCGTCTACAATCTGACGCTGCTGTGTTTCCAGCATTGCATCCGGAATATCCATTGCCGCATCTGCGATGATAGCGTCTAAAACAGCCTCTTCCTTTGCATTTCTTGCTTCTTTTTCTTTTTTCTCAGCTAATTTCTTCTTAACATCCTCTTTGTACTCAGCGAGCGTATCAAATTCGGAAACCTCACTTGCAAACTCGTCATCCAGTGCAGGAAGCTCTTTTACCTTTACTTCCTTTACAGAAACCTTGAAGAGCGCTTCCTTGCCCTTTAAATCCTCTGCATGGTAATCCTCAGGGAAGGTAACTTTAACCTCAACCTCTTCATCCTTATTCTTGCCGATGAGCTGGTCTTCAAATCCCGGAATAAAGGAGCCGGAACCGATTGTAAGCGGATAGTTCTCGCCCTTGCCGCCTTCAAATGCCACGCCGTCTACGAAGCCTTCAAAATCGATGGTTGCAACATCGCCGTTTTCAATGGCTCTGCCTTCTACCTCGATCATTCTTGCATTATTTTCTCTTTCTTTTTCAATCTGCTCGTTGATTTCATCGTCGGTTACGTCGATGTCTGCCTTTTCTACCTTAACGCCTTTGTACTTGCCAAGCTTTACTTCCGGCTTCAAAGCAACCTCCGCCGTAAAGATAAAGGGCTTGCCAGCTTCAATCTGTGTTACCTCAATCTTAGGTGTGGATACAATCGTTTCTTCGCAGTCTTCCAGCGCTTTTTCATAAGCATCAGGAATCAGTGTATTTGCGGCATCTTCGTAGAATACTTCCTTACCGTACATTTTTTCAATCAACTGGCGCGGAACCTTGCCCTTGCGGAATCCAGGAACGCTGATCTTACCTTTATTTTTCTGATAAGCTGCCTGAATCGCTTTTTCAAGCTCTGTAGCTTCGACTTCGATTGTCAGCTTCGCCATATTGTTTTCTAATTTTTCCACCTGTAAACTCATCTTGGTTTCCTCCTTAAATTTGCCGCTGCGGCTCTCCTCTGTGATTCTATTAAAAATGGGCACATCCGATAAAATCCCATACTCACAGTCATTCTACGATTATATCATACGCCTTTTAAAAGCGCAAGAATTCTTGAAAAACTTACCATTATAATTCATTTTGTTTTGTAAATACTAACATCAAGATAAGCAAGACAAGCGCGGAGCGGAGAACATTCTCTTCAGGATAAGCGCGGTCACGCTTATCTTGAGAGATAGATAACAGCAAAAACAGAAAAATTAACGGAGGTGAACGTACTATGGCAAGTTCTAACAGAAGCAATAGAACAGAGGTGCCGGAAGCAAAGGCAGCTATGGATCGTTTTAAAACTGAGGTTGCATCTGAACTGGGAATCAGCTTAAAGGAAGGTTACAATGGTGACCTTACTTCCAAGGAAGCCGGAAGCATCGGCGGCGAGATGGTTCGCAGAATGATCAAGCGTCAGGAAGAACAGATGAAATAACATCTGCTTTCAAAAGCAAAGAGA
Organism: uncultured Lachnospiraceae bacterium; assembly: GCA_934432885.1. Lineage (GTDB taxonomy): Bacteria > Bacillota > Clostridia > Lachnospirales > Lachnospiraceae > VSOB01. The sequence goes on from CAKRYY010000020.1 coordinate 28,433, forward strand.
GCGTCGGGCAAAGCCCGGCGCTCTCTCTTTACATATCGCACTGTCAGATGCCTGCAATGCTGCATAAAAATCATCTGGCAGCTTTTTAATATCACTGCTGTCTGAAGCGTGATAAAAATTCCTTTGTCTTTTCACTCTTTGGACTGCCAAATACCTCCTCTGGCGTTCCTTCTTCTTCAATAATGCCGTCCGCCATAAAGATAACGCGGTCAGAAACATCTCTTGCAAATGCCATCTCATGCGTTACAATCAGCATGGTCAGACCTTCCTTTGCCAGATTTTCCATAACCTGCAATACCTCGCCGACCATCTGCGGGTCTAACGCCGACGTCGGTTCGTCAAACAAAAGCACCTCCGGCTCCATCGCAAGCGCCCGCGCAATCGCTACACGCTGCTTCTGTCCGCCTGAAAGCTGTCTGGGCTTTGCATTGATATAAGGCTCCATTCCTACCTTTTGCAGGAAAAAGACTGCCTTTTCGCGCGCTTCCTCTTTGGATTTTCCAGCGACCTTGCGCTGTCCTACCATACAGTTTTCCAGCACGTTCATATTTTCAAATAAGTTAAAGCTCTGGAATACCATGCCGACCTTTTTGCGGTAAGCAGGCACTGACTCACCCGGCTCTGTGATGTCCTTTCCATGATACAGAATCTGTCCACTGTCCGCTTCCTCAAGCAGGTTGATACAGCGCAGCAGAGTCGATTTGCCGGAGCCCGATGCGCCGATAATGGAAATAACATTTCCCGGATATACTGTAAAATCAATATTTTTAAGTACCTGATGGCTGCCAAAGCCCTTTTGCAGATTTTTAATTTCCAATACCTTTTCCATGACCGTCTTCTCCTCTGTCCTCAGGCTCTTTTCTTGCCGAGCTGATTTCCTATATCCATGCAGTCTACCATCTCATAGTTGTCACTTCCGTCTATCTTATTTTCCAGAAGTCTGAGCAGTCTTGAGGTTACAACCGTCATTGTCAGATAAATAAGCATAACGATGGTTGCCGACTCAAAGTAGGTGTAGAGCGCACCGGAAACGCTTTTGTGAACAAAGAAAAGGTCTACAATACTGATAACAGAAAGCACCGAGGTATCCTTGATGTTGATGATCAGGTTATTGCCAATCTGCGGAAGGATATTTCTAAATGCCTGCGGCAGAATGACGCAGGTCATCGCCTGTACGTGATTCATGCCAATCGCCTTTGCTCCTTCCATCTGACCGGGGTCTACAGAAAGGATACCGCCCCTGACGGATTCCGCCATATAAGCACCCGTATTGATGGAAACAACCAAAAACGCCGCCTGCCACATGCCAAGCTGGATATTGCACATCTGGGAAAGTCCATAATAAATGAAAACCGCCTGCACAATCATAGGCGTGCCCCTGAATACCTCAACGTAAATGTTCAGAACGATGCGGAAAAACTGTAAAATGCCTCTTTTGAATACAGAATCCCTTTTTTTGTCGGATGGTATCGTCTGCACCACGCCTGCCGCAAAACCAATCAGGCAGCCGACTGCGGTGGAAACAATCGCAATCAGGAGGGTTGTCCCAGCGCCCTTTAAGTAAGAGGTGCCATACCGCTCCAGTATATAAATAATCCGTTGCAAAAAATTCATGTCTGAAATCACGTTCTCTACTCCTTTGCTGCTTCAGGCGCGCCGCCTGCCCTCCTTATTCGGAAAGCGGCTGTACGCTGATTGCCTCGTTCATCATTTTTTCATAGTCTTCTTTTGTCATTTTGGAAAGTACGCCATTGATTCCATCCAGAAGCTCTTTATTGCCCTTCTGTACGGAAATGCCGATGTTGATTTCCTCCTCGGATACCTGGAAATTATCCTGTGTATCTGTAAAATCAAGCAGCTTTAAGTCAGGATAAGCTGTACATGCTGCCATTGCCGTAGGCATATCGGTTACAACAAGCTCTGTACGTCCGCTTTCCAGTGCAACCAGCATTGCCGGTGCAGATTCCTGAGCAGGCTGGATGTTCGCATCCTTAATCTGTCCAAGACATACATCATACCATACGGTTCCAAGCTGGGAGGTACAGGTCGCGCCTGCCAGGTCTGAAAGTCCCTTTGCATCCGCATAGGCTCCGTCAGCCTTTGTCAGTCCTACAATAGAAGCATAGTAATAAGGCTCCGTAAAATCTACCATCTCAAGACGCTCTGAGGTAATGGACTGTCCTGCGATAACACAGTCAACCGTGCCGGACTGTACTGCCGGTACGAGAGAATCCCAGTCAAGCTTTACAATCTGCAGCTCACGTCCAAGCTCCTGTGCAATCTTCTTTGCCATCATTACGTCATAACCATACGCATAGTCCTTGCTGTCCTGAATCGGCACAGCACCATTGGAGTCATCCGGCTGTGTCCAGTTATAAGGCGCATAGCCACATTCCATCGCTACCTTTAAGGTCTTTCCATCTCCAGCTGCAGCAGCACCCTCTGCATCTGTCGTCTTTGCCGCACCGCATGCTGTCATCGTCAGTGCCGCCATCGTTGCAAGCAGCACAGCTACCACACTTTTCTTCATAATCTTCTCCTCCGTCTGTAACTCATGCCTCCTGCCCTGTGAAAGAATTATGCTTTTCGTGCAATGGGAATTTCCTATTGCACAAAAAAAGAAACTTTCCCCCAGGAACGCTTCTTCTTTGAAGTCATGAATTTCCCTTTTACTTTAGGTGTAATATAGCGCATTTCTCCCTGCAAGTCAAGCAATTATGCGTAACTTGGTTAATTTTTCACGAGTTGTGCATCTGTTTTTATATAATGAAAATTTTCCTTTGCGCAAAAAGACCCGGTGGAAGTTCCACCAGGTCTTTGTTTTGTTATCAATTATGCCGCAGATGCTGCCGCCATCGTGCAGACCGCAATCTGACAGGATGCCGGAATGGTCACTGCCATCGTTCCATCCGTAAATGTCTCCGTCTTTGCCAGCGTCAGATTTCCCAAAGCGTCCACTGCCAGCAGTATACCATCCTTTGGAATGGAGCCTGGTGCAAGGAATATCGTCACGGTATCTGTAGAATTTATCCCTTCAACCGAAGCTGCAAAGGTATCTGCTACCGTCAGACCAAATGCAGGACCAACTGCTGCAAATGCTGTTCTCATCTCATCTGAAGTGCCGCCGACCCGTACTGCTGCCTCTACAAACCGTCCGTCCTGCAGCATCACATACTGCGCCGGTGTATACAGCGCCAATACGCTTGCATCCCTTGCTGCCTGTGCAGCCCGCTTGCTGTCCTCGGCAGATACCGGTTTCGCAGCAGATGCACTGCCGCCGGAGCTGCTGTGATGATGACTGGAGGATTTTCCACTGGAAGAGCTGCTGCCTGAGGAGCTGCTATTTCCAGAAGTGCTTCCTGATGAGCTGTTTCCGCCTGAGGAACTTCCGCCGCCTGAGCTGCTGCCGCCCGTAGAAACCACAAGATTGCTATTATTTTTCTTTAAAGCGTCAATTAACTTATCGTAGCCGGTTGCGCCCTCCGGAATCTGTATCTGCCGAATCTTAGTAGTTCCACCAAATGCGTCATCTACTACCATGCTCGGAGCTTTCCGCCTTGCGAAAATCACCGTATTTAAGTTGATGCAGTCAGCAAACGCATTAGAGCTTATACCGTTCACGCCTACTGGGATTTTAATTGTTTTAAGAGCTTTACAGCTTCTAAAAGCTCCAGTTCCGATTGTACTCAAGCCTGAGGGTAATTCTTCCAAAGTAAGGTTCCAATTCTCATAAAATGCACCGGTTCCAATCGTTCTCAGGCTTGCCGGGAGCTTATCCAGACTGAGCTGTTTGCAGCTCTGGAATGCTCTTTCTCCAATATCCGTAAGCTTGCCTGAAAGTCTTATTGCTTTAAGATTGCTGTTACCTGAAAATGCGTCATTTCCAATCCAAGTAACGCTGTCCGCAAGCTGTACCTCTTCAATAGTGTCACTATTACGAAATGCGTTCTTAGAAACCGAGGTTATTCCCGATCCTATCAAAACTGTTTTAACCTTCCCAGTAGAGCTATTGCTATTCAGATAAGCGTTCCATGGGTACGCCGACGCAGACGATAAAATCGGCATATCGCCCGAGCCGGTGATCGTAAGCGTACCAAGACTATTCAGTTCCCACTTAATATTTTCCAAAGTTCCAGAAGCAAGAATCGCATTGCTCATTAACGCAATTTCATTTTCAGGCATTTCCAATAGCGCCACAATTTCTGCCTGTGCTGCAGCAGCTTCCTCTTCCGTGCTGCATTCGTCACAGACATAGCCGCACGGCATTCCTTCTACAGCAGCCTGATAGCCACATTCATCGTTATGCTCATGTTTACAGGAAAGCTTCTGCGTGATACAGCCGCTCTCTTCGCTGCAGACATGCTTGCAGGAAAGTACATCCTTATAGCAGTCCGCATCGTGCTCATGTCCTTCCTCTGTCACCTCACATACCTGCTTCTGCTCATAGCAGTCTTTATCGTGCTTATGGACGCATTTTTCTACTGTCTCATAGCACTCCCCGGTATGTTCATGGCTGCAGGCGCTCTCCGGTACCGCTTCCGTATAGCCACAGTCCACATCATGCTCCGTGTGATGTTCGCACAGTCCACCTGTCGCAGGCGCTTGTGCAGCGAATACTGTGCTGGTGCTCATGGAGAGCAGCAGACAACCGCTAAAGAGCATGCCAAATAGTTTCCATTTTGATGTTTTCATGTCCCTTATTCCTCCTTATTTATACTCGGTACTCCCATTCTGGCTCTGCCAGATATAGTCATTATAGCCTATTTATCTGCTTTGTACAAGTCCATGAAGCGGCAAAAGAATTTTGATGCCTCCTATGATAAAATGATAAAATATGTTATTTTATACTATGTAATATAAAAGCTGATGGAGGTGTTATAGCATGTCAATCCGGAATGAAATCAAGCAACAGCAGAAGAAGGCTTTAAAGGGTAAGCCCTTTTCCTATAAGCTGTCCTATTTCTTTTCCTATTATAAATTCCATGTCCTTTTTACGCTGGCAGGGCTGCTTTTTTTCATCTGCCTGCTGCGTTCCATATTGAGCGCAAGCGCTGGAAACACGCTTCACGGACTGCTTTTCCATACTCTTTCAGATGCTAATACTACCGCGATGGAGGAGGATTTTGCCGCTTATGCAGAGCTTTCAGCAGAGGCGCCCCCGCTTCTTTTTGAAACAGGGCTTTCGATTGACCCGGATGGCGGACAGGCGGCGCTTGCAGCCTCTACCCGAACCGTTGCGTTAATCCGGGAGGGCGAGGTGGATTTTCTGCTCGGCACAAAGGAGGACTTTCTGCATTTTGCAGACGGCGGCTGTTTTCTGGATGTACGGACCTATTTAAACGATGAAGACCTTCTTCGTTATGCGGATGACCTGCTCTATGCCAAGGACGAAAATGGAAGCAGCTATCCCGCCGCGCTCTGCTTAAAGGCTTCCCCTGCATTTTCCCGCTATGGACTCTATGATACCGATACTGCCATCTTTGCCATTTTGTATAATGCGCCGCATCTGGAGACTTCAAAGGATTTCCTCTGCTTTCTGACACAGGCGGATTAGGAAAACTGCCTCCCGATATACGCTGCAAACTTTGTGAAAAAGTACCTTTGAAATTTTTTCCAAAAAAGGGGTATACTAAAAGTGATGACCCATTAAAAGAGGCATTCCCTTACAAACAACAGTCAGGAAAGGAGATACCCCATGTTTGAAATTGGCAGCTATATCATCAAACCCGGCAGCGGCATCTGCCGTATTACGGAAGTTTTAAATCCCCCTCTGCCGGGCGTCAGCAAGGACAGGCTTTATTATCTGCTGGTTCCGCTTGACAGCCCACATTCAAAGCTCTATGTGCCCACCGACACTGCAGGGCAGACGCTCCGCACGGTTATGACAAAGGCGGATGCGCTGGCACTGATTGACAGTATTCCCGAGATAGAAGCTGTCTGGATTGCCAATGACAAGCTGCGGGAGCAGGCATACAAGGAAGCGCTGCAAAGCTGCGAGCCGCATGCGCTCATCAGTATCATCAAAAATCTCTACCTGCGCAGGATGCAGCGGATTGAGCAGGGCAAAAAAAGCACCTCAACCGACGAAAGATATTTCAAGCTTGCTGAGGAAGCACTGTATAAAGAGCTTGCCTTTGCACTGGAAAAGGAAAAAAGAGAAATGCGCCAGTTTATTGCCGATGCGCTTCTTCCGCATAAGACAATTTCTGAATAAAAATATTTTTTGAACCTATCGTTCACTTGTTATGCCCGCCTTCGTGTGGGCTTTATTTATATCAGGCGTTCTACGGATGGAGGAATTTCCTATTAAACTAAAAATAGCCACACCTTGAGTGACTATTTTAAAATTACCTATTTATTCTCTTCATTCGATTTATGATAGCCTGCCAATACATCCTATCTTTCAATACCCTGATAACAGTTATCGTTGTATCTTCAACCACGAAAAAGAGCAATCTTGTCGATTTCCTCCCATGCTTCTTCGATGGTGTATACCTCACCATTTTTCATGCTCTGCACTCCTTTTGCCAGTTCCTGATAGAGTGCATCAAAAGCATCCTTTTCCGTATAGTCATACGTGTTATTATTTGCTGTTGTGTCTACTGCCGCTAATGGTGTCATGGTATCACTCCCTTTCTGGTTTTATTATATGTAACATATCCTTATATTACAAGAAAAATTGTTATCTGATATTTTTTCTCGCTTTTGTAAACACATAGAAAGCATATCAATAGCGGTTTGAGGAATCAGAAAAAACAAGACAGCATAGCAAACCACTATGCTGTCCTGCAAAATCAAATTCACTTACATTTATGCCTCTTCCAGAATAAATTTTCCAATGTTCTTTCTGAGCTTCGATGCCGCCGTATCTGCATCGCGGGCGCTTTCTGTTACGCTGGATGCCTTGCTTACTACAGATACGGACTTTTCTGCGATGTTGCTGGTTCCCGCAGCACCCTCATTCGTCGCTGTGGAGATGCCGTTAATCGAATCCAATACGCCGGAGATAGAAGCTACCAGTTCCTCAGAGGTTGCGCTGAAGTCCGAAACAAGGCTGTTGACTGCAGCCGCATCGTCATTGTAGGAATCTGCCATCGACTCAAACATGTCAAAGCTATGTACGACTTCTGATTCTACGAAGGTAAGCAGCCTGTCTGCATCGCCTGCCAGTCTTCCAACTGCCGCATTGACATTTTCCGTTACCTTCTTGATATTTCCAACTGCCTGCTGGGACTGCTCTGCAAGATTACGAATTTCATCAGCAACAACTGCAAAGCCGCGTCCTGCTTCTCCCGCACGCGCCGCCTCGATGGAAGCGTTTAAGGATAACAGGTTTGTCTGGCTGGTAATGTTCATAATGGACTCTGCCAGAATTCCAATCTGCTCTACTACCTTTGCCTCTGCCAGTGCGCTTTCAAGGCTCTCTCGGATTTCTGCCTCTGTCTTTGCAACATTTTGACGATTGGTCGTCGCGGAGTTCTTTGCTTCTTCCGCCTTGCGGTAAATCTGCTCTGCCTCGGTTGCGCCGTCCTGTGCACGAACTGCAATGCTCTTTGCTGCCTGCTCAATCTCATGCGACATGCTGTCGATTTCCGTTGCAGACGCCGCTGTCTCTTCCATGCTTGCTGCAAGCTGCTGTGTTGTCGCGGAAACGTCCTCAATATCGCCATTTAAGTCATTTACATTTACATAAATGCTTTCTACAATCTTATCGATGCTGCCTGCCTCGTCCTTCACGTCACGAATCAGGCTCTGTATCTCCGAACGCATGCTTTCCAGCATACGTGCCAGTTCTCCAAAATCATCCTTCTTTGCCAGATCAGCAGCACTTACCTTATGTGAGAAGTCGCCGCCTGCAATCTGCTTCATGCTTGCTATCGTATGCTTTAAGGAAGTGATAACGTCCTTTGCAATCAGGATAACCACCAGCGCAATCAGAATCAGGAGTATCAGTGTCATCACTGCCATCATCAGAATCCTCTGCTGTACATAGGCACTGAACTCAGCATTCTGCTCTGCAATCGCACTGTCAATATCATCTGTATAATTACCGGTTCCGATGACCCAGTCAAAGGGTTCAAAGTAAGCGCTGTATGCACGCTTCGGTGAAGGCTCTGTCTCGCCTTCCTTCGGGAAGCTGTAGTCCGAGTAACCGCCGCCTTCTTTGACTGCAACACCGATAATGTCCTGCATATACGGAACACCATTTTTGTCCTTTGCATCTATACGGTTCGTGCCCTCTGTATCATTTCCAAGCAAGACCACATTGGTACCGTCCGACTGGTCTGCCCAGAAGTAACCGTTTTCGCCATAACGGAGCTCTCTGAGTTCATCTGCCGCAGCCTTCTTTGCCTGCTCCACATCATCATAGGAATTATTGATTGTCTCAAGAAGCGACAGCGCTGTATCCACCTGCTCCTTAATCGTCTTATCATAGTCCTCACGCAGTGAAGTCTCCATGCTTTCAAGCGACCTGCTCTTAATCTGTATCATGTTTCCCAGTGAAACAAGCCCACTCGCTACCGCCATAATCACGACAAGCAAAACAACGATTCCCATCTTGGCTCCGACTTTCAGATTCTTCATAAGCATATCCCCCTGCTGTTTTTTGGTACAATCTGGAAAAAGTTTTGTACAATTATTATAATACTACTCGCTCTTTTGATTGTTAACTTGTGCATATTTTTGAATATTGTTCAAACTTTTCCCGCTCCAGCAAAAAATTTTCACATTGTTATCTACAATTCGGGATATGAAATGAAAAAGAGTCTGCTTTGGTATTGAAATGCTTGCAATACAAGAACTCCCCGGAGCAATTCGAAATGCTTCTCCGAGGAGTTCTTTTGTTATTCTTTTTCCAGTCCACGCCATTCTTTCAAAACAGCTTCCACCTGTGCAATTAGCTGCTCCTTATTGGGAATATAAGAAATATAGCGTGAAGCAAAAATATTGTTGGACAGACCGCCAAGGGCATATTCAGCAGCTATACTGTCCTTATCCGTACAAAGAATGATTCCGATTGGTGGATTATCATGTTCATCATTCACTTCTGCAGCGTAATAGTTCAGATACATATTGAGCTGTCCGGCAGCCTCCGGCGTAAGCTTGGTTGTCTTTAATTCAATCAGCACATACGCCCGGAGAATTTTATTGTAGAAAACCATATCCACATAATAGTGGGTATTGTTCAAGGTAATGCGCTGTTGTGTTCCTACGAACATAAAACCGCGTCCTAATTCCAACAGAAATTTTTCTATTTGTGCGACCAGCTCAATTTGCCAGACAGTGTCTGGCAAATTGGATATGCAAGATAAAACGCCCGCATATTCTGCAAATTGGAACGAGAAAAGCCTTTTCCAAATTCTTTTGTCAACTCTTTAGAAAGCTGTTTCAAAGTCTGCCTTCCATAATCTGCCCGCTCATTATTTTCCTGTTCATGCTCAACAATTATTTTTCCTGATTTCACTCAGCCTTTCCATAAACAATCTTTGCTGCAAGCGCCTTCGCCGCTTCCTGTCCCTGGAAATGCGCTACGATTGCCAGTCCAAAGTCAATCGCACAGCCCATGCCGCGCGCTGTAATGATATTTCCTGACACCTCTGTCGTATTCTTGGTTACCTGCGCGCCTGCAAGGTGGCTTTCCATCTCTGGGAATGAGCATGCCGTCCTGCCCTCAAGCATGCCTCTGTGTCCTAAGATTCTCGGTGCAGCGCAGATTGCCGCAATATATTTTCCCTGCTTATAAAAATCATCCAGCAGCGACATCAGCGGCTCATATTCCTCCAGATTCTTTGTGCCCGGCATACCGCCCGGAAAAACCAGCATTTCTGTCCTGGAAAAATCCATTTCTTCAAAAAGGCTGTCCATCGTAACCGGAATCTGATGCGAGCTTGTCACCACCTTATTCCCTGTTATGGATACCATCGCCACCACAATGCCCGCGCGTCGCAGAAGGTCTACGACCGTCAACGCTTCGATTTCCTCATATCCTTCTGCAAAAAAAACACATACTCTGCTCATCTGCTTTCCTCCTGTTTTCTATTGCCTGCCAAATAGTTTGACATTTTCATTTTCTGTAAACACTATTATTATAAAATGCCTCTTTGCCAAAAACAAGCTGACAATCCTCTTTTGCTTCCTTTTCTCCCCCTGCAAAACATGCTATCATATAACTGCATGCAAATCACATGCACAAGCTTCAATAACAACTGCATGCAGAATTTCATGTATAAATTTCAAAACCCCACAAGCGTTTTCACGCTCACCAGAAAGGAACCTCTATGGAAATTGAACGCAAATTCACGGTAAAGCAGCTTCCCGAAAATCTGGAAAGCTATCCCTGCAAAAAGCTTGAGCAGGCATATTTAAACACCGACCCTGTCATCCGCATCCGCCGGGAGGATGACTGCTTTTATCTTACCTACAAGGGACGCGGCATGCTTGCCAGAGAGGAATACAATCTTCCGCTCAACGAGAGCAGCTATGCCCATCTTTTGCCAAAATGTGACGGCAATGTCATTTCTAAACGCCGCTATCTGATTCCCTTTGAGGGTTACACCATCGAGCTTGACGTCTTTGACGCGCCCTTTGCGCCGCTCATCATTGCAGAGGTCGAATTTTCCACAAAAGAAGAAGCCGAAGGCTTTCAGCCCCCGGCCTGGTTTCTGGATGATGTTACCTACAATACGGAATATCATAATTCTACGTTATCCCGTAAAACCTTTTCTTAAATCGCCCTGGCTGTTTTAAAGCCATGCCATTACCGCCTGCAGGTTGATTCCCGCTCCAGCAGCTCTCCTTCATAGACAAGGTGCTGGTGCGTCTTTCTGCCTGCAATGATTTCAAATAAAAGACTGACCGTCGCCTCCGCCAGCTTTTCGGTAGGCTGCCGGATTGTCGTAATCGACGGCGTATAAAAGCTTCCCAAATCAATACCGTCAAAGCCCGATACCGAATAATCCTGCGGGATGCGTCTGCCGCTCTCCAGAATCGCGCGTGCTGCGCCGATTGCCAGCATATCAGAAATCGCAAAGATTGCCGTACATTTCACGTCCTTTTTCAGCAAATCCATCATAACCTGATAGCCATTCTGCATGGAATAGGACTCAATATCACAGTACATGCTGCAAATAAGCTCATCCCGAATCGGAATCCCGTTTTTCTGAAGCGTCTTTTTGTAGCCCTCCAGACGCAGAACGCCGATGCTTCGATCCTCTGTCTCCGCACACAGAATCGCAATATCCCGATGTCCCTGGTCAATCAGATACTGCACCATGCGGGCGCTTTCTTTTTCATCGTCAACCGAAATCGAGGAATACAGCTTCCGGCTCATATTATCCGGCGGACAGCCAACCGTACTCAGAATAAAGGGTACCTGCAGCTTTTTTAATTTTTCCTCAGAGTGGGAAAAATGTCCGCCCAGAAAGATGATGCCCCGAAGCCGCTTTTCCTTAATCAGCTCAAGTGCAACATCCACTTCATCTTCATTAAAATCTACATGATGCAGGACGAGGGAATATTTCTTTTTCTTAATCTCTGCCTCCATGACCTTAATCATTCCGCTGAAAAAGGGGTTGGTAATACCCTTTACCAGCACCGCAATGCTCTTTGCGTCGGTACGCTTCAAATTTCTTGCGCTGTTGTTTGGAATATAGCCATGTTCCTTAATCACAGACAGGATCATTTCTTTCGTTTCCGGGTTGATGTCCGGATGATTGTTAATGGCTCTGGAAACCGTACTGACACCAACGCCGCATATCCGCGCAATGTCTCTTATGGTAATCTCTTCCATGCTGCCGCTCCTTATCCTTCGCTGCATCCAAAATCTCTATGCCTGTTCTATAGCCTGCCGTACAATTTTACCATAGTATATATCTGCTGCGCAAGCTCAGGTGTGCACGCATCCGGCGCCATACGCCATTTCCAGTTATTTCCAAGCGTGGATGGCGTATTCATTCTTGCTTCATTCAAAAGTCCCAGATAGTCCTGCATCGGAATGACTGCCGTATCTGCAACGCTGGAAAGCGCCGCCCGGATAAAGCTCCAGTGGATGTCCTTTTTCCCGCGGATATTCAGATACCGCTTTGCAAAATTTCTGTCCTTGCGGTTACAGCTCTCAAACCAGCCTGCCGTCGTCTCATTGTCATGCGTTCCCGTATAAACGACGCAGTTCTGCGTATAATTATGTGGAAGGTAATCACTTTCTTCTCTGGAATCAAATGCAAACTGAAGCACCTTCATGCCGGGATAGCCGGTTTTCTTTACCAGCTTAATGACTGAAGGAGTCAAAAATCCAAGGTCCTCGGCAATGACCTCTATCCTGCCAAGCGCCAGCTTCAGTGCCTTGAAAATCTCATAGCCAGGTCCCTGCTCCCACTTGCCGAACTCTGCCGTAGGGTCTCCGTAGGGAATGGAATAATATTCGTCAAATCCCCTGAAATGGTCAATGCGGACAATGTCATACAGCTTATAGCAGTGTGCGATTCTTCTAATCCACCACTTATATCCTGTCTCCCGGTGATAGTCCCAGCGATAGAGCGGATTGCCCCAAAGCTGCCCTGTTGCGGAAAACGCATCGGGCGGACAGCCTGCCACCGCCGTCGGCGTGCAGGTTTCATCGAGCTGGAACAGCTCAGGATTTGCCCACGTATCTGCACTGTCAAGCGCTACATAAATCGGAATATCTCCTACAATCTTAATCTTTTTCTCATTGGCATAGGCCTTTAATGCCTGCCACTGCTTTGCAAATAAGAACTGCTGAAATTCATAAAACAGAATTTCCTGCGCATACAGCTTACGGTAATGGGAAAGCGCAGCCTCTTTTCTGAGCTTGATGTCCTCGTCCCACTCCGTCCAGCTCTTTCCGTCAAAGGAATTTTTCACAGCCATATAGAGCGCATAATCAGCAAGCCAGTAAGCATTTTCCTCACAGAATTTCAAAAATTCATCATTCTGTTCAATCCGGCTGTTCTCAAACGCAAGCCGGAGTACGGAAAACCGCGCAAGATAAATTTTTTCGTAATCAACGTAGGCTTCATTGTCTCCGAAATCAAAGCCCTCGCAGTCCTTTTTTGTCAGCCAGCCCTCTGCAATCAGCGCCTCCAAGTCAATGAAATACGGATTGCCTGCAAAGGTGGAAAAGGACTGATACGGAGAATCTCCATATCCGGTAGGTCCCAGCGGCAGAATCTGCCAGAGCTTCTGCCCCGCTGCCGCAAGGAAGTCTACAAATGCGTATGCTTCTTTAGAAAAGGCGCCTATCCCATATTTGGAAGGGATACTGGAAACCGCCATTAAAATACCGCTTCGTCTCATGCCTCTGTTATCCTTTCACCGCGCCTGCTACAACGCCTTCAATGATGTATTTCTGGCAGAACAGATAGAAAATAATAATCGGAATGATTGCAATGACAAGCATTGCCATAAGTGCGCCCATATCCTTATTGCCGTTAGAGCCTACCAGCATCTGTACGACAACCGGAATGGTCTTATACTCTGTTCCAACACCGATTACAAGGTAAGGCAGAAGGAAATCGTTCCATATCCACATTGCATTTAAGATTGCAACGGTAATTGCCGTCGGCTTTAAAATCGGAAATACAACCTGAAAATAGCTTTCCAGCGGGTTTGCTCCGTCAATCATCGCCGCCTCTTCGATTTCAAGCGGAATGGATTTTACAAAGCCGCTGAACATGAATACTGAAAGTCCTGCGCCAAAGCCTAAGTAAAGCACGCACATGCCGACCGGATTTTTCAGATGGAACTGGTCAGCCAGCGCCACCATAGAGAACATAACCATCTGGAACGGTACAATCATGGAAAATACAAACATGTAATAGAGCGCGCTCGTTACCTTGGAGTGAACTCTGGAAATATAATATGCTGTCATCGAAGTAAACAGGATGATAAGCAGCACGGAAATAATCGTGATAAACAGGGAATATCCTACTGCTGAAAGCATACCGGTCTTGGTAATGCCGTTTACATAGTTTGTCAGTCCGCTGAAGGTCTCCTGCGTCGGCAGGGCAAACGGGTCACGGCTGATAAACAGCTTTCCTTTAAAGGAGTTTAAAAGGATAAAGAAAAGCGGATATAAAAAGCAGAGTGCAATCACTGTCAGAAATACAAAGATAATGGTATTTTGTACTTTCTTGCTTCCGGTTTCTTTTTTCATTACTGCTGTACCTCCTTACTTCTTGTTGCCTGAAGCTGAATCAGGGCAATCAGTGCTACGATGATAAAGAAGATAACTGCCTTTGCCTGCCCTACGCCTTCAAAGCCGGCTTTTCCGTAGAAGGTGGAATAAATATTCAGCGCAAGCATCTGTGTCTTATTCATCGGCGCGCCGTTTGTCAGCGCCAGGTTCTGGTCAAATAATTTGAAGCTGTTTGACAGCGTCAGGAACATACAAATCGTAATCGAAGGCATTACCATCGGTATTGTTACCTTAAACAGGGTCTGGGAAGCTGTCGCTCCGTCAATCTTTGCCGCTTCAATCAGTTCTGTCGGTACATTCTGAAGACCTGCAATGTAAATAATCATCATGTAACCAATCATCTGCCAGTTCATAAGGAGTACCAGACCCCAGAAACCAAATTTTGCATTGGAAACAATCGTTGTTTCATACTTCAATAATACGGCGTTAATCATCTGCTGCCAGGTATAACCAAGCACGATGCCGCCGATTAAGTTCGGCATGAAAAAGATTGTTCTGAACAGGTTGGTACCTTTCATTTTTCTGGTTAATAACAGGGCGATCCCAAATGCGAACACATTGATGGTCAGGATCGCTACCAGCGTAAATGCTGCTGTGAAAAGCAGAGCGCTTACAAAGCCTGAGCTGCTTTCGAAAATAGCCTTATAATTCTCCAGGCCTACCCATGTAGCGTTTTTAATCGTATTGAATTTGCAGAAGGACAGATATACACCCATTACAAAGGGCATAATAAATGCGAATGCAAATGCAATGATGGTGGGCACTGTAAAGATGATAAAATATTTTTTCAGTGTTTTTTCCATAATGATGTTCTCCTTTTGGAACCCGACGGCTTTACATGAAAGCAGCCACCCGGACATCTCTCCGAGTACCGGGCGGCTGTTTTCAGTAAGCATCTGACTTACGTTTTTACTTTTTACTGTGCAATAGCTGTTTTTTCTTCAGCCCATCTTGTGATGACATAATCCTTAACTTCATCCCATGTCATGTTGCCGTTTGCATATTCAAGAAGTGCTGCACCAAAGTCATCCTTGAAATCCTGGCTCGGGAAGGTTGTGAAGTTCCATGAAACGCTTTCCTTGCCGCTTTCCATGTAACGGAACATTTCTTTTGCAAGCGGGTCGCTCGGCTTCTCAGCATCTGTGAAGGTTGTGAAAGGTGCGGAGTTGCCAAGTGTATTTACCATGTAATCCTTACCCTTGTCAGAAGAAATCATCCAGTTGATGAAGTCGATGGTTGCTTTCTGGTTTGCTTCAGAAGCCTGGCTGTTTACACACCAGAAGTTCTCTGTACCTGTGCAAAGACCCTGATTTTCTTCTCCGTCTACACCGATGTAGATAGGCAGGAACTTAATGTCGCCTTCCTGTACGGTGTTGCCATCAACCTCTGCAATCTGTCCCCATGCCCAGTTGCCGTTCTGTACCATTGCAGCCTGGCCAAGTGCGAACTCTGCCATAGAATCTGTAACTGCCTTGCTTCCCAGAAGTCCCGGTGCGCAGGTGGAGTTGTTGATGTACAGGTCGAAGATGTTCTTCATGTTGTCGCTGTATTTGAAGGTAATTTCCTGCTCGTCAGAAACGCCTGCATCCTTGTACTCATAGTAAATCGGTACGTTTGCAAGGTGTGTCTGCCATCTCCAGTCTTCACCAGGAAGCAGAGATGTGGAAGCGAATACGCCGTCGATTCCGAGGTCATCCTTCTTTGCCTGCATGTCCTCTACAACCTCTTTTAACTTTGCGAAGCTGTTGATTTCATCCATGTTTGCTGCCTTTGCGCCATCCATTGCAAAATATTTCTGCATGATTGCGTCATTGTAGATGATGCCGTAGGTTTCTACTGTGTAAGGAACACCGTAAATCTTTCCATCCTTGGATACTGCGATGCTCGGGTCGGAAAGTGCCTTTGCGATGTCTGTATCTGTCATATCAAGGCAGTAGTCCTTCCAGGATTCGTAACCAATCGGTCCGTTAATCTGGAACAGTGTAACTGCATCGTCTTTTGCGATTTCTGCTTTTAATACTTCTTCATAAGTACCGCTTGCTGCTGTAACAACCTTTACCGGTACGCCTGTTTCCTCAGTATAAGCTGCAGCAATCTCCTGCCACTGCTGGTCTACTTCCGGCTTGAAGTTCAGGTAATATACGCTGCCTTCGCCTGTTGCTTCGCTGCCTGCTGCAGCATCTGCACTCTCTGTCGCTGCGCTGCCTGCTGCATCGCTGCTCTCTGTTCCTGCGGACTGGTTTGCACTGCTTCCGCAGCCCGTCAGCATTGCAGAAACCATTGCTACACAAAGTAATGCACTAATCAGTTTCTTTTTCATAGCCTTTTCCTCTCTCTCTTTCTTTGTGCCATATTGTTTCCGAATATCGGCACATCCATTCATACCTGTGGGTTCCACTTGAAGCGCATCCCATTCTTATGTATCAGAAGGATGCTTCGTGAACTTTCCGGAATCGTTGTCGGTAACGCTTCCGGTAACGTTTCCGTAATTGGAATATAGCACATTTCAAGACCAGCCGCAAGCTATTTTTAAAAATTCGTTAATTCAACAAAAACATAAGGTGTTTTTTTGTGCAAAATGCCAGATTACAAAAAATAGAATCCTGCTTGCAGGATTCTCCGCCTGCGTCGGGTCGTTTTGACGACATTTTTCACTTCCGCCGCAGTGCGCTCCACGCGGAGCGTTTTTATTTCATAGAAGGCAATTTCCTATGAAATAAAAGAAGCGCAGGTTTATCGCCTGCGCTTCTTTTTCAGTTTCTTCTTACAGCTTTGTAAGCTTCCAGATGTCACGGTTGTACTCTGCAATCGTTCTGTCAGAGGAGAAGAAGCCTGCCTTTGCAATGTTGACAAGCATCATCTTTTTCCATTTCTCACGGTCAGCATAATCTGCAAACGCCTTATCCTTAACGCGGATATAGTCCTCCAAATCAAGCAGCGTCATAAACCAGTCCTTTGACAGCAGCTCCTTGTAGAGACGCTCCAGATTTTCCTTATGGCCTGACGCCAGCGCCTGTTTTCCAACGATGAAATCTACAGCCTCTTTGATAACGGGGCTCTTCTCGTAGTAATCCTTAGAGACATAGTCCGCCTTCTCATAATGGGAAATAACGGTATCGGAATCTGCGCCGAAGATGTAGATGTTGTCATCGCCAACCAGCTCATGAATTTCTACATTTGCGCCGTCATCCGTTCCCAGCGTCACTGCACCGTTTAGCATAAACTTCATATTGCCTGTGCCGGATGCTTCCTTGGAAGCAAGGGAAATCTGCTCGGAAATATCGCATGCCGGAATCAGCTTTTCCGCATAGCTTACATTGTAATTTTCCACCATCAGCACCTTCATATAAGGGCTGACCTCGGGGTCATTGTTGACAATATCCTGCAATACGAGCAGCAGATGGATAATGTCCTGCGCAATCACGTATGCAGGCGCAGCCTTTGCACCAAAGATAAAGGTCATCGGCATCGCCGGCTTTTTGCCCTTCTTGATCTCCAGATATTTGTGGATAATATAAAGTGCATTCATCTGCTGACGCTTATACTCATGCAGACGCTTAATCTGAATATCAAAAATGGAATCCGGATTTAAAGCAACGCCCTCTTTTTCCTGTACATAAGCGGCGAGCTCTGCTTTCTTTGCCTTTTTAATCGCTTCCAGACCGTTTAATGCTTCCTCATCCTCTGTAAATGCGAGCAGCTTTTCCAGCTTTGCCGCATTTTTCTTATAGCTTTCGCCAATCAGGGAATCAATCCATGCAGTCAGCTCTCTGTTGCAGGAAAGCAGCCAGCGGCGGAAGGTGATGCCGTTTGTCTTATTGTTGAATTTTTCAGGATAAATATCATAAAAATGCTTTAATTCCGTGTGCTTTAAAATATCCGTATGGATTGCAGCAACG
The DNA here is from genome assembly GCA_934432885.1 of uncultured Lachnospiraceae bacterium. Taxonomy (GTDB): domain Bacteria; phylum Bacillota; class Clostridia; order Lachnospirales; family Lachnospiraceae; genus VSOB01. Next base: position 46,547 of record CAKRYY010000020.1, read on the forward strand.
CCGTTTACGCTGAAGCCATAGTGAATATCAATGTGCGCCATGTGCACGCGCTCATCCTTGTCGATAATCTGAACCTTTTCATCGGAATATTTTGCGGCAACTCTCTTATCAAGCTCTTTAATAATCGGCACGAGCTGCGGAACAACCTTCTCCAGATAAGCCAGCGGCCACTTTTCAAGCGCCTCAGCCAGAATCGTATGGTTGGTATATGCGCAGGTACGGCTTACCACCTCGATTGCCTCATCCATCGTAAATGCCTTGTCAGTTACCAGAATCCTGATTAACTCCGGAATGATCATCGTCGGATGCGTATCGTTAATCTGGATAACAGCATGGTCATACAGCTTTCTGAGGTCGTACTGCTTCTCCTTCATTTCACGCAGGATGAGCTGCGCCGCATTGCTGACCATAAAATACTGCTGGTAAATACGCAGCAGATTTCCCGCTTCATCAGAATCATCCGGATATAAGAACAGCGTCAGGTTTTTCTCAATCGCTTCCTTATCAAAGCTGATGCCGTCCTTTACGAGGCTCTCATCCACGCTTTCAATATCAAACAGACGCAGCTTATTCAGTCCATTTTCATAGCCTACCACGTCAATATCATACAGTCTGGATACGACCTTTTTCTCTCCAAAGCATACCTCAAAGCTGGTATCTGTCTTTGTCAGCCAAGAATGTTTTTCAATCCAGTCATTCTTTTCAGCCTTCTGCAATTTATCCTTAAATACCTGCTTGAAAAGTCCGAAATGATAATTCAGACCGATGCCCTCTCCCGGAAGTCCGAGGGATGCAATCGAATCCAAAAAGCAGGCTGCCAGTCTGCCAAGACCGCCGTTTCCAAGGGAAGGCTCCGGCTCAATCTCCTCGATTACAGACAGCTCTTTTCCATTTTCCTTTAAAATAGCTTCCAGCTTGTCATAAATTCCCAGATTGATTAAATTGTTGGATAACAGCTTACCAATCAGGAATTCTGCTGAAATATAATATACCTTCTTGTCACCGGAAATTTCCGGCGCCGCTTCCATAATTGCCTTGCACAGGCTCTGTATTGCATAATACAGCTCCTGGTCTGTCGTTTCCTTGATAGATTTCCCATACATCCGCTGTGTTACCTCAGAAAGGTCTCTCTCCAGATTCATTTGAATGACCTCCTGCTGCATTTCACGCTCCATCGGCATAATGTGTTCCTCCTTTTCCCCACTGTAATTACCAGTATATACATTCTCTTTTATTTTATTTCTTCGGAAAACGTTTTCCACGTCCTCTGTTTTTGAGTATAGCACAGGAAAACGTTTTCCGCAACAGGAAATTTAAAAAATTTTATCAGCAGATAATATCCTCATAGTGGAGCTGTACAATCTCATGCTCCAGTAAAATCGCTCTGCCCTGCTCTCCGCCAAGCAGGCTGTGCAGCTCAGAAATTGCCTGCGCAGAAATTTTTGCAAAATTCTGTCTGATGGTATTCATCTGCTTACCGACATAGCCCATCAGCATAATTCCGTCAAAGCCGCAGACCGGCCGGAAAATATCCATATAAATCAGCGCCTTCATTGCGCCGATTGCCATAATATCAGAAGCGCACACCACAATATCTTTTTTCTCCGCATAGCGCAGCGTCAGGTTGCGCGCCATAAGCTCAGAAAAATCACCGCAGCGCACAAAGAGGGATAAATCCAGCTCCTGCGCCAGCGTTTTCATGCCCTGCAGCCTCTTCTGCGTTACATAGCCGTTCTTTTTTCCAGAAATATAAAGAATACGCTTTCCATTATTTTCCAGAATCGTCTTTTTCGCCACATCATACTGCGCCTGTGCCTGGTCAATCGAAACATAAGAGGTCGTCTCATTGACAATCGGCGCGTCCACCAGCACAATCTTAAACTGCCCGGAGGCAATCAGCTCATGCAGAACCCTATCCTCCTTGGAAAGCCCGTAAATCACGATTCCCGTAATGCTCTGCGAGCGGAAATAATTCGTCAGCTCCTCTACATTTTTCCCCCGTATCATAGAGAAAAATACCGTTATGACATCCAGATTCAGCTCCATTGCCCGATTGATGGCGCCGGACAGATACTGCATATCAATCTCATCAATCGCCTGCGTTCTGGTATTTAAGTCCATAAGGAGAGCTACCCTGCCCGCCTGCTTAGACGAAAGCGCGGCTGCTACCGCGTTTGGAACAAAATTCAGCTCCGCAATCGCCTGATTTACTTTCCGCTTTGTTTCTTCACTTACATTCGGATAATGATTCAGCACCTTGGATACGGTAGAAATCGCTACGCCCGCATGCTTCGCAACATCCTTAATCGATACCATAGTTTTCTCCCAAAAATATTTCAGAACTCCTATGCGATAAAAAGGGGATGACTTCTGTCATCCCCCATACCGTTATTCTTACTTACGAACCAGATGTCTCGGTGTTCCGTTTACGAACAGAGGCTGTAATTCGCCCATAATCAAAGGTCTTGCATACTTGATGTAGCCTTCGTTCAGTCCGCAGCCGTCTTCTGTAATCCATTCATCCGGAACCGCTCTCTCTACATTTGCGATTGCGTGGATGTCATAAGCGCTTGTACCGCACTGATACGGGTCGTCACCATTTCTGTCAAGTGTAATCATCATGCCAGTCTTGCCCTCTTCTGCTGCAAGCACTGCATCATGTCCTACCTGGAATGCTTCATTGATGTCTGTCAGGGAAGCAAGGTGAGTAGCTGCACGCTGTAAGGTAGAGAACTCAATTGCCCTTGTCTTTAAGCCAGTCTCTGCTGCAACAGCCTGTGCAAGGTAGGATGCTGTACCGGACATCTGCTTGTGTCCAAATGCGTCTACTGCAACATTTGCATTTGCAAGCTCGCATACATAGCGTCCATCTGCTACCTTTACACCTTCAGAAACTGCAATTACAACGGAAGACTTGGTTGCTGCAAGCTCCTTTATCTTTGCCATGAATGCGTCCATATCAAAGGTTCTCTCCGGCAGATAAATTGCATCTGCACCTTCACAGTCATCGCCAGCTGCCAGCGCTGCTGCTGCTGTCAGCCAGCCTGCATTACGTCCCATGATTTCAACGATACATACCGTAGGCTTCTCAACACCGAAGGAAGCATTGTCACGGATAATCTCTTTCATGGAAGTTGCAATATATTTTGCTGCTGAACCGTAGCCCGGGCAGTGGTCTGTAATCGGAAGGTCATTATCGATTGTCTTAGGAACGCCCATGAAACGCTGAGACTTGCCGTGTGCTGCTGCATAATCGGAAAGCATCTTTACAGTATCCATAGAATCGTTTCCGCCTGCGTAGAAAAGGCACTCAATGTCATGCTTCTCCATGATTTCAAATACTTTTTCATAAACGTCTTCATGTCCTTCAATCTTCGGCATCTTAAATCTGCAGGAGCCGAGGAATGCAGACGGTGTTCTCTTTAACAGTTCAATTCCTGTTTCATCGCTTAAATACTCGTCAAGGTCGCACAGATTATCTGCTAAAAATCCCTGAATACCATGTACCATGCCGTATACTTTTTTTACGCCAAGCTTCTTTGCTGCAGCATAAACGCCTGCAACAGAAGAGTTGATAACTGCGGTAGGTCCGCCGGACTGTCCAACAACAATATTACCTTTCATGTTCTTTTCTCCTTTTATTTATATAGTTGAGTGTACGGAACCTTGTCCCATACCATACGTACAAAAGATTATAGCAGAAAAAAAAACGCAATACAAGGAAAATCCTCATAAGTTTTCCCAGCAGGCAGTTCCGCCCTTACCACAAAAAGTGATAAGGGCTTTATCTTTAGATTTGGTATGATTTTTAGGATGTTTTATTTATTCAATAATCGTAGACAATGTCTGGTAAATCTTCTGCTGAACCGTACGTTACTCCATAGTCTGGGCTATCTGGTGGATAGTCAAACGCTCTTGCGTTTCTTTCATCCATTTCTTCCTGTGTCATAACTGGTGCCCAAGAACTAGATGAAGAGGATTGGGATTGCTGAGGCTGCGCTTCCTCTATTTCCTGCGCTTCTTCCGCTGTTACGGGTACTGAGTTATCTGAGCCTGCATTTCCGGTGGTTGGCTGGGCCGCTGCTTCCTTTGCTTTTGCCTCTTCTTTTGCCTTCGCTTCTTCCTTTGCTTTTGCTTCCTGCTCTGCCTTTGCCTTTGCTTCCTCGTCAGACGTCTTTGCTTCCTTTGCATGCGCAAGCGCTAGGTCAAAGGAAGCATCTGCATCCTTTCCCTCGTTATAAGCCTCTACATAAGCTGAGACTAACTCATCCCTGTACTCCTCGATGTCCGCTTCCGCAATCTTATCCTCGTATGCTTTTAACAGCTCCTCGGCTTTTGCTTCGTCAATCTTCACATCCTCGGCTGCTTCCTCGGTCTCTGTTTCGGTTTCCTCACTCTCGGTCTCTTCCGTTTCAGTTTCCTGCATCTGCACAGAAGCCGGTTCTGTGGAAGCCTCCTCCATCGCGCTTGTCGGCACTGCATCCCCGCATCCGCCTGCCAGTATGGTTGCAGATACGATGATAGCCGCTGTTAATAGTTTGTTTTTCATCTTTTCCACTCCCTCTCCTCATAAATTTTTATACCTATTCTTTATTTAATATTTCATGAAATAATCCCCACTACTTTTATTTGATAGTGGGGATTATTTTCCTCATTATTAAATATTTATCGCATCAGCATCAACGATTTCCTTAAATACACTATACAGGGCATTTATATCACCTTGATACTGGTTTAAAGTAGTATACAAATCCAGACTTTCTCCCTTATTTATAAACTTGGTTATAGATTCCTGAATTTTTCTCAAATCATCTCTCCGAGCCTTATATTCCTCAATTTGATTCGGGAGGATACGTGCTACAGAGCCTTCATACTCATACAAAACATTCAGTATTTTTTCCAATTCTTCATTCTCTTCAGAAAAGAACGCTATTATCTCATCCTCTGAGATTGAATCCCACTCTTCTATTACCTTTTCTATATGTTTCTCATATACATCACAGATTCCACCAATTCCACGTTTAAGTTTCTTCACTACTTCCAAATCTACTTTGTACTTATCATTCTGATTGCTTTCATCATTATGATTTTGGCTATTTTCCTTCTTATCCTTTCCAATTATGTCAAAAAGATTTTCTGTCAATTTCCCTACAGCAGCATTTAATGCCGCCATAAACGCCTCGAATGCAACTTTTTCAGGTAACATCTGTTTTTTCTCCTTTGTCCTTTAAAAATTTATTTTTATACTACTTACGCTACTTCTTTATCAAGGCTCCGCTGATTGATTTCTGTACAGATTTCCAGAACGCTGCTCTATTTCCTGCTGCGCCAAAATACCCATAATAAATATCCTGACTTTTTCGACAACGCTCTCATCCTCAATACTTTCGATATTCTTTCTGAGTTCTCTCTGTGCCTTTGTCAATATTCGTCTCCTCCGATATTGTGTATAGCAACATTCTATGTTGTTTATGTCAATTTGTCAATATCAAAGGCCATACTAAAAATCAAAAGAATACGCAGAAACACTAAGCTTCCCGCTTTTGGTGTCAGTTGACATAAGCAACATTGTTTGTTATATTATTGTCAACATTTCAAAGGGGTATGGGGTTTGGTTGCAGAACGGTTAAGAATATTATTGCAGGAACTGAAAATATCACAGCGTGAATTCGCACGCAAAATAAATCTTGACCCGGGATATGTGTCAAGAATCCTTCAGGGAAAGGTAACGCCTCCCTTACGGATTCTTCTTTTAATTGAGAATGTATTTCATGTAAATAAACATTGGTTAGAAAATGGAAAAGGAAGCATGTTTGCTCCACAGGATATTTCCAGCACCAAGAAGCAGGTGCTTGATTTGATTGACTGCCTGAATGATGAACAGGTACATGCCGTTTCCGCCTTTATAAAATATCTGACGGAAGCGGATTCAGATTGGGATTGATTTTAATAAAAAAGCGCCGATAAAATCAACGCTTTTCACTGCGGATAACAGGACTTGAACCTGCACGGTCTCCCACCAGAACCTAAATCTGGC
>CAKRYY010000021.1 GCA_934432885.1 uncultured Lachnospiraceae bacterium
TTGGGCTGTTGCAGTTTTACTATGGCTGGAAAGAGAAGGAGAATGTTTAGTATCTTAAAGATACTGTGCAGATACATATCATATATGAAGGAGGAAATTATGAAAAAACGCTTTCTTTTTTTGACACTGAATACGCTGCTTTGTCTGCTGCTTCTGGTGGGCTGCGGAAATAAGGCAGAGGATGCAAAGGAAAGTAATGCAGCGGCTGCGACAGAAGAAGATACACTGGTGGCTGCAGCTAATCCGGCAGAAGGAAGCTGGGTGCTTATCGAGCTTACCTACAATGGAGTTACGGCAGGGAAAGAAGAACTTGCAGAGATTGGCAGCACGACAACTCTGGAGCTTTTAGCGGATGGAACAGGCACTATGAATTCGGATGGAGAGGTATACGAGATAACCTGGGATGAAGCTTCCATTATCAGTGATGGAATCGCTACGTCGTATACACTGTCAGAGGATGGACTTTTAACGCTGTCAGAGGAAGGTACCAGTATGACCTTTGCAAGACCGGAAAGCAATGCGGGCGGCGCGATAGCCTCTCTTTTTGGAAAGAATGATGCTGTGAAGGAACAGGCAGAGCCTTCCTTTGAAGAATCCTATACGATTAAGCCTGTGGCAGCGGCGCTTGGAACACAGAGCTATACCTGCAGCGATTTTTCCATGGAAATTCCAAATGGATGGAACGTAGAGGCAGCACAGACAGCAGCGGGCATGTATCACGCTATTAAGGTATATGACCCTGTGCAGCCTGTGAATCAGATTTTTTATATATTAAAGGCAGAGCCGATTTTTCCAAGTGAAGAAATCCGCTCATTATATACCATGTCCAACCAGGCATTTGCAGCGTTTCCGGTTCTTTCAAAGCCTTCTACCGAAGGACTGTTTAAAGCCTTTTCCGTATATGCTTCTGCTGCGGAAGCAGAGTCCTTTTACAGTACCATCCGGCTGCCACGCATTCAGGATTTTACCGTTACGGAGACCTTTGAGAGTAATAGTGCTATGAAAGCACAAGCATTATCATCTGAAATTCTTCGTGCAGATTTTACGCAGGATGGGGTTGCAGGTGAAGGAATGTTTACAGCAGATATCGTTTCTTTTGCACCAGGTCTTGTCACTAATTATTATATGGCATACGGTATCTGCGGTGTGACGGCGGCAAAGGACAGCTTTCAGGATTGGGAGAGTGTGCTTTCGCGGTGTCTTGGTTCACTGGATTATTCCCAGAGCTTTGTAAATGCGGCAATAGCACAGAGCGACCAGAAGGTTGCAACCTCACAAAATCTCAGCCGTATTGCAAATGAAACCGCAGACGGCATCATGTCCTCATGGGAAAACCGGAACAGAAGCAGCGACATTATGAGCCAGAAGCAGAGTGATGCGACGCTGGGCTATGAGCGTGTGACAGATACAGAGACAGGAGAAATTTACAAAGCGGACAATGGCTTCCTTGATGTTTATGACGGTACGCGGTATCAGGCAATTACCGATGACCAGTATACGGAGGCAATCAGCGGATACATTGAGAAGATAGATTAGGGGATGTAATCACAAATATTTACTGTGTAAAATTTAAAAGACTTTGATAAGATTTATCAGAGGTACTAAAGTAAAAAAAGCCAGAACCGATATTTATTGGGACTGGCTTTTTTGCTTGAAAATCGGTTTCAATTTTTTATAGAATGTTGCAAAGCAGAAATTCAAATATCTGTGTAATTTTACAATCGCAGAGATGATTGAATATCCATAAGGCAAAATAAACCATACGGAATAAGGGAGCATGTTCGTTTACAAAGTAATGAAAAAAGCTGCTGGCTGGAAACATCAGAAACAGAGGAAGCCAGACATCATCGCCAGCATAGAAAGCATTTACTGTACAACAAACGCTGCCACTATAAAGCAGTGGCAGCGTTTGGCAGAAAGAATATTCACTTGTTTTCCTCAGCAGAAATTATCCAGCAGAATTAAGTTCATCCTGGAAGCGGAATGTTCCATTTTGCAGATAGGAATTGAGACGGTCACGTTCCTGCTGATGTTTTTCGGAATTCTCCTGAAAATGTTTAAGCCGTTCACGAATTAAATCCGTATAGAAAGTACGGTAAGTTTCACGCAGTGTTTGAAAGCGGTTTTTTAAAAGCTCCTCTGCTTCGTTCCGGTCTTTGCTTCCTTTCTTATATTTGGCATCCAATGTGTCACGAAACATATCTACATAATGTTGTACGTCATGCTCTTCAATGGAGTGAATGGCATCTTCGTTGGCGTGCAAATCAAGGTCAATCGTACCTTCGGCGTAAGCGCGGAACATGGTATTATAAATGGTATCGTTGGAGTGGGGCTTATAGGTATAGGACATCTCACGTGAACCGGCGTCAAGGAGTTTATTGAAGGAAGCCTCCTTGTCAAAGGAAATAATGTGTCCGCCGTCCTGATTGATAAAGTTTTCCCCTTTGGTATCGAAATTACATAACACCCAATCCAGCGTGTGTTCATTCATCAGGTCGTGCATTGTGACCGCACTGGGAGCATTAACTGTCAAATCCTCCTGTGCCTGCCATTTAAAGAGATCAACGCCGCCTTCTGCACGCTGAAGCTTCTTCTGAACAGAACCGACAACCATATCGTTTACGCGTACACAGTAGGCAGGGATGGACAACTTGCCGCGAAGCTGCTTTTGCAGGAGATATGCCTCTCCTGTGACAATGGCGCCAGACGGCTTTGCCATACCGACGCAGTTGGTAGCTTCCTTGTACAGCCATTGCTGAGATGCTGCATCTGCTGGAGCATTATCGCGCTGCTCATTGAATTCATACATAGCTTTGGTACCGCCCATTGTGGCACGTCCGATATTGCTCAGATGGATATTATTTTCATTTTCATCTTTAAAGGTCAGCGCGGCATCTTCGTGGGAGTAGATAGTCGGACTGCGGAAGATGCTCTTGAGCATGTCATATTTTTGATGACGTTTAATGGTGGAATCCTCGCGGGTCCGCTCCATGCCCTGTGGCATGCAGGCAACCTTATATTTCCGCCTCAGCACATCGGCTTTTACCTTTGCGTCTTCAGCCTTTTTCATAGCGTTCATACGTGCCTCGCTGCCCATTTCCATAGAGGCTGCTACCTGATGATACGCATCATAACGCTTTTGCTGTGCACCCCATTCAACCTTTGCAAGCAGAGCTTCAACAGATGAAGCTGGATCGGCAGATTTTTCCATAACGCCGTCCGTCTGCTGGCGCTGCAGTAGTTTTACCGCAGCCAAATCCTCATTTTCCTGTGCTTTAATGAGTTTAAGCTGCTTATCCAGCACTGCCAGTTCATCTTCGTATCCGAGAGGAGACTGTCCGGCTGTAGCGCGGGCTGCCACAGAGCTTTTTGTTTTATTCAGTTCCTGCTCAGCAGCTTTTGCGTTGCGGCACTGCTTTTCCAGATCTTGGCGCTTTTTCTTCTCAAAATGACCTTCTTTTCTCGACAGGGGAAGCTTCTTATCTACATTTACATGATCCGATAGATACGGAACGGTGTCTAAAAAATGAGGTTTGACCACTGTTTGTGTTTCAACCTGCGTTTGCTGCTCCTGCATGGTTTCAAGCACAGTGGTCTGGTCAGTAAGTTCTCCGTGTTGTTCTGCATAAACCGCCTTTGCCTGTGTGTCCTTTGTTTTAGACGCCTCCAAAATGTTTAATCCCTTTGCATCCATACTCTAACCCTCCTAGATCCTTTATATGTTATTCATGTCCCAGCACGCTGTGTAGAAGTTCTCCATGACCTCTCGTTCCGGGAGCAGTTTTTCAACCAGTTTTCGGCTCTGCGGTGTGACTGCCGCAATCCGAAGATAAGAAATATGGTCTCCTGCGCTGAGAAGAAGCTCGCGCAGACGACTGAGCAATGCTGCCAGTGCATGTACATGGCCGGGAGTCCCATAAGCAAGCGACAGTTCCACGTCGTGCTCTCGTCCCTGACAGAAAAAAGCAGCCTGGATATTTTCCGATGAATCTACCACGCAAATGCAGAGCGGACGAAGCATCTGCTCATACTCAGCACGAATTCCTTCAGAAAACTCAAGATTATCTTTCTTCATTTCATTTAAGAAACGGTTCTGTACCCGCTTCGGCAGGTCATAAAATGTGGCAATGTGCGTTCCGGCTGGCGGCGCCGTATTCAATTCAATCCTGGAAAGCTCCTTGCAGGGAAAACGGCAGATATAGCCCTCTGTTTCCGTCAGCGTAAAGTCACCACGCCGGATAAACAGACGGCAAAGCGGTTCGTCCCAATCTGCCGCCGCAAAGGTGCAGAAAATGGCTGTGGTGCTTTCCCATGCACTTTCGCACAGAAAGTCGAGCAGCCCGGTGGCAATTCCCTGCCGCCTGTAAGGCTCCGCAACGGCGATATGCTGTATGTCTATGAGAAGCTCTCCGTCTGCGCGAAAGATGAGAACGCCACAGATATAATTATTTTTCACAGCGCCAATAGCATATATGCTGCCGGTGGTCGCAGTCAGCCCCACGTCTGGCAGCAAGGCAGCGATGGCATTTAGCTGTTCCTTCGTAAGAAGACCATATTGAATGGGCATAGGTTTCTTCCTTTCGTAAATGAAAATCTTTCAAGCGCACGAATCTGTAAACTCACGAATCCGAGCTTTGCGCTCATTATATCATGTGAGCAAGACAAAGTGCAATAATTGCAAAGATACATTCATGATATGTCGATTAAGGAAAAGATGCTGGCGGATGCATCGTTAAAAATCGAAGATAACAAAAAATGCCGTAAAACAGACAGTTTCAAGGCATTTTGGGTATTTTGCTTTTACAATTCAAGCAGATAACGGGAATCGAACCCGCCTCCCCAGCTTGGGAAGCTGGTGTTCTACCGATGAACTATATCTGCATACCGTTATTATAGTGCAAAAAGCTGAAAAAAACAAGAAGTTTCTGGCAGGCGCAGAGGAGGGGAGAGACTGCCTAAGCAGCATAACCATCCTTCTGCGCCTGAAGCAGAAAACTATAAAAGCGAAACGCCTTTTGCACTGATTTCATCAAGCGCCGCTTTGGGCCAGAGAGAGCACTGCACCTCGCCGATATGTGCCTTGCGCAGGAAGAACATGCAGATACGTGACTGACCGATGCCGCCGCCGATTGTGAAAGGAAGTTCATCCATAAGGACAGCCTTCTGGAAGGGCAGCTCTGCGCGCTCAGGGCAGCCTGCCTTTGCAAGCTGGCTTTTCAGAGAATCGGCATCAACACGGATTCCCATAGAGGAAAGCTCAAGGGCAATATCAAGAACCGGATAATATACCAGAATGTCAGCATTGAGCGCCCAGTCGTCATAGTCCGGCGCACGACCGTCATGACGCTGACCGGATTCCATGACATCACCAATCTGCATAATGCAGGCAGCACCCTTTGCCTTTGTAATATAGTATTCACGTTCCTTAGGAGTGTTATCTGGGAACATATTTTCCAGCTCCTGCGTTGTAATGAAAAAGATTTCATCCGGCAGGATTTCTTCAATATAATCATACTGAATGGACATGTATTTTTCGGTCTTACGAAGTACCTTGTAGACTGATTTTACAGTGCTTTTCAGAGTCTCAATAGTACGTTCTTCTCTGGAAATAATCTTTTCCCAGTCCCACTGGTCAACATAAATAGAATGGATGTTATCGGTTTCCTCGTCGCGGCGGATTGCACTCATATCGGTGTAGAGACCTTCGCCGTGCTGAAAGCCATATTTTTTTAAAGCGTAGCGTTTCCACTTTGCAAGAGACTGTACGATTTCAGCAGGTGCATCGTCCTGCTCCTTGATGCCAAAGGAAACGGGGCGTTCAATGCCGTTTAAATTATCGTTCAGTCCGGAAGCCGGGTCTACGAATAAAGGAGCAGAAACACGCAGCAGATGAAGATGCTCCGCCAGAAGTCCCTGGAAAAAATCTTTTACGGTTTTAATGGCAATCTGCGTATCGTGGAGATTTAAGGCAGACTGATAACCGTCTGGAATAATACTTTGTTTCATTTGAATTTCAGAACCTTTCTTTTTCATTGAATCATTACCTTACTTATTTAAACGCTTTTTGCGGATAAATGCAAGAAACTTATATAAATTTTCAAGGTTTGTGAAAAATGCTGAAAATAGAAAATATGTTCGAAAACACTTGTTCGAAAACAAAAAGGAGAATATACTGTAAAAAAGAAGAGGAAAGGGATACTTTTGGTATGGAATATCTGGAAAGTACGGCGATGAGCATACGGGAAAAGCTGGGAATTCTCAGCGATGCAGCCAAATATGATGTTGCATGTACCAGCAGCGGCATCGACCGGAAGGGAAATGGAAAGGATATGGGAAATGCGGTTGCTGCCGGAATCTGTCACAGCTTCAGCGCTGACGGCAGATGTATTTCCCTGTTAAAAATTCTTTTGACAAATGAGTGCATCTATGACTGCAAATACTGTATCAACCGCAGGTCAAATGATGTGCCGAGAGCAGTATTTACACCGCAGGAAATTTGTGATTTGACACTCAATTTTTATAAACGTAATTATATAGAAGGTTTGTTTTTAAGCTCAGGCATTATAGGCAGCCCTAATATGACGATGGAGCTGCTTTATCAGACTTTGTTTCTGCTTCGGAACAGGCATCGTTTTCGTGGGTATATTCACGTAAAAGCGATTCCGGGAGCGGACCCTGAGCTGATTCGCAGGACGGGACTTTTGGCAGACCGCATGAGCGTTAATTTAGAACTGCCTACAGCAGAGGGGCTTCGCAGCCTCGCACCTAATAAGCATAGAAAAAATATATTACTTCCCATGCGGCAGATTCAGACCGGAATTGCAGAAAATAAGAATGAACTGGCTCTGTACCGTAATGCGCCGAGATTCGTTCCGGCAGGGCAGTCTACACAGGTTATCATTGGCGCTACGCCGGAGAGTGATTATCAGATTTTATCCGTGGCAGAGAGCCTCTATCAGAAATTTGCATTAAAGAGAGTTTTTTACTCCGCTTTTGTTCATGTAAATGAGGACAAGGCTTTGCCTGCGGCTGCGGGCGGACCGCCGCTGCTTAGGGAGCACAGACTGTATCAGGCAGACTGGCTGTTGCGTTATTACGGGTTTTCGGCAGGAGAGCTTCTGAATGAGAAGAAGCCTAATTTTAACATTCTGTTAGACCCTAAATGTGACTGGGCGCTTGGGCATCTGGAGCAATTCCCTGTGGAGATTCAGACGGCGGAATATGCGATGCTCCTGCGAGTCCCGGGAATTGGCGTCAAGAGCGCTTTGCGTATCGTGCAGGCGCGTAAGAGCGCAAGACTTACCTTTGAGGACCTGAAGAAGATGGGAATCGTATTAAAGCGTGCACTGTATTTTATTACCTGCAGTGGGAAGCAGATGTATCCTGTACGGCTGGAGGAGGATTATATTACGAGAAATCTGCTCTATGAAAAGGAAAGACTTCCCTTTGACCGCGACGGGGTTTCCTATCGGCAGCTTTCCCTGTTTGACGATTATCATTTTGCGCAGTCGAAAGAGAAGGGAGAGCTCTTATGGAAGAAAATATCCTGATTTGTGAGGACTCGCTGGAAGGTGTTTTCAGTGCAGTTTATTATGCCTATGAAAAGCATTATCGCTTTGAAACAACTTCTCTGCAGGTTTCCGAAGAAGAAAATTTACGTCTGTTTGCCAGCTATGAGCACGTCGAAAATGATATGGAAAAGACAAAAAAGGTAATAAACTGCTTAAAGCGGCGGTTTGGGGAAGAGGCATTTTACATTCTCTGTCAGGCGCTTGCCAGTACGGAACCTCAAAAAGCGACAGCAGTCTATCGCACGATTGCAAAGGGGCTTTTGCTATCAAGGGCAGATAAAGTTTTGGAGCGGTATGCAGATGCGGATGTACAGATGGTACAGAAGCTGAAGCTAAGCGTATGGCATGAGATGCACCATCTGTTTGGTTTCCTGAGGTTCCGGGAAATGAAGGGCGGAATCCTTTTTTCGGAAATTCAGCCCAAGTACAGAGTGCTGCCTTATCTCGCAGAGCATTTTTCGGACCGTTTTCCAAGTGAAAGATTTCTGATTTATGACAGTGGCAGAGAATTGTTTGCTGTTCATGAAGCGGGAGCACCCTGGTTTTTGGCTGAGGCTTCTTATTTTGAAAAAGAAAAGCTGGAAGAAAGTGAAAAAGAGGGCTGGTATCAGGAACTCTTCAGACACTTCTGCCATACCATATCCATAGAAGAAAGAGGGAACGATGCGCTGCAGAAAAGCATGCTGCCACTGCGATTCCGCCCATATATGACAGAATTCGGATTGCACTGAATAAAATACTTTACTTTTGGGAAGAATCCTGTATAATACAACAGTATATCAAAAAATGTTGTATTTTGGCATGCTGATGGCATGTACAAAGTGTCTGCATCGTAAGACGGAAAGGATGAGTGTTATGAACATGCAGAGAAACATTCGATTAAGACTGGATGAAGTAAGGGATTTTGTAGAAGCGGCATCAAAGTGTGATTTTGACATTGACATTTTTTATAACAGCTATATAGTAGACGCAAAATCAATCTTAGGGGTATATGGTCTGGATTTGACCAAAACCCTGACCGTCAGATATAATGGGTATGACCCAACATTCGAAAAATTTCTGCAGAATCTGGCAGTTGCCTGCTAATCCTACCGTTTAGGAAACAGCAGACGAAATTGACTCCCTCGGCTGGATAGTTTAGACTATCAGAAGAGGGAGTTTTTTTATGCAGATAAAAATTTCAGTACGTAATCTGGTAGAGTTCCTTTTACGGAGCGGAAATATTGATAATCGATATGCCGCGTCCTCGGATGCGGCTATGGCAGAAGGAAGCCGTATTCATCGGATGCTGCAAAAGAGGATGGGCTCTGCATATCAGGCGGAGGTGCCTCTGCGTTATGTTTATGCTACAGATTCCTATGACATCGTAATAGAGGGACGTGCCGACGGCGTTATTGTTGATGAAAATGGGATTACGATAGATGAAATAAAGGGAACCTACAGGGATATTATGAAAATGGAGGAGCCGGTTGGCGTGCATCTGGCGCAGGCAAAGTGTTATGCCTACCTGTATGTCCAGCAGAGCAGGGAGCAGACGCCGGAGCTTAGGGTCCGTATGACATACTGCAATCTGGATACGGAGGAACTACGGTATTTCCATAAAACGTATCCTTATAAAGAGCTTGAGAACTGGTTTTTGGAGCTTGTATGTCAGTATCAGAAGTGGGCTGATATGGAATTTGCATGGAAAAATAAAAGACAGGCTTCCATCCATGAATTGCAGTTTCCCTTTGCTTACAGGGAAGGACAGAAGGAGCTTGCAGCAAATGTATACCGCACCATCTGCCATAAAAGAAAGCTTTTTTTAGAAGCGCCGACAGGTGTTGGAAAAACAATCTGTACGGTGTTTCCGGCAGTGAAGGCGATTGGAGAGGAAAAGGCGGAACGGATTTTCTATCTGACGGCAAAGACGATCACCCGGACGGTCGCAGAGGAGACATTTACTCTGCTGCGTCAGAGGGGACTTGCATTTAAGACGGTATTGTTGACTGCAAAGGACAAAATCTGCTTTCAGGGAGAGTTGGAATGTAATCCAGAAGCCTGCCCCTATGCAGAGGGGCATTATGACAGAATCAATGACGCGCTGTATGATATATTGACCCATGAGGTCAATTATACGCGTGAGCAGATTATAGAATATGCCAGAGAGCATAGAGTCTGTCCATTTGAAATGGGGCTGGATATTGCGCTTTTCTGCGATGGGATTATCTGTGACTATAACTATGTATTTGACCCGCATGTGTATCTGAGGCGTTTTTTCTCAGAGAGTGTGAAGGGAGCCTATCTTTTCCTGATTGATGAAGCACACAATCTGGTGGAGCGTGGAAGAGAGATGTACAGTGCATCGCTCTGGAAGGAAGATTTTCTGGAGTTAAAAAGAAAGCTAAAGGCGGTCGATGCTAAAATATGCAGGCAGTTAGACCGCTGCAATAAGGAACTGCTGGCTTTAAAGCGGGCATGCAGCAGCTATGAGGTGGGCGTTCCGGCGGGTGCTTTTACCTTAGCGCTTACCAGACTGCACGCGGAAATAGAGACCTTTTTGGAGAGAAGGGAAGAGGGAGCCATTCATGCTGTCCGCCGCACAGTTCTGGAATTCTATTTTGCGATTTCACATTTCCTGGAAATGTATGAGCTTTCAGATGAAAACTATGTAACCTATACCAAGCTGGAGGAGGACGGAAGATTTCTGCTTCGTCTCTTTTGCGTCAATCCATCGGCAAATCTTCGTGAGTGTATGGAGCGTGGTGTTTCCAGTATTTTATTTTCTGCGACATTACTGCCGATTCAATATTATAAAAGGCTCTTAGGCGGAGAAGCGCAGGATTATGAGGTGTATGCAAAATCAGCTTTTGATACGAGGCGCTGTGCACTGCTGCTTGGAAATGATGTGACGACACGATATACCAGACGAAATGAGGAGGAGTATCGGAAAATTGCGCGTTATATCTATGAAACGGTCAAAAACAGATGCGGAAACTATATGATTTTCTTTCCGTCCTACTCCTTTTTGCAGGAGGTCTTTCGGGCATATCGACGGGAATTTTTTGATGACGAAAGTCAGGAGTGCCTGCTGCAGGAGGGCTATATGAATGAGCGGGCACGGGAAGAGTTTTTGCAGCGGTTTTCAGTAAATAACGACTGTGATTTAACAGAAGTCATCAAGATGGAGGTTGAGATTGAGGAAGAAAAATCTCTGCTTGGCTTCTGCGTTATGGGTGGTATTTTCAGCGAGGGCATTGATTTAAAGAATGACAGCCTCATAGGAGCGATTATCGTGGGAACAGGAATTCCACAGGTGTGCCCGGAGAGAGAGATTCTAAAGGATTATTTTGATGATGAGGGCGGCAATGGTTTCGATTACGCATATCGGTATCCCGGCATGAATAAGGTATTGCAGTCTGCAGGCAGGGTCATACGGACGACAGAGGACATCGGGGTAGTTCTGCTGCTGGATGAACGCTTTTTATCACCGTCCTACAGGCGGCTTTTTCCCCGCGAATGGGAAGACTGTGAAAATGTGAGTATGGATACGGTAGGAAGAAGAGTCGAGAGATTCTGGGATGAATGGCTCTGATATGAAATGACATCCACATTTTACAGAAAATGACGCTGACGTCATTGTGGATAACTCTGTGGAAAGTGGGGATTTCTCGTTGTTTTCGCAAATAAAGTTATCCACGTGTCATTTTATGAGATGGGTTAAGAAAATCTTAAAAAATCTTCATAATTATTATACTGGACAAATAATATTATACGCCATATACTATCGATACAAGCGATGCTATATGGCGTATAACATTATCTGGATGGTCTGCGAAAGCTGACTTTACAAGAAAGTAAAGCAAAGCAGATAGTCAAATTATCAGAAAAAATAAAAAGAGGTGATTGGATGGTATACAGTACAGGGGCGGCGCTGCTTGATGCCATAGTGCTTGCGGTTGTTTCCAGAGAGCCGGAAGGAACGTATGGCTATAAGATTACGCAGGAGGTCCGTCAGGCGATAGAGCTTTCCGAATCAACACTGTATCCGGTGCTTCGCCGGCTGCAGAAAAGCGAATGTCTTGAGATTTACGATAAGGAATTTGGTGGGCGTAACAGGCGGTATTATAAGATAACCAAAGCGGGGCAGGCGCGGCTGCAGATATATGAAAGAGAATGGATGGAATACTCGTCCAGGATTACGGAAATTTTTGAGGGAGGACTACATACATGAAGCGTTCTGTATTGTGGGAGCAGCTTTTGGCGGAAGGGAAGATGTTGCGACTGTATTGGTCAATGAAATAGACTGGATGGATATGGCAAAAGCGGGAAGAGAAACAGCGGATGAGGAAGACGATTGGGCGGAAGAAAAAACTTTAGACGACATGCGGAAAAATGGGCATGAGATTATTCAGGAGGCTGTTTATGAAAATATGGCAGTAGCGGATATAGCACAAATAGATGAATTAAAAATTTCTCTGACTGGCTGTAAGTTTACACTGAGGGAGAGTGAATCAGAGCAGTATGGAATCAGGACAACAGCGCTGACGGGTGTTCAGTGCTATGTAGAAAAAGGATGCCTGAATATTCAGGGCTACCAGAGAAAAAATCATTCAGATGCGGAGGTGACGCTCTATGTTCCAAAGGAAGCTTCCTTACAGACTGCGTCGTTTGACCTTGGCGCAGGAGAATTCTGTCTTGGAAGTATTCAGGCAGAGGAGGTGTCACTTCAGGCTGGTGCGGGTCGGATTGTAATTGACCGGCTGCAGGCGGATGATGCTTCGCTTGAGCTTGGCGCGGGCAGTATGGAAATCTTATCCGGAGACATTGCAGATGCGGTTATCAGCGTAGGAATGGGTCAATTTTCTTATGAGGGAGCAATTGAGGATGCCCTGACAGCAGAATGTGGAATGGGAAATGTACGGCTTTGCCTTGATGGCAGCGTGGAAGATTATTCCTACCACACAGAATGTTTTATGGGAAACCTTTACCTTGACGGAAAGAAGTTAAACAATGCAGAGCATACGGCAACTGGAGGAGAGAAGCAGCTTGCGCTTTCCTGTGCAATGGGTGAGATCAATGTTGTATTTCAGTAAATAAGCTCTTTATTTATTTTCCTGCAGGGGTAATTGTTCCCGACGCGGTATAAAATGTCCGTTTTCGGAAATAATCAGTCCGACCATTGTTAAAAGGATGCCGAGAAGCGAAGAGATGGTAAGGCGTTCTTTTAATAGAAGGGCAGAGGCAACTACAGTAATGACAGGCTGCGCATAAATGTAAACGCTTGTCGTTACCGAACCAAGAATTTGCAGTGCACGGTTCCAGAATACGAAACAGAGCGCACAGGCAACAATGCCGAGATATAGAAGATTTCCCAGATAGAGCGGATTTGTCAGAAGGCGCAAATCAGGGGAAAAGGGCAGGAAAAGCGTGGCAGGAAGCATGAAAAGAAGCGCATAGGAAAAAAGCTTCCTTGTCAGCAGCAAAACAGGAATGTCAAAAGAATCTGCCCGCTTCATAAGAATACAGTAAATGGCCCATAAAAGAGCGGCAAGCACAGAAAGCAGGTCGCCGAGCGGATTGAAATGGACAGAAGAAAAATCTGCAACCGTAATCAGTACGATGCCGGTCATTGCAGATAAAAAGCCCAGCAGAAAGGCGGGCGTAAGCCGCTTTTCCTGCTTCAGAATATGAGCGAGCAGCGCAGTAAAAAATGGCGCTGCAGAAACAATGATTGCAACATTTGCAGCGCTGGTATAGGAAAGCGCGATATTTTCAAACAGATAATATAAGGTAATGCCACAAAAGCCAGTCAGCGCAAGATGTGCCTCCTGACGGATGGAAAGCTTTGGCGCTCTTTTGGGATGAATGGCAAAAAGAACGACACAGCATAAAAGCGCGCGCAGAAACAGGATTTCCAGAGGAGAAAATCCGCGCAGCAGCACTTTGGTAGAAAGGAAGGTCGTAGCCCATACAATTACCGTTATGATGCAGAGGGCATGACCAAAAAGATGCTGTTTTTTCATGCCAGATCCCTCCACAATACAGAAAGATGATTTTCAAACAAAACGCCTTCACGGGAAACTGCGCCCAGTCTCTGCGAATCTTCTACACAAAGACGGATAAAATCAGCCGCTTTTCTGACAGAGCTTTCAAAGGGCGTATCATGCAGAGCATCAGCCATTAAAATAGAAGCGAACAAATCGCCGGTGCCGGGCCATGCCTTGCCATCAGAAGGCACAGCATACGAAAAGGAAGAAAGCGTTTCCTTTTTTTCCATACAATAATTAAGAAGCGTGCCTTCATGCGAAATACCCGTAATAGCAACCTTCTTAGGACCAAGAGAGAGCAGCCTTTGGGCAATATCATGCAGAAAGGCCTCATCCGGCGTCTGCGCGGGAAACGGCGTATCCGTCAGAATACAGGCTTCCGTCAGATTCGGGGTCAGAATGGTCGCATAGGCGCAGAGCTGTTTCATTTCATGACAGTGTTCCTTAGTGACAATGCGGTAGGTCTTTCCATGGTCGCCAAGAACCGGGTCGATTAAAATGATGGGAGAAGCCTTTTCCTTCTGCACATCCAGAAAATGACGCACACCTTCAAACTGCTGCGCAGAATTTAAAAAGCCACAGTATATGCCGTCAAAGGCGGCTCCAAGAGCAGACAGTCCCTCCAGATAGGGACTAAGGGAGTCGCTTAAATCCTTATAATAATAAGAAGGAAATCCCATGTGATTTGAAAAAATAGAAGTAGGTACAGGGCATGCCTGTACCTTCATTGCGTTGACAACGGGAAGCGCCACTGCAAGGGAACAGCGGCCAAATCCCGTCAAATCATTTATAAGAACTGCTCTTTTGGGTATCGTATGTGAAATGCTTTCGTTCACCGAATCACATCCTTATTTTTTATTTTCCCCTATTGTAATAAATAATCCGGACTTTTTCAAGGCAGGCAGAAGCGCCATATAGATAATGGTTGCTGCAATCAGGGAAGTAACCGCATTGAAGGCGGAGGATGCTACATTGTATGCCAGTACAAGGTCTGCCGCAGGCTTGCCAAGAATCAGCAGCTTATAGAAATAGCCAAACAGCGGATCAAAAATAGCGTTAAACACAAGACCGCAGGCACCGGAGATAATGGTCCAGCGAAGAATATGCTTTTTGTCATTCGTATGCATGATATGACCGAATTTATGAGCCACAAGACCGGTAATCAGACCGATGCAGAGCTTCAGAATAAAGGTTTTCGGTGCATATACAACATAGACAGGGTCGAGAAGGTCGCCAATCGTCATGCCGATAGCGCCGCCCAGACCTCCGTAAAGACCGCCCAGAAGGAGCGCACCGAGTACACAGACTGCATTTCCGAGGTGGATGGAAGTAGCATCTCCTCCGGGCAGTGTGATTTTAATTTGTAAAAAGGTAAATACTACATAGGACAGAGCCGCCATCAGACCGGTGGATGCAATTTGAAAGGCTTTTTTGTTCTTCATAAAAATCTCCTCTTTTCTGTTTGTATTGATTGTTGCTTTTTATTATAGCGAGAAGTGGCATTATTTAAATGTCCAATTTGAATATTTTTGACAATACCAGATTTGTGAAATTTTTGTTAAGGATTGGAAAGAGGAATTGACGGAGCGGAAAAAAATACCTAGAATGAAAACTTAAAGGCAAACGGAGGAATCTTTTATGAAACGATATATGAAATATGTCAAACCATATTGGAAGGCGTTTGTGTTTGGACCGATTCTGATGCTGACGGAGGTAGCAGGCGAGGTTTTGCTGCCGGCGTTCATGGCAAATATTATTAACATCGGTGCGGTGCAGCACAACATTCCTTATATTATTGCGATGGGAGCGGTCATGTTCGTGACAGCGCTTATTATGATGGCTGGCGGTGTGGGCGGCGCATATTTTTCGGCAAAGGCGGCAATCAGCTTTGCGGCGGACCTGCGCAGCGACGTATTTCGGAAGGTACAGACCTTTTCCTTTCAGAATATTGACAGCTTTAGTACAGGCTCCCTTGTAACAAGGCTGACAAATGATATTACACAGGTGCAGAATGTCATCATGATGGGACTGCGGCTTTTGCTGCGTGCACCCGGAATGCTGGTCGGCGCGGTTATCATGGCATTTTTAATCAATCCTGACCTTGCATTGATTTTATTGATAGTCATTCCTCTTTTGGCGGTGGCAATCGGGCTGATTATCAAAACTGCATTCCCGCGCTTTCAGCTTTTGCAGAAGAAGATAGATACGTTAAATTCCCGCATTCAGGAGACGCTGACGAATGTGCGCATTATCAAGTCCTTTGTCAGAGAGGATTTTGAAAAGGAAAAATTTGCTGCTTCCAATGAGGATTTGAAGCAGTCCGGCTTAGCTGCCTTCCGCGTTGTCATTATGACGATGCCTGCTATGATGCTTGCAATGAATATTGCGACACTGGCTGTCGTCTGGGTGGGCGGTAAGCAGGTGCTGGCAGGAACCATGCCGGTTGGTGATTTGACCGCATTTACAACCTATATCGTACAGGTGCTGATGTCGCTGATGATGCTTGCAATGGTACTCCTGCAGAGCAGCCGTGCGATTGCGAGCTTAAAGCGTATTACAGAGGTGCTGGATACCGAGGTTGATTTGACAGATGACAAGGCTGTCAGAAAGGATGCTGTTATTCAGAAAGGCAGTGTCGAATTTAAAAATGTATCATTTTCCTATTATAAAGGCAGTCAGGAAAAGGTACTTTCAGATATTTCGCTTCGCATAGAGGCTGGAGAAACGGTTGGAATCATTGGTTCGACCGGCTGTGGAAAAACGACGCTTGTGCAGTTAATTCCAAGACTGTATGACGCGGATGCCGGTGCTGTTTATGTAGACGGCATCGATGTCAGAGATTATTCGCTGCTTCACCTGCGCAGCAGCGTTGCAATGGTGCTGCAGAAAAATGTGCTTTTCTCAGGAACGATTGCAGAAAATCTTCGCTGGGGAGATGAAAATGCGACGCAGGAGGAGCTTTTGAAGGCGGCGCAGGCAGCACAGGCGGCAGAGTTTATTGGCGCATTTAAGGAGCAGTATGAGACCAGCTTAAGTCAGGGCGGAGTCAATGTCTCTGGTGGACAGAAGCAGAGGCTCTGTATTGCAAGGGCGCTTTTGAAGCGGCCAAAGATTTTGATTCTGGATGACAGCACCAGCGCTGTGGATACAGCGACTGAGGCGCAGATACGCAAAAGCTTTGCAACTATGTTGAAGGATACGACCAAGATTATCATCGCGCAGAGAATTACTTCTGTAATGGATGCAGATAAAATTGTTGTTATGGAGGAAGGGCGGATTGCAGGCGTTGGAACACATGAGCAGATGCTGTCCTCCTGTCAGGCTTATCGTGAAATTTATGAATCCCAGATGGATAAGGAGGTGACTGCATAATGCCGGGACCAAGAGGCAGAAGGGGAATGCAGGCAACTGGAAAACCCCGTGAGGTAAAAAAGACGATTGCAAGGCTGGCAGCCTATCTCAGACAGGATAAGGCAAAGCTGGCAGTGGTACTGCTTTGTGTGATGATTTCGGCACTTTCTTCTCTTGCAGGCGCTTATATTCTTCGTCCGATTATCAACGGGCTGACCTCTGGTGAGGGAAGTGCGGTCTTGCTCGCAAGAGGTGTACTTTTGATGCTGGCAATTTATGCAGCTGGGATTTTAGCACAGTATTTTCAGGCGCGCATTATGGTTACTGTGGCGCAGGACGCTTTAAAGCGCCTTAGGGGAGAGCTTTTTGATAAGATTCAGTCACTGCCGGTGCGCTATTTTGACAGCAACAATCATGGGGATGTCATGAGCCGTTTTACAAATGATGTGGATACGGTCGGCGAGATGCTGAACCAGACGCTTGTACAGATTATTTCAGGCATTATCAGCATTATCGGTACATTTTCCCTGATGCTGTACACAAATGTCTACCTGACGCTGGTTACCGTTTTCATGCTGCCGCTGATGATGAAGGCAGGACAGTCTGTTATGAAGCGGAGCCGGAAATATTATCAGGCACAGCAGGCGGCACTTGGCGCCTTAAATGGTTATATAGAAGAAACGGTATCCGGTCAGAAGGTCGTAAAGGTATTCTGCCATGAGGAACAGGCGGAGGCGGAATTTGAGCAGTATAATCAGGAACTTCGGGAAAAGCAGCTTGGCGCACAGTTTTTTGGTGGAATCATGGGGCCTGTAATGGGAAATATGAGCCAGCTGAATTATACGCTGACAGCGGTTGTCGGAGGCGTTTTGTGCGTACTTCGTGGCTTTGACATCGGTGGACTTACAGTATTTGTCAATTATTCCAGACAGTTCAGCCGTCCGATAAATGAGCTTTCCATGCAAATGAATACGATTTTTTCTGCACTTGCAGGCGCAGAGCGTGTTTTTGCAGTAATGGATGAAAAGCCGGAGGAGCCTGATGCGGCAGATGCGCTTTCGATTACGGAAAAGGATGGAAATTATGTCTGGAATGTACCCAAGACAAATACGGCATATACCTTTAAAAGGGAAGCCCCTGCCTTCCATGCGGAAATTGTTTTGCAGGATGTGACCTTTGGCTACCTGCCGGGAAAAACGATTCTGAAGCATATTACACTGTATGCAAAGCCCGGACAGAAGATTGCCTTTGTTGGCTCGACAGGAGCTGGCAAGACGACGATTACCAACTTAATTAACCGGTTTTATGATATTGAAGGCGGACGCATTACCATAGACGGCGTGGATATTATGGATATTGACAGGGCATCGCTTCGAAAAAATATAGCGATGGTGCTTCAGGATACACATTTATTTGCAGGGACTGTCATGGAAAATATCCGTTACGGAAGGCTGGATGCAACAGACGAGGAGGTCATTGCGGCGGCTAAGACGGCGAGCGCACATTCTTTTATCATGCGTCTGGAAAATGGGTATGATACTGTGCTTGAAGGGGACGGCGCAAACTTGAGTCAGGGACAGCGGCAGCTTTTAAATATTGCAAGGGCGGCGATTTCTAAAGCGCCGATTCTGATTCTGGATGAAGCGACCAGCTCGGTTGATACGAGAACGGAGAAGCATATTGAGCAGGGTATGGACCGGCTGATGGCGGAGCGGACCACGCTTGTAATTGCGCACAGGCTCTCTACTGTCCGAAATGCGGATGCCATTATGGTACTGGAAAACGGCAGCATTATTGAACGGGGCGACCATGAGGCATTGCTTGCGCAAAAGGGCAGGTACTATAAGCTCTATACGGGCTTAAGTGAGCTGGAATAGGCTGAACTGTTTTTTATTGTAGGAACAGGGAAACGGAAGTCAGTCATGAAACCAATGTTGATATATTACCCTAAACAGTATATACTATGTATATACGAAACTTAAGGAGGTTCTATATGCAGGCACAGGTAAAAGAATGGGGAAACAGCCAGGGAATTAGACTTTCAAAGGAAATATTGAAAAGTGCAGGGATTGCAGTGAATGAAACCTTAGAGGTTACGGTATCAGATGGTGTAATTACTTTAACGAAAACCTTTCGTCATAAAACATTGGAGGAAAGAGCAGCGGAATTTAATGGAGAACTGATGCTTGATGGTGAATATGATTGGGGCAAACCTGCTGGAAGAGAGGTATGGTAATGGAGTGCTTGCATCAGGGCGATATTCTTAAAATAGAGAAAATCAAACATCCGGTATTAGTTGTCAGTAAGGATTTCTTCAATACAAGTGGTGAGATAATAGGATGCCCAATTATGAAGGCTTCCATGTCAGGACCGCTTCATATATGGATGTCGACAAAAGAAAACGAAGGTTATATACAATGTGAAAAGCTTGCGTTACTGGATTTGTCTGTGCGTGGTTATAAGAAGATAGACAGACTGCCTTTCCCAGAAATGATGGATGTATCGGATGCGATTCAGGGCATTTTTGAATATATCTGATACTGTAAACCTTGAAAAGGCATGTAATAGTTCTTTATTCAGTTTTTAGACCAGTAAAAAAATCATTATATTCAATTCCATAAATTTCTTTTAATGCCACCAATTCAGAAATACGAATATTGTAGGTGCCGCATTCTATCTGCGCATAAGCACTGCGCGAAATATCCTGATTTTTTATTTGCAGCTTCGCAACAATCTGCTCCTGTGTATAGCCGTGTTTTTTACGGAGATACCGCAGATTGCTGCCGAAGGCAGAATTGACTTTAATTTTTTGCTTCATTTATATGAATATCCTTTTGCGGTGTTTTATGGATAAAGAGGAACATCTTTTTCCTTATTTTTTGCAGGGATAATATGATTGACTAAATTTTGCAATGTATTCATAACAATTTTTTCCTTGATTTTACTAAAAATATGTGTTATTTTTGCAATGGATACATTGCAAAATGAATTTAATTGTAAATTTATAAGATGATATAGACTAAATGATAGATGAGAAACGAAGGACAAGAGTGGAGAAAATGATAAAAGAGTTGAACAAAAAGCAGAAATATCTGGCAGTCATTTGCCTGATAGGAGTGTTGGGAGTCTGTATGCTGAGTGCTTGTGGAAAAGGAAAGGTGAAATACGGACATATCACACTTGTCAGCGAATTGCCGGATGCGGATATATCACTTCCGGCATATCTGGGCAATGAGGAAGTAGAAATTTATGGACTGGAAGAGGTAGCACAGACTGGAAATGGATATACAGTACAGGCAGGAGGTGCTGCAAATGAGGAGACACAGCAGACGCTTTATCATGTGGATGGGAAGACAAACCTTGCTGATTTTGCCATGTAGAAGTATAATATTTCATTGATAGATAAAGTGCAGTATGCTTTTGAAAGAATAAGGAAATTTTATGGAAAAGGATAGCTTATTGGAAAAAACAGGAATAAAGCCAAAAATAATACAGGAAATTATTGGACTGGCGAAGAAGAATCAGATTGAGAAGGTAATTCTTTTTGGCTCAAGAGCAAGGGGAGACTACAAAGAGAGAAGCGATATTGATCTGGCGTTCTGCGGAGGCTGTAGCAGCCGCTTTATTCTTGAAGTTGACGAAGAAACATCCACATTGCTGGAGTTTGATATAATTGATTTAGATAGACCGATTACAAAAGAGCTGCTTGAGTCAATTAACCGGGAGGGGATTGCGCTGTATGAAAAAGTATGACATGTTCCTTAGCCTTATGCAGACCATAGAGCAGAATTGGCTGTAATGTGCGTCTGGATTTTACCGACATTCCTAGAAATCCGTTGACAAAACCACCCTCATCCACTAAACTGAATATCAGATAATTTTGATTGTTCACAAAGGTGATGACAGAGAGGAGTACACGGCATTCCTTTTCAGAGAGGGCGGCTCGCTGGCTGAGAGGCTGCTTAAAGAAGAAGACGTGGAAGGTAGCTCTGGAACCGGAGCGGTGAACGCGCATGCCATGCGCAGTAAGTGCTCCCGATTCGTCCCCGTTACAGGACAGTTCCTGATGACTTGTCGGGAAAGAGTGAAAAAGAAAAGGTGGTACCGCGAATATTCGCCCTTTACTGGAATTCCAGTAAGGGGCGTATTTATTTAGGAAAGGAAAAGACGTATGAGCAAAGAACTTGCAAAAACCTATGACCCGCAGGGCATAGAGGAAAGAATCTATCAGAACTGGCTGGATAAGAAATATTTCCACGCAGAGGTGGACAGAACGAAGAAACCCTTTACAATCGTAATTCCGCCTCCAAACATTACAGGACAGCTTCACATGGGACATGCGCTCGACAATACCATGCAGGATATTCTGATTCGCTTTAAGCGAATGCAGGGCTATAATGCACTCTGGCAGCCGGGAACGGATCATGCCAGCATTGCGACGGAAGTCAAGATTATAGAGAAATTAAAGGAAGAGGGAATTGATAAGCACGATCTTGGCAGAGAGGGCTTTTTAAAGCGCGCATGGGAATGGAAAAAAGAATATGGCGGCAGAATCATCAACCAGCTTAAAAAGCTCGGCTCCTCCTGTGACTGGGACAGAGAGCGTTTTACAATGGACGAGGGCTGCAATAAGGCGGTTACGGAAGTATTCTGCAAAATGCACGAAAAAGGATGGATTTACAAGGGCAGCAGAATCGTTAACTGGTGTCCGGTCTGCAATACTTCTATTTCGGATGCGGAGGTGGAGTATCAGGAGCAGGCTGGCCACTTCTGGCATATTAAGTATCCGTTGATTGAAGAGGATGGCAGTGTCAGCAAGACAGAATTTCTGACCTTTGCAACGACCCGTCCGGAGACCATGCTCGGCGATACGGCGGTTGCTGTAAATCCGGAGGATGAGCGGTATCAGGCGCTGATTGGAAGAAAGGTGCTGCTTCCGATCATCAACAGAGAAATTCCGATTATCGCGGATTCCTATGTAGATATGGAATTTGGAACAGGCGTTGTAAAGATTACGCCGGCGCATGATCCGAATGACTTTGAAGTGGGCAGACGGCATGAGCTTCCTGAAATCAATATTTTAAACGACGATGCAACCATCAATGAAAACGGCGGAAAGTTTGCCGGACTTGACAGATATGAAGCAAGAAGGAAAATCGTAGAAGAACTGGATGAGATGGGTCTGCTTGTACGAATTGAGGACTACAGCCACAATGTCGGCACACATGATAGATGCAAGACGACAATCGAGCCGATGATTAAAAAACAGTGGTTCGTAAAGATGGATGAGCTGATAAAGCCCGCTGTCAAGGCAGTAAAAGAGGGAGAAATCAAGCTGATCCCGCCCCGTATGGAAAAGACCTATTTCAACTGGACGGATAATATCAGGGACTGGTGTATTTCCAGACAGCTCTGGTGGGGACACCGGATTCCGGCATACTATTGTGATAAATGCGGCGAAACGATTGTGGCAAAGGAAATGCCTTCCGTATGCCCGAAATGCGGCGGCACACATTTCACACAGGACCCGGATACGCTGGATACCTGGTTTTCTTCCGCACTCTGGCCGTTTTCAACACTGGGCTGGCCAAAGCAGACGGAGGATTTAAGCTACTTCTATCCGACGAGCGTACTGGTAACCGGCTATGACATTATCTTCTTCTGGGTTATCCGCATGATTTTCTCTGGCTATGAGCAGATGGGTGAAAAACCTTTTGACACAGTGCTGTTTCATGGTCTTGTACGCGATTCCCAGGGCAGGAAGATGTCAAAATCACTTGGAAATGGAATCGACCCGCTTGAAATCATCAAGCAGTATGGTGCAGATGCACTGCGTCTGACCCTGATTACCGGAAATGCTCCCGGCAATGACATGCGCTTCTATTATGAAAGAGTGGAGGCAAGCCGTAATTTTGCCAATAAGGTATGGAATGCTTCACGTTTCATTATGATGAATATGGAGGGCAAGGAGCTGTCAAAGCAGCAGCCTGAGTATTTAGAGCCGGTTGATAAATGGATTTTGTCAAAGCTCAATACGCTTGTAAAAGAAGCGACAGAAAATATGGAGCACTACGAGCTTGGAATCGCCGTACAGAAGGTATATGACTTTATCTGGGATGAGTTTTGCGACTGGTACATTGAAATGGTAAAGCCGCGTCTGTATAACAGCGACGATGAGGCAAGCCAGAAGGCAGCGCTCTGGACATTGAAAAATGTACTGCTGCAGGCATTAAAGCTTCTGCATCCTTATATGCCGTTTATTACTGAGGAAATCTTCTGCAATCTTCAGGACGAAGAGGAATCCATTATGATTTCCGACTGGCCGGTATATCGGGAAGACTTAGCTTTCGCAAAAGAAGAAAAAGAGATTGAGACAATCAAGGAAGCGGTTCGCGGCGTGCGTGGTGTGCGGAAGGAAAGCAATGTCGCACCCAGCCGTAAGGCAAAGGTATTTGTGGTCAGCGATAAGGAAGAGGTCAGAAATATCTTTACAGAGGGTCGGCTGTTCTTTGC
The DNA here is from genome assembly GCA_934432885.1 of uncultured Lachnospiraceae bacterium. Lineage (GTDB taxonomy): Bacteria > Bacillota > Clostridia > Lachnospirales > Lachnospiraceae > VSOB01. The sequence goes on from CAKRYY010000021.1 coordinate 23,465, forward strand.
CTCTCTTGCGTATGCTTCTGAGGTTATTGTGCAGGCAGATAAGGCTGGAATCCCAGAGGATGCGGTATCGGTACTTCTGGCAGAAGCAGCCGTATATATTCCTTTTGAGGAACTGGTTGACATAAAGCAGGAAATTGAGCGTCTGGAAAAAGAAAAGAAGCGGCTTTCCGGAGAGCTTGCGCGCTCCAATGCAATGCTGTCCAATGAAAAATTCATTTCCAAAGCGCCAGAAGCAAAGATTGCAGAGGAAAAGGAAAAGCTCGAAAAATATACACAGATGATGCAGCAGGTAGAAAACCGCTTGCAACAATTACAAAAATAGAGGATACTAAAGATAGAGAAATGTAGTATGTCCGAAGAAAAAGAAAGGACAGACCTCTATGGATGAAGAAATTTTAACCCTGACAAGGGAACAGCTTGCAGAACTGAAAAAACGATTTTTGCACAGCAGCATGCTTCAGGAGAAATCCTACGTCCGCATATCGGACGATAAGATGGAAGCGTGGCTTTATCTTGCAGAACCCTCCGAGGCGGAAGAAAAATACAAGATAGATTCGCTTCTGGATATGCTCAGGCAGGAAGGCGTGGAAGAGGGATACCTGATGCCACGCCTTGTTGCGATGGCAAAAAAGGGCGTTTATCAGCGGGAAATTCTTGTGGCAAAGGGAAAAGAGGTCGTAGAAGGCACAGACGGCTCGTATGAGTATTTCTTTACGCCGGATGCCATTATGGAAGCACCGACGATTCGTGAGGACGGCTCCGTTGATTATGGCAGCATGAGCATGCTGCAGAGCGTGCAGGCAGGCGATAAGCTGGCAGAGTATCATCCTGCGCAGGCAGGTGAGGACGGCTATACCGTAGATGGACAGCTTTTAAAATGCAGGACGGTAAAGGAACTGCAGCCGCTCAGGGGATTGAGTGTTGAGCGGCGAGATAATCTGTATTTTGCCAAGGCAGCAGGCAAGGTAGAACTGAAAAATGGAAACCTTGACATCCGTACCGTACATGAGATTCCAGGAGATGTGGATTTAACGACTGGAAGGATAGAATTTTTCGGAGACGTAACGATAGGCGGCAGCGTCAGCGCTGGCGTTGTGATTCGTGCAGGCAGAAATCTGGTAATCGAAGGAACGGTAGAGAGCGCAGAGCTGTTTGCAGGCGGCGATATTGTGCTGAAACGCGGCATACAGGGCAACCTGAAGGGAAAAGCGCGTGCCAGAGGCAGCATTTACAGCAATTTTATTGAGCAATGTGAGGTAAGTGCGGAGGGAAATGTCGAAGCCAACTATATTTTGAATGCCAATGTAAGGGCTGGCGGCAGGGTAATTGTCAATGGAAAACGCGGCAGCATCATCGGCGGCAAGGTGTCAGCGCTTTTGGGCGTAGACGCATACTGCATCGGCAATTATGTTGAGGTGCGTACAGTCGTTCATGCCGGTTTTGAAAAGGAAATTTATGACCGCTATTCCAGATGCGTAGAGCGGCAGAAGGAGATTCAGGAAAAGCTGGAGGATATTCTGCTGCAAATGGAGGATATTATTAAGCAGAAGCGGTACCAGGAGGAGGGCGCAGGTAGCAGTCTCGTCCTGCTTGATAAACGGAAAAATGAGTACTTCAAGCAGCTTGATGAAATACAGGAGGAAGTCGGACACTGCAGGGAGCGGATGGATAAAGGAAAAGGTGCGCATATCAATGTGGAAGGAGTTACCTATAAGGGCGTTATCTTAAGCATTGAAAATACGGCAAAGCAGTCAACTGGAGACCTGCGTTACACGACCTATCGCAGTATCGGTGGGGAGATTGTCACGGAAACCTTCCGCAGGGAAGCTCCGGCAAGAAAATAGGCATGATGCGTTACGAAGAAGCGGAACGCTTTTTACTGGAAATTCCAAGGTTTACCAAAAAGAATCGGATGGAGGATACAAAGAGCTTTCTGCATCTTTTGGGAGACCCTGATTTGAGCGGAAAAATTATACATGTTGCGGGCACAAATGGAAAAGGTTCTGTTTGTGCCTATTTAGCGTCTGTTTTTGAACAGGCGGGCTATAAGGTTGGGCTGTTTACGTCACCGCATCTGGTGACGATGCGGGAGCGTTTCCGGTTAAATGGGGAAATGATAAGCGAAAAAGCATTTATAGAATCCCTTGAGCGGGTAATGCGGCAGCTTGAGGATGGAGCGATGGCAAATGCAAGCTATCACCCGACTTTTTTTGAAATGCTGTTTTTTATGGCAATGCTTTGGTTTCAGAGTGAAGGCGCGGATATTATGATACTGGAAACAGGGCTTGGTGGGCGACTGGATGCGACAAATTCCGTGTCCCGAAAGGAACTGTGTGTCATTACGGAAATCGGGCTGGACCATGTCGAATATCTTGGAGATACGATTCCTGAAATTGCAGGAGAAAAAGCGGGAATACTGCAAAAAGGAGTCCCTGTGGTTTTTGCAGATACAAAGAAGGATGCTTCAAGGGTAATCCTTGAGCGCGCGAAAGCCCTCTCCTGCCCTGCGTTTCCAGTGTCGAAAGGTGACGTACGAAAAATAGGGATTCATAAAAATTTCATTGATTTTTCTTATGATACTCGGTATTATGGTTATGTTGGATGCACGCTTAATACCTGTGCACACTATCAGATTGAAAACGCCGCTCTGGCGGTACGTGCGCTGGATGTGCTTGGCGAAAAACTGCCGGTGAGCTGCAGTGATTTGGCAAAAGGGCTGCAAAAGATGCGCTGGGAGGGCAGAATGGAAGAAATTCTGCCGGGCGTATATGCAGATGGAGCGCATAATGCGGACGGAATCAGGGCTTTCCTTGAGACTGTAAAGGAGGACGGCTGCTGTGGCAGGCGGTTTTTACTGTTTTCTGCGGTACAGGAAAAGCAGTACCGTGAAATAATCAGACAGATTCTGACGTCTGGTCAGTTTGATGAAATCTGTCTGACGAAACTGAAAAATACGAGAGGGCTTTCTTCGCAGATTCTTTTGGAAACGTATCAGGAGGAACAGGAGCAGCTCCCAGAAGCCGCGGCGCAGCGCGTACAGTTTATCTGTGCGGCGGATTGTGAAACGGGGCTCCTTAAGCTCCTTAAGAAAAAGCAGGAGAAGGACATCATATATATTGCCGGCTCGCTCTATCTCGTAGGAGAGAGTAAGGCTTATATAAAGAGGAAACAAAATGATTGATTTTGAGGAAGAATTAAAGAAATTCCACCCAAGTCTTGAGGTCGAGGATGCGGAGGACGCGATTTATAATCAGGACCTTACAGACGTTGCGGATATTCTGATTAGTATGATGAAGGAAGTAAAGGAAGAAGAATAGAGGTACTGCATGAAATGTTATCGATGCGGATGCCAGTTATCGGAAAAGGATTTTTGTACAGGCTGTGGAGCAGATGTTGCTCTTTATAAAAAAATTATATATACCTCCAACTTCTTTTATAATGAAGGTTTGGAAAAAGCAAATGTACGGGATTTATCCGGTGCGGTAATCAGTTTACGTCAAAGCCTGAAATTTAATAAAAATAATGTAGAAGCGAGAAATCTGCTCGGACTTGTTTATTTTGAAATGGGAGAGGTCGTAAAAGGGCTGGGAGAATGGGTTATCAGTAAGAATCTGCGTTCAGAAAAGAACATTGCTGATGATTACATCAATATGATTCAGGATAATCCGAGCCGTTTGGAGACGATTAACCAGACGATTAAAAAGTATAATCTTGCGCTGGGCTATTGCCAGCAGGATAGTCTGGACCTTGCGGTTATCCAGCTGAAAAAGGTATTGTCCCTGAACCAGAATTATATCCGTGCGCATCAGCTTTTGGCGCTTTTATATATGAAAGCCGAGGAATGGGAAAAGGCAAAGCGGGAGCTTGACAAGTGCAATCGGATTGACACTGGAAATACGACGACCAGACGCTATTTAAAGGAAGTAACGGATGTACTCGATGCGGCAGAAAATGCCAGAGGCGGCATCAAAAAGAAAAATCTTGCGGATGACGTCATTAAATATCAGAGCGGAAATGAGACGATTATACAGCCGATAGGAAACCGTGAAAACAGGAGCGTTTCCACTGCACTGAATATCGGAATCGGTATTGCCATCGGCGTTGCGGCGGCATGCTTTTTGATTCTTCCGGCGAGGCTTAATTCCGCGAACAGCGCAGCACAGAATGAGCTGCGGAGCGTCAGCGAGCAGCTTGATAAAAAGACAAGCGCGCTTGAGGAGCTGCAGCAGCAGATGGACCAGCTTTCTGTGGAAAATACGAAGCTGCAGGAGGAGCTTGGCGATTATGCCGGAAATGATGGCACGCTGGCAGTTATAGACAATCTGCTGGAGGCAATTTCCATTTATATTGAAAGCCCCGATAATATGCAGCAGATTAGCCAGAGCATTGAAAAAATCGACCCTGAGACGGCGAAGCAGGTAGAATCGCAGCGTTTCCAGTCTCTGTATCAGCTTCTGCTTTCCAAAGTAGGACCATCCATTGCGGAGGAATACTATAAGACGGGTATGGATGCTTACCAGAAGGAAATGTACGAGGATGCCATTACAGCGCTTTCAAAGGCTGCGGAGTATGATGCTGAAAATGTAGATATTCTGTACAATCTGGGAAATGCGTACAGGCAAAACGGCGATAAGGACAATGCAGTGCAGACCTATCAGCTTGTGATAGATAAATTTGATGGAACAGACAGAGCCAGAAGGGCAAAAAATTATCTGGCAGAATTAAACGAAGGATAAAACCCAAAATGGGAAAACGACGAAAGAGGACTTGGCGAAAGCGCCGGTCCTTTTTTAACTTATAGGAAACTTCGTTTCCATAAGTTAAAATGGATGCGCATAACGCGCAAGTAGAATATGTCACTGCGTGACTGCGCGTTAGCGCAAGAATCTCGCAAACGAGATTCTTTGTTATGTGCGCCTTGCAGGCACCGCTCGCGCGCAACGAGTTTGCAGGCAAACTCTTTTTAGCGTGGAGCGCACTGCGGCGGAGAAGAATCATGTCGTTAGAACAACCTGCCGCAGGCGGAGAATCCTGCTTGCAGGATTCTATTTTGTGCAATAGGAAATTTCTAAAAGAAAGGAGAAGCTATGGAGGAAAGATTTCAGATGATTGAAAATTATCTGATGATTCGGATGCCGGAGGAAATCGACCATCATCAGGCGTCGGTGCTGAGTGAAACGGCAGACTCCTACATTGTCAGAGAGCCGGTGAAAAATATTGTGTTTGATTTTGAGGATACCAGATTCATGGACAGCTCAGGCGTTGGCATTGTTGTAGGACGTTATAAAAAGATTTCCTGCTTTGGCGGGAAGGTGTATGCCGTCAATGCGGACAGGCAGGTGCGGCGGATCATACAGATGTCAGGTCTTGCAAAGGTATTGAATGTGATTGAACGGGAGGATAAGGATGAATAACGAGGTCAGAGTGGAATTTGATGCGATTTCTGAAAACGAGGCGTTCGCAAGAATTGCGGCGGCAGCTTTTATAACGCCGCTGAATCCGACTCTCGAAGAAATTGCAGATGTAAAGACAGCCGTTTCAGAAGCGGTAACCAATGCTATCATTCATGGTTATGAAGGCAGAACAGGGAAGGTTTGGCTTTACTGCCGCTTGGCGGAGCGCAGGCTACATATAGAGGTGCAGGATAAGGGAAAAGGAATCGAGGATGTAGAAAAAGCGATGGAGCCGCTTTTTACGACAAAACCGGAGTTGGACCGTTCCGGTATGGGATTTTCCTTTATGGAAGCCTTTATGGACAGTCTTCAGGTAAATTCAGAGCCCGGAAGCGGGACAACGGTCATCATGGAAAAATACTTTGCGCCGGACGCCGCAGATGAGGCATAGCGCGTATGGAAGAAACGGTATCACTGCTGCGGCAGGCACAGGCGGGAGATGCAGAAGCACGAAAGGAACTAATCGAGAAAAATCTGGGGCTGGTGCATCATATCGTAAAGCGTTTTGCGGGCAGATACTGTGATGCTGAGGATTTGTTTCAGATAGGAAGCATCGGACTGATGAAGGCAGTGGATAAGTTTGACCTTTCCTATGATGTAAAATTTTCTACCTATGCGGTTCCGATGATTGCAGGAGAAATCAAGCGTTTTCTGCGTGATGATGGTATGGTAAAGGTATCGCGTACCATCAAGGAAAATGGAATACGCATCCGGCAGGCGGCGGGTGAAGCGGCGGCGCAGCTTGGCAGAGAGCCGACCGTCTCTGAAATCAGCCAGATGACAGGGCTTTTGCCAGAAGATATTGTCGTAGCGATGGAGGCAGGCGCAGAGGTAGAGTCCATTTATAAAACGGTATATCAGAGTGATGGCAGTGAGATTCTTATGGTGGACAGGCTGCCCTCCGGCAGAGATGAAAATGAGGGCGTATTGAATCATCTGCTGTTGCAGCAGCTCCTGGGAGGACTTGATACGCAGGAAAAGGAGCTGATACGGCTGCGTTATTTCAGCGATAAGACACAGGTGGAGGTGGCGAAGACGCTGGGCGTCAGCCAGGTACAGGTCAGCCGCCTGGAAAAGAGGATTCTGCTGCGGCTTAGGGGACTTGCCAGCGAGCAGAAAAGTGGATAAAATAAAACAAAAACGAATGAGGAAATGCTATGAAAATTTATCTGATGCGGCATGGAGAAACCGATTGGAATAAAGAGGGAAAGCTTCAGGGAAGCTCAGATATTCCATTGAATGAAAACGGCATAAGACTGGCACAGGAAACAGCGCAGGCGCTTAAGGAGATTCCCTTTGAAGCGGTTTATTCCAGTCCGCTCTGCCGTGCCAGAAAGACAGCGGAGCTTATGAGACTGGAGCGGCAGATACCGATTTTTGAAGATGCAAGGCTTAAGGAGATGAGCTTTGGCAGATATGAGGGCGATTCCATCTATCAGGCGGCGCATGACGCTGAAAATCCGCTGCATAAATTTATCCGGGAGCCTGAACATTTTAAAGCTCAGGATGGCGAAAATTTTTCTGATGTCATTGCACGTGCGCAGAATTTTATAGACGAAGTGCTGATTCCGGCACAGAAAGAGTACAGCACCATTCTGATTACGGCGCATGGTGCGTTTATCCGCTGCTTTATTCGCTGCATTGAGTCCAGACCGCTTTCAGAGTTCTGGGGAGGAACTCCTTTGAAAAACTGCTGTGTAACCGCTATGGAACTGCATGGAATGAACATAAAAATTCTGGAAGAAGGAAAAATCTACTACAATTCTTAAAAATCTGTTTTTGCATATTTTTTGCAAAGTCTGCCATACTAAACCGCAAAGCAACCAGAAAGCGGAAGAGATATGGAAAATAAAATCGTTTATATCAAACCAAAACGAAATGCTGAGGTAGAAAAAGAGGCGGTGCTTATAAAAGACATTGCCTCTGTTTCCTGTACGGATAAAAATCTTCTGGCAAAGGTAAAGGCTTTAAGGGTATACCGGTTTCCGCAAAAAGGGGAAAAAAGAGCCGTTATCAGCAGTCTCTATCTGATTGAGCGGATACAGGAGATGGAAAAGGGAATAACTATTGAAAATGTAGGAGAGACGGATACTTTAGTAAAGCTGGTAAAGGTGCCGGAAAAGAAAGGCATGATGGTTTTTTGGAAAATTGTATTCGTATCGTTAATCAGCTTTTTCGGAACAGCGTTTACCATTATGGCATTTCATAATGATATTGGAATTACGGATGTGTTCGGGCGCTTTTATGAGCAGATTATGGGACAGCGCTCTGATGGCGTTACGGTGTTGGAAATAACCTATTCGCTGGGACTTTTGATAGGAATTACCCTCTTTTTTAATCATATTGGCGGGCGGCGGATTACGACTGACCCTACGCCGATTGAGGTTGAGATGCGCATTTATGAAAAGGATGTGGATGATACGCTGATTGAGACGGCGGACAGGGAAGGAAAGACAATCGATGCTTCGTGAGGTATTTCTTGGAATTTTGGGTATCTGCTTTGGAATGATGACGGCAGGCGGTGTATTTACGGTGCTTCTGGCGGTCGGACTGATTCCGCGATTCGCAGGCAGGACGCATACGGGTGGACATGTGATGCTCTATGAAACGATGGTAATTCTGGGAACGATGGCAGGTGATTTGTTCAGTCTTTTCCCGGAGATTCTGCGACCGGGAAGCCTGTTTTTGACATCAGGGGCACTTCCCTTTTGGCAGGGAATGGGCGGCGTGCTGCTTGGCGTTTATGGAGTATTTGCAGGTATCTTTGTCGGCAGCCTTGCAATGGCGATAGCAGAGATGCTAAACAGTATTCCGATTTTTGCAAGGCGGGTCGGTTTTCGGCATGGACTTGGAATCGCTGTCGGTGCAATGGCGCTTGGAAAGCTGGCAGGCTCCCTTTACTACTTTATCGGCGGCTATCGCCCGTGAGCCTGAAAATTGAATAAGCCCAACAGTATGAAAATATTAGTATGTGAATATTGTGGGAGCAAAAAACAAGGAACAAAGGGTTGAAGCCTGATAAAAGTGCTTTGACATTTTGATAGAGATGGAAAATAAATTTGTGAGTTCAAGTACAAGGAGTTGGAGGCTGTAGCATGGAAGAAGAAAAAAAGAAACAGTATCAGGAATATGTAAAAGAGGTAACGCCGACGCATAATTTATGGATATTGATGTGTAAGGCATTTGTTACAGGCGGCATTATCTGCTGCATCGGTCAGGCAATTCTCAATTACTGCACGGGGATGCTGGGCATGGACAAGGAGACGGCGGGAAGCTGGTGCTCATTGATTCTGGTGCTTGCCAGTGTGCTTTTGACCGGCTTTAATATCTATCCACAGATAACCAAGTGGGGCGGGGCTGGCGCGCTGGTGCCGATTACCGGCTTTGCCAATTCGGTAGCTGCACCCGCGATAGAGTTTAAAAAAGAGGGTCAGGTATTTGGCATTGGCTGCAAGATTTTTACGATTGCAGGACCGGTAATCCTTTATGGAATTTTAAGCAGCTTCCTGTTGGGGTTGGTTTATTATGTGATGAAATAAAAAATTATAGCCTTTTTGTTTTAAACTCTAGTTTCAATATGTTATGATTAGTTAAATCAGGTATCTTTCTGAACATTTGACGGAGAAGTCTTTTTGCAGTATAGCAAAAAGTTTACGTTGGATGTTCAGAACTTTTCATTGACTTAAAGAAAGTTGGTGGATATATGAAGGAAAAAGAGCATCAATCCATAGAGTGGAAGGAATCGTGGCAGGATGAGTACCTGAAATGGATTTGTGGATATGCCAATGCTTATGGTGGAACGATATACATAGGTACAGATGATAGTGGCAAAGTAGTAGGTATTCATAACGCAAAGGATTTATTAGAGCAGATTCCAAATAAGGTTACGGACACAATGGGAATCATTGTAGATGTAAATTTGTTATATAAAGGCGAACTTGAGTATCTTCAGATAATTGTTGATAAATATCCATCCTTAATAAGCTTTCGGGGAAAATATTATTATCGTTCCGGAAGTACCATGCGTGAGATTACTGGAAAGGAATTGGAAAAAGCTTTGTTAAAAGCGCAGGGAAGAACATGGGATGGAATGCCTTTGCCTAAACTGTCAGTAGTTGATTTGAAGCAGGATGCAATTCAGCTATTTAAGGATAAGGCGCTGAAACGGGGAAGGTTAGGAACAGAAGAAGTCAATGTGGAAGATAATATTATTTTGATGGATAATTTGCACCTGATTGATGAAGACGGATATTTGATAAGAGCGGCGATGCTTTCATTTTATAAAGACCCAGAGAAATGGGTAACGGGTTCTTATATTAAAATCGGCTATTTTGGAAAATCAGATTCAGATTTGGTATATCAAGACGAGGTGCACGGTCCTTTGATAGAGCAGGTAGATAAGGCTGTTGACCTAGTCTATACAAAATATATGAAGGCATTGATTGACTATGAGGGAGTTCAGAGAGTCGAGCAGTTTATGTTCCACAAAGATGCGTTTCGTGAAATTTTATTGAATGCTATTGTTCATAAGGATTATAGCAGCTGTAATCCTATTCAGATTAGTGTTTATGAGGATAAGATATATATTTGGAATGATGGTGAGATGCCACCTAATCTGGATTCTACGGATAAGCTGTTTATGAAGCATTCATCAAAACCCTACAATCCAAAACTGGCAAATGTCTTTTTCAAAAGTGGTATGATTGAGGCTTGGGGAAGAGGGTTTGAGAAGATTAGGGAAGCATGCAGATTGTATGATGGACCATTGCCAGAGTATGAGATTAATGAGTCTGGAATTATGGTTTTGTGTAGGGCTTGTGACAGATATTTGGGACTGCTGAGAGATGATAGGAAAAATCATAGTCGGTGTGACCAAGAAGGTGTTCATGATAATGAACGAGATATAATGAAACAGATGATTGAATTTTGTAGAGTACCCAAATCAGCGAGTGAAATAATGCAAAATTTCAACCTAGAACGTTCATACTTTAGAAGACACTATCTGGATAAAATGCTGGAAACTGGAGAACTACAGAGAACAGAGCCAGACAAGCCCAAAAGCAGGAATCAGAAATATTATTCGTAAACTTGGTCAACAACTTGGTCACGCTGACCAAGTTGTGAATATGTGAGGCAAAACAGTACATTAAGAGGAGAATTACAAAAATTATAGCCTTTTTTGTATTATGACTTGCAGATAGCAGGCAGCCTTGTTAAAATGGAATACGGTTGGTAACGAAAAAATTTTACTTGTAATATAATCAAAGAACGGTGAGCACATGATAAGAATCGGCGTCTGTGACGATATGGAGGAAGAAATCCGCAGACAAAAGAGTATTCTGTTGCGGATTGCGGAAAAGTTGGATTTGGAAATGGAAATCCGGGACTTTTGGAGCGGAGAAGAACTGCTAGAGGAAATTGAGAATTACGGCAGTTTTGACATTATCCTTCTGGACATAGAAATGGAAGGAAAAGACGGGATTGAAACGGCGAGATGCATCCGGGAGAAGGATTTCAGCACAATCGTTATCTTTGTTTCCGCACATGAGCAGTATTGCAGGAAAATGTTAGAGGTACAGCCATTTGCTTTCTTGGAAAAACCAGTGAGCGAAGCGGCACTTGAGGATGTGCTGAAAAAGGCATTGCGGACGCGCTGCCCTGAAAATGAAAGATTTTTATTTTCGAATCAGAAACACAGATACAGTGTACCCATCCACCAGATTATGTATTTCGAAAGCATCGGAAGGCAGATTTGTGTGCATGGGACAGAACATGTCTACTATTTCTATGGGAAATTAAGTGCGGTGGAAAAGGAGACCAGCGGACTGCATGTCCGGTTTGCACGCGCACAGGTTTCTTATCTGGTAAATCTGCGTTTTGTCAGAGAATGGAATTACGATAAACTAAAAATGGACGACGGCGCTGAAATTCCCGTTAGTAAGAAATACCGGCAGGATATGCGTCGGCATTATATGGGGATGCTGGAGAATACATAATGAGAACGGAAGTAATATTTGTATTAGTTACAGCTTTGCTGGAGATTTTTACAATAATTGTACAGAGGATTTTTACTGAAAGTACGCTGCATTCAAGAAATAGGAAAAACTCTATTCAGTGGACTGCATGGGCAACCTTCTTTTTAGTCTTTAACGGACTATCATATTCTTTTACAGGAAACGTCTGGATTCATCTGGGCGTATTTTTTATTCCATTTTTAACGTTAATGCAATTTTTATATCGAGACAGATTTAAGTATAAACTTTATGTGGCTGTGTTTCTTTATCTTGCAGGAATGTGTGCAGAATTGATTGCCTACTATATGATAAGTGTAATAGACATACATCAAGATGCTGGAAAAGATGAAACACAATTTTTCATAATTGCAGTGTTAACTTCAAAAATACTATGGTTTTATATTATAAAAATATTATTGCTTCTCATAAATAAGAACAAAGTTCGAACAATTTCTTATGATTGGTTAGAAATGATATTGACACCGGTAGGAACAATTTTGGTATTTTTCACTTGTTTTTCACCCAATAATTTGGCTTTTGTAAGAAAAGGATTAGAATGGTATTTTCAATTATTGGGGATTACCATATTATTATTTATAAATTTAGTAACGTATTGTATGTATGAACAAGGGAAAGCAGCTGCAGAAAAGAAAATAAAGGAACAAACATTACAAGAACAATGTAATTATTATATTCATCAATGTGAAGAGACAACAAAGCTCTGGATGGCAATGCGGCAGTTCCGCCATGATATGAAGCAGAGAAATCTCTATGTGAGAGGGCTTTTGGAGCAGGAACGATATGAAGAGTTGAAGCAGTATTATGACGAAACTCTGGAATATCTGCAAAGTCAGAAGAAGGTCGCTTCCACCGGCTGTATTTATTTTGACAGCATTATCAATTATAAGGCGGAGGTAGCGGCACGTGATGACCTTGTATTTGTAACAGAACTGCAGATACCGCAGGACTGTAGGGTAGACGGTGATGAGTGCTGTGTCTGTCTTGGAAACTTGTTGGATAATGCCATTGAGGCGGCGAAGGAGGCAGAACCGAAAGAAAGACGGATTTCACTGAAGATTCTGGCACAGGGAGACAATCTGTATTTGGAGATTATAAATCCCTATGTGCGGCCTCGTATGCAGAAAAATGGCAGCTATTTGACGACAAAGCTAAGCAGTACTGAACATGGGTATGGACTTGGTATCATCCGTGAAATCGTAGAAAAGCATCATGGTGAGATGGACATTCAGGACGATGGTTCCCAGTTTCGGGTAACGATTCTTTTATATAACGTTTTGCAATAAGGCTATCAGTTTTGACCAAATAACGGGTCAATTATGACAACGTTCCCCCAAAGGTGACAGATTATACTATAATGCAAGAGTAACAAAGGACAGTACAAGGAGGGAACGGATATGATTAGAAAATTTTTGCAGAAATACGGCAGCAGTGCGTTGGCACTGACATTACTGGCAGTTGCTTCACAGGTGGCGACAAGAGGCTGTTATTATATTTTATATCAGCCTAAGGAGCCGGCAGGGCTGAAAAAGTATTCTAAAAATTAAGGAAAACTGAATATGCAGGAAACAGAGGAAAGGATTCTTCGTTTTTTGATACATAGCGGAAGAATCACGGAAGAAGATAAGGATGTTTACCGATATGCTTTGCAGAGTGTATGGATACTGGGAGGTAATATCGTAACCAGTCTTTTTATTGGGATATTGCTGGGACATTTGGGATATTGCCTCTTGCTTTTGCTGGCGCTGATTCCGCTCAGGTCGGATGCGGGCGGTTATCATGCACCGAATGTCTGGCAATGCTATTTTATGTCCTGCGGAGTGCTTGTGGCGGCATTGCTCTGGATCAGGGCGCAGATTCCATTTCAAACAGAAATAACGGTTTTTTTTGCGGCGGTTTCCTTTTTCTTTGTTTTTCGTTTTGCACCGCTTGCAGCAGAAAACAAGCCGTTAGATGAAAGAGAACGGCAGATAATCGGAAGACGGGCACGAATAACGCTTGTTCTTGAGCTTGTGGCAGGGCTCTTGTGTCTAGGCGTTGACCAAAAGGCAGCCTATTCGATATTGTCTGCAATTATCTGGTGCGGCGTAGGCTATGCAGGGTGGTTTTTAGAAAAATATGTTCAACGTAGGGGATGTGAATAAACATTCACATCCTTTATTATGCAATGGGAATTTCCTAACTTTACTTTTTTGGGAGGAATTAACGACAGAGTACAGGAAATGGCAAGTGAGACAGGACGGAGGTGGTCTGATGAGAATATTACACATATCAGATCTGCATTTTGGAATTGCAGACAGTAAGAAAATAACAGAGGAAGAAAAGCGGGAGAGAGCGTATTTTTTTGAAGACCTGCTTGTGGGGTTAAAGAAAATTACAGAAAAATCTCCGGTAGATTATGCGCTTGTGACAGGTAACATTACATTTGAGGCATCCTGGAATGGATATCAGGAGGCTGAGGAATGGCTGGAGGAACTGGCACAGGCATGTGGAATATCTCTTCATCAGATTTATCTGTGTCCGGGTGAATATGAGCTTTCTGACGGAGCAAATTTATCGAAGTATAGCTGGTTCTGCAAGAATCTTGGGCTCCCGGCATATTTCTTTGGCGGAGAGAAAAATTATCTGGCAGGCGTGGCACAGCACAGGGATTTTCGGATAATCTGTGCAGATACGCTGTGGTTCACCCAAAATATGAATAAAAAGGCGGTATGGGAGGCTGTAAGCTGCCTGAAGGCGGAATTGAAAAGAATTCAAAATCTTGATGATAATTGCCCGACAGTGGCTGTGCTGCGGCGTCCACTTGAATATGGCTGTAACCAGTATGCCGATACGCTTAAGGGTAATGCACTCTATGATGATTTGTGCCAGACGGCGAATCTTGTTCTTACAGGCGGAGCCTGTAAGCTGGCAGCCACCTGTCTTTATCGGGGCAACGCGATGATTTGCGGAAATGGTGCAGCGATTCATAATGGAAGGTATCACCACAATTTTCATATTTATGACTTTGGGAGCGGCGAAATTGCAAAAATGTATGGTTCCAGACTGCTTTATGAATTTGATGGAAGAAGCTGGCATCGGGAAAACCTGCTATTAAAATATCAGTACGCTATTGTAAAACCGGAGTACATGATGGCGTAAATATTTGTGGGTAGCAGCATTATAAGCAGTTCAAACTTGAAGCTGTAAAAAAGCTGAACAATCGTAGTCCATACGAAATGTTCAGCTTTTTTATACAATAGGAAATTCCTATTGCATAAAAACATAAATGTGCGGCTCTTAGAGGTGAATTTTGGATTGCTGTTTATCGATTGATTTAAACGGATGATTGACAATATGGCATATATGCCATAAAATAATTGCAAAGGGGATTACATGACAGAATTTAAACTGATAGTATATGAAAAGGAAAATGGAGAAGTTCCAGTAGAGGAATTCCTGACTTCTGTTAATCCTAAGATTCGAGCTAAGATATTTGGATTATTGGAGATTCTGCAAGAAAAGGGAAGTATGCTAAGAGAGCCATATAGTAAGCATTTAGATGATGGGATTTTTGAATTACGCTGTAAATTTGGAAGTGATATTACCAGGGTCTTGTATTTTTTCTATTATGAGGGAAGAATTATATTGACGAATGGATTTGTGAAGAAGACGCAAAAAACTCCCAAAGAAGAGATACAGATTGCAAAGGATAGAAGAAAAGATTTCATAGAAAGGGTAATGAAGAATGAGAACATTTGATGATATGCTTTCTAAACAACTAGAGGATGAAGAATTTAGAAAAGAATATGAAGCTATCCAGCCAGAGATGGATGTCATAAGGACTATCGTAGATGCTCGCACTTCTCAGAATATGACACAGAAAGAACTGGCAGAACGTACTGGCATTAACCAGGCAGATATTAGTAAGCTTGAGAATGGAACAAGGAATCCCTCTATCAATTTGCTAAAAAGGTTAGCAGATGGAATGGGTATGACTCTTAAGATTGAGTTTGTACCTAAACAAAAAGCGTAATTATTGTACCTTGCTGGATTGTTATCTGGTGGGGCTGTTTTGTATAAGAACATATCACAAAAAAAGTTGCTCTTCCGAAAAAGAAGTGATAAGATAATCGCAAAGAACAGACGGTGCTGCAGCGCTATGCAGATGCTGTCTGTCATTGGGAGCGGCGTATGCGGGAGATTGAGTTTAAAATGGAGCGGCAGGGGCTACTTAAAGAAGGCGATCATATAACGGTAACGGAGGGACTTTTACCCAGCAACTACTACTATACGATTGACCCGTCTCTTGCAATGTCAGGAAATTTTCCATTCCGTGAAAGGCTGCTCGCCCGTGAGGGGATTGTTGCACAGATAGAGGAAAACGACAGAGGATTCTACGTCAAAGTAGAATTTGATGAATAAAAGGAGGAGCGATTATGAAAAAAGTAAGCACTACAAAAGCACCCGCAGCGATTGGACCATATTCACAGGGCATCGTGGCGGGAGAATTTTTATTTGCATCAGGTCAGATTCCGATTGATCCGGCTACGGGCGAGATTAAAGGGACTACGATTGAAGAGCAGGCACAGCAGGCAATGCTGAATGTGGGCGCTATTTTAGCAGAGGCAGGGACAGATTATACAAAGGTAGTAAAGACCACCTGTTTTCTTGCTGATATGGCTGATTTTGCAGCCTTCAATGCAGTTTACGAGAAATATTTCACAGAAAAGCCGGCAAGAAGCTGTGTTGCCGTAAAGCAGCTTCCGAAAAATGTTTTGTGTGAGGTGGAGGTCATCGCTTATCTCGGATAGGCGTTTTTGACGATGAAAACCAATCAGATAAGAAATGCACTGCTTTTGCTTTTGACGGCAACCATCTGGGGTGTTGCGTTTGTTGCGCAGAGCGTGGGAAACGGTTATGTGGGTCCCTTTACGTTCAATGCAGTCCGTTTCTTCCTTGGCGGCATTGTGCTTTTGCCGCTGCTCTTTTGGCGAAACAAAACGCTTTACCAGAAAGAGACGCAGGAAGAAAAAAAGGCGAGATGGCGGATGACCCTTCGGGGCGGTATCTGCTGCGGTCTTGCACTGGGCTGCGCCAGCCAGCTTCAGCAGATGGGAATTTTGAACACGACAGTGGCAAAAGCGGGATTTATTACGGCCATGTACATTGTCATAGTGCCGTTGCTTGGACTGCTTTTCCATAAAAAGGTACGAGGCATTGTATGGGGAGCGGTTGTACTTGCGGTTTTTGGCATGTATCTTTTGTGTATTCAGGGTTCATTTTCTCTTGAAAAGGGAGACTTCTATGTGCTCTGCGGTGCATTTGTTTTTTCGATACATATTCTGGTAATCGATTATTTTTCGCCAAAGGCGGACAGTGTTGCGCTGTCCTGTATTCAGTTTTTTGTCAGCAGTATTGTCTGCGGAATTGGTATGCTGCTTACGGAAACTGTTTCTATCTCTGCCATATTGGAAGGCTGGATGCCGATTCTGTATGCCGGCGTTATGTCCTGCGGCGTTGCCTACACCTTACAGGTAGTAGGGCAGAAGGGCGTTGACCCGACTGTGGCGTCTCTGATTTTAAGTCTGGAATCTGTGATTTCATTGATTGCGGGCTGGATTTTGCTTGGACAGGCTTTGAACTTCAAGGAAATCTGCGGCTGCGTGATTATGTTTATGGCGATTATTCTGGTACAGCTTCCAGAACGGAAGAAACAGGTATAAAAATGTACAAATCAAACTGGGAAAACTGCACAAAAAGAAAGAACCTGTACAAAGATTGAAAAAGTGCGGCAAAGCGGTTGACAATACAGAAAGCGCAAACTATAATTCAGTATAACAAATGTAAATAACATTTTGTTGACGAAGACGTCAGGGAATCCCACCTGGCGTCTTTTTTTCTTTTTCATTTATACCCTTTTGGAGCTCCGCTTTTTGGAGCGGGGCTTCATCCTTCCTTCCAATTTTCAAGTCGGAAATTTTTCACATAAACTTAACAAAAAAGGAAATACTACGGACAAAGGAAAAGGAGAGCCGTATGGATTATATCAATGCTTTCTGGGTAGGAGGGCTGATTTGCGCTCTTGTCCAGATTTTAATGGAAAAAACAAAAATGATGCCCGGCAGGATTATGGTACTGTTAGTCTGCCTCGGCGCGCTGCTTGGCGCAGTGGGAATCTATGAGCCATTTCAGGAATATGCGGGAGCAGGTGCGAGCGTACCGCTGCTCGGTTTTGGAAATGTCCTGATAAAGGGTGTAAAAGAGGCGGTTGATGAAAAAGGGATGCTTGGACTTTTTTCAGGAGGCTTTAAGGCAGGCGCGGTCGGAACAAGTGCTGCTCTTATTTTTGGCTATCTGGCAAGCCTGATATTCAACCCGAAGATGAAAAAATAAAAAGCACTTGCAAAAGACCGTTATGTTGATTTATGATAAGCAGACAAAAGAAAAGGTCTGGTGAGAAAAATGGAATTTAACTGGAAATCAATAGAGCTTTCAGACAAGGAAATCATACAGAGCTATTACCGGCAGGAAAAGTCAAGAAATTGTGAGTTTACCTTTGCCAATAATTACCTCTGGGCGCCGCATTATGAAATTCGTTATGCAATCATAGACGGCATGCTGGTATTTTTATCAGACGAAGCGACGTTTTCCGTGAGCTTTCCGCTTGGACAAGGCAATGCAAAGGAGACAATAGAGCTTCTGCTTTCCTATTTTGAGGAAAAGGGACGGACTTTTAAGATGCACCTCGTATCACCCGAACAGTTTGCACGCCTGGAGAAGTGGTTCCCCGGAAAATTTCAGATTGCATATAACAGAGATGCGGCTGATTATGTCTATGAATCTGAAAAGCTGATTACGCTTTCAGGGAAAAAGCTACATGGAAAGCGCAATCATATCAACAAGTTTAAAGAGTTGTATCCCGACTGGACTTATGAGCCGATAACGAAGGAAAATACAGCGGAATGTATCGAGATGGCACAGAACTGGCGCGTGCAGAACGGCTGTGATGAAAATGAGGAAAAAAGCGCAGAATTCTGTGTAACCCTAAATGCACTGAAAATGCGGGAAGAGCTGGGGCTGCGTGGCGGACTGCTGCGTGCAGACGGCAGGGTCGTAGCCTTTACGCTTGGCGAGCCGGGCGGTGAGGATATTTTTGTTGTCCATATCGAAAAGGCATATCCCGATGTACAAGGGGCGTATCCGATGATTAACCAGCAGTTTGTAGAGCATGAGTGCGCTGCCTATCGGTATATCAACCGGGAAGAGGATACCGGAGCGGAGGGACTTCGAAAGGCGAAGCTGTCCTACTATCCGGTAATGATGCTTGAAAAAGGCATGGTAACTCTGGCATAATTTTTCCCAAAACGGCAATCCTACCCTTAAAAAAGAGTTTGTGCGCATTTATGTTTCTTATGGAATAGGAATTTCCTGCTGCATAAAAAGAAAGGGATGGGATGATGGCATTACAAAAGGAAAATGGGAAAAGAAGAGGCAAACAGAGCGTTGCCTATGAACAGCCGGTCTATGTCAATGCAAGCGCCTGCGTCGCAGGGAAAAAAGAGGGCGAGGGCCCGCTTGCGGAAATGATAGATATGATTGGCGAGGATGATTTGTTTGGCTGCAATACATGGGAAGAAGCGGAAAGCAGTCTGCAGAAGGACGCGGTCTATCTGGCGCTTGGAAAGGCAGGACTGGATGCAAAGGAGATACAGTATCTGTTTGCGGGCGACCTTTTAGGGCAGTCCATTGCTACGTCATTTGGCATTATGCCCTATGAGATTCCTCTGTTTGGGCTGTACGGGGCATGCTCGACCTGCGGAGAATCCTTAAGCCTTGGCTCGATGATGATTGACGGCGGCTTTGCGGGAAATGTAGTCTGCGTGACCTCAAGCCATTTTGCGAGCGCGGAGAAGGAATTTCGCAATCCTCTGGAGTATGGGAGCCAGAGGCCCTTATCTGCCACATGGACGGTAACGGGGAGCGGCGCATTTGTGCTTGGCAGGGAAAGGGGCGAAAAGGTACGTGCTGCGATTACAGGTATTACAACCGGCAAAATTGTAGATTATGGATTGAAAGATTCTCTCAATATGGGCTGCTGCATGGCGCCTGCCGCCTGTGATGTAATCTATCAGAATATGCTGGATTTCGGCAGACAGCCATCCGATTACGATAAAATTATTACCGGCGATCTGGGATCTATTGGACAGCGGGCGCTCATTGACCTGCTGGCGGAAAAGGGGTATGATATTTCCGGAAACCATATAGATTGCGGTATGCAGATTTATGATTCTGCGGCGCAGGACACTCATGCCGGAGGCTCTGGCTGCGGCTGTGCGGCGGTCACGCTGTCAGCTTATGTGCTCAGACAGCTGGAGCAGAAAAAGTGGAAGCGTGTGTTGTTTGTTCCGACCGGCGCATTGATGAGCAAGACGAGCTTTAATGAAGGAAAAACAGTTCCGGGAATCGCGCACGGAGTTGTTTTAGAGAGTGTATAAATATGGGGAATGAGGTCAAACTGGCTTCATTCCCTTTTGCAAATGTAAAAGCTGCGGTGACTGCCGCAGGAGGAAATGAAATGAAATTTCTGAAAAAATTATTATATCTTTTTTTACTGCTGTTAACGCTTTTGCTTGCGCTTGTTTTTGCCTGTGCATGGAAGCCGGGGCTGACAGAGCAGCTTGGTGCTCTTTTATATGGGAAAACAGCAGAGGAAGTGGAAACGAGACCTGATGAAGCTGCAAAGGAGATGGCTTTTGAAGAAGCCGGGCAGCCGGAGGGAATCTCACAGCAGGAGCAGCCGGCTGCTGAAACCTCTGATGCCGGCATAACGGATTCCATGCAGCCTGTGGATACTTACATAGCTCCGGAGCTTTCTGAAATCAGCGTACCGGAGGCAGTTGCCGGAAGATGCGGCTATGAGGCATTGCAGGAAGAGGACAGCGAGGTCGAAGATGAACAGGCGCTTAAGCTGGAGGAACAGCTTGGCGTTGGCGAAACGGGAGACGGGCTTAGCTTTGATGCGCTGTTTTACCCCTATTACAATATGCTGGATGATGCAGGTCAGCACGTTTACCGCCAGATTTATGCAAATGCAAGGGCATGTAACCCTGCCTTTGCGCCCATTGAGCCAATAACGGCGGGAAAGCTGCGGGATGTGATTTCGGCGGTATACAACGACCATCCAGAGCTGTTCTGGCTGGATACCGTTTATGGCTGTAAACGGCGCGCAAACGGACAGTGTCTGGAAATTGATTTGCAGTTTAACAAGACGGCAAAGAATCTGGATGCTGAAAATGCGGCGTTTGAAAATGCAGCGCAGAAAATTTTACAGCAGGCACAGGAATTTCCGCCTGATTATGATAAGGAACGCTATGTTCATGATGCGATTTTGGATGCAGTGGAATATTCGACCAGTGCGCCGATGAACCAGAGTGCTTACAGTGCGCTTGTAGGCGGCAGGACGGTGTGCGCAGGATATGCCAGAGCGGTTCAGTATCTTTTGCAGCAGCTTGGAATTCCCTGCTATTACTGCACGGGCTTTGCCGGAGAGGCACACGCATGGAATATTGTCAAGCTGGATGACGGCTTTTACAATGTGGATGCTACGTGGGATGATACCGGCGCAGGAACCTATGATTATTTTAATAAGACGGACAGAGACTATGCCTCGACGCATGTAAGGCAGGAGCTTTCGGTTAATCTGCCGCCATGCGATGGCGAGACGTACCGCACTATCGGCGGGGCAGATGAAAATGGCTTAAGGAACAGCGCCGATTTGGGATTTTCAGAGAGCGACATCCTGCGCGATCTGCAGACCTACTATGCGGACTGCAGCAGGCAGATTCTGGAAAAGGGACTTGGAGAGTATACCTTTGAAAATGTCATCGAGGGCGAGGATTTTTATCAGGAATGGAAGGATGCTTATCAGTCACAGGCGTATCAGCAGGCTTATATGGTAGATACGATGCGTCAGCTTGGAGCGAAATCCTGTCATCTTGGACTGGAAACGGAGCGGCTTTCCGATAACCGTTTCCTGATTTCGCATACCATAACATTACAATAGAAAAATTTTCAAAAAACGGAGGATATGGATTTGTATACAGAAATGATTCTTTTCAGGGGCATTATGATTCCCTTTCTGGGGACAGTGCTTGGCTCTGCCTGTGTATTTTTTATTAAAAAAGAGATGTCGGCACAGCTCAGACGTGCGCTGACCGGCTTTGCCGCGGGCGTTATGGTGGCAGCTTCTATCTGGAGCCTTTTGCTTCCTGCACTTGAACAGGCGGCTTTCATGGGAAAATGGTCATGGCTTCCTGCGCTGGTCGGCTTTTTTGCAGGAATGGGTTTTCTGCTGCTGCTGGATATGATAACGCCTCATCTGCACATGGGAAGCAGCAAGGCAGAGGGACCGAGCAGCAGCCTTGGGCGGACGACAATGCTGGTGCTGGCAGTTGCGCTCCACAATATCCCGGAGGGAATGGCAGTCGGTGTGGTATACGCAGGCTGGGCGATGGGAAATGCAGGAATCGGCATGGCAGGAGCGTTTGCGCTTGCTGTCGGAATTGCGATTCAGAATTTCCCGGAGGGTGCGATTATTTCCATGCCGCTGTATGCAGAGGGCACGAGCAAACCGCGTTCCTTCTGGTACGGCGTTCTTTCCGGTGTTGTAGAGCCGCTGGCTGCGGTAATAACGATTCTGCTGTCCTCATTGATTATTCCGGTGCTGCCGTATCTGTTGAGCTTTGCGGCAGGAGCGATGCTTTATGTCGTCGTGGAGGAACTGATTCCTGAAATGTCGGAAGGCAATCATTCCAATGTCGGCACAATTCTGTTTGCCATTGGCTTTGGTCTGATGATGGTTCTGGATGTTGCGCTTGGATAAGAAAGTAATTTGAAAAAAATACCAAAAATGTAGAATTTTGCAAAAATTTATATTTTTATAGAAAAATGTGTTGACAAATACACAGAAGCTGTTATAATAAAGACATACAAAAGAGAAACATTCATATAGAAGCATCCAACACAGGAAAAGCCGGATAGAGAAGATCGGCAGTAGTTGGAAATCTGATGAAAGAGAGGTACGGTCCACCGAAAACGTAAGCTGAGACACCAAAGAAAAAGTACCTGAAGTACAAAAGCATAAAAGTACATAAGAGGTACGAAACGCAAAAAACGTTCGTTTGAGTACAAGAGAAAAAGCCCGTTACAGAAACACAGGAGCGGCGGTACAAAAGTACAAAAGATAAGATTGGAAAGAAACGGATGAATATTCAGGAGGTGCAGTCCATTGGATAGCATGCTTTAGAAGGAAGTATGATTCGAGACGAACATACTTCCTTCTATTTTTTTGTATTTTTGCAATAGAAATTCCTATTGCATAAAAATCATAAATGCACAACTCGCGGAGATGGAGTTTGCCTTGCAGGCATCACTCGCGCAGACGGAGAATCCTGCTTACAGTATTCTATTTTATTTTTTGGCAATTTTTGCACAACAGAAAATTTGTGCAAAAATTGTTTTTTTTAAGACGAAAGATTAAAGATATACCAAAGATATGAATTAAATGTGGAAAAAATATGGGAAAAAAGTTATAATGAATCGAGAAGAAACTGAGTATAATCAGACTGTAATAAAAGGAGAGTGTATGAGGGGCGTTGCGTTAAACAAAGAAGCGCTGACAGTGTTTGGATATTTGATGCCGGAGCATTATCAGAGACAGATTATAGAGGGAGAAGCAGAGGGTATTGGTTTTCTGGATGATCTGAGGGAAAACGAGATTATCGGAACTGCTGTAATGCGTGAATGGAATGGCTGGGAGGAGCTTATGTGGCTTTCTCTGGATGGACTTTACCGGAGGGGTGATTTCGGCGTCCAGATTCTGGAATTTTGCAGCGGCCTGATTACAGGGGGCAGCGGAAGGAGTGGCATATTTGCGGATTTCCCACAGGGAAGCGGACATCTGCAGGAGATATTTACACAGGCGGGCTTTAGCGTGAAGCCCTCCGGCAGCAGCTTTGTAACAACGCTGCGGGAGGTTTTGGAAAAACCGCTGTTTCATCAGAACAGGCTAACACATGCCATGCAGCGGGTGGCGGCGCTTGCGTCGCTGAATACGCAGGCATGCAGGGAGCTGATATACGAGCTGAATGAAATAGACGATTTGCCGCTTCCGGTTGCACCGACACTGGAAAAATATGACGCAGATGTCAGCTTTATACATTATGATAAAAATGAAAAACCGGATACGCTGCTGCTTGTAGCGGCGTATGGCAGCCGACTGACATTAGAGTGTGCGTGGACGAAAAATCCGGCGGCATTTCTGGGAGTATTACAGGCGGCAATAAAGGCGGCAGTGGAAAAATATCCGGCGGATATGCAGGTCGATATACCAACGATAACAGAGGAATCAGAAAAGCTGGCAAAACGGCTGCTTGATGATACAGGGGAATGTAAAATGTTACAGGCAAGAAAATTGTTTTAGATGGGGGGAGCGGTATGGATAGTTTACAGATGCGTTCCGTATGGGAACAAAAGCAGGAACTGCGTAAGGAAATTGAAGAAGTGGAGTCTGCCCGTGTAAAAGGGCTTGTGCTTGAGAAAAAGGAGTTGAACCAGCAGAGACTGGACAATATCCAAAACACCTTTTTGCTGCGTGACAAGCTGGCGCTGATGGGTGAAGAAGAGCTGACAGCGCTCAATATGATGACACAGCAGCGCGATATTTCCATGACAAAGGCGGATCAGATGGAGATGACGCAGGAAAATGTCCGCCTGACGGAAAAAAAGGAAAAAGAAAGCACGCAGAAAAAGCGCGCGCACGAAAGGCTGCAGAAAAATGGCGGAAATGTATATTTCCAGATACCGCAGGAGTCTTTAGAAGCGGAACGGGAACTATATTTGCGACAGCAGCGGGGCGAGATAGAAAGGGAGCAGAATTCACGCTTTACCGGGCACGAATTTGACAGGGATCCGGAAAGCGGCGAAATGGTGACAGATATTCATGAGCTGCTGGTGAAAAAGAGCACAGCGCTTAATTACATCAAGGAGCAGCAGGCGAAGGCAGACAGAAAAGAGTTGTCTGAGGATGAAGCGCTTATTTTTGCAGAATGCAAAAAGGTCTTTGTGCTTTTGAATGAAACCATTGACAACTGGTACCTTGCAAACGGTATGGATTTTAAAAGCGGCAAACGGGTAAGTGAGCGTCAGAAAAATAAAGCAAAGGAGCAGTTTGCGTTAAAGCTGGAGCGTTATCAGGAGGCAATTGCAAATGTAGACAATGCAATCGGCTATGCAAAGCTTGCGCAGATTCGGAAAAAACGCTCGGCTGAATACAGGGAGAGTCTTGCTGAGGTTGAAAGGGCAAGAAAGGAAAGTGGAAGACAGGTAGAAGAAAGCCGGGAGGGCATGAACCGCCTGATGACAGATTCCGGAAACGGACAGCGCATGCCGTTTCTGAATCAATTTGAAATCAGCCCGATGATGCAGCAGACAGTAGT
The DNA here is from genome assembly GCA_934432885.1 of uncultured Lachnospiraceae bacterium. GTDB lineage: Bacteria > Bacillota > Clostridia > Lachnospirales > Lachnospiraceae > VSOB01. Next base: position 48,428 of record CAKRYY010000021.1, read on the forward strand.
GGAGATCCGCGACATGATTCGTGAAAACGAAGGAAACTATCATCAGCATAAAGAGCTGGTTGACAGGATTTATCGTGATTATCTGGAAAATGCTGTAACAGTATCCCGTCTGCAGGACGAACAGATGACGATGAGCCGTTTTTTGAATGGAAGCCTTGAAGAAAAAGCACAGCGGGAAGCCTATCGTGTTGCAACGAATGAAATGGCAAAGCAGAGGTTTACCTATGAGTGGAATCAGGAAAATCAGTTTAAGGCACTGCGTTATCTTTTGAAGGGAGCAGGAACTGGAGATTTTTCCACAGATGTTTATTTAAGTGACCGATATGGCATAAAAACCAGACATTATCAGCAGGCGCAGGAAAAAGCGCAGGAGGTTGATAAGCTTCGCAATCAGGGCATGTCGGATGCAGAGATTGCAAACCATTTTGCGAGACGCCGTGCGAACAGACGTTTTGACCAGAGTTTGGGAAGGCAGGCTGGAGAGAGAGTTGCTTACTGGGAAAGTGAACTGGAAAGACGCAAGGCGGCAGCGCAGACGGCTGGAGATGGCACACAGCCGGATGCAATGATTGCAGATTTGGAATATATTTTATCAAGTGTAAAGAACAGGCAGATCGCGGGAGCGGCACCGGAGGATATTGGTGGCGCGAAAGCCTATAAGATAATGCATATGCTGGAATCCGAGGATAGCATACAGCATTTCTGTAAGAAGCAGAGAATCTTCAGACATTTGCTTGGAGACCGTGAGGGGATGCATGAACGCTGCCTGGTTACGAAAAAGCGTGTTGACCCAAATACAGGGGAAGAAAAGGAAGTGCGTGTAGCACGATTTTCGGCTGACGTTTTAAACAGGGATATTGTAGCTATTGCATCTCCACTGTTCCGGGAGCATGAATGTAACGAGGATACGGCGATACATTATCTGGAAAATATGGAGCTTTTAAGCAGAGAAAAATCGGTGCTTGAGTCGGCGGAAAAAGAAGTAAGAATAGTACATAGTGACCCGGGAGTGCCGCAGTATGCAATTGATGAGGATGTAGATGTTATCCTGATGGAAAAGACAATACCTGCAGTCAATGAGGAACTGTCGCTTGTAGAAAATACTATGCGGGAAATTGACCAGTACATAGAGCAGCACCCAAGCAGAGAGCTGCTTAAAAATCCATCCTCTGCACCGACTGCTGAACAGGTGTATGAATTGCTGTCCGCAACGCAGCCATTGTTCGAACGGATGCAGGGTATCCTTGCCAGAACGAACCGTATTATCAGCAGTGACTATTTTGTAAGGCTTTCTATGGCGATGCAGGAACGCTGGAAGGAAATTTATGCCAAGGTATATACTTATAAAAAAATGCCGCAGCAGGTCGTAAATGATTATAAGGCGACCATAGAACTGGAAGGAACGACAGGATTTAAGTCCTTTGCCGAATGGGAGGAGGAGGCAAACGCCGAATTTAAGAGAATAACCGCAATGGCGAGGGAGAAGGAGCTGGAGCGGGTTCATAAGTTTTCTCCCAAAACAGGTGAAAAAGCGATTGATGCAGCAAGACAGATTACAGAGGATATGCGTCGTAAGTTAAACTCCAGCAAGAAGGATTACGATGCGATGAGCGATGCAGGCGAGCTTACAGAAGAAAAGCGTGACATCCGGATGATAACGGATATTACGAGCGGTTATCTTACAAATGAACAGGGTGAGCCGTTAAATGCAGAAGAGGCGGCAAAGAAGGAACGTGATGTCCGTATGCTGAAAGCATATTATGGAAAAGATGAGGCGCTGACTGCAGAGGTAATGAATGCTGTCTGGGATGAGGCAATAGCAGTCCGGATTACGCCGGAGATGATGGAGGAGGATTATATTCTGAAGCATGCCGCAGAAATGAAGAATTTGATAAGAAGATTTCTGGTACTGGATAACTGGGAGAAGGATCACATTGAGACTTTTAAAAACCACCTTCCAAAGGAAAAGAAGGATAAGATACTTGCGATAATGACGCACATGAATACCATTGTGAACTACGTTAACTGTGTAATGTACAAGGAGGGCGTAAACCCCAATAAGGCAGAGGTGGGATATGCAGGTGAAACGGATGTTGAAGGTGCAAACATGACAATAGACG
>CAKRYY010000022.1 GCA_934432885.1 uncultured Lachnospiraceae bacterium
AGCCCGTAGATTCGTTTCATAAAATACTGTGTACTGACACGCCCTTTTATTGTCACGAATCCATCAGCCTCAAGTTCCGCATTCAGCCGTCGTATCAGTTTATAGGAATACGATAGTGAAACTCCCAACATTTCCATTACATCCTGCGCTGTTAAAAATCTCTTGTTCTCCATAAGCTAATGCCTCCTCTCTTTTGCTTTTATTGTTCAGTTCATTTCCGAACGGTTGTGGTGTGTTTTATATTAACAGTTCATTTTTGCACTGTTAATGATATAATATACACAGATGCATGTTTTGTACCTCGTGTCTTCGTGCATGCTACAACACTCATTACACGAATAAGGAGCAGTAAAATGGGCGAGAAATTCACCAGTCGGGTAGGCTATTTGATTCGAAATTTCAGAATTGCATCTGATATGACACAAAAGCAATTAGCAGATAAATGTGGACTAAACGAATCCACCATCCGAAACTATGAACTTGGAAACCGATATCCGGACGAAGCGACTTTGCTCAATATTGCCAACAATCTAGGTGTCAGTTTTTATGCATTATCAGATCCGGATGTTGCCAATATCTTCAGTGCACTCCATGTTCTGTTTGACATCGAATGGGCATACGGACTACGCCCTACAATGAAGGATGGAGAAATATGCTTCAAATTTGAAGAACGGCTTCCAAGTGCCGGCCCCCGCCCGCAGGAAGACCTCGATAACTTCAAGAAGATGGTGGAATATTGGGCACGCCTACGAGACAAGCTGGAGAATGGCGAAATAACCGAAACAGAATATTATCTCAAAGAGATAAAATTTCCGATGAATCCAATAGAGCCGGATAAGGAATATACTATTTCGTTGAATCTTGACGATGACGACCAACTACTGGTTCAGAATATGAATGAGGATGAAAAGGCTGGAGAAACTGCTGAGTTGTTAAAAGACTTGTTCCCAGATTTCTCTTATGCGAAGAGAAAGAGGAAACCGAAGAAGGAATAAACCGAAAGGACATAATTATGGATAAATTACAATATGATAGTTTTTACAAATTTCTCGTTTCACTAGGCATGCTACTGATTACATTACCTATTTTGGCATTCCTTTATGTACTTAATATGGACTGTAAACTCATAAGCCAAAGTGATTACGATAATCTGTCCCAAATTTCAATTCAAAGAATACAAAATAATGAGAATTTACTTGATTTTACAACTACAATTATGCCTGTAGCTTCTATTGTGCTTATCATAACAGGTCTAACCTTAATAATTATTGGATGTTGTAAATGGTATAGTATTCAAAAAGAACTTGACGAACAAATAAAATCCGATACAATTACTAAAAAGATTAATGCTACACAATTAAGTTCTTCAGAATCTGTTGAGAAAGCAGCTAATGAAATATATGCCGAGCAAAATGCTTCAACAAATGTTTCATCTGATAGAGTTGTAAAATACATGCAAATAGAGGATAAATGTTATAACTATTTTTCCAATAAGTTTTCTCACAGATATCTTCTCAAACAGAACTTACGTATAGGCAGATTCGAATACGATATTATTGCTCTCTCAAAGCGTACTAAGAATGACTTAATTTTTGAAATCAAATATTGGACCGTTAATACCATTACAAATAATAGACTTGAACATTTGATAAGTAATGTTAAATCTATGTGTGATAACTATAAATCTATCACAAGCCACAACTGCGAGTCTGTGATAGTAATCGTCGCACCAAAAGAGAAAATAGAGAAAGTTAAAAGTGCTTGTCTCAACTACTTTAATAATTACAAAAATTTAATTTTAGAAAATGTAAATTTCGAATTCTTTGCTGAAGAAGATCTATAAAAGATTCCTAATCCCTTTAAGGATTATTTTCTCAATGATAAAGACAAGCTATAGGAATAAAAAAGATTGGACTAATTCTTGTAAACCATCTCCAAAATCTAGTTTTTCAATATTATTGTCATTTGATTGTCACTGGGCAAAAAACGAGCCAAGAAATGCCGTAAATTCGACATTTCTTGGCTCATGTACATTATTCAAACTCAATCGTTCCCGGCGGCTTACTCGTCAGATCATAGAATACCCGGTTGACCCCTTTGACCTCGTTGATGACCCTGCTCATGACCTTCTGCAGCACCTCGAACGGAATCTCGGCAGCATCCGCTGTCATGAAATCAATGGTATTTACCGCACGCAGCGCAACCGCATAATCATACGTGCGCTCATCACCCATAACGCCGACTGACCGCATATTGGTCAGCGCAGCAAAGTACTGTCCGATGCTCCTGTCCAGTCCCGCCTTGGCGATTTCCTCGCGGTAAATCGCATCCGCATCCTGCACGATTCTTACCTTATCCGCTGTTACCTCACCGATAATACGGATACCAAGTCCGGGGCCAGGGAATGGCTGACGGAATACCAGTTTTTCCGGAATCCCCAGCTCCAGTCCGGCCTTTCTTACTTCATCCTTAAACAGATTCCGCAAAGGCTCTATAATCTCTTTAAAATCAACGCAGTCCGGCAGACCGCCTACATTGTGGTGGGACTTGATAACTGCGGATTCTCCGCCAAGTCCGCTTTCCACTACATCCGGATAGATGGTTCCCTGTACAAGAAAATCCACCGCACCGATTTTTTTCGCTTCTTCTTCAAATACCCGGATAAATTCTTCACCGATAATCTTACGCTTCCGCTCCGGCTCCGACACGCCTGCAAGCTTTCCATAGAAACGCTCCTGTGCATTTACGCGGATAAAGTTGAGCTGGTAAGGTCCGTTCGGGCCAAATACCTCCTCGACCTCATCTCCCTCATTTTTACGAAGAAGTCCATGGTCAACAAACACACAGGTAAGCTGGCTGCCAATCGCCTTTGCCAGCATAACCGCCGCTACTGAGGAATCTACGCCGCCTGAAAGTGCGCACAATACCTTGCCGTCTCCGACCTTCTGGCGAATCTCCTGAATCGAATGTTCCACGAAGGAATCCATTCTCCATGTTCCGGCGCAGCCGCATATATTTCTTACGAAGTTATAAAGCATCTCCGTTCCATGCACGGTATGAAGCACCTCTGGATGGAACTGAATTGCATAGAGCTTCTTTTCTGCATTTTCCGTCGCAGCAATCGGACAGTCCTTCGTATGCGCAATCACACGAAAGCCCGGTGCAGCCTCTGAAATACGGTCAAAATGACTCATCCAGCATACGTCTTTTTCCGGCACACCTGCAAAAATCGCAGAGGCCGTATCAAACGTAATCTCTGTCTTTCCATATTCCCCGACCTCCGGCGTAATTACCCTGCCGCCCAGCACGTGCATCATGAGCTGCGCGCCATAGCACAGACCCAGCGCTGGAATTCCCAGTTCGAAAAGCTCTCTGCTGTATGTCGGAGAATCTGCCGCATAGCAGCTATTGGGTCCTCCCGTCAGAATAATTCCCTTCGGATTCATTTCCTTAATCTGTTCCAACGGCGTTTTATAAGAATAAATCTCACAATATACATTACATTCCCGCACACGCCTTGCTACAAGCTGGTTGTATTGACCACCAAAGTCAATAACAATCACTTTTTCCTGATTCATCCAAATTTTCCTCCTGTTGTGCTTCGCTCTTTTCATTATAGATTGTGCTTTGTTCATTTACAAGCACTTTCCGCACAGACCATTCATCCGATTCTCTATAAAACGCTCCATCTCCGCCTCCAGCCTGCGAAACGTTGCCAGTGTTTCAGGGTTCTCCACAGGAAATGCAATCAGCTTTTTCCAATAGCCCTGCTGCTGTGCAATCTGAAGGCTTTTTGGAAATACCAGCTCAAAAAGCAGGGAAACATGTCCTACAATATGGTCTACCGGCGTTTTCTTTAGGCTGCGCAGCGTAGCATGATGTTCATAAAAGCTTTCCACTACAGCAGGTGTGACATCTGCATGCAGCAGCTCCTCCCGCGCCGTATTATAGATTTCCTCAAGCGGCGTTTCGACATTGACCCGCAGAATATCTACCTTATCTGCATCCCGCAGAATATTGCAGAACAGGCTTGTCCGTTCATCCAGCTCATCCGGAACGCGGTAGGCGCTGTGTACACGGATTGCCGTCTCAATCAGCGCATCCTGCCCTGCATCTGCAATATATTCACGGATACAGCTTTTATTTCCATTCTTTCCAAATAAAATGTCTGCACCGAGCTGCGCATGGTCGATAGATTCCGCGTCGTTGAAGGTATCATACCGGCGAAGCTGTTCAAATCTGCCAATGTCATGCAGCATTCCAAGCAGCCATGCCAGATCCATATCCGCCTCCCCGCAGCCTGCGGATTCTGCAATCTGTTCACACAGCTCTGCCACTCTATAAGTATGTCCGATTTTCAGCGCAATCTTTTCATCGGAAGCGTCATAAGCTGCCGTATACTTCCGAAAATTTTCCCGCACAGTCTCTTTTTCTATTTTCATCCTATTTTCATGTCCCTTCTAAAAATCTCTTCCGGCTCCGCCTCCGCCAAAGCTGCCGCCTCCGCCATCCGAATCCCCTCCATCAAGGTAATCCAACAGATGCGGCACCCAGAGCAGACAATTTTCCGCCAACGCACCTATTGCAGGCCAGCTGAAATTCTTCTCTCTGTATCCTGCGCTGAGATTCTTTTTTAGGATGCCATCAATCAAGCAGTATACGCCCCACCGGATAAGCCGGAATAAGAGCAGCGCTACAAACGGAACTCCGCACACAATCATGATAATCGGCACGAAAATAACCAGCAGAATCATAATAATGCCTATGATAAGCTGCCACCATGCAATATCGACGTCTTCCTCCTGGCTGTCAAAGGCAGGCGTATCGACCGCCTCCAGTCCGTATTCCGCCCGCACTTCATTTAAAATGGCATAATACAGGGATATGCTTCCCTCCGCAAACTTATCTTCCTTATAATAAGAAAGCGCATGCTCATCTATAAGCCTGCCTGTCTTTGCGTCCGTAAGCACGCCCTCCAGTCCGTAGCCAACAGCAACCCAAACCTTTCTGTCCTCTACAGAAAGAACAATCAGTACGCCATTGTCCTTATCTGCGGAACCAATTCCCCAGGCTCTTCCCGTTTCAACAGCGTACTCGCTGATTTCTTTGCCGTCCGTTGTATCGACAGTCAAAAGCACTACCTGCGCCGTCGTCTTTTTATAAAGCGACTTTCCCTCGCTGCACAGGTCATTTTCCTGCTCCTCAGAAAGTACATCTGCATAATCATTGACATAAAACTGTTCCGTTGGTTTCAATGTCTTTGCAGATACCGGAAGCGTCTGTGAAAACAGCAGTCCCAGAAACAGCAAAAGCAGCCCCGCCATTACATTTTTTCTCATGTTCCTTCTGCCTTTCTCAGTCAGCAAGCAATGCGCCTGCATCCGGCACCTGCGCTGTCATTTCATCCGCTTCAAAATAATCCGCTTTTTCAAAGCCAAACACAGCGCCCAGCAGGCTGCCCGGCAGGGTAACGAGCTTATGATTATAAAGTCTGACCGCCTCATTATAATCATGGCGCGCCGTTGAAATCCTGTTTTCGCTCCCCGACAGTTCATCCATCAGTCCAATATAAACCGTATCGCTTTTCAGCTCAGGGTAAGCTTCCAGCGTCACATTCATATTTCCAAGCGCAGCATCCAGCTTAGAATCTGCCGCTGCCTTCTGTTGCATGTCCTGCGCCTCCATAAGCTCTTTTCTGGCTTCCAGCACAGCATCAAAAACAGCAGTCTCATGCGCCGCATAGCTTTTCACACTGTCAATCAGGTTCGGAATCAGATCCGAGCGTCTCTGCAGCATCGTATCTACATTTGCAGCAGCGCTGGCTACATCCTCCCTGCTGCCCGCAAGTCCGTTATAGCCTGCCATGACAATGATTATCAACAATAATAAAATGCCGCCGAAAGCTGCCAGTCCTTTTTTCATCTGTCATCCTCTTTTCTTTTGGTATGCTTCCCGTTTTCCAACCCCGTACCCGGCTGGAAAACGGTATTTTTACATTTTTGTTTTCTATGTCTGGTGTCTGTATTTTTCTCTCGTAGCAAGTCCGCCCCTGATATGGCGCTCCGATTTGTTCACATCCAGCACCTTTCTTGCTTCCTTTGCCAATGCCGGATTGACCTGCGCAAGACGTTCTGTTACGTCCTTATGTACCGTCGATTTGGAAATCCCGAATTTCTTCGCCGTCTGCCTGACTGTCGCATTGTAGCCAATGATATACTCAGCAATTCGAATCGCCCGTTCCTCGATATAATCCTTCAAATCATTTCCCTCAAAATGCTTTTTTACAATGTATGAGCATTTCGGAAATGATATTCTCCTTAAAACCTCTTATCCCTTTTTCACAGACATTTCTTCCACTGTTTGCAAAAGCTCCTTAAAGCTGGCATAAAACTCCTCAAAGCCTTCTGTGATTGCCTGCATATCGCCCGCCTTTGCCAAAAGCTCCTGCTGCTTTGCACGCTCAGAAAATGCCGCAGCGCCAATCGTCCTTGACGTACTTTTGATACCGTGCACGATAACGGCATAACCGCTTAAATCCTCCGCCTGCAGCTTTTGCGGCAGCTTTTCCAGATATTCCCTGCCCTGCTTGCAATAAGCCACCAGCACCTTTTCATAAATGCTTTCGTTGTCATTACAGTAGGATAATCCCAGCTTTCTGTCAATCCCTTCCGGAAGCGCTTCTTCCTCAGGCTCAGGTGGAGTCTCTGACGCAGGCAGAATTTTTTCAGGCGGCAGGTACCTGCGTATCGTTTCCTCCAATACGCTGCCCTCAACCGGCTTGCTTAAGTAATCTACAAAGCCTGCCTTCAGATAGGTTTCTCTGATACCGACGATGGCATTTGCCGTCAGCGCAATGACCGGCGTATCCTTGCTGAGATTATGCGGCAGGGTTCTTGCACGCTCCAGCGTTTCGATTCCGTCCATCTCTGGCATCATGTGATCCAGCAGAATCACATCGTAATGCTCCTGCTGCATCAGGGAAAGACATTCCTCTCCGCTCAAACAGGTCGTTACCTGCATCTGTGTCTGCTTTAAGAGCTCCTTTGCCACATAGAGGTTCATTTCCATATCGTCTACAATCAGTATCTTTGCCTGCGGCGCAGTAAAACTTTCATGATAAACCGGCTCTGCCGGCGCTTCCTCTTCCCATGACTGGGGATTTCCTATCGGCGTTTCATCCACAACGCGCTGCGGCAGATAGATGGTAAAGGTCGAACCTTTTCCATAATCGCTTTCCACCGAAAGAGAGCCGCCCATCTCTGCCAGCAGACCATTCGTAATCGCAAGACCAAGTCCTGTTCCCTCTACATTTCTGTTCTGCTCTCTGTCAAGACGCTCAAAATCAAGGAAAAGCTTCTCCATATCCTCTTTGCGGATACCGATACCTGTATCTGCGACCTGAATCTGCAGCCATTGCAGCTCGCCCTCTCTCTTTCCACTGACAGCAAGCTTTACACTTCCCTGCTTTGTATATTTGACCGCATTGGTCAAAATATTTGTAATTATCTGTCCTACCTTCGTCTCATCGCCAATCAGACCATCCGGCAGCATTTCATCAATTTCGATTTCAAAATCAAGGTTTTTCTTCTCTGCCCTGATGCGGATCATATTGACAACATCCAGAAGCACCTCTTTAAAATGGTAAGGCGCCTCCGCAATTTCCATCTTGCCGGACTCAATTTTAGAAAAATCCAAAATCCCGTTAATAATAGAGAGCAGGTTTTTGCTCGCGTTGCCGATTTTCTCCGCATACTCACGGATTTCGCTCTCACCGGACTCCCTCAGAATCATCTCATTCATTCCCATGATTGCGTTAATCGGTGTACGGATTTCATGTGACATATTCGCAAGGAAATCACTCTTTGCGCGGTTTGCCTTCTCTGCCGCCTGTTTCGCTTCCCGCAGCTCATCACTTTCCTTTGCCTTTTCCTCCACACCGGAGAGGTAAACGATTCCAATGACAAGCAGAATCATCAGCAGTCCAAATACCCAGAGCACCAGCGTAACAATATAGGAAATGCCTTCCGATATGACGCCTTTCGGAACAAAACCTGCCAGCATCATTTCTGTCTGGTCAACCTCAGCTAAGAAAAACAGCCATTCGCCGCCGCCCTCATCCTGTAAAACCTGTGCCGCAGATACCGCTATATTCAATTTGGTGCCAACGTCCTGAAACGTCGCTGTTACGGCATCCTCCTCCAGAAAGGTTTCATCTTCCTTCGTCCACTCCATCCCATGCAGGATGATTTTACCACCATGATTGATTAAAAATCCTCTGCCCTTACCACTGTAACAGGGAACAGAAAATTTCTGCTCCAGAAGCGGCTTCTCATACACCTTATAAAGCACATATTTGATATTTTCACCGCTGTATACGGGTACGGAAAACAACATGCTGCCGGACGCATCGCTGTAGCAGACCGCCCGCTCTCCCCGGAAAGATTTTTCAATGCCCGGAAATTCCAGAAGCGACAGCTCTGCACCGAGAACTGCCCTTCCATGAATATCCAGAATTCCCATCGCAACACCCGGATTTTCTTTCTGCGCACTTCTTAAAAGGCGCGCCCGATCCACCAGCTCATCCTCCATATAGCCGGCAAGTATTTCCATCGCATCCAGTTCACTGTCAAATTCCTCTCTGTAAATTTCCGAAAGCGACCTCGCATACAGACTGACCTGCTTTTCCATATAGGAATCCAGCAGGCTTTCCAGCTTACCCTTCATCAGAATACCAACAACCAGCAGCACCAGAAAGAATAAGCACATTCCCTGCAGCTTCCGCAGTCTGCTTCCGCTCCATCTATCTGTCATAAAACTCCACACCTTCTACATACCATGTCAGCTTTTCCTGTAATACCGCATCGCTGAGTGTCTCATCCTTACTGCAGCGCAGCGTTCCTTCATTATCCTTGATGAGTCCTGAAAAAACATCCTGACCGCGAAGAATTTTGCGCTTCTCCTTCACAACCAGCTTCCGTGCCTGTGGCACTACCGCCTCTGAATATGGCGTAAGTCCCACGCCCTTCTGTGCAAGACCGACCCAGTAATATGATTTCTCATTGATTTTTCCCCGCAGGTAATCCTTCAAAATCTCCTGATAGGTCATTTTCCAGTCACACTGCACCGTTGTCAGATACCGCTCGGAGACGCCGTCCGGCTTTTCATGATAGCCAATGGAATAAATCCCCGCTTCCTCCGCTTCTTCTATTACATAGGGTCTGTTCTGATGATAGGTAATTACATCCACCTGTTCATCCGCAATCAGTCCCTGTGTCAGTGCACGTTCCCTCTCTTCGTCCTCCCATGCACCCGTCCATGCAACGATTACCTTTGCATCCGGATTTGCCTTTCTTACACCCAGTGCAAACGCATCTATCCCTCTGTTTACCTCCACATTCGGCATCGCCGCCACATAGCCGATTCTGCCGCTTTCCGTCTGCGCCCCCGCGATCAGACCGGAAAGGTATCTCGCCTGATAAACCCTTGCGAAATAGGGCGTCACATTGGGACTGTCATTCCCATTTTCCGTAGAACAGCAGACATAAAATGCAATCTGCGGATAATCCCTGATGGTCTCCAGCGCCTTTTCAAAATAATTATAGCTGTTCAAAAAGATGACGTTTACGCCCTCCTGTGCCAGCTCCTTTATCGCCTGTGTACAGCTCTCTTTTTCTTCTTTAACGCCCTTCCGCACAGAGAGCTCTATGTTAAGCTCCTCGCAGGCAGCGCAGATTCCCTGATATTGCAGGCTGCTCCAGCCTTCCTCCGTTTCCAGCCCTGTCATAACAAAGCCAGCCCTTACCGCCGGCTGTTCCTGTCTGTCACTGTGCACAATCAAAAACACAATCGAGGCAAAAACAAACAGCCCCATAAAAATCAGGATTCCTCCCCATTTTTTTCGGCTCACTCGAATACAACCCCCTCTACATACCAGTCAAACCGATGCAAAAGCGTATCGTCTGACATATTTTCATTTGTACGCACCCTCAGCTTTCCGTTTCTGTCGCGGATTGGACCATAAAAAACATCATAGCCTGCCTGCGCCAGCTTTTCCTTTTCCTTATTTACCACTTCTTCAATACCCGGCTTTACCGCGCTTCCAAACGGAGCGAGATCAACCAGCTCCGTCTCTACGCCATCCCAATAGCTTTTGGACTGAAATTTTTTCTGAAGGCACTCTAAAATATGCGGCTCATAAAAGGCCTCCCAGTTCCAGATGGGCGCCGTCAGCCAGCTATCCGGATACAGCTCGGAATTGTCCCTGTTATAGCCAATTGACCAAATCTTTTTCTCCTGCGCTACCGCAAGCGGCGCAAGGCTGTTGGTATGAAGCGTTATGACATCTATGTCATGTTTTTTCAAAAGTGTTTCTGTTACATTTTCTGCCTTTTCATCTGAATTCCAGGAATAACACCATGCCACATGTACCTTTGCGTCTGGATTTACCTTTCTGACGCCCAGTGTAAATGCGTTGATGCCCCTTGTTACCTCGGGGATTGGGAATGCCGCCACATAGCCGATTTCATCCGTCTCTGTCTGCATCCCCGCCACAATGCCGCTTAAGTAACGCATCTGGTAAATTCTTCCAAAATAGGTGCTTACATTTTTCCGGGCTTCCACACCCGCTGCATGAAAAAAATAGACTTCCGGGTGCTCTCTTGCAGTCTCTATCACATACTGTCCATACTGATACGAATTGCACAAAATAATCTCGCAGCCGTCTGCAATCAGTTCCTCCATAATCTGTTTGCTTTCCTGGGTTTCCGGCACATTTTCCCGGTACTGTACATCCAGATTCAGCATTTTTGCAGTCTTTTCCATGCCCTCATAATGCGACTGCACCCATGAGCCGTCATCACAGCTCCCATTCAGTACAAAGCCCACCTTTGTTTTTTCCTTTGTGACCTCCGTATCCTGCTCCGCCACATTGATTAAAAATATTCCAATGATAATAACGGCAAGAATTATCCCTGCCGCAATTCCTATCTTTTTCATGATTTTTCTCCGCCATGCAGATGAAACGCGCCTGCCGATAGCTCTTATTTCCCATCCCGCAGCCCCGACATTGACATTCTAAAATTTAGTGTTATATATATAGTATAATGTTTTTAAAATGCCTTTACAATGCTTTCCTATGCAATAGAATTTCCTACTACACACAAAGAAGCTTTATTGCTATGTTTTATATATGGAAAATGTAAAGGAATGTGGAGGAAGAAGGGTCATGTTTCAGAGCATGCAGAAAAACATGCCAAAGGGCTTGGAGATTATCATTGTCGGCTGTGGGAAGGTCGGCATGACGCTGATTGAGCAGCTTTCCAAAGAAGGGCATAATATTACTATTATCGATAAAAACGCTGAGAAAATCCAGACAGTCAGCAGTCTGTATGATATTATGGGGCTGGTCGGCAATGGCGCCAGCTACAGCGTGCAGATGGACGCCGGAATCGAAAATGCGGATCTCATCATCGCCGTAACGGATTCCGACGAATTAAATCTTTTATGCTGTACGGTTGCAAAGCAGGTCGGCAACTGCGCGGCAATCGCCAGAGTGCGTACGCCGGATTACAGCCGCGAGGTGGGCTATCTTCGTGAAAAGCTGGGGCTTGCACTGATTATCAATCCCGAGCTGGAAGCGGCAAAGGAAGCCGCCCGTATTCTCTATCTTCCAACCGCACTGGAGGTCAACTCCTTTGCGCACGGACAGGCGGAAATGATTAAATTCAAGGTTCCAGAGGGCAATATGCTTGCCGGTATGACAATCGCTACCTTAGGCAGACATATCGACATTATGGAAAAGATTCTGATTTGTGCCATCGAGCGTGGAGGCGAGGTCTATATCCCCTCCGGCGAATTTCAGATTGAGAGCGGAGACATCCTTTCCTTTGTTTCCTCCCGCATCATGGCAAAATCCTTTTTGGAGCGTATCGGCTTTAAGACGAATCAGGTTCGCGATTCCATGATCATCGGTGGCGGCAAGGCTGCCTATTATCTGGCAAAGCAGCTTTTGAACATGGGAATCGGTGTTAAGATCATTGAAAATGACAGAAGCCGCTGCGAGGAATTGAGCGTCCTTCTGCCAAAGGCAGTCATTATCAATGGCGACGGCACAGACGAAGAGCTGCTGCGTGAGGAAGGCATCGACTGTGTGGAATCCTTTGTTCCCCTGACCGGAATTGATGAAGAAAATATTATGCTGACCCTATATGCAAGACAGATTTCAAACGCAAAGGTCATTACCAAGATTAACCGGATTACCTTCCGCGATGTTATCAACCGTCTGGACCTCGGCAGCGTTATTTATCCACGTTACATTACCTCCGAGGCGATTATCGCTTATGTCCGCGCGAAAAAGGATTCTATGGGAAGCAATATCGAAACCCTGTACCATCTCTTTGACCACCGCGTAGAAGCCATAGAATTCCGCGTTCATGAAAAGTCGGCGGTAACAGGAATCCCCTTAAAGGATCTTTCTCTCAAAAAGGGACTGCTGATTTCCTTTATCAACCGCAATGGCGACATCATTATCCCCAGCGGTCATGATTCCATCGAGGTCGGTGATACTGTTATGATTGTAACCACGCATACCGGCTTTAACGATCTTCTGGATATTTTAAAGTAGGGGGAGACATTCATGAACAGTGCTATGATTCGTTACATACTGGGCTATGTCTTAAAGATTGAAGCTGTGCTTCTGCTTCTGCCCTGCCTGACTGCTTTTATTTACAGGGAAACTGTCGGCGGCTATTATCTGGCAGTGGCTGTGCTCTGCCTGTTTCTCGGTTTTCTAATGTCCTATAAAAAGCCGTCAAACACCGTTTTCTATTTAAAGGAGGGCTGTGTTGCAACCTCCTTAAGCTGGATTTTTCTCAGCTTTTTCGGCGCGCTTCCTTTCTTTTTGTCTGGAGAAATCCCTTCGCTGACGGATGCCCTTTTTGAGACGGTCTCTGGCTTTACTACCACCGGCTCCAGTATCCTTGGCGACGTAGAAGCGCTTTCCCATACAGCGCTCTTCTGGCGCAGCTTTACGCACTGGATTGGCGGCATGGGTGTACTGGTATTTCTGCTCGCTATCGTTCCATTAAGCGGCGGCTCGCATTTTAATCTGATGCGCGCAGAAAGCCCCGGTCCCTCTGTCGGAAAGCTGGTTCCAAAGGTAAAATCCACTGCGCGCATTTTATACTATATTTATTTTGGCATGACGATTTTTCAGGTTATTCTGCTGCTTGCAGGAGGCATGTCTCTCTTTGATTCACTTACTACCACCTTCGGTACTGCAGGTACAGGCGGCTTTGGCATTAAAAATGACAGTATGGCGGGCTATTCTCCCTATCTGCAATGGGTTGTCACCATCTTTATGACACTCTTCGGCATCAATTTTAATGCTTACTATTTTATTTTGTTCGGCCATTTTAAAAAGGCATTTCGCATGGAGGAGGTACGGGCCTATCTCGGTATCATTCTGACCGCCATCATCATTATTGCCATTGATACGATACAGATTTACCATAGTGCCTTTACTGGCATCACGCATGCGGCCTTTCAGGTCGCTTCCATTATCACGACTACCGGCTATTCCACTGCGGACTTTGACCTCTGGTCACAGACAAGCAAAACCGTTTTGGTTATGCTGATGTTCGTCGGCGCCTGTGCGGGCAGTACGGGCGGCGGCATCAAGGTATCCCGTTTTCTCATTCTGATAAAGACGCTGAGAAAAGAATTGAGCTCCTATATTCATCCAAAGAGCATCAAAAAGATTCAGTTTGAGGGCAAGCCGATTGAACATGAGGTTGTACGTTCCACAAATGTTTATTTCATTACATTTGTTATTTTATTTGCAGCCTCCGTTTTCCTGCTTTCCTTAGAGGGAAATGACCTCGTCACAACCTTTACTGCTGCTGCCACCGCACTCAATAATATCGGACCTGGTCTGGCGCTTGCAGGTCCTACGCAGAACTTTGGCTTTTTCAGCTCTTTTTCCAAATATGTGCTGATATTTGACATGCTGGCTGGAAGGCTTGAGCTTTTCCCACTGCTCATCCTGTTCCACCCTGCCATCTGGAAGGATCTCTTTATACAAAAGTTTTTAAAACGCACAAAGTGAAAATGAGTTTGCTCATTACACACAAAAAGGTCGGCTGTTTGCCGACCTTTTTCTCTATCTATCGTATTTATCCCTGCCACATACCGGATAGTTCCTGATACAGACGCTTTGCATAGCTGTCCGTCATGCCGCAGATGTCATCCGTCACCAGCAAAAGCCGCAGATAAAGCTTTTCTGTCTCTGATTTTCCCTTTGCATAGTATTGGTATATGGTCAGATAATTCTCTGAAATCAACGACATCAGCTTTTCCTGCGCCGCCGTCATCTGCTCATCTGTATCGTAGCAGATTGCAGCAGGCACAAATTCATCCAGCAGAAAATTCAAAATCTTCTCCGCTGCTATTTCCAGCTTTAAAATAGGCTTTGATACAAACGCATACCGATATGCAATATCCCCCAGCGCCTCTGCCATAACCGCACCCGGCGTATCCGCAAGCAGCTCCTTTGTATAAGTGCCTGCCATAATTGCCTCGTAATTCTGTGTAAAGCCATCCGTTGCATTGGCAATCAGATGCCCCTGCACCTGGACAATCCAGTTCTGCACCGCATAGCTCTCGGGAGAAGCCTCTCCTCTCTGAACCGCTCTCTCGTATTTTTCAGAGAGCCTTTTCACAAGCTCACAATAGCTCTCCGGTGCATTTTTCTTCTCTCCAATATCCTTTAGCTCACGAAGCAGATCCGTAAAGGAAATGCAGCCCTTTTTAAAAGCATCCTCTATGTCTGCCGTCAGATAGGCAATATCATCCGCTGCTTCCAGCACAAACGCAAGCGGATGTCTGTTTCCCTGCGTACCGAGGCTTTCCTGAATTTCTCCAAAAATATCGCGGTCCGCATAAAAATACCCCATCTTTTTGGTTTTGATATTGCCGCTCTTTTTATTGATTTCCAGAGACGACACCGGATATTTAATAATCGTGCCAAGCAGCGCCTTTGTCAGATTCATACCATGCGCATCCACCAGATAATGCAGCTTTGTTACCAGCCGAAGCGCCTGCGTATTGCCCTCAAAGGCACAAAAATCCTGCTGCATCTGTGGAGATAACAGCTCTGCCAGAGACTTTCCCTTAAAGCTGAGCACTGACAGGTTTTGAGAAAACCAGTCTCGAATCACCGTTTCCCCAAAATGTCCAAACGGTGGATTGCCAATGTCATGCAAAAGCCCCGCACACTGCAGAATATCGCAGACATCCGCTGCATACTGCGGCAGAAAGCTTTCATCCCCGATGTTTTTCATGATATTCTGCGCAATATTCTGTCCCAGAGATTTTCCATAAGAGGACACCTCCAGCGAATGTGTCAGCCTCGTACGGATAAAATCGCTCCGATCCAGAGGAAATACCTGCGTCTTATCCTGCAGGCGCCGGAAGGATGCACTCTGTATGATTCTGTGATAGTCCTTTTCAAATTCCGTCCGAAGGTCCCGTGTATTTACATTTCTGCTCTGATGGCTGCGTATCCGTTCATCACAAAGCAGCTTTTTCCACTCCATCCAGTCTCCCTCCACACACTAAACCAAAAGCTTTTCCTGTCGGGCAGCTACAGAATACGGCGCACCGACAGAATTTCGCGGTAGGTCGCCGGCGTAATCTTAATTCCGGTCCGCTGCGTGCTTGCATGTACGATATAGCCATTTCCAATATACATGCCCACATGCCCTGCATAGCAGATTAAATCTCCCGGCTGCGCATCCGTATAGGAAACACCCGTTCCAAAGCTGCGCTGTGAGGTGGAATTTCGCGGAATGGAAATGCCAAAATCACGGTATACCGCCTGCGTAAAGCCCGAGCAGTCAGCACCGTTTGTCAGGCTTGTCCCGCCTGCCACATAGGGATTTCCAATAAACCGGCAGGCATAGGAGGCAATTTCCTTTCCCTTGCTGCTGCCCGGCGCACTGTTAATCATCGAAACCACCTGTGCGCTGGCAACGCCCGGCTTCTGTGTCGGCGTGGAGCTTGTCTGCTGCTTCTCCTTCGCCTTCCGCTCCGCCTCTTCCCTTGCCTTTCTTGCCGCTTCCTCTGCTTCAAGCTGCTTAATCTGCGCTGTCTGCTGCTTGATTAACGCTTTATATGCCGCCGCAGACTGCCTGATCTGCGCAATCTGCACATCATAGTTGGCAGCCTCCGCCTTCTTTTCATCCAGCGCTTCTTCTAACGCCGCCTGTTCTTCCTTTAGCTGGTATTCTTCTTCCTCTAAGTCCGCCTTTTCCTCTTCCAGAACCTCCTTAAGTGCTGCGACCTCCTCGCAGACCTCCTGATATTCCTTCAAAAGACGCCTGTCATATTCGTACAGCTTTTCTATGTAATCCGCCTTGTTCATCATGTCGCTGATGTTCTTTGCTTCAAACAATAGCTGGGCATAGGTCGTCTCGCCCTTTTCATACATGAAGCGGATACGCTTTTTCATTGCATCATACTGCTCACGTTCCTTTGCAATCGCAGCATCCAGATTTTCCTGCGCCTGTACGATTTCTTCTTTTTTGGTTTCAATCTCTTCTTCCAGAATACTGATACTGCTCATCAGTTCAATCAGATTGCTGTCCAGCGCATCAATTTCCTCTTCTACGGCATCCTTTTTTCCTTCCAGCCCCGCCGCCTGTCCGCTGACTGCATCAAGCTGCTTCTGTGTCTCTGCAAGCTGCTGGCGCAGCTCTGTAATCGTTGCAGCCATTGCCGTCTGCGCCTGCGCCAAAAACAGCATGAGCGCAAGCGCCGCGCAAAGCATCCTTCTCTTCATGTATTTTCTCACCTGCCTTACCCTGCTGTAAGTCTGTAAAGCTTATAAATCGCAGTTCTTTACTGTTCTCGGGAATGGAATCACGTCACGGATATTGCCCATTCCAGTCAGATACATTACACAGCGTTCAAAACCAAGTCCAAAGCCCGCATGTCTTGCGCTGCCGTATTTACGCAGATCCAGATAGAAATCATAATCCTCTTTTTGCAGTCCCAGTTCTTCCATTCTCTTTTCCAGAAGCTCCAGATTATCCTCTCTCTGGCTGCCGCCAATAATTTCTCCAATGCCCGGCACCAGACAATCCATTGCCGCTACCGTCTTGCCGTCCTCATTGAGCTTCATATAAAACGCCTTGATTTCCTTCGGATAATCCGTTACAAATACCGGACGCTTAAACTCTTTCTCCGTCAGATAGCGCTCATGCTCGGTCTGAAGGTCGCAGCCCCAGAATACCTTATATTCAAACTCATCGTTATGCTGCTCCAGTATCTTGATTGCCTCGGTATAGGTCACATGTCCGAAATCCGAATCCGCCACGTGGCGCAGACGTTCTAACAATCCCTTGTCAATAAACTGATTGAAGAAGTTCATCTCCTCCGGCGCATTTTCCAGCACATAGCGGATGACATACTTAATCATGCTCTCTGCAAGAATCATGTCATCCTTTAAGTCCGCAAAGGCGATTTCCGGCTCAATCATCCAGAATTCCGCCGCATGACGGGTCGTGTTGGAATTTTCCGCCCTGAAGGTCGGTCCAAAGGTGTATACATTCTTAAATGCCATCGCAAACGTTTCTACATTAAGCTGTCCGCTTACCGTAAGGTTGGTTTCTTTTCCAAAGAAATCCTGGCTGTAATCCACCTTGCCCTCAGGTGTCAAAGGAGGGTTCTGCAAATCCAGCGTCGTTACCTGAAACATCTCGCCCGCACCCTCGCAGTCACTGCCTGTAATCAGGGGCGTATGCACATATACAAAGCCTCTTTCCTGAAAGAACCGGTGAATTGCATAGGCAATCAGGGAACGTACTCTGAATACAGCCTGAAACGTATTCGTACGCGGACGAAGATGTGCAATGGTACGAAGATACTCAAGGCTGTGGCGTTTTTTCTGTAACGGATAATCAGCCGTTGACTCGCCCTCAACCAAAACCTCTTTTGCCTGAATTTCGAAGGGCTGCTTTGCGCCCGGTGTCTCCACCAGCGTTCCGCTTACAATCAGCGCGCTTCCGACATTCAACTTGCCGATTTTTGCAAAGTTATCCAGTCTGTCTCCATACACAATCTGAAGCGGTTCAAAAAAGGAGCCGTCATTTAACACGATAAATCCAAAGGTTTTGGAATCGCGGATGCTTCTGACCCATCCGCCAACCGTGATGTCTTTTCCAACGAATTTCTCCTTCTCTCGATACAGTTCCTTAATGCTTACCAGTTCCATTCTTTTTCTCCTTTATCCCTTTATTGTTTTGTTACGACAGCGCTTTCCTTCAGCAGCGCCAGTACCTTGTCGCACATCACATAATCCTCATAATTATCCTCGCCAAGCTCAGCCTTTAAGGAATCCACATCCGCATAGCCGCCGTTTTCCACAGCCTCCTGCAAAGCGTCGTCAATTTCCTCCTGGCTCACCGTAATGCCCTCTTTATTGGCAATCGCCTGCAGCATCAGCGCTTCCTTGCAGGACTGCGTTGCACCTTCTCTTGCCTGCGTTTCAAAATCCTCCATGCTCGTTCCATAGTAACCGGTAACCAGTGTTTCCAGGCTCATCCCGGCAGAAGCAGCCACCTTGGTTAAATTTCTGACAGACCTGTCATAATACTGATCCACCATTGCCTTTGGCGGCTCCTTGAACGTACAGTTCTCCATTGCCTTATCAAGCAGTGCCGTTTCCAGATTATTTTCGTAGGTATCCTGTGCATCCTTCTCTAAGAGCTCTGTCACATAGGTCTCATATTCTGCAACAGTATCGCAGCCTGCATCCAGCGTTTTTACAAAATCATCCGTTAGCTCCGGCGTCTTTTTCTCGCTGATGCTGTTTACCGTAACGGTAAATACCACAGGTGCGCCCGCCAGATCAGGGTTATTGGGATAAGGGTCCGGGAAGGTCAGATCAAGGTCCTTTGTCTCTCCTGCTGCCACACCGACAAGTCCATCCTCAAAGCCGGAAATAAAGGAGCCTGAGCCAAGTTCAAGGTCAAAACCAGTATCGCTTCCTCCATCAAAGGCAACGCCATCCCTTTTTCCAACATAGTCAATGTTTACGAGGTCACCCAGCTGTGCTGTGCGTCCATCTGTAACCTCTTCCCACTGCGCATGGCGGCTTAAAACATAATCAATATAATTCTGTCTGTAATCGTCCGTAACTTCAACCGGGGCTGGAACGGATACCTCCAGATTCTTATATTCTCCAAGCGTCACATATTTTTCCGTTTTCATTGCAGAAAGGCGGGTTTCCTCCTCACCGCAGCCGCCAAGTAATGCGGCAGTTCCAAGCAGACATAAAAATGTCAAAATCTTCTTTTTCATCTTTCATTCTCCTCATCGTTGATAACATATTATTTTAGCACAAAAGCCCCCTGTTTACAACAAGGGGGAAAGCAGCCGGCTTACCTGTTCCCGTATCCTTATCAGCAGGGAACGGGAGGCATAGCCATCCTTTGTAATCTGTGTGGATTTTTCCAGATCCTTCTGGAAAAGCTCTACCATCTGCTGCGCCTTTTCCTCATCATATACGA
Source organism: uncultured Lachnospiraceae bacterium (assembly GCA_934432885.1). Taxonomy (GTDB): domain Bacteria; phylum Bacillota; class Clostridia; order Lachnospirales; family Lachnospiraceae; genus VSOB01. The sequence goes on from CAKRYY010000022.1 coordinate 19,569, forward strand.
TAGCATTTACCTCAAAATTAAGCCGGAAGCTGCGGATGTCCATATTGGCTGTGCCATAGCACATGACCTGCTCGTCCACCACCAGCCCCTTTGCATGCAGGAATCCATTATCATAGGTATAGCATTTTGCGCCTGCCATAACCAAATCTCCGATGTAGGAATAGGTTGCCCAATATACAAAGGGATGATCCGGCTTGCAGGGAATCATGATATTGACGTCGATTCCCGAATATGCCGCGACAACAAGCGCATTGTAGACCGCTTCATCAGGAATAAAATACGGCGTCTGGATATAAATGCTCTTTTCTGCCTTATCAATCAGGCGCAGATAATTATTTCTTACATTCTGCAGCTTGGAGTCTGGCCCGCTGGATATAATCTGCACCGCGCTCTTTCCCAGTCTTTCCGTCACCTGCTGGAAATAACGCTCCTCTGATAAAAGATTTTCCCGCGCCGCATAATTCCAGTCCAAAATAAACCTTAGCTGCAGGCCGCCGACTGCCGCGCCCTCAATCCGAAGGTGGGTATCACGCCAGTAACCGAATTTTTCATCCAGCCCGATATATTCTTTTCCAATATTAAAGCCGCCCACATAGGCAGTCTTTCCGTCAATTACGGCAATTTTTCTGTGATTGCGGTAATTGATACGCAGATGGAGCCTTCGCAGCAGTGGTGGGAAAAAGATTGCAGTCTTTATGCCCGCCTCCCTTAATTTTTTCCAGCACTTCTGCGGTACAAAGCGTCCTCCCATACCATCACAGAGAATCCGCACCTCAACGCCCTGCGCCGCCTTTTTCAGCAGCACCTCCTTGATTCTTTCAAACAGGACGTCCTCTTTTATAATGTAATACTGGATATGGATATAGGAAACCGCCTGCTCCATATCCGCTATAAGCTGATTGAATTTCTCATTTCCATCCGTGAAAATCTTAATACGGTTGTTCTCCGTCAGCACAGCGCCTGCGCTTTCCAGATTGTAATAGATTAAATCAGAATACTTCTTTAAATGCGGAGATTCCTCCTGCAGCTCTTTGGTACGGATACTCGTCTCCTGGCTGCGGATTGCCTCATGGATATGATCCTCCACCTCTTTGGTCCGGAACATCCTGCTCTTATGCATATCTCCGCCAATCAGAAGGTAAAAGATAAAGCCTACAATTGGAATAAAATATAACAGCAGCAGCCAGGTCCAGACCGCCGTTGGATTTTTACGCTGGAAAAAGATAATGACAACAGCCAGTATGCAGTTGATGATTAAAACGTGCCGGAATGGAAAAACCAGAACATTCCAGACGCTTGCCCAGTCCATATTCATGCCATTTTCTCCTATTTTTCTGATTATATATCCTATCATACAAAGCTATTTGAGGCAAGCAAGGGGTTCTTCTTGCTTTCTTACCAAAAAAATGATAAAATATGTTGCGTCATTAAAACTTCAGGAGGGATATTGTGAGTACAGGAACGATTGTATTGATTTCTATATTGGCAGTTCTTATCATTGCCATTGTCGTGCTTTATTTTCTTGGAAAAAAAGCACAGAAAAAACAGAGTGAACAGCAGGCACAGATTGAAGCAAACAAGCAGAGCGTTTCCATGCTGATTATTGACAAAAAAAGGATGCGCCTGAAGGAATCGGGACTTCCCCAGTTTGTAATTGACCAGACGCCGAAGTATCTGCGCCGTGCAAAGCTTCCCATTGTAAAGGCAAAGGTTGGACCGCAGATGATGTCTCTTGTCTGTGATGAAAAAATCTTTGATTCTGTTCCGGTTAAGAAAGAGGTCAAAGCAATGGTCAGCGGTATCTATATCGTTGGTGTAAAGGGACTTCACGGAAAGCCGATTCAGGCTGAACAGCCTAAAAAGGGCTTTTTCAAACGCGCACTCGAAAAGGCGCAGGAAAAAGCAGGCGCAAAGCCCATAAAATAGTCAAATTGCGTTAATAAACGAGGCGCTGCATCAATGCAGCGCCTTTTGTGATTCTTCCATTTCCTGCGTTTCTCCATTTTTTGCCAGTATATTCATGGAAATCCTGCAGTCCGCCAGATGCTCATAATTGACCTCAAGCGCATACTCCACATCTACGCGGATATGGTTCTCCTGCTCCTCCATGCGGATTTGGCGGGTATCAATTCCTATCATGATATTGCCAAAGGGCGTCTGGTAATCCGTCATATTTTTCTTTTTCTCTTCAAAAATCATGTGAACGTTTACCAATCCCCGCTTTGTCAAATCCAGCGAGCGTCCATTCCATTTGATTCGATTCTTCGTTCGGTCCGAAAAGCCTTCGGTCGCCTCCTCATAAATAATATAATGGCTGTCATTCTTTTTGTAATACTGTGCCGCCGTAATCGTCTCAAGGTCAGCGGCTTCATTTTCGGCTTCAAACTGCAAGCCCTTTATCGATAGCAATACATCTTTTGTCATAGCTTAATATTCCTCAATGTTGATAATCTTCGCTGATAATATCCCATATTTGATAATGGAATTGGCAAACCGGATAAATTTCTCTGCGGCATCGCTGACAAAGAACTGGTACTGATTGCTGCCAAGTCCCGGTGCTTCATCGTTTAACAGCTTCTTTTCCGCAAGCAGCTCCTTCAATTCCCGCGCCGTTTCATAGGCGGGATTTACAAGCGTTACCTGCTCTCCCATAACCTTGCCGATAGTAGAGCGGATCAGCGGATAATGTGTGCAGCCTAAAATCAGCGTATCAATGCCGCTGTCAATTAAGCTGCTTAAATAACGCAGGGAAATTTCATCTGTTACCGGATCGTTCAGCAGACCTTCCTCCACCAGCGGCACAAACAGCGGACACGCCTTACTGAGCACCTGCGCATCCGGATTGATTTCTTTTATGTATCTGGAATAAATCTGACTGCCTACCGTACCCTCTGTCCCGATAACGCCAATCTTTCCATTACGGGTAGCGGCTGCCGCAACCTTTGCTCCCGGCTTTACCACGCCAATCATCGGCAGCGATATTTCCTTTTCCAGCTCATCCAGTGCATACGCGCTTGCCGTATTGCAGGCTACAACGATTGCCTTGACCTCCTGCTGCTGCAAGAAGCGCGTAATCTGTCTGGAATATCTGGTAATGGTTTCCTTTGACTTGCTTCCATACGGCACCCGCGCCGTATCGCCAAAATACACAATCCTTTCATTCGGAATCTGGCGCATCACTTCCCGCGCTACGGTCAGTCCGCCCACGCCTGAATCAAAAATCCCTATCGGTGCCTTGTTGTTCATCTTCATTTCCTCTTATATCAATATCTAAAATGGCTTCTAAAAGCCTGCTCTTTACCGTGATTTTTTCCGGCTGCTCCAACATGGCAAAAAACGCCTCCCTGCGTTCCTTTGCATCCAGAAGAGGGCGTTCCTCTACCTGTCCTTCTGCCGTCTTAGTTAAAACCTCCGCCGTTTCCTTTGTCAGTCCCATTTCGGGGTACAAAAGCCCCCACCAGCCGGCGGAAACCGCCATAAAAAGTGCGAGCTGTACTGCACAGGATTTTATCAGATAAAGTCTTATTTTTTGAAGCATGGCTTACTCTCCTTTTCTCTGTTATGGAAAGTATTGCCATTTCTCTTATCTTTATTCTGCGTCTGGCTTCTTTATACCCTGTTCCTTATGGATTTTCCGCATAATGGCTTCTTCCTGATTGTCGATATGAACCGCAACAATCTCCGCTGCCTTCTTCTTGTCCTTTTCCAGAATATGATCTACCATCAGGCGGTGCTCCTTTAAAATCTGCGGATGCTTGCTTTCGTCCTTGATATATTCAAAGCGGTAGCGGTACATCTGCTCTCCAAGGTTGCTGACTAACTGAGTCAATCGCAGATTTCCCGATGCACCTACTATCATATCGTGAAATGCCACATCCGCTTTTGCAATATCGCTGTTATCGCCGGTCTTTACCGCAGCCTCCACCTGCAGAAGCCTCTCCTTAAGCTCTGCCTTCTGTTCCTCGCTGATACGCTCACAGGCAAGCTCTATGGCAAGCCCCTCCAGCGCCTTACGCACCTCGAGCACATCCTTTAAATTTTTTTCGGTAATATTGGCAACCTCTGCGCCTCTGCGTGGAATCATCGTTACCAGACCTTCCAATTCCAGCTTACGGATTGCCTCTCTGATAGGAGTGCGGCTGACGCCAAGCCTGTTTGCCAGATGAATTTCCATCAGGCGCTCACCGGGCTTTAATTCACCGGTCAGTATCCCCTTTCTAAGCGTCTTAAACACAACGTCTCTCAGGGGAAGAAATTCATCCATTGTTACCTGCAGGTTATCCTCTTTCATACGCCTTCCTCCATACAACTGTGCTGTGAAAATGTCGTGACAAAGCGCTCCTTTGCAAGTCCGCTCTCTGCAAGCTCTGCACAGGCAGCCTCTGCCCGCTCCTCATCCTTAAAGATTCCAAATACCGTAGGGCCGCTGCCGCTCATAAGCGCACTCTGCGCGCCTGCCGCTTTTAAAACAGCTTTTATCTGTGCAATCACAGGGTATTTCTTTTCCGTAACAGTCTCCAGTATATTTTCCATCGAGTAACACATCGCATCCAGATCACCGTTTCTGATTGCCTGCTCTACCGCATCCATATTCGGATGATGGCTGATGGTTTCCACATGCAGATTTTCATATACATACTTTGTGGAAACAGATATATCCGGCTTTGCAATCACTAAAAACGCCGCCGGAGGCGCCGGAAGTGGTGTCAGGATCTCGCCGATGCCTTCACTTTTCATCGTTCCGCCCGCAATACAAAAGGGAATATCCGCACCAAGCTTTACGCCAAGCTGCTGCATCCTCTCCACATCCATCCCAAGGTCATAGAGCCTGTTCAGTCCATGAAACACTGCCGCTGCATCGGTGCTGCCGCCCGCCATGCCTGCTGCCATTGGTATTCTTTTTTTGAGGGAAATCTTAACGCCGTCAAAAGGCGTGTGCTCCTTTATCAGTGCCGCCGCCCGCCACACCAGATTGCTTTCATCCGCAGGAAGATACGCATCATCAATCTGAAGGGTGATTCCCTGCTCTGCCTTTTCAAAAGTCAGCTCATCATACAGATTGATGGTCTGCATAATCATCTTTACCTGATGATAACCATTTTCCAGCCTTTTTATGACGTCCAGTCCGAGATTGACCTTCGCCATTGCCTTAAGAGTAATTTTCTCCATTTGTTTCTCCGCTAATTTGTACTTTGTATACACTAATTGGATTTCATTATATACAATCCCAGCAAAAAAAGCAACGAAAATGGCGAAAATCTGCGCCTCTTCCGTTAACCTTTTCCCATTTTGTCCGATATAAATTATGAAAGCTATCATAAGCGTTATACGGAGAATGGATTACTCCGCATCACTTGACAAGGAGGTTATTTTATGAGCGTAAACGGAATTACAGGAATCGGCAGCACAGATTACAGCCTTTATTTTGAGGACGCTGCAAAGGCGGCAGCTTCTGAATCCAAGACAGCTTCTGTTTCTTCCGATGCAAAGCAGACTGAAAACACAAGCAGCACCGGCGTTGTCTATGAAAAATCAAACGAGACCGTTGGTTCTTCTACCAAAACATACAAGCCGAATACCGAGCTGATTGCAAAATTAAAAGCGGATGCTGACGAGCGTACCGCACAGATGCGCACTCTCGTTGAGCGTCTGATGACACAGCAGGGTACTACCTTTGGAATCGCAAACAGCGGAGACTCCATGTGGAAATTCCTTGCAGGCGGCAATTTCACCGTAGATGCCGCTACCAAAGCACAGGCGCAGGCAGATATTGCCGAGGATGGCTACTGGGGCGTAAAGCAGACCTCTGACCGTATCCTTGATTTTGCAAAAGCGCTCTCCGGCGGAGACCCTGATAAAATCGAGACCATGAAAAATGCCTTTATCAAGGGCTTCAAGGAAGCTACAGGCGCATGGGGCAAGGACCTTCCTGATATTTCCCAGCGGACCTATGATGCTGTTATGGAAAAATTCGACGCATGGAGCAAGGAAGCAAAAAAGACAGACGAAGTTAAAAATAACGACAGCACAACACAGGATACTACGATTTAATCCTCTTTTCTTTTTGTTGACAATCTGCCGGAAAGGCTTTATGATTGTTCAACAAAAACCTATGGCACCTGCCATATCAAAAAAGGAGGTTCCCTGTTATGGAAAAATTCGTAATTGCCATTACCCGTACCTGCGGCAGCGGCGCAACCAGTATCAGCAAGCTTTTAGCTGATGATCTGGGCATCGAAATGTACGACCGCAAGCTGCTCCAGCTCGCTTCTGACGACAGCGGTATCAATGAGGCACTCTTTGCAAGAGCCGATGAGCATGTCAAAAACAGTCTGCTCTACCGCGTTTCCAAGAAGGTGTACAACGGCGAGCTGATTCCACCGGAGAGCGATGACTTCACCTCCAATGACAACCTTTTCAATTATCAGGCAAAGGTTTTAAAGGAGCTGGCGGAACGCGAATCCTACATCTGCATCGGCAGAGCTGCCGATTATATCCTGCGGGATTATCCAAACGTTGTTACTGTCTTTCTCTATGCACCGCTCGAAAAGTGCATCGATAAGGAAATGTCACGGCTTGGCATCAACCGTAAGGAAGCGGAAAAGCATGTCATAACTACTGACAAATACCGCCGGGAGTATTACAAATATCATACCGGCAGAGACTGGGAAAATCCCTATAACTATGATCTGTGCTTAAATACGGGAAAGCTGACCTATGAGCAGTGTGTGCAGATTATTAAGGATTACCTGAAAACCCGCATCGGCTGATGCGTCGTCAAATGGCAGTGGCGAAGTTGGTTACAGCATATTTTCGGACAATATAACGCATTTTTAGTTTTTTTAAAAATAAGTGTTGCATTTTTCAGAAAGCTTTACTATAATACAACTCATTAACAGGAACGAAGGAGTTTCATCATTTCGATGAAGCTCCTTTTTTATGCTTACATAGTAAAAATACTTAAAGCATCGTTCCTGTAAACGCCACTTATTAAAAAGGAGGAGACATTATGAAGAAAAAAACATTATCCGCTCTACTGGCACTGATGATGTGTGCATCGCTTGCAGGCTGCGCAACCACCGGCGCAGGCACCGCTTCCACTGCCACTTCTGACACGACAGCAGATACTGCTGCAGGAACGGAAAGCGCCGCACCCAGCGAAGCGCCTACTGGCGACACTATCAAAATCGGCGTATCCGCTCCGATTACCGGTGGTCTTGCCCTGTATGGAGAGTCTGCCACCAATTCCGTTAAGCTGGCAGTAGATGAAATCAATGCAGCTGGCGGTGTTCTTGGAAAACAGCTTGAAATCGCAGAAATCGTAGATGACAAGGCTGATTCCACAGAAGCGGTAAATGCTTACAACCGTCTGATGAGCGATGGGGTCGTTGCTATCATCGGCACATACACATCTTCCTGCTCTATTCCGATGGCAGAAAGAGCACAGGAGGAAGGCATGCTGCTTCTTTCTCCATGCGCAACCAATGCAAAGCTGACCCTGATTGGTTCTAATATTTTCCGTGCCTGCTTTATCGACCCGGTACAGGGTCCGATGATGACACAGTTTGCAAAAGATGAGTTAGGTGCTAAGAAGGCTGCTGTTATCTACGCAAAGGATGATGATTACTCCAATGGCTTACATGAATCCATCGTATCTTCCTGGGCTGATTATGGACTGGAAATGGTATATGAAGGAGAATCGACCACAAAGGATGTTGACTTCTCCGCTCAGGTATCACAGGTAGTTGCAAGCGGTGCAGATGTTCTCTTCTATCCGTGCATGCTTGACCAGGTACCAATTCTCGTACAGCAGGCAAGAGAGGCTGGCTTTGAAGGCGCAATCGTCGGCGGCGATGCCTGGGATTGTTCTGATACCAGCGGTAAGGAAAGCTATTTCAACAATACCTATTACACCAACCACTACGCACCGGAGGATCCTTCCGAAGCAGTACAGGCCTATGTTAAGAGCTATACCGATACTTATGGCACAGATACACTGACCTCTGCCGGTGCATGCTACTATGATTCTGTAAAAATGGTTGCGCAGGCAATCGAAGCATCCGGCACAGGTGCTACCGCAGATATTATCAAAGCAATGACAGGCATGACCTATGAAGGCGTTACAGGCTCCTTTACGCTGGACGAAAACGGCGACCCGAAAAAGCCGATTACCTTCGTAGAATTTAAGGATGGCGCTCCTGTATGGAGAGCAAACGTTATGCCTGAATAAAGCAGCTAAATTTACATAAGAAGGAAGGTGTCCTTTATGTCATTATTTATTCAGAGCATAATCAACGGTCTGAATCAGGGTTCTGTTTACGCGCTGGTAGCGCTTGGATACACAATGGTATACGGTATCATCCGTATGATTAACTTCGCACACAGCGATTTCATCATGGTCGGCAGCTATACGCTCTTTTATACGATTCCGCTGATGGTAAATGCCGGTATGCCGGCGTGGCTCTCCGTCATCGTAGCCGTACTGGTCTGTGTCTTTGTCGGCGTGGCAGTTGAAGCAATCGCTTATAAGCCGGTGCGCGGCGCAGGATCCATGTCCGCCCTCATCACGGCGCTTGCCATGAGCCTGTTCCTTGAAAATCTTGCGCTTGTACTATTCGGTGCAAACCCAAAGGCAGTACCCGAAATCTTTTCTCTGCCTACCCTGAAGGTACTCGGCGTGAGTCTGCCGGTAAAATACCTTGTAACGCTCTCCATTGGACTTTTGATGATGCTGGCGCTCCATATTTTTGTCAAAAAGACAACGCTCGGAAAAGCGATGCGCGCCGTTCCTGAGGACAAGGAGGCCTCCACTCTTGTTGGAATCAATGTAAACAAAATCATTACTACCACTTTTGCCATCGGCTCCGGTCTGGCGGCAGTGGCAGCACTTATGTATTGTTCCACTTATCCAAGATGTACGACTGATATGGGCACCATGCTTGGTATCAAAGCGTTTATCGCAGCCGTACTGGGCGGCATCGGGAGTATTCCCGGTGCCATGCTCGGCGGCATCGTCGTAGGTCTGCTGGAAATTCTGATTAAGGTGTATCTGGCTCCCGGCTGGTACGAAGCAATCACTTACAGTATCCTTATCGTCGTCCTGCTCGTAAAGCCCGCCGGTATTCTGGGCAAAAACGTTGGCGAGAAAGTGTAGGTGAGAGATTATGTCAGGTACTATGAAGAAATCATATTTTATCAATCTGGTTGGCGTTTTGCTGCTCTTCCTTATTATAATGGGAATTTTTGACAGCGGTATTCTGGGCGCAAAGACAAATTACATTATGGGTATCGCGGTTATTGCAATGATGACGATTATCATTGTATGCTCCCTGAATCTTCTGACTGGTTACATGGGTGAGTTTTCTCTTGGGCATGCAGGCTTTATGTCCATCGGCGCTTATGCTTCCGCAGTTGTCACGATTGCCATGATAAATGCGGGCATTACGCTTCCGACAGTTGTCTATTTTCTGATAGCAATCCTTGTAGGCGGCATCGCTTCCGGCATCATGGGCTTTGTCGTCGGGATTCCGGCGCTGCGGCTGCGCGGTGATTATCTTGCGATTGTCACAGTTGCCTTTGCCGAAATCGTCCGTGTTGCCTTTACCAACTTTCAGATTACCGGAGGCGGCAAGACCTTAAGCGGAATTCCAAAAATTTCTGATTATCATTATATCTATGTTGTTATGGTAATCTGCGTTACATTGATGTACATGTATGTCCGCTCCCGCTTCGGCAGGGCAGTCATTGCAATCCGGGAGGATTACATTGCGGCAGCCGCATCCGGCATCAACGTTACCTATTATAAGGTTATGACCTTTGTCCTCTCTGCATTTTTTGCAGGCGTAGCGGGCGCAATCTATTCCCATTATATGACCGCAATCATACCGACCTACTTTAACTTCATGAAATCCTCGGAATTTCTGACAATGGTTATCCTCGGCGGTACTGGTTCCCTGACAGGCTCCATCATCGGTGCAGCTGTTCTTGCAGCCCTTCCTGAAATCCTGCGTGATTTTCAGATTTACCGTATGCTGATGTACTCTGTCGTTTTAGTCATTATCATGATTTTCAAGCCCTCAGGAATTTTCGGCACCTACGAATTTTCTTTAACGAGAGCGCTTACAAAGCCATTCCATAAAAAGGCAAAGAAGGGAGGCGCGGCAAATGAGTAGAGAAACACCCGTACTGGAAGCAAAAGGACTTGGTATTCAGTTTGGCGGTCTGAAGGCTGTCAACGATTTTACAATTTCAATGGGAAGCAGCGAGCTGGTCGGCCTGATTGGACCAAACGGCGCAGGCAAGACAACTGTTTTCAATCTTTTAACCGGTGTTTACCAGCCTACCGAAGGCACTTATTTCCTGAATGGCGAGAAAATGAATGGCAAAGCGTCACATCAGGTCGTTGCCGCTGGAATCGCCCGCACCTTTCAGAATATCCGCCTGTTTAAAAAGATGACGGTTTTAGAGAACGTTAAGATAGCCTTCAATAAAAATATGAAATACAATCTTTTCGCCGCTTTTCTCCGTACTCCATCCTATTGGAAGGAGGAAGCTGAGATTGATGCAAAGGCAAGGGAGCTGCTCTCTCTTTTCCATCTGGAGGAGCTTGCAGACGAAAAAGCAGAAAATCTTCCTTATGGTAAGCAGCGAAAGCTTGAAATCGCACGCGCGCTTGCAACCGATATGAAGTTACTTCTGCTTGACGAACCGGCTGCCGGCATGAACCCAACAGAAACTGCGGAACTTTTGGAATCCATCAATCTGATTCGGGAAAAATTCAAGATTTCCATTCTTTTGATCGAGCATGACATGAGCCTTGTCATGAATGTATGCGAACGGATTATTGTATTAAATTACGGTGAAATCCTTACCGCCGGAACGCCGGAAGAGATTGTCCGAAATCCAAAGGTTATTTCTGCTTATCTGGGCGATTAGGAGGTGCTGCTATGAGTTGTTTACTGGAAGTAAAAGATTTGAATGTACATTATGGCGCAATTCACGCCATCCATGACGTTTCCCTGAATGTGGAGGAGGGAGAGATCGTTACGTTAATCGGCGCTAACGGCGCAGGCAAAACGACAATCCTGCATACCATCTCCGGTCTCCACAAGGCAACCTCCGGGAGTGTCACGATGGAGGGCAATAATCTCTTAAAAACAGAGCCCAGCAAAATCATTACGCTTGGCATGGCGCATGTACCGGAAGGCAGACATGTCTTTTCGCAGATGAGTGTAGAAGAAAATCTGGAAATGGGCGCCTTCATTTTTTCAAAGGATAAATCCGGAATCGAGGCTTCTATCAAGGATGTATATGAGCGGTTCCCACGTCTGCGGGAACGCCGCAGGCAGCTTGCCGGCACCTTATCCGGCGGCGAACAGCAGATGCTGGCAGTCGGCAGAGCGCTGATGTCACATCCCAAAATCCTTTTAATGGATGAGCCTTCTATGGGACTTTCTCCCCTTCTGGTCAAGGAAATCTTCAAAATCATCGAAGAAGTCCATAAGCAGGGAATTACGATTCTTCTGGTGGAGCAAAATGCAAAAATGGCGCTCTCCATCGCAGATAAAGCCTATGTACTGGAAACCGGACGCATCAAAATGAGCGGCGATGCAAAGGAGCTGCTCAATAACGACGATGTCCGCAAGGCATATCTGGGCGTGTAAAGCTATAGGAGCAGCTCTTAAAGAGCCGCTCCTATTTCATCATCCATATTCATATCACATTCCATATCGTCAACTGTTTCTTCAACGGATTTTTGCTCTGTCACATTTTCCTTTTCTTCATCCTTCCACAGCGACTTATGCTTTTTATGTTTCCTTGCAAGGCTTATAACAGCCATGTTCTTTGCCGTCATATAGAGCTTTGCATTATATTCCAGCAGCTTTTTTTCATCCTTTGCCGGTACCTTGTCACCTCTTGCAATCCGGCGCGCGATCTCCAAGCACTTCGCCATATCACTCGCGCTTTTGGATGCCGTCTTTTTCTGCCGCTTTGCGCTTTCCATCGTACGCAGCATATCCCGGTATGCGTTAAAGTCTGACATAAAATCCGACGCCTTCTGATACTGCTTTTCTACCGAGGATAATTCCAGAACAACGCCTTCGTTTTCCTGCTGCCTGCCTGCGCTCTCATTTTCCTTATGCTGCCTCTGTAATTCCGCCCTTCTTGCCGACAGCTCCTGTAAACGGGCAGAATACGCCTTCTGTGCTTCCCCAATTTTCATTCGCTACACCTCCATGCGTACCTTACGAAATCCGTTTCTCATTTTACTCAAGAATCCGCGCTTTCGCGCTCCCTGCCTGCTCCGCAGGCGATTCTCTCGTTACTAAACGCAGAAAAACAAATGTCTGCTCCGCAGCCGCTTGTTCTCTCATCTTACTCGTGAATCCGCGCTTTCGCGCTCCCTGCCTGCTTCGCAGGCGATTCTCTCGTTACTAAACGCAGAAAAACAAATGTCTGCTTCGCAGCCGCTTGTTTCTTCATCTTACTCGTGAATCCGCGCTTTCGCGCTCCCTGCCTGCTTCGCAGGCGATTCTCTCGTTACTAAACGCAGAAAAACAAATGTCTGCTTCGCAGCCGCTTGTTTTTCTGCTATATTTAGTACATCGGCAATTTGGGAAATTTTATTATACACGCTTTTATTTTTAGCGTACAATCAGGATTTTTTCACCCTCTTTTAAGGTATCGCTGCTTAAGTGGTTGAGCTCGCGCAGTCTTTGCAGCGGCACGTAATATTTCTTTCCAAGTCCCCACAGTTCTTCGTTTGCTCTGGCGATATGTACGACAATTCCCGGCATTGCCTTTCTGTCCGCCGCATCGCCCTCAGAAGCAGTCACCTCTTTGATCACTTCCTCCTGACTGCTGCAGATTGCCGTCAATGCAAAGGAAAGCACTGCCTTCACATCCAGTTCATCCGCCGCAAGTCTGGTCACAGCAAGCTGCTCTAAGGCTGCTGTAAGCCGATGGCAGCACGCCTGCGTAACATTTGCCGCCTCCAGCTCATAGGAAAAGGGAAGCTCCGTCGAAAAGGAAAACAGTCGTTCCTCCTCGCCCTGATACAGGACCGCAAGGAACAATGTTCCCACGATAATGGCTGCATTTTCTGTATATTGTGTTTCTTCTACTCTTACAGTACCGTCCGCATGGCAGATTTCAACAATTCCTTCCTCTCCTGCGGGAAGCTTTACCTGCTCGGCAAGCTTTGTTTTGCCAAATGCGCGAATCAGTTCCCGGTTAAAGCTGCCCTGTCCCCGAATCACCTGTACATCGTTTTCAATGCCGTAAACATCCGTCAGCGTTTCTATCTGTTCCTGCTCATAGAGCTTCATATCCAAATCGAAGGCAAGCTCAAGAGAAGCCACTCTGTCCTCGCCATCAAAGTCAGCCCTGACTTCTATCTCATTATGGCTGACCTGACAGGAGATTTCCGGTATCATCCCCTCTCTGCAGCCCTGACATTCCAGCATTTCCTGAAAGGGAATTACCTTTTCAAAGCAGTGAAGGCTTTTTTCATCTTCCTCTCCTTCATATAAAAGGAAAACTCTCAGTTCGCCCTGCATACGGATTTCCCCGTCCATCGCTTCAAAGGTAATTCCGGCAGGCTCTGCGTCCTCCCATAAAATTTCAAAGATATTGGGAAAGCTCTGCGGCATTTCCATTTCCTGCTTAAGCCGCACAATATCCTTTTTTACAATGGCTACCTCCGTCAGTGACAGCACCGATTTTTTGGTTTCCACTGCGCCCTCATGATACAGCTCCGTCGCCAGCTCTTCTTCATATAATTCGGGAGCACACAGTGATAATGACAGCAGCGCGTGCAGGCTTAATTTTCTGGAGTTAATCATTTCTATCTTAAGATCCTCCAGCTCGGTCTGTATCTCCACCGTATCTCCGTTTCCGATTCCTTCCATATATATCTGTTCGTCAAATGGAATTTCCCCATCCATCCGGCTCACATAACCATCCTCTGTCATATAAAGTATGGAAAACTGCAGCCTGCCCTTTACAGTCACATGGTCCTCTGAGGTTTTCCATTCATCAATTTCCACCCTGCCTCGCTTAAAAAGAATCCGCTCCATATCCGGTTTCTGGTCCGGCACGTTACGGTCATCCTCCAAAGTTATCTGCGAAGAAGCTCTGCACTTTATACGATCCAAATGTATATTTTTCTTAACCAGCTCCATAAAAAAATACCTCCATGCGTCTCCTACACTAAAGTATGACGCACAGAGGTCGTTTATTCCTTATTTTACGCAGCCAATCAGTTCCTGAATATCTTCTATACCATAGCGCTGCATATAGCCCTCGATTCCTTCGATTACCTTTATCGTCGTGTATGGGTCCACGAAATTCATTGCCCCCACGCTGACTGCACTTGCGCCTGCCATCAGGAATTCTATTGCATCTTCTCCTGTAGCAATGCCACCCATACCAATAATCGGAATCTTAACCGTCTGCGCACACTGGTATACCATGCGTACCGCAATCGGCTTAATTGCCGGTCCAGACATACCGCCGGTCTTATTGGCAAGCACAAATTTCCGCCGGTGAATGTCTATCTTCATACCGGTAATGGTATTGATTAAGGAGATGGCATCTGCACCGGCTGCTTCTGCCGCCTTCGCCATTTCTGTAATATCCGTTACATTGGGGCTGAGCTTCATGATAATAGGCTGCTGTGCCTTTTCCTTAATGCGGGAGGTAATCTCATAGAGGCAGTCTGCATTCTGTCCAAATGCAATCGCGCCCTCCTTTACATTGGGGCAGGATACATTGATTTCCAGCATTGCCACACTGGTATCTGCAAGCCGTTCTACCACTTCAAGATATTCCTCTATCGTTTTTCCGCAGACGTTCACTATGACATTTGTGTCATATTTCTCCAGAAAAGGAATATCCCTTTCCATAAAAACAGAGATGCCGGGATTCTGAAGCCCAATCGCATTCAGCATACCGCCATATACCTCCGCCACTCTCGGCGTAGGATTTCCCTGCCAGGGCGTTGCCGCAACTCCCTTTGTAACCACACCGCCAAGGCGGTTTAAGTCTACGAATTCGCTGTATTCCATTCCAGAGCCAAAGGTTCCGGACGCGGTCATTACCGGATTTTTAAAGGTAACACCCGCTATCGTCACTGCTGTTTTCATCAGATGTCCACCTCCCCTACTTCAAATACTGGTCCATCAGTGCATATCCGCGCATTGTGAACCTGAGAGTGCGCATCCTTTTTTGTCGTTTTGCAGACACAGCCCAGACATGCGCCAACGCCACACGCCATTCTCTCCTCCAGAGAAATATATGCCGGAATCTGTTTTTCCTGCGCATAAGCCTTTAAAGCGCGGAGCATCGGCATTGGTCCACAGGCATAGATAACATCACCGCAAAGCTCCCTGCTTCGCAGCACATCCACTACATTTCCTTTTATGCCCACGCTGCCGTCCTCTGTCGCCGCGTAAAAGTCACCGTACTGTTCCAAGTCCTCCTTTAAAAAGAGGTTTGCATCACGATAGCCGCAGATAATGCTTTTTTCAGCAGAAAGCCGCTTTGCAAGCTCCAAAATCGGCGGTACGCCAATGCCGCCGCCAATCAACAAGGCCCTTTTCCCTTCTCCTGCCGCAAGCGGAAACCCATTTCCCAGCGTTCCCATTATCGAAATCCCATCGCCTTCCCGGTACGTCGAAAATTCTGCCGTTCCCTTTCCGGCAACGCGGTAGACAATCCGCAGTCTGCCTGCTTTACGGTCTGCTTCACAGATACTGATAGGCCTTGGTAAAAGCGTACTCTCCGCCTTTGGATATACCGCTATGAACTGTCCCGGCTTTGCCTGCTGCGCAAGCGTCGTTTCAATCCACATATCAAATATGCCCGGCGCAGGTGTTATCTGGGAAATTACAACTCCCTGTTCTTTTTTCTTCTGTGCCATACTGCTCTCCTCTTTATTTTTGATAAACGATTCTGCCTCCGCAGATTGTACATCGTACCTTTCCTGTCAGTTTTTCGCCTAAAAACGGTGAATTCCATGATTTTGACAAGAAGCCTTCTATGTGATTTTCCGCATCAGCGTCAAACAATACAATATCTGCCGGTCCACCCACTGCCAGATAGCCTGCATCAAGCCCATAGAGCTTTGCCGGATTCCGTGTCAGCTTTTCAAGAAGCTGCATCAGTGTCAGATGTCCTGGTTTTACGAGATTTGTAATGCAGAGCGGAAGCGCTGTTTCCAGACCGATAATACCGCTTGGCGCCTGCGTAATGGATTTTTCCTTTTCTTCCCTGCTATGCGGCGCATGGTCAGTCGCAATCAAATCAATCGTGCCGTCCTTAAGTCCCTCTATAATTGCCGCTCTATCTAGCTCCTCGCGAAGCGGGGGATTCATCTTTGCAAGCGTCCCGCAGCGAATTGCCGCCTCCTGCGTCAGCGCAATGTGATGCGGCGTTGCCTCCGCATGGATGGCATGTCCTGCTTTTTTGGCTTCCCGCACAAGCATAACAGCTTCCTTCGTACTGATATGCTGAATATTGATGGCTGCTCCTGTTTCCGCAGCCAGTCTGACATCCCGCCTTACCATACTGATTTCCGCTTCTCTGGATGAGCCGCCGATTCCATAATATGCCGAAGCCTTGCCTGCATTGATTCCATTGTCCTTGATGTACGCCGGATTCTCCTCATGAAAGCTGAGCACCGTGCCAAGCCTTGCCGCCTCCTGCATTGCCTGATACGTAAGCGCTTCATCCAATAACGGTTTTCCGTCATCGGTAAAACCCGCAGCTCCCTGCTGCAAAAGATATGACATATCTGTCAGTTCTTCTCCGCGCATGCCTTTGGTAATGCTGCAGCAGCTTTTTACATGGATGTCAGTTTCCTTTCCTTTTTCCAGTACATAGGAAAGCGTCTCTTTATTATCCACTACCGGATTGGTGTTCGCCATAAGCACGACTGTCGTAAAGCCGCCTGCGGCTGCCGCTCGGCTGCCGCTTAAAATATCTTCCTTATAGGTAAATCCCGGATCACGGAAGTGCACATGCACGTCAATCAGTCCCGGTGCAGCAACCAGACCTTCGCCGTCATATATCTGTAATTGTGACGCATCTGTCATTTCTTTAAAGGCTGCTGCATCACCGATGGCTGCAATTTTTCCATCACAAACCAGAATATCTGCCCGCTCCTGTCTGTGGGTTTTGGGGTCTATCAGAAATGTATTCTTAATAAGAAGCATTTTTTCTCCTTTGCCTGTGTATGCCTTTATTCAAAAACAACTGCCTTATCAGGATTTTGAAGCTTTACAACAAGATAGGGGTAGGAAGGATTCTTGTGCTGCTTTTCCTCCACTGAGGGACCCAGCAGATTGGTATGAATGTATACTGCATTTTCAGTTTCATACAGCTCCGTTACGCAGATGCTGTAGCCGCCGCTTGTCTGTTTTCCATAACCGACGCAGATATACAAATCTCCCTCATCCGTATAGCTGAAACGGAAGCTCTCCTGTTTTCGTTCCTCCGTCAGTTCATAAAGCTCCTTTGGCAGCTCCTCCTTCGCAAGAACAGAGAATTCAAGGTCTCTTAATTTTTTTGTCCTGTCCTGCCTTGCGCCGCAGCCCATCATAAAAAGCACCAGCAAGGCAAGCGCAATCACCTGAATCTGTTTTTTATTCATAAACATTTTGCCGCTTTTATCTTTTACAAAAGGATATGCTCCTCCAGCGGAAAATATGTTCCTTATCGCATATCGTACATCAGGCTATCCTATCTCGTACTCTGGCGCAGCTTCAATTCCCCGCTGATACGTATCTTAACATTTTTGAAATCCTCTATTTCTGCCATATTACGCAGCGTCGCCAACGCCATTTTTCCAAGCATGCGCTTATTTACATGTATCGTTGAAATCGTAGGGGAATAAATTGTGCAGAAGTTAATATCGTCAAACCCAATAATAGAAGCGTCACCCGGAATATCAAAATCTGCAATTTTAAGTGCTTTCATAACTCCAATCGTCATCGTATCATTGTCTACAAAAAGACATGGCGGTATCTTCGCGCCCTCTGCAATGTACTCCTGCGTACGTTCAAATGCGCCAAGCATGGTAGGCGGAACTTCAAAAACACTTTCCTTACTGACCTTTAAGTCAAAATACTTTACCGCTTCCCAGAATCCCTGCTCGCGTTCTATAAAGTTCTGGATTCTGACACCGCTGCGGAAATATCCAACTTCTTTGGCACCCTGCTGTGCAAAATACTGAATTGCCTTAAATACATTTTCCCTGTTATCAATTACCACGCAATTACAGTCGAAATGCGGCATACTGTTGTCTACAACAATATAGGGAATCGGTATTACCTTCAACAGGCGATAATCGCGCTCATCCAGCTCTGTACCCAGAATCATGATTCCATAAAAGTCCCCATAATTTATATTTTTTAAGATTTCTTCCAGATTTCCTTCGCACATTGTAATCGCAAAGTTGAAATTCTGCTCCTGACAGGCAGACTCCGCGCCATCCATAATCGCAGATACAAAATTCGTATTCTCTTCCAGAATCATTCCATCACGTGAGTATTTTAAGAAAAGGATATTCCTGCTGCGTGCATCCATCTTTCTTTGGTGGTTGTACTTGTTTTCTTCAATGATTTTCAGGATTGCCTTTCTTTTTTCCTCACTGACACCCTTTTTTCCATTCAATACCAGCGAAATTGTTGCCGGTGATACTCCCGCCAACGCTGCTAATTCTTTTACTGTCACGTTATACCCCTCTGCTTTACAACTAAGGTGTTTCCTAAGAATATTATATAAATTGTATCCTTTTTATCATACCACATTTCGTATTTTACCGCAATTTGCATTTCATATTTAGAGAATCCATTTCAAGCTGCCAAAATCCAGTTTTTACAAGCAATAGGAAAGCTCCGTTTACTGAAAAATAATAAACGGAGCTCTATTTTCCTCAATTCAAATTTATTTGAATTGCTCATATATATAAGGCACTATTTCTTAGCTCCCGCAATCGCAGCCTGGGAAACCATGCAGGAGCGCGGGACAGTATCCCTGAACCTGACCGAGAACCATAAAGCTGTACAGAATATCAAAGCAAGAGGAGCTTTCACAGTAAGTATTGCTGACTCTGCTCATGTGATTGAAGCCGATTATTTTAGTGTTACATCCGGCAATAAGATTTCCGACAAGCTGGGAAAAGCCGGCCTTACAGCCAGCAGAGCAGAAAAGGTGGATGCGCCAGTGATCAATGAATATTCTTAGTAAACGCTATCGCCTTCGATCCATATACCCATGGTTATTACAAGGTTCTCTTTTCCTTTATTATATGTCATAGCTACCCAACAGGTATTTTAGCCCGTTGTCTGTTCGTATAATCTCTTACCGCATGCCTTTCATTCATTGCCATTAATAAATCCATTTATATATTCCTCCTCTTCCTTTGCTTATTTGTTTTTTCTTTTAGTATCTTCTTCGTTCTTTATCCCTGAGAAAAATGATAAAGAACGAAGAAATAATAATTTCATAATCGAATCAGCAAAATTTGAGATTCTGGATCGCTTCTTTTTTCATAAATACAGGCATCCACTCAAGCGGGGCGTCTGCTTCAACCCACTGTCCCCCATCATATTCCGAACTTGTTTTGCAGTCCACCCATACCGCGCCTTTCGGCAGGTAAACCTTTCTCGTCCGTGTGCTAGCTTCAAGTATCGGTGCAATGAGAAGGTCTGAGCCGTACAAGTACTCGTCTTCCACATCCCAGCAACACAAATCTTCCGGGTATTCATAGAACAGAGTACGCATGACAGGGGTCCCTTTCTCATGAGCCTCCTGCATGAGCATTCGTGTATAAGGACGAAGTTTTTCTCTAAGTTCTATATACGTCTTACAGATCTCATACACTTTCTCTCCGTAACTCCATACCTCATTTGCCGCGCCGGAACAACAAGTCGCGCCGCCTGTTGTTCCATGCTGGGGCTGTCTCGGCTCACGGTCTCCGTGAAGACGCATGACCGGGCAGAAAGCCCCCCACTGGAACCATCTTATAAATAATTCTCTGAAAGCCGGATCATTGGGATCTCCGCCATGAAAACCGCCGATATCTGTTGTCCACCAGGGAATGCCTGCAAGTCCCATATTTAATCCTGCTGCAAGCTGATTTCTCATGCTGTCAAAGCTGGATGCAATATCTCCAGACCACACCAGGGCGCCGTACTTCTGGCTTCCCGCCCACGCGCAGCGGAGCAGATTGATGATGTTCTCCTGCCCTTCCATCTCCATCCCCTCGTAGAAGGTTCTTGCGTAATCCACCGGATAGATATTTCCAATCTCAAGATCTGTCCCCTTGTAATATCTGTAATTGTCAAAGTCATACGCAGTGTACTCCGGCTCTGCCTCATCCAGCCAGAATATCTTAATGCCTTTATCGTAATAATTCTTTTTTGCCTTCTCCCACACGTATGCCCTTGCCTCCGGATTTGTCGCGTCATAGTGGATAGTCGCGCCTTCAAAGTCAAGACCTACACGAAATCCTCTCTCCGTACGGATCAGATAACCTTTTTCCAACATCTCCTCATAATTTTCAGACTTACGGTCTACTGTGGGCCAAATAGATACCATGAGCTCCACGCCCATTTCTTTCAATTCTTTTACCATCGCATCCGGATCCGGCCAGTAGACCGGATCAAATTTCCACTCTCCCTGCTTCGGCCAGTGAAAAAAGTCAATAACGATCACATCAAGCGGAAGGCCGCGGCGCTTATATTCACGTGCAACCTCGAGCAGTTCTTCCTGTGTCTGATAGCGAAGCTTACACTGCCAGAACCCCATGCCATATTCCGGCATCATGGGAACTGTTCCAGTAACTTTCGCGTAATTTTCCTCAATTTCAGCCGGTGTATCCCCCACTGTGATCCAATAGTCCAACGCCTTTGTGCCAAAGGCTTCAAAGCTTATAATATTTTTGCCCAAAACAGCCCTTCCGATTCCCGGGTTATTCCACAGAAGACCGTACCCCTTCGAGGAAATGAGGAAGGGAACGCTTGCCTGCGAATTTCTGTGCGCCAGTTCCAGATCAAGACCTTTCAGGTCAAGATAGGGCTGCTGATATTGTCCCATACCGAATAACTTTTCATTCTTATCCAGCGATTCCCAGCGCATAGTCAGATGGTAGTCGCCGCCGATATTGGGGCAGAATTCTCTCGCCTCAACCTCAATGGCACTGCACTTTTTATCTGTCACATCACGGCGGTTTCTCCAATACTCTTCCATGAGGAGATTCCCGCTTTTGTCATAGACAGTAATCTTTCCGCCGTTTGTGATAAAGAGTTCTGCTTTTCCGTTACGGATCCACGCCCCTTTGTCTGTCTGTTCTGTCTCCGCGTCAGTCCTGTCTGACGGATCCAATACCCAATTTTCATCCGGCATCTGTGCGTTCTTTGTGGCGCGGACTCTCAGTCCACTCTCGCCCCAGCCTTCAATCCACAGTTCTTCCGCGTCATAATGAAATATGATCTTATTGTTTTCTATTCGTAACATAGTCTCTCCTTTCCGAAAATAGGAAGCCTAACCTTTAACCGCGCCGCTGGTCATTCCGCCTACAATATATTTCTGCATAAAAATGAAGATGAGCAACACAGGGATAATCGTGACAACGGCAAACGCGGTCAGATAACTCCATTTTGTACCGTACTGTCCCATAAAGTTAAAAATTCCCGCCGTAATCGGTCTGCTCTGCTGATCAATAATAAAAGTCATTCCATAAGCCAGATCTCCCCACGCATACAGGAAAGAAAAGATCGCACAGACCATCACACCCGGCTTAGCGATAGGCAGGAGGATGCGGATAAATGCCGTAAAACGGTTACAGCCGTCTATATATGCCGCCTCTTCCATATCTTTTGGTATAGAAGCAAAATAGTTCTTCAGGATCAAAATGGAAAACGGGATACCAATCGTCGCATCTGCAAGGATTGCGGAGCCCCATGTATTGTAAAGGTGTATATTTTTAAACAGCATAAACAGTGGTGTCAGGAGTACGGATACCGGAAGCATCTGTGTGACAAGGAATGTGAGCAACATGGCTTTTCTTCCCCTGAATCTGTATTTCGCAATTCCATATGACGCAGGCACCGCAAGGATCACGGCAATCGCCATCGCACCCAGAGAGATGATCATACTGTTTGCGAAAGATTTAAACATATTGAAATCGCCTGTTTCCACCTGTGCCGCGTAAGACTTTGTATTTACCACATGGGGAAAAAATGTCGGCGGATTCTGAAATATTTCTGTCTCTGTCTTCAGTGATGTAATAAGTGTCCAATATAAAGGAAATAGAAGTATACATGCAATCAAAACTGCAATAACACAAAAGATCACATTTTTCTTTACACTTAATCTCTTCTCTTCATCCATTATTCATTCTCCTCCTTTGTTGCTCTCAGATAGAATACGCCCACGATCATCAGGATTACCAGCAGCACGTTCGCAACCGCTGACCCTTTACTGTACTGGAACATTTCAAAGGACAGCTTGTAAGAGTAGGTAGACAACATATGTGTAGAATTGACCGGTCCGCCACTTGTCATAACGTAGACCAGATCATACACTTTAAATGTATAAATAAATCCTAAAATCAGCACCGACTCGATAGTAGGACGCAGAAGCGGCAGCGTGATCTTAAAAAACACCTGGAGTCCTGTAGCCCCGTCAATGGAAGCACTTTCGTACAGATCTTTAGGAATGGTGGTAAGTCCTGTGGATATTAATATCATATTGAAAGGAATACCAATCCAGACATTCGCACAGATCAGCGCGAACATAGCTGTCTGCGGTGTTGTCAGCCACTCAATATTCTCTGATACGAGGTGAAGACTTTTTAATATGTAGTTGAGCACTCCGATATCTGTCGCAAAAAGCAGCTTGAAAATCAGGGCTGTCACCGTAATCGGAATCATCCACGGCACAAGCAGAATGCCCCTCAACGGTTTTGAGATGGCAAATCTCTTGTTAAAGAAGATCGCCAGAGCGAAACCGATGATAAACTGCATCACCAGACAACGTACAGTAAATACAAGTGTATTTATTAAGGATGTAGGAAAAACGGAGTCTTTAAAAAGCTCGATATAATTCTGGAATCCGACAAACTTTTTCATCCCATGAACCAGATTTGCCATTGTGACATCCTGAAGACTCAGGATGATATTTCTCACGATCGGATATCCGACAAAGACCAGCATGTACAAAAAGGCAGGAAAAACAAACAGCATTCCTATAGTGTCATACTGAAAAAACTTTCTTATTTTACGCAAAATATATTCGCCTCCTATAGCATAAAAAGGGAGTATACAGAACACTCCGCATACTCCGCACCTTTTATCTCCTTATTCTACGATACCATCGATCGTTTCCTGCGCCTTTGCAGCTGCATCTTCCGGTGTGGAAGTTCCTGTCATCACTTCGTTAAATGCCAGGGAGATCGCGTCGGATACGCTCGGCCAGTCTGCCAGCGGTCCTCTTGCCTGTGCATACTGCAGTTCCTCTACGAACGGCTGATACGGTGAATCTGCTTCAAACTGGCTCTCGGCAATCGTCCGATTTGCTGAAATATATCCGAAAGCGTCCATCATGTATTTTACCTGATCTTCTTCTGTCGCATATTCGAGGAAATCCAGAGCACCTTCTGTATTTCCGCCTTTGACTACCGCATAATTCTCTCCGCCTAAACAAGAAGCATACTCCGTATCCTTCGGGATGAGTGTAACTTTCCAGTTGAGATCCGGAGCCTCTGACTGCATGGTCGGGATCTGCCACGGTCCGTTGACCATCATTGCCACATTGCCCGCGATAAACTGATTCATAACATCTCCCTGAGTCCAGTTGATACATTCTTTGCTCATCACGCCTGAATCGATCAGCTCTTTCGCAAATGTAAGTGCTTTGATTCCACCCTCGGAATCCATCTCATAAGAGCTTGCTCCTGTTGACCAGAGCCATGGAGTGAAATTGAAGGTTCCCTCCTCATTCTGTACGCTGCAGAACGCCAGTCCTGATACGGAATCTGTTGTTACGGCCTTTGCTGTCTCCATCAGTTCATCCCATGTAGTCGGTACACTGCATCCGGCCGCATTTAACATGTCCTCATTATAGTAAAGCCCGAGGCAGTTCACACCAAAAGGTACGCCATAGAGTTTTCCGTCCAGAGTACAGGAGTTAACCGCTCCGTCATAGTAGCTGTCCACATCAAACTTTCCTGTCAGTTCTTCGAAGATGCCCATTGTCGCATAGGAAGCATGGTCCGGTGAATCCAGGATCGCTATATCCGGAAGTTCGTCTGCAGAAGCGCCGATGGAAAGCTGTTTTTTAAAGTCTGCGAAAGGTACGTATTTTGCCGTTACTTCGTATGTATCCTGAGAATTGTTGTAATCTTCAATAACCTTATCAAGCGCTACCTGATGTCCCTCTGTCTCCCAGTAGTACCAGATTGTCACATCTTTCGCTGTCTCGGTACCGCCGTCACTGCCGGATGCTTCATCTGATGATCCTGATGATCCACAGCCTGCCAGCATCCCTGTCATCATTGCCGCCGCAAGCCCGATCGCTGCTAATTTTCTTAATTTCATCTTTCTTTCCTCCTTGTTTCCTTTTGTCTGTTCCTTTGTTATATCTGAATTTTACCCCACGATTTCCAGAGGATAAATTCGATAAAACTTAAAAAGGAGGACATTTCTAAGGAAAGATTATTTATGTGTTTTTCTGTACTCCGCCGGCAGCATCCCTGTCTCTGCCTTAAACACACGACTGAAATACTTAGCATCCATATATCCCGCCTGCGCCGCAATCTCGTACAGCTTCATGTCTGTCCCCAACAACAATTTCTTTGCCTTCTCAATCCGGAACTTCCGCACATACGCACTGAAATTGATTCCCATCTCCTGATGGAACTGAGTCCCCAGGTATTCCGGCGTAATCCCAAGTCTTGCCGCAATCTCATCAAGCGTAATCCCGGTACGATAGAACTCATGAATCATCGCAACCGCGCGCCTGACATTCAGATTATCAATCGGATTTCGCGTATCCTTTCGCTCTCTGAGCAGTTCTGTCACAGCATCCTCCAGTCCCTGCCGCGTCTTCGCGCGGGTAATCAGCTCAAGGAGTTCTCTCTGGTCAATATCCTCATCCGAAAGACTTCCAGCTTCTTTTAAAAAATGGATCATATTCCAGCAAAATCTGGCATAACAATCTTTGATATTCTGGGGCGAATACAACTTCTTGTCCTGAAAATACCGCTGGAATCTTTTCAGGCATTTTTTCGTCTTTTCCTGATCTCCCGCACAGACTGCCGCCTTCATCTGTTCTTCGATATCCAGCGGATAGACGCACAGCTCGGTCTGAATATTGAGAATCTCCGGGTATGAGATGATGACATCGTCGCCCATGGGGATCGTCCACTCCAGATATTGCTGCACTGCCTCATAATTCTCCCTCAAAAGTCGGATATCCTCCACCTCTGTCCAGCCCATCGCAGCGCCATGCACCTTCTCATTCTCTCTCAGGAAATGCCCCTGTATCCAGCGCTTCATGTTATCATTTTCTCTGTAATTATATAGAAGCAGCCGGATTTCCCGCTGCTTTTCATCCTCCTGGATACAATATAAAATTCCTGGCCGTTCCATCAGAATCATTTTTATCTTTCTAAGAAAATCTGCTCGGTTCTTTTCCGTCCATTCTTCAAAATAAGTCACCAGAAGAGCGATAGCACTGGTTCTGTTGATTCCGAATCTTTGCTTGAGATAGTCCAGTACCTCATCCTCAAGTTCCATATCTCCATTTAGGATATTACGCAGCACCTGGTCCAATCCGCCAATCTTCTCAGGTCTGTCCTTTCTGTCCCTTTCCATCTCCTGCTTCACACGCTCAATAGCGCATGAAAAATCAGCCAGATTGATTGGTTTTAACAAATACTCCGTCACACCCAGGCGCAGGGCTGATCTTGCGTACTCAAATTCTGAGTATGCAGACAGAACGATTGCCTTCGCGGCGCATCCCTCTCTGTATGCGGCCTCCAGCATGGCAAGCCCGTCCATCACAGGCATCCTCACATCAGTAATGATTACATCCGGCCGCAACTTTTGTATAAGGGCAAGTCCCCGTTCTCCGTTCTCCGCCTCACCCGCGATCTCATTTTCGGGATTAAGTTTCGGCAACAATCTGCGTATTCCTTCTCTTATGCGTATCTCATCTTCAACGATCAAAAATTTCATAATCCTTCTCCCCGTCAGTCCGTTATCTTCGGAATCTGTATCATGACTTCCGTGTATTCTCCCTGAGCACTGCTGATCTTAACATCCGCCAGTTCTCCGTAATACATCTTGATGCGCCCGATAGCGTTCTTCATGCCGATGCTGTTCTTACCTCCGCTCTCCGGATAAATTCCGCTGTTGATCATATCCACTGTCTCTTCAGCTATCCCAATCCCATTATCCCATATACGGATCATAAGCAGGTCATCCCCCGGCTCTATCTCCACCCGCAGAATATACACATCCTTTTCCACTTGGAAACCATGATAGAGCGAATTTTCCACAAAAGGCTGGAACAAAAGCTTATGGATCTTCCAGTCCATCACTTCCTGTGACACATGGATCTCACACTGAAACGTATTCTTGAGGCGGATCTGTTGGAGGAAAAGATACTGCTTTAACCACTCTGCCTCTCTGCTCACCCTAACATCCGCATTACTGTTGTCGATCCCATATCTTAAGATCGCGGCAAGAGAAGCGATTGCGTTGCTGATCTCGTATTCGTCATTATCAATGGCAATCCAGTTGATCGTATCCAATGTATTGTAAAGGAAATGAGGATTGATCTGTGCCTCCAGAGCGGCGATCTCTGCTCTTCTCTGTGAGTCGATAGCGTCCTTTTCCTTCTGCACCGACACCTCAAGCTCATCCATCATATGGTTGAACTGCGCCTCCACAATCTGTATCTCTGTGGGTGTTGACGGGTCAATCCTGCTCCGTACGGACAGACTGCCCTTCTCCGCTTCTTTCATCGTGCGTACAAGACGGTTGATGGAACTCATGAGATTCTTTATCATAACAACGATCAATGCCAGAAGAACCGCTGCCGTCACTCCCATGACCAGCAGCATGATCCTCTGCTGTACATTCAGCTGTGATATCAGTTCCTGCTGGCTGGATACACAGACGATATCCCCGCCAAACTCCTCCTCATGGATTGCCTTTACTACTGCGTTTTTGTCCTTAAGAAATCCGCGCTCTTTTAAGAATGCCTCATATCTTCTCTCTCTTTCCTCTATTTTGTCTGTCCAGTCAATCACATGAGTCGCAAGCAGTTCTTTCTCACTGCAGGAAACCATATTCCCTTCTGTATTGACCATGAACTTAAAGGTGTCCGCACTCTCATCTTCAGCGCAGATCTCCCGAAGTATCTCCTCGTCTATACTGACAATCACTACCCCGAGCTCCTCGTCCACATTCTGATAGTCAATGATGCGATGACCGATGTGAAAAAGATAATAGGTATCGGACGCGAACACCCCCGCTTTGTCTGTAGGCAGAAGACGTGTCGTATTGTCCTGCGAAAAATATTCATACAATTCCGCCTGGCTCATCCCAACGCTTCCCATCCAGGAGGTCCTTGTCGAGGCCCCGGTCAGCAGGTCATAGAACACCACGTGTCCACTCTTCGTAATAACTGTGATGCACTTCAGATGCTCTTTGGGATAGAACATACCACGCAACGTCTTGCGCAGCTGGCCTGATACAAGTTCAATCTCTTCTCCTTCTTCAATCTTCCCCACCATATCCACGATATCATCATTCATATATACCTGGAACAGGATGTCTTCATAACTGTCCATCCACACATTCATACTGCTTTCTGTCTGCTGCAGGTTCGCCTGAAGCATATCCGCCACATTCTCCCTGACAATCTGCGCCGTATTAAAGTAGGAAAACAGGATCAGCACAAAAGACGGGACGACCGCGGTGATGATGAACGCGATCAGCATCTTGCCCTCTAAGCTGTTCCAGGAAATCATCTCTCTTATCTTCTTCAACAAATCATCCCCCGTTATTTTATCTGCTGTCTCTATTATATCACCGCAGCCGTCCTGTTTAAAATGCAAAATTTTATCTACTTCATCTGCGCTGGCGTCTCCTGCCTGCCGCCAGAGTTCCTACAGCAACAGAGGCTGATACTGCCAGTACTATCAATGCTGGTACAGCATTTGTCTCATCTCCTGTCTTCGGCACCTTAACATTCGTATCCGCAGTTTGATTAACCCCAAATACGATCTGTCCTGCTCCCTGCTGAATTCCGCCTAATCCCTCATTATTGTTATCTGTATCAGAACCGCCAATTATCTTATCCTTGATCACAATATCGAATGTCTCTTTCAGCTCGCCTACAGATATCGTCACTGTAATCGTTCCTGCCTTTGAGGAATCGAAGCCGCTGAGCATATACTCTTCTTCAGTCAATTCTTTTGTTGTATTGTCACTGTACTTGGCTTCCACTTTCATTCCCGTGGTATCCAGCTCTTCTCCCGCAGCATAGACTGTTTTGGTCGGCGGTGTCACGGTTAACCCTGTCATTGTTACCTCCGGCTCTTCCTCTTACAATACGTATACCTTCTTTATATCTTTTGCAATATCTGGATTTACATCTTGCCCCTGTGCAAAGACAAATGTTGCCCATGTTAATACTGAACTGTTTGAACTTCATCTGGACGATAAAACTATCTCAACGCTGAAAAATGGTAATTTCAATCACAGATTACTTTGTGAACTGATTACCCATCCGGAATTTATAAACTTAATGGCAGACATCGAACTGTATGTTGATAAATTCGCCACCATGCAGATACATAATATGAATGTCTGGGTAGATACTGCACGAGAAGAAATCATATCGAAATATCATCCTGCGGAAGAAGATTCCACCATGCACACCCTGAAATCTGCCCACATTATCGAAGAAACCTATTTTTTGCATCTGATACACGCTGATATTGACACCATAGTTACTGAACTTCGTGACAAACACAGCAGTGACATTACCAGTGCTCCTGAGCAGCCTGTTACCGCCGATATAAAGAAACAGCTAAAAAAAGTAGCTGAATTTGAAGGTAGTGATGTAGATAAGCTTTTAATGATTTTCTGTCAGCAAACCCATCTGAATTACTCTCGTCTGACAGAGGAAGAAAAGGCTTGGCTGATTAAAATAACCAATAAATCCAATTTGCTCCGCAAAGGTGCGAGTCGGCGTGATAAAGGCAAAAAATATAACTAACGGCACGAAAAAAGCCACTCTTTATTTTCAAAAGAATGGCTTTTTGTATGACTGTTAATGCTGTCACAAAATATTCAGTTGTTTTATTGGGTGTTATTTCCCTTTAATCGGTGTTATGGATAAGGTATACCCCAATGGAGCAAGAATTTTCAGCAGAGTATCAATCTGCGGTGTGGATTTCAGGCTTTCCATTCTTGCAATAGCTGGCTGTTTTACTCCGCTTAATTCTGCAAGCTCTCTCTGAGAATAGCCTTTCTTTTCTCTGGCTTCGATCATTTTTCCAATCAGTTCCACTTCAAAATCAATCTTTCGTCTTTCTTCTGGTGTAACACGACTTTCATCAGCCATATAATCTGCAAAAGTGTTAATTTCTTTCATGATTCATCATTCCTTTCCAAAAAGTCCTTTAGGTTTTTGCGTGCTCTATCAATTTCCTTCACTGGTGCTTTCTGTGTCTTTTTGATATAGTAATGCAGCATTACAAATTTATTATCCTTCCAGTAAAAAAAGAATATCCTGTTTTTCAGTGGTCAAAGTTCCCATATACTACCATCAATATGCTTTACAATAGGACTTCCTATTCTTGTACCATATTTCTCAAGTGCCTTTAAGTAGGTCAGAATCTTCTCTCTGTTTATCTTTGCATCTTTGCTTGTCTGTGCCTTTACCTGTAAATCATCGAGATAATCAATAATCTCTGACTTACCATTTTTGTCTTTATAAAACTGTATATCGAACATATCAAACCTCTTTTTCTTTCATGATAACTTATTTGTTATCAAAAGTCAATGTCTTTTTCCGTAATTTGCAACAGTTCATGCCAAGTTATAAATTATTTCCGACAGAATAATTTCCTCTGCCCTATTATAAATGCTATAGCTTTTAGGATTTAGCCCTAATTGAGATATAAGGAAAGGGAAGCAAAAATGCTTCCCTTTCGAGTTATATATAGATTTTGCAAATAATATCTTTAAA
>CAKRYY010000023.1 GCA_934432885.1 uncultured Lachnospiraceae bacterium
CGTGGAAGCCCTTGCTGAACACGATTTTGGTTTAAAGGCTCATCGAAATGTTTCGTGCAACGGAATGAGTACAAACTACTTGCGGTGCTTTACCGTGCATCGTTAATCCTTTGCAGCAACCTACACATTATAATGTACACAAAAGTCGTTTGCCCTACACTACCTATCGTCCCGCAAGCCTGTTTGCACGAATGACTTTTGCACGATGCAGATGAGACTTTAAATCGTGGAAGCCCTTGCTGAACACGATTTTGGTTTAAAGGCTCATCGAAATGTTTCGTGCAACGGAATGAGTACAAACTGCTTGCGGCACTTTACCGTGCATCGTCAATCCCTTGCAGGCATCGCTCGCATGCAAAAAGCGTGCACTAAAATGCACGCTTTACTCCAAAATCCCATTAGTCTTATCAAAATGTCACATACAAAGAATGAGCACGAACTGCTTGTGACACCTTTACACTCACTCTCACTTCTTCCCAAACCGGAGCACATTCCAAGAAGCCTTCTTCAGCACTGCCTCCAGCTGTCCATCGCAGACCTTGATTTCATTTGACTGCCTGGGAAATACCTTCTCCTCTGCAAAGGAATTTTCTGCCTTCAAATCCACATTTGTCATTTCCAGCTTTTCGATTGCCTGATAGCCGGAAAATCCACGCAGATCCGCTCTCAGTACGGTATCCTCATCAAGATTTCTGTTTACAGCAAATATGGTAAGCTCTTCCCTTTCCTGATTCCAGACTGCCGTCGCTACAACGTCGCTGACGCTTCCATGCCCCTTTGTCTCATGGAACGGGCTTTCTATTGGCATTTCAAGCACCGTTCCTCTTGCATATTTGGAAGCGTGCAGGAAAGGATAAAATATTGTTTGTCTGAAAACGCCGCCCTGCGGGTCAGTCATAATAGGCGCAATTACATTGACCAGCTGTGCAAGGCAGGCTATTTTGATTCTGTCGGCATGGCGCAGCAGTGTAATCATCATCAGACCCACCATCAGCGCATCCTCAAAGGTATAGTGGTCCTCCAGAAGCGGCGGCGCAATCTGCCAGGGATGCCGGCTTGTAATATCTTCCTCCTCCTTTTTGGAATGAAACCATACATTCCATTCGTCAAAGCTGAGAAAAAGCTTCTTTTTGCTGCGTTTCTTTGCCTTAACATAATCACACACAGAAACGACCGTATGAATAAATTCCTCCATATCGTCTGACTGTGCCAGATAATCACTGCTGTCATCATTCAGATTTCCATAATACTGATGCAGGGAAATATAATCTACATAATCATAATTATAGTCCAGCGTTACCGCCTCCCATTCCGGGAAGGTCGGCATATCCTTATAAGAGCTTCCGCAGGAAACCAGTTCAATCGACGGGTCAATCAGCTTCATTGCCTTTCCCGCCTCCTGCGAAATTCTGCCATACTCATGCATGGTCTTTTTGCCAAGCTGCCATTCTCCATCCATTTCATTTCCAAGGCACCAGAGCCTGATGTCGTATGGATTTTCGATTCCATGCGCCCTGCGCAGCTCGCTGTATTTTGTGCCGGAAGGATGATTGCAGTATTCCAGAAGATTGCAGGCGTCCGCTACACCACGCGTTCCGAGATTAACCGCCATCATCATCTGTGCACCTGCTTTTTTCGTCCACTGTGCAAATTCTCCAAGTCCAAAGGTATTTGGCTCCAGGCTTCTCCACGCAAGGTCAAGCCGCGGCTTTCTGTCACTTAATGGTCCTACGCTGTCCTCCCAGAAAAAGTTGGAGACAAAATTGCCGCCAGGATAGCGAATTAACGGCACATTCAGCTCTTTTACCAGCAAAAGCACATCCGCTCTAAATCCCATTTCATCTGCCGTCTCATGCCCCGGCTGATAAATGCCGCCGTATACGGCTCTGCCAAGATGCTCAATAAAGGAGCCAAAAAGTCTTTTATCCACTTCTGCTTTTTTGTAATGCGGGTCCAATGTTACTGTTACTGTTTTCATACCTGTCCTCTCTGCCAAATATCAATCTCACAGACGGTTTACACTCTCTCTGAAATACGGAATACAAGCTACCTCGTATACCCCGTCCTCATTTTTCATTTCCTCTTTCTTCAGCAGGCGAATAATCACCTCGCTTGCACAATAGCCAATATCATGAAGCGGCAGCCCCATCGTCGTAAGGGGCGGCTTTTCATAGCTTGCCATTTCTCTGTTATCGTATCCGACAACCGCAATTTCCCGTCCAACCTGCAGACCCAGCTCATCAAGACGGTCATACGCGCCGCCTGCAATAAAATCGTTCATGCCGAAAATCGCCGTCGCCCCGCGTTTTACAAGCGTTTCCGTGTTCTGATAGCCACTGTCACGATCCCAGTCACCGTATACAATCAATGCAGGATCGTACAAAAGCCCCGCCTCCGACAGCGCACTCCGGTAGCCCTCCAGCCGGTTCTGTGTATGGATACTGTCCTTTTTTCCGGCGATAACGCCAATTTTTTTATGTCCATTCTGAATCAGGTGCAGCATAAGCCGCTTTGCACCATCTGTATCCTTTACAACAACAGACGGAATCTCATTTCTATGGGTAAATCCATAGGCTACGACCGTAGGAATCGGCAAATCCTCCGGAATGACATCAATCAGCCTCTCATGTGCAGCCACATAGATAATGCCCTCCACCTGCTTTGACAAAAGCTTCTGGATTTCTTTATATACAATTTCCCTGTGGTTATTGTCCCGATAATAACGGTCCGAAAACTTTTTATAGAGTCTAAGATTGATGAGGAGTATCTGATAATCCTCTTTTTCACAAAACTCCGTAATGCCGTCGATAATATCCGGCAGTGCAAAGACCGTCATATCCTCTGCAATAACGCCAATGCTTCTGGTATTTTTCGTTTTTAAATTTTTTGCAACGACATTAGGCATGTAATTCATCTCAGAAATGACCTTCAAAACCTTCTGTCTTGTTTCTTCCCCTACCCGTCCCTTTTCATTGATAATATTGGAAACGGTTGCGACGGATACATCGCACATCTTGGCGATTTCTTTTATCGTTGCCACAGCGGCTGCTCCTTTTTTGACCTGCATTTTTCCTGTATTTGGACAGGAAAGGTCTACTTTCGTATATCGTGATTTCATCACTCAATAATTTCGCCGCTCGTCAAGAGTGAGCAGGCTCCCTCTGACTCGCTTTCGCTCATTGTATCATGCTTTGTCTCCTGCAACAATCTGCTTTTTGACGCTCATAGGGCTCTAAAATCCGTTTTTCAGCAATCGGATTGAGTACTGCGCACACAAAAAGCTGCCAGATTGTCATACCAAAAAGCACTACGAGCGGAATCGAATATGGAAGGAGCAGCAACAGAAAATGAGCATACAGGAATGCCCCCGCCAAAAGAAGAATATCCGCCTTCCATTCAATCACAAGCAAAAGCAGCGTATTTTTTAAAAGTGCCCTCTCCGGCAGTGCAAACATGGATGCCAGAAAGAAATAATAGCAGCCTGCCAGCATGGAAAATGCAGACAGCATTGCGCCTGCGCCTGTCAGAAGCACCGCCCACAGCCCCTCAAAATTTCCGGCAAGGCTTAACAGATAATACGCATAAAATCCAATTGCCCCAAGCAGCAGACCAAAGGGCAGCCTCTTAAAAAGTCCATCCTTCCACTCTGTCGTATAATCCTGCAGGGTAAAGCCATAGCCTGTACGGAATATTTTATTTATATAACGGTTCAGAGCTGCAACAGAAGCCGGAATTGTTACAAGTGGCAGACAGCAAAGCCAGAAAAGGAGCTGAACCAAAATCAGTCTGCCGCTGTAATTTAAAATGACATAACAGATTCTTCCGACGCCGCTTCTTGGCGGCGCCGTCTCTTTTTCGTTATTTCCCTGATACCAGTCCATAAACCGTTTTGCTATTTTCATGCGATATTCCTTTGTTTTAAAAGCATTTCTACTATATTATATATTGCATTTCCAACACTGATTTTAATTCTTCATGCCTGTCAGTACAATACCCTCTACAAAGCTCTTCTGTCCAAAAATATAAATCACAATACCCGGCAGAATTGTCATAAAGGTCGCTGCCAGCGCAACCGGCCAGTTCGTTCCAAAGGAGCCGGTAAAATTTGTCAGCGCAATCGCAAAGGTAAATTTAGACATACTGTTAATGTAAATGAGCTGCTGCAGCAAATCGTTCCAAATCTGAATAAAGAGCATCATGCCAACTACCACAATCGCCGGCTTGATAGACGGAACCAGAATTGTCCACAATATTCTCATCCTGCCTGCACCGTCGATAGATGCAGCCTCATCAAGCTCTTTGGGAATCGTCATCAAAAACTGCCGTATCAGGAAAATGTTGAAAAACCCGCCGCCGGTTAAAAACGGCAGAATCAACGGCCAGTAGGTATCTCCCAGCCCAAGTCCCTTTGTCCATGCAACATAAAGCGGAATCAGCGTTACCATGCCGGGAAGCAGGATTGTGCCAACGCAGATATTGAAAATCAGCTTTTTCCGCTATTTTCCAGTCAGCGTTTCTCTGTAGTTGTTTTTTGGGTTTTGATTAAACGTTTTACCTATTGAATAGATATTAGCACATAACAAAAGCCCTGTAAAGGGCTTTTGTCAGAATCGTTATTTTTTATAATTTTATAACCATATTTTTGTAAGATACTTACAAGAAATCCTGTATTATTCTCCTTTTACGAGAATCTCCTTTGCCCGCTCGAGCTGGTTATCATAGCCCTTTTCGAGATACTGCTCATAGTCCATTTCCAGTTCTTCATCCGGCTCAATGCCGATTCCATGAATATTATTTCCCTTCGGCGTATAATATTTGCTGGTCGTCAGCTTAACAGCAGAGCCGTCTGAAATTCCCAGATATTTCTGTACAATGCCCTTGCCATAGGTTGTCGTTCCAAGCAGCTTTCCTTTGCCATAATCCTTGATAGCTCCTGCCAGAACCTCCGATGCACTGGCGCTGCCGCCGTTTACAAGCACAACCATCGGAACGGTCAGCTCATTTTCTCCATTGCAGGTATAATCCTTGCGCTCTCCGGCTTTGTCCTCGGTATATACGATCAGTCCCTTCGGCAGAAGCTTTCTCGCCACATCAATAACTGCCGCAAGGTTGCCGCCAGGATTGTCACGCAAATCCAGAATCAGCCCCAGCATTTCAGAGCCCTTCGCCGTCGCCATTGCGTCTGCGAACTGGTCTACCGTAACCTTGTCAAACTCCGATATGCGGATATAGGCAATCTTATTCTCCAGCATCTCATAGCTTACTGTCTGCTTCGGCACCTCTCTGCGTTCTACCTCAAACTCATAAATCTCATTGTCGCCCTCGCGCATAATCGTCAGCATGACCTTTGTGCCTTCTTCGCCCTTAATCAATGCAATGACATCCTCAAGCGACATATTTTTGGTGTATTGGTCATCCACCTTTATGATGAGGTCACCCTCCTTAAGTCCGCTTTCCTGTGCCGGACTTCCTTCAAAAATTTCACCAAGCCGCGCAAAACCGACATTGCTGTCATATCTTACATAAGCGCCAATGCCGTAATAAACCCCATCCATCCTGTTCTTCTGCTCCGCCATCTCCTCTGCGGAAAAATATGCAGAATACGGGTCCTGTAAAGAATTTACCAGTCCCTGATAGATTCCATTCTCCATTGCAGCATCGTCTGCCATATCAAGCGCAAAATTTTTCTGGATAATCTCCTCAATAAGCTGAAGCTTTTGCATGGTTCTTGCATTTGCAACGCTTTCCGTCTGTGCAGAATCCACGTTCTGCTTCTGCTTCCAGACAGTTACGGCTTCCTGTCCGGCATATACACCGCCGACAATGACAACCGCTATCAGCAGTCCGGTAATCAGACCGTTTAAAAATTTTCTCTTATCAGACATTTTTCATCCTCTGCCGTCCATTTCTATTATAACTTTCAAAAGACAAATCTATCTGTTACATTTTATTCTATTCCTTAAGAGGAAAGATAATTCCAGGGGCTTACATAGCTTCCGTTCAACCGCACGCTGAAATGCAGGTGCGGACCAGTAGAACGTCCGGTAGAACCGACCGCCGCTATCTTATCGCCGCGCGCCACCATCGTACCCTTTCCTACATAGAGCGCCGATGCATGCATATAGATGGTATACAGCCCATCGCCATGATCTATCATCACATAATTTCCCATTGAGCCATTGTATGCAGCAGCAACCACTTCTCCATCATAGGCTGCCAGAATCGGAGAGCCACTGGGCGCAGCCATATCAATTCCATTATGAAACTGATTGGTCTTTAGGATAGGGTGGATTCTGTTTCCATAGTCATCCGAAATCCTTGTATAAGAGGGCGCGGGCCACTTGAATTTACCGCCGTCATACTTGATGCGGTTCGCCTCCGCAAGCTTTTTCTTTTCCTCTGCAACCGCCTGCTCTAAAGCCGCTATTGTAGCATTCTGCGCGGCGATTTCCTCCTCATATTCCTTAACAAGCTGAGATTTATTGCTGATGTCAGCTTCGTAGGTTTTGATTTCCTGCTCTTTGGAATCAATCAGCGCATTTACCGCTGCCTGCTCCTCCTCCACTGCCTCTTTCGCAGCATCCAGCACGATTTTTTCCGCTTCAAGCTCCTCTTCAAACTCCGCAATCTGCGCTCTGGTTTCCTGATATTCCTTCAACTTATTCCGGTCGTATGCCGCAATGCGCTCCACAAACTCCGTCCGGCTCAAAACATCACTGAAATTCTCAGACGTAAAAAGCAGATCCAGATAAAAAGTCTGTCCCTGCTCGTACATGAACTTTACCCGCTGCTTCATGGCGGCATACTGTTCTTCCTCTGTTGCAATGGCTTCTGTAAGCGCCGCCTGTGTCGTCTCAATCTCAGCTTCCTTGTCAGAAATCAGCCCTTTCAGCTCGTCTATTTTCCGTTCAATTTCATTTAAGTCAGCATCCAGTCTGGTCACATAGTCCTTAAGATTCTTTTTGGAATTCTCCAAATCTGCCACCAGCTTTTTTACGTCGGTAAGCCCGGACTGCAGCGCCTGCTTCTGCTTCTGCGCTTCCCCAATAGCGCTCTGCTTTTCCTTAATGCTGTTTTCAATCTTTTCCGTATCAGAATCCGCCAAGCTGTCAAACGAAGGGACGAGCGTTCCCATAAGCAGAAATGCCGCCAGCAAAAATGCCGCTCTTTTTTGCATTTTTCTCATGCCTTTTCCCATTATCCGTTATACCTTCAAATGCTTTCTTACCGTTACAATACTTCCAAGAAAACCAATTCCTACACCGATTCCCACAGACACCGGCAAAAGCGTCCTGTAAATTGTCTCTACCGGCAGAAAATTCAAAAGTCCCGATAAAATCTGGAAGCGGTCATTGATATAAACAATCACATTGGTATAGATATAATAAATAGATACCAGCGGCACTACGGAGCCAAGCAGTCCGATTAAAATACCCTCTATTACAAAGGGGGAACGGACAAAGAAATCCGTTGCGCCGATATATTTCATAATGTTAATTTCCTCTTTGCGGACAGAAATTCCAATCATAACCGTATTGCTGATCAGGAAAACAGAAACTGCCAGCAAAATGATGATAATGCCGATGGAAACATAGCCTATCAGTACATTGATACCACCCAACGCATTTGCAGTAATCTCAGAGCGGTTGACCTGCCGCACGCCGTCTATTGATTCCAGATACGTCACCAATGCGCTCTGCATGGATACATCATTTAAATAAATCTCATAATTTGCCGAGTCTGCCAGCGGATTTTCTGTAAAGCCGTCAGAATATTCCCCAAGATAATCCTGCTTGAATTCATCCCATACTTCCTCTGCGGAATTGAATTTCACATCCCGCACCTCGACACGCTTACGAATCATGTCGCCGATTTCCTGAATCTTTTCGTCGCTGATGCCCTCATCAAAAAATACTGTGACGGATACGCCCTCCTCCGCAGTCTTTACGACATGCTGGAAGTTTGCCAGAATGGAATAAAACAGTCCAAACAAAAACAGACAGGCGGAAATAGTCGCAATCGACGCAAGTGAAAACCATTTATTCCGAATGATATTCGCAAAGCCCTGTTTTATCGTATAAAAAAGTGTACTAATCCTCATCGATATATCCGCCCTCTTCCTCGTCACTCACAATAACGCCCTTTTTCATTGTGATAACTCTTTTCTTCATGGCGTTTACGATTTCACGGTTATGCGTAACCACCAAAACCGTCGTTCCGCCCTGATTGATTTCCTCCAGAAGCTTCATGATTTCCCATGAATTTTTGGGGTCCAGATTTCCAGTCGGCTCATCTGCAAGCAGAATCGACGGCTTGTTAATCAGTGCACGGGCAAGCGCTACACGCTGCTGCTCGCCACCGGAAAGCTGTCTGGGCTTCGCCTTATATTTTCCTGCAAGTCCGACGGTAGAAAGTATCGCCGGTACGTTTTTCTTAATCTCTCTGGTCGGCACCTGCACAATCCGCTGTGCAAACGCAACATTCTCATAAACATTGCGGTCCTTTAAAAGACGGAAATCCTGAAATACGATTCCCAAATTTCTCCGAAACTTCGGTATCTTACGGTGCCGCAGGCGCACAACGTCCTCGCCGTTGACCCATACGCCTCCGCTGGTAGGCGTCAGCTCACGCAGAAGCAGCTTAATCAAAGTTGATTTTCCGGAACCGCTGTCTCCTACCACGAATACGAATTCGCCCCGCTTTATCTTCAGGCTCACGCCATTTAATGCGGGTGCGCCTGTGGAATAGGACTTGCTCACATTATCTAATACTATGATTTCCTTCGGTTCTGACGTTCCTTTTCTGGCTTTTCTCTTTACTGCCAATGTATTTCACCTCATCGTATCTTAATATTCAAACGTTTCCATATAGCGCATGTACTTTACAACCATCAGCGCAATCTTAAACGTAATGGCATCCTCAAAAACGCGCAGATCCAGTCCTGTGCTCTTCTGCAGCTTATCAAGACGGTATACGAGTGTATTTCTGTGAATAAAGAGCTGTCTTGACGTTTCGGAAACATTGAGACTGTTTTCAAAGAATTTATTGATCGTAGTCAGCGTTTCCTCATCAAACTCATCCGGATTCTTACCGTCAAAGATTTCCTTAATGAACATTTTGCACAGAGGAATCGGGAGCTGATAAATCAGGCGGCCGATGCCAAGCTCGCTGTAAGCAATGATGTTTTTCTCGCCAAAGAATATCTTGCCGACATCCAAAGCCATCTTCGCTTCCTTGTAGGAACGGCTGACCTCTTTTATCTCGCCTATAATCGTACCATAAGCGATATGAACATTTCCAATGCCTTCTTTTTCCAAAAAGGCAACAACGCCATCCGCTTCTTTATCAATCTCGGCATTTCCGTCACTGGCAGAAAGCTCCTTTACGATAATGACATTATTTTCATCCACTGCGGTAACAAAATCTTTTCCTGTATTTCCCTTGTAGCCGCGCAGCAACTCCAGAACATTGCTTTCTTTGGTATTTTCTGTTTCAATTACAATGACGACCCGCTTAACGTCCGCTGCAATATGGAGCTTTTTGGAACGGCTGTAAATATCTACCAGCAGCAGATTATCCAACAGCAGATTCTTCATGAAATTGTCCTTGTCAAAGCGCTCCTTGTATGCAATCAACAGATTCTGAATCTGGAAAGCAACCATCTTGCCGACCATATACAAATCCTCGCCTGCACCGCCTGCCACCAAAATATATTCCGGCTGCTGCTCGTCATAAATCTTGAAAAACTGGCAGCCCTGAATCTCCTGGCTGTCTGCCGGAGACTTTACAAATTCCAGAGCCGGCTTCTCAAACTCGCTCATGTGCTCGGAGGTCGCCGCAACTGTCTTTCCATCCGTATCAATTACACAAAATTCAACTCTTGAAATTGCTTTTAGTCCTTCTATCGTATTTTGCAGTATCTGATTCGAAATCATTTCCCCACTCCTTCTCTTTCCTATACAAAATGTACAACGTCAGTTTTTATAATTTTTGCCTGCTTTTTTCTTACCCCGCCAAGTACATTTTTCATTTTAATATAAATTTACAAAAAAATCTACAGGGAATCCTTCTCTTTTTATGCGTTTTTTACTTCATTTTTTTGCTTTTCTCTATTTTTTGCTTCGGCAACCTGCACAATTTAAAACCGGAGCGCTATGGCTCCGGTTTTTCCTGATTTTCATATCTGGATACTTTTCTTTGAAAAATCTTATGCTGCAGCTTGCGAAGCAGCACACCTATTCTTTTTTCTTCCATGCCAAGCACAAGACTGTCCTTCTGCAATCCCAGCCAGATATCAGCATTGAGCCTGCTCTTATTCTGGAAAATGAAGCTCTCCTGCACCGGATACGCAGACAATGCCACAATGACCTTCGGCGCTTTGTCGTTGATTTCGTTAATCAGCGCATCCTCAGTTCCCTCATCTGGCGAAAATACATATTTCCCCACAATCTGCAGTGTCGCCTGCGTCCTTGCAAGGTCATTTTCCAGCGTCTGCATGGTATCCTCTGAATCGGTCAGAAGATACACCGGATATTTTTCCCGCGCCAATCTGCGAAGCAGCTCCTTTAAAAAGCTGTTATTTTCAATTTCCTTCAGTCTGTTCCTGTTTGTAATCCCTGCACTGCGCGCAATATCCACATCGCTGTATACGATCATGTCCATTGCTTCCAGCCATTCCTTCTGCTGTGGGTCGTCCCCTGCCGCCATCAATGTTTTCGCGGAAACACATTCAATCGTATTCAGCGCACCGTTTTTCAGATGCCGGTCTGCTAAAGACAGCTTTTCCCGCAGGGTGTAATCCTTCAGACTGATTCCCAAAATATTGATTTCTCTCATACCCGTTACATTATTTTATATAAAATTACATCCACCACCATAAAAGCAATACAAAGTACTATTGCTATTATGAGCGGTATCGTAACCATCTTTCCTTTTTGTTCCCGGCGCCTGGTCCAGACCTGTAAAAGTCTCTGCCCGCGCCCCTCATTTCTGGCAATCCAGATTAGCACGCAAACTGCAATCGCACTCGCTCCTGCTGCCATAATAAGTGAAATACCCATGCTGTAAAGCATGCTTTCTGTATATTCCTGTCCCGTTAATCCGGATTCCTCCAAAAGCTCCGGAAACAGGCTTTCTGATAAGTACATGATACATACACTGTATCCGTTAAATACCACATGATAAATAACTGACGCCCAGAGGCTCCCCGTAGCCTCTACCAAAAGCACCAGAATCATGCCAATTACAAACGCATAAGCCGCCTGATTGAAGTTCATGTGCCCCAGCGCAAACAAAAGTGCAGAAAACAGCATCGCCTGAAAAATGCTTCCGCTTCTGCGGTAGCCTCTGTAGACGACACCCCGAAATACGATTTCTTCACCAAACGGCGCCATGACTGCCATAAAGAAAAAGGAAACGCCAAACGGCAGTGCAAGCACGGAATCACTGATTTCCATAACTGCATTTTCCACAAACAGCATGGAAAAGGTATTGATCAACGTCGTAAGCGGCATGGTTAAAAAAGTAAACAGTACAATCATTGCGGCGCTGGACCATTTGATTTTGTGGAAGCCTAAAATCTCAGCAGGATTTTCTCCTGACGCCAGAGCGAACAAAAGCGCCGGCACCAGAATAATCGCACTGCTGACCACAAAATTTGCCACCATACCCAATGTAAATACATAACGAAAAACAACCACTGATACTACAATTAAAATATGCAGCAGAATGGTTGTTAAAAAGAACCAGTTTACTTTTTTGCTGTTCATTCCTTACGCCTAGCTTTCCATCATAAAGTTTACTAATTTGGTAATGTCTTCCGGCTCATAAGCAATGATCTCCAGCTCAGCAATCGTTCCATCAGAAAAGATGTTTGCCATAGACACATACTGGGATAACTTGGATTTCAGATTTAATCTGTCGCCTTCGCCTGTTACCAGCTCTACCTTGCCCACGCAACTGTCGATTACCTTGAAAAACTTATCAATGTCTTTGATATTCTGTACCTTCATATTTCTCATCTCCTTTCTTATAATTCCAGATTATACATAAATTTCATAAAAATGCAAGTCTTATTCCATTATTTTCAGAATTGCGGTCTCTGTAATCCTAATTTTTCCGTTCTTTAACAGATTGCCGACAGCCCGCTTAAATTCATTCTTGCTCATACCCATTTCACGGCGTATCACCTCCGGCGAAGCCTTATCATTAAACGGCAGCGCGCCGTCAAAGCTCTCGATTACCTGCATGACCTTCCTGGCGTCCTCGCCAATCTGCAAATATGCCTTCTCCCGCAGGCTCAAATCCAGCTTTCCATCCGGCTTGACCTCCGTTACCCTTGCATTTACCTTCTGTCCGATATGGATTTCGCCATACAGCTCCTTGTGCGGAATCAGAGCGGAATACTTATCATCCACCGCTACAAACGCGCCAAAAGCCCTGCTGATTTCATATACGGTTCCCTCTACCCTGTCATTTTTCTGATAGGGACTTTCCTTGGAGAGATATTCATAGACATTCATGGTGGCGCACAGCCGTCCGCTCTTATCAATGTAAAGCGCCGCAAGACATTCCTGCCCTTCCTTTACCTTCTCTGTCTGCTCTCTGAAGGGAAGGAACAAATCCTTTTCCAGTCCCCAGTCTAAAAATGCGCCAATCTTTCCGACCTGCGCTACCTTAAGGCGCGCAACCTCATGCAGCATCAGCTTAGGCTCCGCAGTCGTTGCAATCAGTCTGTCTCTGGAATCCTTATAAATAAATACAAAAACCGTATCTCCGATTTCTGCCCCTGCAGGCACCTGTTTTGCCGGAAGCAGCACCCTTTCCTTATCTGCGCTCTCCTTCGTTTCTGCCAGATAAACACCAAATTCTACTTTTTTTACAATCGTAAGCGTCTGTTTTTCACCCAAACGTATCATAGTCTTTCCGTCCTCCTATTTTTCCCTGCGCTGCTTAAATTCAATTACAGAATAGGGCTCTTTCTTTTCATTGCAGAGAGAAATGACATAAGTGTCATCTCCCTTCCGTACTGCTGGGAATATCATATCCTGCAGATGTGCCTGTCTTTTATATTCGGCACGAAGCTGGCAAATATCTGCATTTTCCGGCAGATACTGCATTGCCATCTTGATATACTGCGCATTATTGACATGATAATTGCTGTCAAGATGCTCCTTCTTTACCGGAAAAGCCTCCTGCCAGTCTGGCTCTGACGGCTCTGCAATCCGTCTCGGCGCATAGTCCATATCCAGCTTTTCTTCCAGCTTATATTTTTCAATCATTTCAGGCGTCGGCATAGCCGGCTTCTGGGTATCCGTATGAATCAGGGTCCAGATGGCATTTGCATAAGCAAGCCGCCTGCCGTCCACCCCATCCATCGTATAATTACGGTAACCGATAAATCCCCTGAAGCCATAGGGGAAGGTCCCGATGCGGATCGTATCGCAAAGATGCGGATACTCCTCTATCAC
This sequence comes from uncultured Lachnospiraceae bacterium, assembly GCA_934432885.1. GTDB lineage: Bacteria > Bacillota > Clostridia > Lachnospirales > Lachnospiraceae > VSOB01. Next base: position 13,470 of record CAKRYY010000023.1, read on the forward strand.
AATCTGCCAGGACGCAAGCACCCATGCCAGATGGCTCTTCTGAAGATACAGAACGCCAAGTCCAAGCTCCTCTGACTGAAAGGTACCGCAGTCCTGAAAATAATCGGTAAGCGCCGGCAGCGTTAAAATCTCTCTGCTGTCCGTTTCGCTATAACGCACTCTGCTTTCAAATACGTACATACTAACACTCCGTCATCCTCTGCTGTACCTGCTCAAGCGTCGGAATTGCAGGAATTCCACCTCTTTTTTCCACGCACAGACTCGCCACTGCATTCCCAAAGCGGGCAAACTGCTTTGCCTCCTCAAGCGTCACTTCCTCCGGACGCTTTCCGCTCTGTGCAAGCTGATACAAAAAGCCGCCCCAGAAGGAATCCCCTGCGCCCGTCGTATCCACTACCTTGCTTGAAAAGCCCGGAACAACCACTCCGCCTTCCTTCGTGCGCACATAGGCGCCATCCTTGCCAAGTGTAACTGCAATCAGGGAAATGCCCTTTTCAAAAAGTACCTCTGCTGCCTTCTCCGGCTCTTTTTCATCTGTCAGAAGCGCCGTTTCCTCGTCAGAAATCTTAATGACATTGACATAAGGAAGCGCACTGCGCATACCTGCTTTTGCCTCTTCAACATTCTTCCACAAAAGTGCTCTGTAATTTGGGTCATAGGATACAATTTTCCCAAGCTCCTTTGCCTTTTCCAAAGCATAAAAAGTCGCGCTTCTGCACGGTTCGTCTGTAAGGGACAGAGAGCCTACATGGAAAATTTTTGTTTCCGCTAAAATCTCCGTATTGACCTCCTCGCTCTTTAAGCAGGTATCTGCGCCCGGCTTTCTCGCAAAGGAAAATTCCCGCTCGCCCTGCTCATTCAGGCTTACAAAGGCAAGCGTCGTAAACACATCATCCGCTAAAATAAGCCCCTTCGTGTCAATGCCTGCCTTCTCCATTGTCTCCTTTAAAAACAGTCCGTGCATATCCTTTCCAACTTTTCCGATAAACGCTGCTTTTTCTCCAAATTTTGCAAATACAGCAAGCGCATTGGCAGGCGCACCTCCGGGATTCTGTTCAAATACCCGCATGCCGCCCTCCGACATTCCATGAAACGTAAAATCAATCAGTGATTCTCCTAATGCTGCTATTTCGTACATTTCTTCTTTCCTTTCTGTTTTGATTTTATATATGGACGCTTAATCTGCATCCTCATCCCGGTACAGCTTCAGCCAGGGTGTTGCAGCTGACAATGTACCGAATTTTTCTTTCCTGATTTCCTCCACCATTCCATCGCCCCCGACTCTTATCAGCCGGTCTGCAAGCGATAAGGAATCCGCAAGGTTGACTGCAAGGATAATAACCGTCATCCCCTTATCCAAAAGTTGCTCCAGCATTTTCCAGACATAGACCCTGTTTGGGAAATCCGCTCCCTTAAACGGCTGGATACAGATGACGACCTTTGGTCTTTGCAGCAGAATCCTGGTATAGACAAGCTGATACTTCTGCTGCTCCGTCAGCTCGTCAATCTGCAGGGAAAATACCTCCTCGCCCAGTATCTCCCCATACTCCTGCTGTATGCTTGCGCGGATACGCCGACTGCGCCAGAGATTCGGAATCCGCTGCGATAAGCCCATGCAGAGGTTATCCATATAGTTCATTTCCTCAAAAAGCATCGTCCGTGTAGGTTCTTCTGCAACCACTGCAAAATAGCGGTTTCCACAGATAGAAGCCCTTTTTCCATCTACAAGGCACTGTCCACCCTCTTGTCTGCGGCTGCCCTTCAGAATCTGTACCAACTCCTGAAAAAGCTGGTCGTCAAGGCTTTGCACAACAAGACACTCGCCATCATAAATTTCCATATCAAAGTCCTGCAGTGCTCCCTGCGATAAATGGGAAAGCCGCAGAACTGGATGCTTTTCCTGTTTCTGAGCCCTGTGGTTTTCCAGATGATACCGGATCATGCGGTCAAACTCTTTGGTATAGCTCTGCACCACCTCACTCTGCATTTCCTCTCTCTGGATGACCTTCTGAATCCTGCCATTGGAAAAAAGCGCTACTCTGTCGCAGATTTCCATAATTTCTTCCAGATGCAGTCCAATATAGAGAAAGGTAAAGCCCTTACTGGAATAGTGTTTTATAATCTGATGAAGCTTTCGAAGCTCCTCCCCATTGATTACCGTATTGATTTCATTGAGGACAATCAGTCGGTTGCCTCTTGTCACAGAACGCAGCAGCTCTACCACAACACGTTCAAAGGCAGAAAGCTTTTCTACATAAATATCACCCGGAATGTCAACCCCGATGTCCTCCATAAACGGCTTTAATTGCTGCCGCAGCAGTGTATCCTGAATAACCTCCTGCTTAAAGCCCTGCCGCAGCACGAAAATATTGTCGGACACAGTCATCCGTTCTACCAGCCGGCTCCTTGCCTCGATTACTCCGATACGGTTTGGCGTCTTTCCGGCACGCTTCCAGGAATTGATTTTCTCACCGCAGTAATAGACATAACCGTCATACAGAGGCAGATTTGTCTGTAAAAGCTGTAAAAATCCCAAGAGCCCATGTCCGTTAATCGGATTGAGCCCCATGATTTCACCCTTATAGAGCTGCAGGTTGAAATCTTCAAGCTGCGTATTTCCACCGGAAATATAGGTAACCCGCTCCATGCGGAATATTTCCTCTTTCATGCTAAAATACCTCTGCCCTGTATTCCGCTCCGTTTGCAGAAATCGGAAGGGAGATCTCCACATCTGTTCCCTTCTGCGGAACAGAGTAAACGTGCATCCCGTATTCTTCTCCAAATAAAAGATGGATTCTGCTGTTTACGTTTACAAGCGCAATCCCGCCGCCAGCCTCTCCGGTCTGGTATGCCATCGAATTACCATCCCGTCCCAGCTTGCGGTTCAGCTTTGCAAGCGTATCCTCATCCATTCCCACGCCGTCATCAGAAATACGGATTAAGAGTCTTTCCTTTGTGCGTTCAAAACGGATGCGCAGATTACCGGTTCCAATCTTTAACTCCGTACCATGTATAATACTATTTTCCAGAATCGGCTGCAAGGTAAGCTTTGGAATCTTGGCATTCATAACGTCCTCCCAGTCCTCGCTGTCACAGTCGATATGAAGCTGCAGCCTGTCGCCGAAGCGGTATTTCTGAATCATAAAATAAGTTTCGCAGTTATCCAGCTCCTCTTCTACAGAAACCAGATTTTCAACCTTGGTAATCGTATAACGGAAAAATTTTGCAAGCGCCTCTGTCATATCCGCAACACCGTCCAGACCAGCAATCAGCGCCTCTCCACGAATACTTTCCAGCGTATTATACAGAAAATGCGGATTTATCTGATTTTGCAGGGCAAGATACTGCGCCTGCCTTTTATTTAGGTCAATCAGCTTTGGCGATTTTAAAATTTTTTCCGTTTCCTCCATCGCCAGCTCCATATAGGGGCTTAAAAAAATGGAATCAAAATCACCGCTCTCTGTCTTGTAGCCCTCCAAAAACCGCTGCAAAAGCAGCTCCGAGCGCTTATATGGCCGTATGATATAAAACCAGCCCACCGCCGTATAAGCAATCACGATAAGCAGGGACAAAAGAACGTTCCAGCCACTTTCCTGACCATGAAAATATAAAAATGCATTGCGCAAAAGCAGTAGAATCATTCCCAGAAACACAAAAATTCCGAGTCCTATGACACGGTTTGAGATATAGTTCAGCCGGAGCCTTTCTTTCATTTCGCTCCTCCTATCCGTAAAGCTTGCGGTAAACCGCCGGCTTTACGCCCGCTGCCTTCTCAAAGGTATGGGTAAAATGCTTCAAATCATTATAGCCTACCTGCTGGCAGATTTTGGAAACCGGTATTGTCGTTTCCCGCAGCAGCACCTTTGCCTGCTCCATCCGGAGGTTAATCAGATATTTGGCAAAGCCTTCTCCCTCTACCTTTTTAAAGAGGACGCTGAAATACGCCGCACTCAGTCCGACTGCGCCGCTGACCTCCTCCTGTGTAATAGGTTCGCTGTAATGATTCTGTATGTACTGCTTTGCAAGCCGAATCGGACGTGCGGTATCCGTCTCATGCTGTTTGCTCATGGTTTCCAGATATTTTGTCTGTAGTGCGCCAAGCTGTGAAAACATCAGCTCCGCATCGCCGCACATCCCGCAAAGCTCTTCAAAGCTTCGCAGCTCCTCTGCCCGGCTGCCAACATCCACCTGACTTAAAAAAAGACTGGCGGCGGACAGCACCAGCTCATGAATTTCATATCCATGCACGTCCTTGATTTCCAGTGCAGCCTGCTGCATTGCCTGCAAGGCGCCGTCTGCCTCACTCAGGCTGATAGTTTCGATTGCATGTCCAATCTGCCGCAGATATTTTTCCAGCAGCTTCTGTCCCTGCAAAGCCGAGGGCTGCGGCATGCGTTCTAACAGCCGTCCGCTTCCCCTGACAAGACGCTCCTGAATGATGACCTGCGCCTCTTTAAAAGAATCCTTAAGACCAGAAGCATCCATTGCCACGCATCCAAGCGCCAGCGAAAAAGTAACCGCACCATAAAGCACCCTGCCGCTCTCCAGCCGGTTTAAGCAGTCCCGCAGCACTCTACGGATTTCCTCCTGCTTTTCCTTTTCATAATTTAAAAAGCCGACGCAGGAATTTTTTCTTTGTCCAATCAGCATTTCCATACAGCGGTTTCGAAGGCTGCTCTCCAACATTTCCTGCACCTTCTCCAAAACCGTTGCGCTCCTTGCCTGATTGCGCTCGCCGCGCTGTTCGTCTACTGCCAGCCAGAATGCCTGATAAACGCCCCTGCCGACGCCAAGATAATATTCATTTTGCAGTTCTTCATCCGTCAGAGGCTTTTCCTTCTGCTCGATAAGCTGCTCCAGCAAAACGCCCTGCAGCCGGCGGATATCATTCGCACTCTTCTGCCGTAGCTGTTTGGTATTCTGCTCTGATAGAAGCCGGTCCTCGATGCGTTCCTTCAGCTTGCACAGCGTAGAAATAATCTCCGATTTATTGATTGGCTTCAGCAGATAGTCGCCGACGCCGAATTTGATTGCCGTCTGCGCATAAGCAAAATGGGCATAACCGCTGATGATAATGATCTCCAGCAGAGGATTTTTCGCCTTTACCGTCTCAATCAGCTCAAGGCCATTACAGCCCGGCATACGAATGTCAGTAATCAGAATCTGCGGCTCCAGATTTTCCACCATTTCGGCAGCCTCCAGACCATTGTGTGCAATTCCAACCACTTCCATATTCAGAGACTCCCAGTCTACCAGTGCCTTGATAAGCTGGCAGATCCGCTCCTCATCATCCGCGATCATTACCTTCAGCATCTTATGTCCTCCCAGTTGTCTGTTCTTGTGTTATCCTCTATTTTGCAGCAGGATATTCATTGCAAAGCAGACGATACGGTGCTTCATCCTCCTCGATTGTCGGGAAGCGTCCCATTTTTTCATAGAAACGGTTGTCCGTATTGTCATCATTGCACTGGCTGACCTCGCCAATCAGGACTGCACCGCTGCCCTTTTCCACTTCAAAATCATGATACATATAAGGGTAGATGCTGATGCTCTCGCCCGGTGTCAGTTTTACCTGTGTTCCTGCCGGAACAACCACTTCCCTGCCGTCAAGATGTACATGTACATCGTTTACCTTGTCAAGGTCTTCATCCTTTGTAGAATTATATACACGAATCAGCAGATTGCCGCCGCCTCTGTTGATGATGTCCTCCATCTTGCTCCAGTGGAAGTGCATCGGAGAATACTGTCCTTCCTTGATATACAGCAGCTTTTCTGCATAAGACTTCGTATATTTGTCCTTCATCTGCAGATTGCCGTTCCGAAGTGTAATCAGGGAGAATCCTACTTCTTCAAATTTTCCAAGTCCGTAGTCCGTAATATCCCAGCCCAGCATGTTATCGCGCACTTCGTCATAATCGTGTCCCTTGCTCTCCCATTCTTCCGGTGTAAAATGGCAGAAAGGCGGAAGAGAAAACCGATAATCCTTTATCATCTGTTCCATTTCCTTTAATGCTGCGTTGATTTCGCTTCGCTTCATATCCCATAACCTCCTTAAGTTTAGGAAAACCGCCGGAAATCATCCGACGGTTTTCATTCCTGTTCCTATTATAGCGCATAACTACCTATTTTGTCAGTACCGAAACACCTGTATCAACAACTTCTCCGCCAAGGCTTTCACCTTCCAGAGCTCTTACACATGCTTCAACACCCTTAGAGCCCATAACATCCGGGTTCTGTGCCATTGTGCAGAGCAGATTGCCGTCTGCAATCAGGTTCATGATGGCATCAGACTTATCAAAGCCTACACCAATGATTCCGGAGTTGCCAGATGCCTTGATGGCATTTCCAGCGCCTGTTGTAGAGCCTTCGTTACATCCGAAGATACCAACAACGCCCTGTGTTACATAGTTCTCTGCAATGCTCTGAGATTTTGCTGCATCGCCTTCGCCGTACTGTGTTTCCAGAAGATTGTAACCCTTGCCGTCAAATGCGCTGCGGAAGCCCTCCTCACGTGCTACGCAGGAATCTGTTGCTGCATTTACGTTGATGATTCCGATGTCGCCGGAGGTAACGCCGGCTGCCTCAAGTGCCTTAATCATTTCTTCGCCTGCGCTCTTGCCTGCTGCCTTGTTGTCTGTAGAGAAGGTTGCCTCTGCATCTACGTTTGCAGGAGAGTCAACATATACAATCTTAATGCCCTTGCTGGATGCGTCCTTCAGTGCGGAAGAGATTGCATCCGGTCCGTTTGCTGCTACCATGATAGCGTCATATCCACCTGCTGCCGCATTGTTTACACATTCAATCTGCTGTGCATCGTCCTTGGTGTTCGGGGACATAAAATCTACTTTTACGCCAAGCTCTGCTGCCTTTGCCTGTGCGCCTTCATTTAAGGTTACCCAGTGCTGGTCGATGGAGTCCATCGTAATCAGCGCGATTTTCCATTCCTTGCTTGCTGTTACAGCAGATGCTGCCAAAGCGTCTCCTTCTCCGCCAAGTGCTGCTGCGTTGATAACGGATACGCCTGTATCAGTTACCTTTCCGCCAAGAGACTCGCCGCCGATTGCTGCAACTGCTGCCTTTACGCCTTCATAACCCATAACGTCAGGGTTCTGTGCCATTGTGCAAAGCAGGAAACCATCCTTAATCAGGTTCTGGATTGCATCAGACTTATCAAAGCCTACGCCGATAACGTTCTTGCCGGATGCCTTGATAGCGTTTCCTGTACCAGCGGTAGAGCCTTCGTTACATCCAAAGATACCAACAACACCCTGTGTAATGTAGTTCTCTGCAATACTCTGGGATTTTGCTGCATCACCTTCGCCGTACTGTGTTTCCAGAAGATTGTAGCCCTTGCCGTCAAATGCACTGCGGAAGCCTTCCTCACGTGCTACGCAGGAATCTGTTGCTGCGTTTACGTTTACGATTCCGATGTCACCGGAGGTAACGCCTGCCGCCTCAAGTGCCTTAATCATTTCTTCGCCTGCGCTCTTGCCTGCTGCCTTGTTGTCTGTAGAGAAGGTTGCTTCTGCATCTACGTTTGCAGGAGAGTCAACATATACGATTTTAACGCCCTGGCTTGCTGCATCCTTCAGTGCGGAAGAGATTGCATCCGGTCCGTTTGCTGCTACAATAATAGCCTTGTATCCGCCAGCTACTGCATTGTTTACACATTCTATCTGCTGTGCGTCATCTTTGGTGTTCGGAGACATGAAGTCTACCACAACGCCAAGTTCCTTTGCTGCCTTCTGTGCACCTTCATTTAAGGTTACCCAGTGCTGATCGATGGAGTCCATCGTAATCAGTGCGATTTTTGCTCCGTCAGCCGAAGCTGTCTCTGTTGCAGATGAAGCATCCGCTCCTGTTTCTGCCGCTTTCTGTCCGCCACATCCTGTCAGGGAAGCTGCCAGCATTGTCATGCAGCAGAGCATTGCAAACAATTTCTTTTTCATCTTTGTCCTCCTTATTACATTATGTAAGTTTTGTATATGCTATCCGCTTTGCGGTTTAGCCCGTTTCAGGTTCAAATGGATATTTGTATCTTTTTATACTGCTTTATCAGCCGTTCTTTTTCTTTTTGCCAAGCTGTCCGCTTCTGATGACAACATCAAGCAGAACTGCCATAACAACGATGATACCGATAACAACTCGCTGAATACCAACCTGTGCGCCAATCATGTTAAGACCATTTTCAAGTGTCTGCCATACTGCCGCGCCTGCCAGTGTGCCAAGCAGGATACCTGTACCGCCAAGGGGAGATACACCGCCGATAACGCCTGCTGCTACACCATACATTTCATATACGTTTCCGGCTTCCATATTTCCCATACCAGCCTGTGCGCAGAGGATTAAGCCTACCATCCAGCAGCATACAGAGCTTACAAGGTATGCCTTTGTTGTCGTTGCCACTACGTTTACACCAGAAAGCTTTGCAGCCTCTACGTTAGATCCGATCGCATAGATGTGTCTTCCGGTTCTTGTTTTTGACAGAATAAAGAAGAAGATAATAAACAGGATAATCGCAATCCAGAAGGTATTGTAGATGCCAAGTGTTGAACCATAGTAGAAGAAATTCTGGAAGCTGTCGCCTGCATCCTTGCCGATGCCGGTTGCGATTGCATCTGTGTTACGGTTGTTGTTTACCATGTAAGCAATACCTCTGCCTACAAACATCGTACCCATCGTTGCAATGAACGGCGGAAGCTTGAATTTTCCTACCAAGAAACCATTGACGATGCCGATTGCCAGACAGCTTAAGAGTGCTACTGAAACAGCTACGATAGGATGTACTCCCATTGTCATAAGCTGTGCGGAAATCATTGCGCTCATTGCTACAACAGAACCAATGGAAAGGTCGATGTTACCTGTGATTAAGAGGTAGCTCTGTCCGATACCGATTAAGAGGTATTTAGACATGGACCTTAACAGGTTCATAATATTGTTCTGTGAAAATACGGTAGGGTTGATGATACCAAATGCAAGGAACAGGATAATCAGACCTACAAAAGCTGTGAGTGCAGCGCCCATTCCCTTGATTGCCAGAAGTCTGCCCATGGGGCTTAGTTTCTTATTGTTCATTTTGCTTTCCTCCTCGCCTTAATGGCTTCCAATTTTCTTATCTTCAAAGGTTGTCGCAAGTGTCAGAATTTCGTTCTGCGTGGTTTCCTTTGCCATGACCTCACCGGTAATGCGTCCGTCGCACATAACGATGATTCTGTCGGCAATTCCCATAACCTCCGGCATTTCGGAGGAAACAAACATAACTGCGATGCCCTGTTCCTTCAGCTCGTTCATCAGGTTATAAATCTCGACCTTTGCGCCGACATCAATACCTCTGGTCGGTTCGTCAAAGATAACTACCCTTGAATTTCTTGCAAGCCATTTTCCGACAACGACTTTCTGCTGGTTGCCGCCGGAAAGGTTTCCTGCGTCGATTTCTACATTCGGCGTCTTGATTTTCAAATCACTGACCGCCTTATCGCAGAGCGCGTTCTCTTTTTCTGTAAGTACAACGCCCAGCTTATTGCATACCAGGTCAAGATTCGGAAGCGCCAGATTGTGGCGGATGCTCAGCTTCGTGCACAGACCGTCTTTCTTTCTGTCCTCAGGAGCAAGCACAACGCCGTTCTTTATCGCATCCATCGGGCAGTTGATGGAAACCTCTTTTCCGTCAACGTAAATCTCGCCACTCTCTTTCTCGTCTGCTCCAAAGATGGCTCTTGTCGTCTCGGTACGTCCGGCGCCCATCAGTCCGGCAAAGCCGACGATTTCGCCTTCATAAACAGAGAAGTTTATATCTCTTACCATTCTTCCTGCGTTTAAATTCTTTACTTCAAATACCTTTTTCCCCTTTTCACACTCTACACGAGGGAACTTCTCTTTGATTTCACGTCCAACCATGTTGGCGATAATCTGATCCATCGTTGCATCCGCGAAATTCATGCTGGTAATGTACTGTCCATCTCTCATGATGGTTACGCGGTCAACAATGTGCTGTAATTCTTCCAGTCTGTGGGAGATGTAAACAATTCCCTTGCCCTCTGCCTTTAATTTTTTAATGATGCGGAAGAGGTCTTCAATCTCTCTTGCTGTCAGCGCCGATGTCGGTTCATCCATAATCAGGATTTTTGCGTTGATGGAAAGCGCTTTTGCGATTTCAACCATCTGCTGTTTGGACACCGGAAGGTCGCCTACTGTCTGTCTCGGATCAATGTCGATTTTCAAATCGTCCAGAATCCTTTTTGCTTCCGCTTCCATTTTTGCATTGTTTAACGCAAGTTTTCCTTTTATCTCTCTTCCGAGGAACATATTTTCCGCCACCGTCAGATGCCGGCACATGTTTAACTCCTGATGAATGATCGCAACGCCGACTTCCTGTGCCTGCTTGGGCGTCAAATCCCCGTATTCTTTTCCGAATATTTCCAGAGTACCTTCATCTCTGGTATATACACCGCTTAACACCTTCATCAGAGTGGACTTTCCTGCGCCATTCTCTCCCAAAAGTGCCATAACTTCTCCTGAGCGAAGCTCAAAGTGCACATGATCCAGTGCCTTAACACCAGGGAAGTTCTTGCAAATATCCTTCATGGAGACAATTATCTCATTCATGCTCTCACCCTTTCCTATTGGCTTTTTCTTGTTTTGATGGTTTTAGTATAGCAGAAAAAATACATACGGTAAGGGTGGGGGATTTTTGCTTTGTGGGGGTTTTTTATACATCTTTTACATTTTTGGAATTTTAAGAAAATAATTTTGTTCAATTTGATATGACTTGATGACTTTTTTGCTTTTCGGCGCTGGCAAACTGCTGTGTTTGTCCTCACTTTGTTGCGTATCTTATTTTTGATTTCTAATAGGGAATTCCAGGAAATTTTCCATCAGAAAACAAAAACCGCTGAATCTTTTGATTCAGCGGTTTGCGCTGGGCTACAAGGATTCGAACCTTGAAATGACGGAGTCAGAGTCCGTTGCCTTACCGTTTGGCGATAGCCCATCAGTATCTGTACGAGCGGCTTGTTTCGCAAGCCACTCGTACATAATACACGATTTCTTTTCTTATTGCAAGTGTTTTTTTAAATTTTTTTAATTTTTTTAAACCTCGAACATCAGATCGCCGTAAGTCGGAATCGGCCATACCTTTTTGTCCACAATCATTTCCAGTGCATCAACCGGTGCACGTAGCTCTTCCATTGCTTTCTTGACAACATCCTTATAATAGAATGCCTGCTCCTTGCCTTCTTCCATAGCGGCTGCCTTTGCATCCTCCAGCTTCAGGGTTTCCAGAGCCTTCTTTGCATCGGCAAGCAGTAAGGAAGCTTCCTTTAATAATTCTGTCTGAACAGAAGCATCTGCTCCGGCTTCCTTTACTGCAAGCACTGTATCTGCCAATGTCTTTGTGTAGCTTACAACAGCGGGCAGAATCTGCTTGGACGCCATGTCAATCATAGTCAGCGCTTCGATATTGATTGTCTTTGCATAGGTTTCATAAAGAATCTCCTCACGGGATTCCAGCTCTGCCTTTGTAAAGATGCCGAATTTCTCAAACAGCTTTACTGCCTTATCTGTCGTCAGGGTTTCTACCGCTTCAATCATGGATTTGATATTCGGCAGACCTCTCTTTTCTGCTTCCACTACCCACTCATCAGAGTAGCCGTTTCCATTGAAGATAATTCTCTGATGCTCAGTCAAATATTTCTTAATCAGATCATGCACTGCCTGATCGAAATCATCTGCCTTTTCAAGAATATCCGCTGCTTCGCAGAATGCCTCTGCAACGATTGCATTGAGGGTCGTATTCGGGCTTGCGATAGAATCTGCAGAGCCTACCATACGGAACTCAAATTTATTTCCGGTAAATGCAAACGGTGAAGTTCTGTTTCTGTCGGTTGCATCCTTTTCCAGATCCGGCAGTGTGGAAACGCCTGTTTCCAGCTTGCCGCCTGCCTTGCAGGTTGCTGCTGTACCAGTTTCTACAAGCTGCTTTACCACATCCTCAAGCTGTTCGCCAAGGAATACGGAAATGATTGCCGGAGGCGCTTCGTTTGCACCCAGACGGTGATCGTTTCCAACGTCAGATGCGCTCTGACGGAGCAGATCTGCGTGCGTATCCACTGCCTTCAAAATGCAGGCAAGCACAAGCAGGAACTGAATGTTTTCATTCGGTGTTTTGCCCGGCTCCAACAGGTTGATGCCATCGTCAGTTCCAAGTGACCAGTTATTATGCTTACCGGAGCCGTTCACACCTGCAAACGGTTTTTCATGCAGCAGGCAGCGCAGGTCATGATGAATTGCCACACGCTTCATTGCCTCCATAACAATCTGGTTATGGTCTACCGCAATATTGGCGGTTTCATAAATCGGAGCAAGCTCATGCTGTGCAGGCGCAACTTCATTGTGCTGTGTCTTTGCCGTCACGCCGAGCTTCCAGAGCTCCTCATTGAGGTCCTTCATATAAGCGCCGACGCGCTCTCTGATTACGCCAAAGTAATGATCCTCCATCTCCTGCCCTTTGGGTGCAGGTGCGCCGAATAAGGTACGTCCTGCAAAGATGAGGTCCTTTCTCTTTAAATATTTATCCTTATCTACCAGAAAATACTCCTGCTCCGGTCCTACCGAAGCAACTACCTTTGTAGCAGTGGTATTTCCAAAAAGTCTTACGATACGAAGCGCCTGCTCGCTGATTGCTTCCATAGAACGCAGCAGCGGCGTTTTTTTGTCCAACGCTTCACCTGTGTAGGAGCAGAATGCAGTCGGAATGCAAAGGGTCATGCCTGCGCCGGATTCTTTCAGGAATGCAGGAGAGGTAATATCCCATGCAGTATAGCCCCTTGCTTCAAAGGTAGCACGCAGACCGCCTGAAGGGAAGGAAGAAGCATCCGGCTCGCCCTTGATTAACTCTTTGCCGGAAAATTCCATCAGCATCTTTCCATCTTCATCAGGATGCGTTACGAAAGAATCATGTTTTTCTGCTGTAATGCCGGTAAGTGGCTGGAACCAGTGTGTATAGTGGGTCGCACCCTTTTCTACTGCCCAGTCCTTCATTGCCTTTGCTACAACGTCGGCATCCGCTCTGGAAAGCTCTCCGCCATGATCCATGACTTTTTTCACTGCCTTAAAGACGCTTCTTGGCAGACGTTCTTTCATCTTTCCAATCGTAAAGACGTTTTCAGCAAAGATTTCTTCCACATTCAATACTTTTTCCATTACCTTTCCTCCTCTTTCTTATGAAATCAAAACAAAAAGCGCTCCAACACTACTGCTGGAACGCCATCGTTCTTTTTCATATCCTATAACGGTCAAATGACCTTTTTTATAAGATACTCTATAATTCCTGAAATTGCAAGCCCTAATTTCATTTTTTACTTGCCGCCGAATACATTCCGCATTTATCTTACAATACGTGCAGGATAACGGTCAACCTGTTTTTACACGCAGCAGGTCATATTTCTGTGCCGCCTGCGTCAAATCCAGATACAGCTTCTGCTGCGGATGGGGCGCGCTTTGCACTTCTTCGCCGGTTTCCGTATAAATATGGCTTACCGTAACCGGAATATTTTCACCATCCGGCTTCATCAGTTCAATCTCATCACCCTGACAGAATTTATTCCGCTGTGTAATCTGTGCAAGACCCCTTTCATCCACATCCTCTATGATTCCGAGATAGACATATTCACTTGTATAGGTATTGGAATCATAAATCTGTGTATTTTCATCAGGCTTTCCAAAATAAAAGCCTGTTGTAAACTGCCGATAGGTACATTTGGAAATTTCCTCTCTGTACCAGTCCATATTCCTTCGGTAGGTTTCCTCCGAAATGAAATAATCATCTATCGCCCGCCTGTAGGTCCGTGCAACCGCTGCAACATACAGCGCCGTTTTCATTCTGCCTTCGATTTTAAAGCTGTCGATTCCGGCATTTACAAGCTCAGGAATATATTCTATCATGCACAAATCCTTTGAATTAAAAAGAAAGGTGCCTCTCTCATTTTCATAAACCGGCAGATACTCGCCCGGTCTGGTCTCCTCCACAACCGCGTATTTCCAGCGGCAGGGATGCGTACATGCGCCATGGTTGGCATCACGTCCGGTAAAATAATTGCTCAGAAGACATCTGCCCGAATAGGAAATGCACATCGCGCCATGCACAAAGCTTTCAATTTCCAGCTCGTCCGGGATATGCTCTCTAATTTGTCTTATCTCTGTCAGGGAAAGCTCTCTTGCGGAAACGACGCGTTTCGCGCCCTGCCGCATCCAGAACAGATAGGTCTCATAATTGGTATTGTTCGCCTGCGTGGAAATATGAATTTCTATCTCAGGACAGATACGCTTTGCCAGTGTAAACATGCCGGGGTCCGAAATAATCAAAGCATCCGGTTTTATTTCCCTAAGCTCTGCAAAATAAGCTTCCGCGCCCTTTAAATCTGCATTATGCGCCAGAATATTCGCAGTGACATAGACCTTAACGCCATGCTCATGCGCAAAGGCGATTCCTTCCTCCATATCCTCTCTGGAAAAATTCTTTGCCTTCGCCCGCAGTCCAAATGCCTCTCCACCAATATATACCGCATCAGCCCCAAAGACTACTGCCGTCCGCAGCACCTCAAGACTGCTTGCCGGTATCAATAGTTCCGGTTTCTTTCTCATGTTTTTCTCCTATTTCTATGTGTACGCCCCTTCAGGCCTTGATTTCCTTCGTTTTTACACTCAGCGCCGTTCCATCTCCAAGCGTCAAAATCACCGTTTCCAATGCTTCATGATGCTTGAGCGCATACAGATATTCCCTCATTCTTGCATGAATTGTCCGGTTTCTGCGCGTTACGGCAAACCGCGACTCAATAATATCGCCATCCTGCAAAACATTGTCGGAGACAAGTACGCCTCCAACCGTCAAAAGTCTTAATATATCCGGCAGGAAATGAATATACTGTCCTTTCGCGGCATCCATAAAAATAAAGTCAAAGCTGCCCTCCAGCTCTGACAATATTTGCAGCGCATCGCCCTCCAGCAGAGTAATTTCCGCTTCCTTTCCAGCCTTTCGAAAATTTTCCCTTGCCAGCGGAATCCTCTTTTCATATTTCTCGATCGTGGTAATATGGCAGCCCTCTGGCGCATACTCGCTCATAAGGAGCGCCGAAAAGCCAATCGCCGTCCCTACCTCCAGAATCGACATGGGTCTTTTTAATGCAAGGAGCGTTCTGAGCAGGCTCTGTGTCTCTCTGCGGATAATCGGCACATTTGTTTTTCGTGCATAGACCTCCAGCTCCTCCAGATATGCCGGGTTATCCCTGTCAAGCGAATTGATATAGGCGGTAAATCTTTCTTCCTGAATCATATTCTATTCCTCCGCCGTCTCTTCTCCCGCTGCCAGCATGATTTCCAGCATTTCCTCTACTGTCATTGCCGTGTTCAGCTCGTAGCTTCCTGCAGCGATTCCAGTCTTAGAGCCTGAGAGCTTTTCCTGAATGACAAAAAGCTTTGCGTCACGTATCAGCCCCTTCTGTTCCAGAAGCGCACCAATATCCTCCGCACTGTCACTTTCGGTCACAGTAACCGTAACCTCTCTTCCCGGCTCCGCATCCACAGGCTCCTCACCAAAAATACGATAGCCGTAATCATACGCCATAATGGAATAGCGATATAGAAACATCAGCACCAGCGCTGCTATGACGACCTTCATGACCGTCCCAACGATGGTTCCCACTATCTGTTTGCCTCCCATATTGCTTCCTCCCTTTATCCTGCCTGGCCGGGCAGCAAAATATCCAAGTCAATCGCCTCCGCAACCTGTACGGAAACCTCCTGCAGCATCCTGCAGACTGCCAGCTCCGCCTCCAGATAGCCGTCTACAACCGGGTCTGCACGGAATGTCTCATATTCCTTCGCAAACGCATCAATCTTTTCAAACAGGCCTTCGCCTGATTTTTGCAGTTCATAATTCTTAATCCGGTATTCGTTAATCTTCTCACGCAGCCCCGGGCGTTCCTGCACCTGTCTGCGCATTTCCTCATAACGTCTGTATTCCTGCGTCTGCCGCAGCTTTTGCACAAAGTCCTTTATAATCGCTTCCGTATCCCTCATCGCTCTGCCGCCTTTTATACATCCATGATAATCGGCAGGATCATCGGCCGGCGCTTTGTCTTTTTCCAGACAAACTCGCCAAGCGAATCCTTGATAACGGACTTGATCTTGCCCCAGTCGCCAACGCCCCTGTCAAGACAGTTCAGGACGCCTTCTTCAATCAGTCTTCTCGCTTCATCCAAAAGCTCATCGGATTCCCGCACATAGACAAAGCCCCTCGATACAATATCCGGTCCCGATACAAGCTGATTGCCCACGCCGTCAAGCGCAAGCACCACAATCAGGATACCGTCCTCTGCAAGATGCTGTCTGTCACGCAGTACGATATTTCCAACATCGCCAACGCCAAGACCATCGACTAAAATCGCGCCAACCGGAACCTTCCCGACAATCTTTGCCTGTTCTTCCTTAAATTCCAGCACATCGCCGGAGGATAAGATGAAAATATTTTCCTTTGGAATTCCAAGCTCCTGTGCCAGCTTCGCCTGTGCCTTTAAATGTTTATATTCCCCATGTACAGGGATTGCATACTTGGGCTGCACCAGAGTATAAATCAGCTTGATTTCCTCCTGGCAGGCATGTCCCGATACATGCACATCCTGAAAGATAACGTCCGCGCCCTTCATGGAAAGCTCATTGATTACCTTGGTAACCGCCTTTTCATTGCCCGGAATCGGATGTGAGGAAAAGATAACGGTATCTCCCGGCTTAATGGAAATCTTCTTATGAACATTGCTTGCCATCCTGCTCAAGGCAGCCATACTCTCGCCCTGGCTTCCTGTGGTTACAATAACCGTCTTTTCATCCGGATAATTTTTAAGCTGTTCTATATCAATCAGCGTATTTTCCGGTATGTTGATACGGTTCAGGTTCTGGGCAATCTCAATGATGTTTACCATACTCCTGCCTTCAACCACTACCTTACGTCCAAACCGGTACGCCGAGTTGATAATCTGCTGAACGCGGTCCACATTGGAAGCAAAGGTTGCAATGATGATTCTCGTATTTTTATGTTCCGCAAAAATCGTATCAAAAATTTTTCCCAGCGTCTTTTCAGACTGGGTAAAGCCTGTCCGCTCTGCATTTGTACTGTCGCACATCAGCGCAAGCACGCCTTTTTTGCCGATCTCTGCGAATCTCTGCAAGTCAATGGCATCTCCGTAAACCGGCGTATAATCCACCTTAAAGTCGCCGGTATGGACAATGGTGCCCGCCGGGGAATAAATTGCGAGCGCAGCTGCATCCACGATACTGTGGTTCGTTTTGATATATTCAATTCTGAACTTTCCAAGGTTAATCGACTGACCGAACTTTACAACCTTGCGCTTGGTTCCCTTTACAAGATTATGCTCCTTCAGCTTATTTTCTATAATACCCATCGTCAATTTTGTGGCATAGATGGGAACGTTTAATTCCTTTAATACATAGGGCAGCGCACCGATATGGTCCTCATGTCCGTGCGTAATCATAAAGCCCTTTACCTTATCCTGATTTTCCTTCAGATACGTAATATCCGGGATAACGAGATCTATGCCAAGCATGTCGTCATCCGGGAACGAAAGACCGCAGTCTACCACAACAATACTGTCCTCGTATTCGAAGGCAGTAATGTTCATACCAATCTGTTCCAGACCGCCCAAGGGAATTACCTTCAGCCCGGAACCACTATTTACTTTTTTCTTCACAAAGTTACCTCCATCTTTTTTGTATTCCGTCCATACATAAATAGTCCCTGAATGACAACGCACTTTTTCGTGCCGCCAGAATAAATGAGCATAAAAGGGTTGCTTTTGGCTCTTTCTTCCCCGTCTACAGTCAAAAAGCTTTTAACTCATCCTATCCGTTCAATCAGGCTCCTCTTCTGTGAACTCAATATCTTCCAACATATTTTCAAAGACCTCGGCTACTGCCGAAAGCTCTGCTTCATCCGTAACCGCCTCATAAATGCCTTCCGTTTCTTCGGGCGCGGAAATATCCCGCAGAATCAACGCTTCTCCGTCCCCTTCTTCGGTATCTGTTACGAGAATATATGTTTTACCGGCTATCGTAGTCTGCTCCAGCACATAAAATGCAACAGCTTCCTCTCCCTCCGGCTGAAAAACGATTTTTTCCAATTTTTTCCTCCTATTGCTTCTCTGCCGCACAGGAATCCAAATATCCCTGCAAAATCAGCACAGCCGCAATCTTGTCCACGTACTCCTTACGATTTTCCCTGCGGATGCCGGCTTCCATCATCGCCTTATCCGCTGCAACCGTCGTCAGACGCTCATCCCACATTTCAACAGGCAGACCCGTCCTCCGCTCCAGCATTTCCTGAAAAGCAAGCGACTTTTCTGCACGCTCTCCCATTGTATCGTTCATGTTCTTAGGCAGACCAAGAACAATCTTTTCCACTTCATACTCTACGGCAAGCTCTTCTATCCTTGCCAGTGTCCGGCGCAGCTTATTTTCCTGCTGCCGTCTGATAATTTCAATTCCCTGAGCCGTAATCTGCAGCGCATCGCTGATTGCAACGCCCACTGTCTTAGACCCATAATCCAGTCCCATGATCCTCATTCGTTTTACTTCCAGTGATTTGTCTTAATGTATTCTTTTAACATTTCCTCTACCAGCTCGTCCCTCTCCACCTTCATAATCAGGCTTCTTGCATTTTTGTAGCTGGTAATGTAGGTCGGATCACCTGACATAATATAGCCTACTATCTGATTGACAGGATTGTAGCCCTTCTCCGTCAGAGCCTCATATACCTCTGACAATACGATTTTTACGCCGTTTTCCGGCTCGATTTCCACGTTAAAAAATTGTGTGTTTCCCAAATCCTGCATCCTGTCATTTCCCCTTTTTCTGTCGTCGTCACTATATTCGGGCGCACTAACCCCATTGAATCATTACATTAGTAGCCTCAGTATACTCTATTTGTCAGAATATTTCAAGAATTACTGCACAAGAAGCGTATCCTCCTGCAAAAATCCACAACAGTTTTTTTCCATAATGAGATTGGAAAGCTCCTCCTGCGTCTGGTACGCAACGCGCAGATATTCCGGCGTATGTCCAATCATATACTGCTTTCCGTCAATCTCTACGCTTTCCTCAAATAAAATCTGCAAAGGCTTTCCAAGCCATTTTTCACGATATTCATGTGACTGCTTCTTTTCTAAAGAAAGGAGGATTTCACTGCGCTGCGCCTTGACGGTATCCGGCACCTGCTCCGGCATCACAGCCGCCCTCGTTCCCTGCCGCTTTGAATACTTGAATATGTGCATCTCATAAAAGCCCACCTTTTCAAGAAACGCTTTTGTTTGCGCAAATTCTTCTTCATTTTCTCCCGGGAAGCCCACGATTACGTCCGTCGTAATCGCCGGATTTTTATATACCTCCCGCAGCAGCTTTACCTTTTCATAGTATTCACCTGCCAGATAATGCCTATTCATCCTTTTTAAGGTTGCATCGCAGCCACTCTGGAGCGACAGGTGGAAATGCGGGCAGACCTTTGTAAGGCGATAAATTCCCTGTGCAAATGTATCTGTAATAATTCTCGGTTCGAGCGAGCCAAGGCGTATCCTGTCAATTCCCGGAATCTCGTGCAGCTTCTCAAGCAGGCGCAAAAGGCAGCCCTGCCTGTATGCCTCCTCACGTGCATCCGCTCTGCCTGCCACTCCCGGGAAATCCATTCCATAAGAGCTGATATGGATACCCGTTACAACAAGCTCCCGATAACCAGCCTCTGCAAGTCCTCTGGCTTCTTCCAAAACATCCTCTATCCTGCGGCTTCTGACACGCCCTCTGGCAAAAGGGATGATACAGTAGGAGCAGAACTGATTGCAGCCATCCTGAATCTTGATATAGGCACGGGTATGCCCGCCCGTAGCTTTAAGCTGCATCTCTTCATAAGAAACCGGCTTCGCAAGGTCAGGTATGGTAACATCGCCCAGCGTCTTATCCTGGCTCCCAGTCTCCCTCTCCTTTAAAAATTCTTCCAGAATCGGAAGCAGTTCTTTCTTTTTATTGTTGCCGATGGCAAGGTCGATACAGTCATCCTTTTCTATCGTCTCTCTGCCAGTCTGCACATAACAGCCAACCGCTACAACCACTGCGTCCGGATTCTGCTTTTTTGCTCGATGCAGCATCTGGCGGCTTTTGCGGTCCGCAATGTTTGTTACGGTACAGGTATTGATAATATAAATATCCGCAGTCGCATCAAATGGCACAATTTTGTATCCATTCTCTTGTAACATTTGTTGCATTACATCCATCTCGTATGCGTTTACCTTACAGCCAAGATTATGCAGTGCTACACTTTTCATAGGTTTCCTCGCTATTTTTGTGATGTTTGATTATTGACTTTTGCCCTCTTTCCCTTTAGTATAAAAATTGATTACAGACTATTGAAAGAAAGGAAGGTAATTCCAATGAAAACAGTACAGATTTCTTTAAATTCTATCGATAAGGTAAAATCTTTCGTAAATGACATTACCCGTTTTGATTATGATTTCGATCTTGTATCCGGAAGATATGTCATCGACGCAAAGTCCATTATGGGAATCTTCAGTCTTGACCTGTCCAAGCCGATTGACCTGAACATTCATGCAGAAGACAATGTAGATGAAGTATTAGACGTATTAAAGCCTTACATCATCTAATTTCCCACTTGAAACTGAGAACACAAAGAATCCTGCTTTGCAGGATTCTTTTTTTATGCAATAGAAAATTCCTTTACATCCTTTACAGGCTTTCCTCCATCGGAGAGACCACTACCAGCTCTTTTGTATCAAGTGCAGTCTTTACCAGCTCGTCTATCTTCTCTTCCAGATTTTTTTCATGCTTTTTGATAATGCCGATATTAGGCTTTGTTACCGGATGCTTTGCCACAAAAATCGTACAGCAATCCTCATAGGGCAGAATCGAAGTCTCATACGTGCCGATTTTTTCAGAAATTTCAACAATTTCCTGCTTGTCCATACCAATCAGAGGACGGTACACCGGCATGGTGCACACCTCGTTGGTTGCCGCAAGGCTGTGCATGGTCTGCGAAGCCACCTGTCCGATGCTTTCACCGGTAATCAGTCCCAGACACTGCGTTTCCTCTGCAATCTGTTCCGCAATCTTCATCATATAACGGCGCATGATAATCGTGAGCTCATCATGCGGACATTTCTCATAGATATAAAGCTGAATATCCGTAAAATTGATGATGTGCAGATAAATAGGGCCTGAATATCTGGAAACGATTCTTGCCAGATCCACAACCTTCTGCTTTGCACGCTCGCTCGTATATGGCGGTGCATGGAAATATACCGCATCAATTTTAACGCCGCGCTTTGCAATCATATACCCGGCAACCGGAGAATCAATTCCGCCGGATAAAAGGAGCATACCCTTTCCATTGGTTCCGACCGGCATTCCACCGGGACCGGGTAAGATGATTGAATAAATATAAATTTTTTCACGAATTTCAATGTTTAAGAGAATATCGGGATGATGAACGTCTACCCGCATTTCTGGAAATGCGTCCAAAATGATGCCGCCCATTTCCACATTGATTTCCATGGAATCCATCGGATAATCCTTGCGCGCTCTCCTTGCAGCGACCTTAAAGGTCTGGTTCTTTTCCGGATAGGCAGCCTCAATATAGGAAACGACCGCTTTGCCAAGCTGCTCAAAGCCCTCATCCTCTACAACAACCACTGGGCATATTCCCGAAATGCCAAAGACTGTGCCAAGCTGCGCCACCGTATCCTCATAGTCAAATTCTGTCAGAGCATCTACATAGATTCTTCCCTGTGCCTTGTGTACCTCAAAGGTTCCCTCACATCTTTTCAAGGCGTATTTTATCTGATGCACAAGTGCATCCTCAAACAGATACCTGTTTTTTCCCTTTACGCCAATTTCCGCATATTTAATCAAAAATGATGTAAACATAATCTCTCCTGTTCTTTGGTGCCGTCCTCATCAGTGCCTTGTATATTTGCGAAGCACCGGAACAATATCATACAACGTCTGCAGCGTATAGTCAATTTCTGTTTCCGTTGTAAATACGGAAAAGCTGAACCGCAGCGTAGAATCCAGCATATCCTTTTCCAGCCCGATTGCCCGCAGCGTGTCAGAGGGCTTCGGCGCTTTATTGGATGCACAGGCGCTTCCGGCAGAAACATAGATGCCTTTTTCCTCCAGTGCATGCAGCAGCACCTCGCTCCGGATTCCTCTGAAGGAAACGCTCACAACATGCGGCGCGCTCCGTTCTCCGGTCAGTCCGTTTATCTTTACTTCGGGAAGCTGCAAAACGCCCTGTACGAACCGCTCCTTCAACTCATACATGACAGCCCGCTCCTGTTCCAGATTTTCATAAATGGTTTCCACTGCCTTGCCAAGCCCTGCAATTCCCGGAACGTTTTCCGTCCCTGAGCGCATCCCCTTCTGCTGTCCACCGCCGAACAGAATCGGTGTAATCTTGGTCCCCTCCGCAATGTACAGAAAACCAATGCCCTTAGGTCCGTGTATCTTATGCCCGCTGACGGAAAGCAGGTCAATGTGCATACGCTTAGGCCAGATACGGAATTTTCCATAGCCCTGCACCGCATCCACATGAAATACGATTCCCGGATTTATGCTCTTAATCAGCGCTCCTGCTTCTTCTACCGGCTGCAGGGAGCCGATTTCATTATTCGTGTGCATCATGGATACCAGTATCGTATCACGCCTTATAGCCCTGCGCAGGTCCTCAAGCCGGACGATTCCGCAGCTATCCACCGGAAGATAGGTTACCTGAAAGCCCTGGTCCTCCAGATAGCGCATTGTCTGCAGGATTGCAGGATGCTCGATACAGGTCGTAATCAGATGGCAGCCTGCCCGTCTGTTCGCCATTGCCGCGCCAATCAGCGCGAGGTTATCAGACTCTGTACCGCCGGAGGTAAACAGAATCTCTTTTGCGTTTACCTTGAGGTTTCTTGCAATCACTTCTTTTGCAACGCGGACATATTTTTCCGCTTCCACACCCTTCATGTGCATACTGGATGGATTTCCATAATCCTCCAGCATCACTCTGTTCATGATTTCCGCCACGCAGGTAAAGCTCTTGGTTGTGGCAGAATTGTCCAGATATACCTCCATCATGTCAGACGCTCCTTTTCCTTCTGGTATAGTATATGTTCAGGATTCCAAATGGTACATTATCCATGCAAGCATCGTAAAGCCCGCCGTCTCTGTCCGCAGGATACGCCGCCCCATCGTAACGGGTAAAACACCCTTCTCTATTGCAGCGGCAATCTCGCTTTCTTCAAAACCGCCCTCAGGTCCGATAAAGACAGCAATGCTCTGCCCAGGCTGTATGCTGGAAATCAGCCGCTTTGTCTGTTCCATCCCCTCCGCAAGCTCATAGGGGATCAGCTTACAGTCCATTTCCTCTGCATAAGCAAGCGCCTGTGCCATCGTCATAACGCCATGCACATTTGGAACAATTCTGCGTTTGCTCTGCTTGGCTGCCGCCTGCGCAATTCCCTGCCATCTTTCGAGCCTGCTCTTTTCTTTCTTAGCGTCCAGCTTCACAACACACCGCTTCGCCGCAACCGGAATGATTTCATAAGCGCCAAGCTCCACCGCCTTCTGAATAATCAGTTCCATCTTGTCTGCTTTGGGAAGTCCCTGAAACAAATATACTCTGGAGGGCAGTTCAAGCCCATCCTCCTTGATAAAACGCAGTCTGCATACAACGCTCTGCGCAGAGATTTCTTCAATCTGGCAGCGATATTCCCTGCCGTCTATGCCGTTGCTTACGGCAATTTCTTCGCCTGGCTTCATCCGCAGGACATTTTTAATATGATTTACATCATTCCCCAGAATGGTAATCGTTTTGCCGTCAATCTGTCCCGGCTCTACAAAAAACTGATACATAAGCCGCTTTCCTTAATTTTTTCTGGCAGTCACGCTGACCCATTCGCCCTGATATGTGACCTCCAGCACCTCAAGCCCCGCTGCACGTACAGCAGCCGTTACCGTCTCTTCCTTATCATCAATGATTCCGGAGGTAATATAAATACCGCCCTTTTTCAAATGCGGAAGAATTACCGGAGTCAGCGGCACAAGCACATCTGCAAGGATATTCGCCACTACAATATCATAGCAGTCATAACCGACTTCATCCTGTACCTCTTTTTCCGTAATAATATTACCGATGATAAGCTTTAATTTTTCAGGCGCAATGCCATTTGCCTCTTTATTTTCCTTTACTGCATCCACAGCACAGGGGTCAAGGTCTGTTCCAACCGCCTCCTTAATGCCGTACAGGAGCGACACAATTGACAAAATTCCGCTTCCTGTACCGACATCCAAAAGCCTCGTCTCGGGCGTAATATATTTTTTTAGCTGCCGGATACAAAGTTGCGTCGTTTCGTGCATACCGGTTCCAAATGCTGTACCGGGGTCGATATGAAGAATCTTTTTTCCCATATCCTCCGCCTGTACATCCTCCCACGAGGGAATTACCAGCAAATCATCTATTGTAAACTGATGGAAATACTGCTTCCAGTTGTTAATCCAGTCAATGTCCTCGGTCTCGTCTACGGTAACGGTTCCCGCGCCAATATCCATAAAGCTGCGCAGCTCCTCCAGCTCGGCTTTTACCTTTTTAAGTATGACATCCGTGTCAGTTTCTTCCTCCTGAAATAAAAGCCTGCCATTTTCCGTCTCTTCTACAAAAAAGCTCAGGTAGGCAATTCCGTCATCCTCCGGTCCATCCGGCAGAATATCCACAAACATCTGCTCTTTTTCTGCGGCAGTGAGCGGCACCTTATCCTCTATCTGCGCTCCTTCCAAGCCAATATCATACAGAGAACTGATAATCACATCCTCTGCATCCGTAATTGTCTCTATGCGGAATTTTTTCCATTTCATAACTTATTTTCCTCCATCGCCCATCTCGCAGCCGCTATTTTTTCATTTTCGGTCATAAATTATATTTTAACATAATAAAACAGAGAACGCCATCCCTTTGGGGAGAATAACGCGTTCCCTGTCTGCTTTTGCTTTTCCTATTTTTCTCCATAAGGCTCTATCGTCTGTATCGAGCCATCTTCATTATAATGAAGCTCTGTAAACTTTATTGTGCGGCGGTGATTGATTCCACCGGAATATTCACAGTCATGATAGAAAATATACCACTTGCCCTCAAACTCAATAATGGAATGATGCGTTGTCCAGCCAATCACAGGCTCCATGATACGCCCCTGATAGGTAAACGGTCCAAGCGGATTATCTCCTGTCGCATACACAATATAATGTGTTGTTCCTGTAGAATAGGACAAATAGTATTTTCCCTTATATTTGTGCATCCATGGAGCTTCAAAGTACCTTCTGTCCTCATCGGATGCCAGAATGGGATTTCCATTCTCGTCCAGTATCTCCACACCGACGGAGGGCTGTGCAAAGGAAAGCATATCCTCGCTCATAACCGCACACCGTGGCATAACCGCAGGCTCCTGCGGACCCGGCTCCTTTCCCTGCGGGTCAAAAACTCCCGTTCTGTATTTTTCGAGCTGACCGCCCCAAAGACCGCCAAAATACACATACACCTTTCCATCATCATCCATAAATGCCGCCGGGTCAATGCTGTAGCTGCCTTCTATATAATTTTCCTCTGCCGCAAAGGGGCCCTCCGGTTTTTCCGAAATGGCAATTCCAAGCCGGAAATTCCCCTCTTTATCACGCGCCGGAAACACCAGATAATATTTTCCATTCTTATATACGACATCCGGTGCCCACATCTGGTCACGCACCCAGGGAACGTCCCGCATATTCAGCACTTCACCCTGGTCAACGCACTCCGCGTCAATGCCATCCATCGTAAACACATGGTAATCCTGCATCTGATACTCATCACCATTGTCATTGTCCTCTCCATTATGAGGAATGTCATGTGACGGATAGATATATATTTTTCCCTCATACACATGCGCAGACGGGTCTGCCGTATAAATATGGGTAACAAGGGGTTTTCTTTCTTTGCTCATTGCTCTCTCCTTCAATGCCTCTTTTTATCCTTTTACAGCGCCCGCTGTCAGACCATCTACAATCTGATTGCTGAAAATGCAGTATACGATAATTGTAGGAATGATCGCGATAATAATTGCCGCAAACATCTGGGAATAGTTCGTATTATATGGTCCTACAAACTTTGATAAGGATACCGGCAATGTCTTTTTCATATCATCAGAAATAAATACCATTGCCAGCAGCAGTTCATTCCAGTTTGCCACAAAGGTCATAAGTCCCGTTACAAAAAGTCCCGTTTTAGACAAGGGCAGCGCTATCTTAAAAAAGATTTCATAAATGGTTGCGCCGTCAATACATGCCGATTCAATCAATTCATTTGGCATGCTCTGGAAAAATCCCGTCATGATGAATATCGTTACCGGCAGCGAAAAGGTCAGATACGGTATAATGAGTCCCGTCAGGCTGTTGGAAAGTCCAAGCTTTGCAAACCTCGTAAAGAGCGGAATCATAACGCAGTGAACCGGTATCATCATGCCAAGCAGAAAAAATGTCATGCACGGCTTCGCCAGCTTAAAACGCAGCCTTCCAATTGCAAATGCCGCCATTGAGCCAATCAGCATACTCAAAATCAACGTTACAGCGCAGACAATAAAGGAATTCAATGTAGCGATTCCAAGCTTTCCGGCTGTCCATGCAAACGTAAAATTATCAATATAAAAGCTTTCCGGCAAAGCAAACGGTGATGTAAAAATTTCTGAATTGGTCTTGAACGACACCATAAACACCCACGAAAGAGGGGCGATATAGAGCACCGCGACAAGCGTAAGGAATATGTAAATACATGCTTTTATGACCGTCGCTCTGGTTTTATTATCTTTCATAATCTTCCTCCGCTACATCTCATAATTCTCTGTCTTGACCACTTTGTTAATGATGCCGGTAACCAGCAGGCACAGTACAATCAGCACAACGCCGATAGCGCTGGCATAGCCATACTTATTATACTTAAAGCCCTGCGTATACAGATGCGTCGCGAGCACCTCTGTCCTGTGGTTCGGCCCGCCCTCCGTCATATTGAAGATAAGGTCGAAAAACTTGAGTGAGCCAATCGCATTGAGTGACATTGCAGTTGCCACCATCGGTCTGATAAGGGGCAGCGTAATATGAATAAAGCTTTTTGCCTTGCTGCATCCATCAATATAAGAGGCTTCATACAGGGACTTGCTGATTCCTGAAATCTGTGCCATATAAAGCATCATCGACTGTCCTACATACTGCCATAATGCCACAAAAGCGATAATCCACATCGGAAGAATGATAAATCCATTGGTATCCATAAGCCAGAGCGGACCCTCAATACCAAATTTTTCAAGAATCTGATTTACTCCAAGCTTCGGGCTGAAAATAAACATCCACAACAGACCTAGCGCAGTAGAGGACAGAACACAGGGAAGGTAGATGATATTTTTAAATACATTCCGTCCCTTTTCTATGTTGGTCAAAAGTGCTGCCAGAAGCAGACCCATAGCAAGCTGTGAAACACAGGAAAATACCAGAAAAAACAGGGAATTTTTCAATGCGAACACCATGCTCTTATCCTTCAGCATATTTTTATAGTTTGTAAGACCGATAAATTTCGGCGCCGTCAGTCCCTTGTATTCGCAAAAGGAATAATATACCGACTGGCAGATTGGCACGAACAGCACCACTACAAACAGCAAAAGCGCCGGCATCAGAAATATTGCGATAGCCTTTTTGTCACGTAATAATTTGTCCATCTGCGATTCCTCTCAATATCATCATGCGGCGCATTTTATATACGCCGCATGATACTACCTGCCATTTAGCGGCAGTTACCTGCATAAAAATCTTCCATATCTGTAGCCGCCTGCGCAGGTGTCATATCTCCTAAGAATACAGCTACCATCGTATCATCAAAATGTGCTCCTGCTTCCGTAGACGGCATGGACTCGTTATAGAATCCAAACGTGCCTTTTGCATTGCCGAATACATCCATAACATAAGCAAGCTGTGCCGGTGCTTTGTCTGCATCATACTCAACCTTTGTAACCGGAATTTTTCCACCGATTTCAGCCGTATACTTCTGTGCCGCATCATCTGTAAAGTATTTCATAAATGCAATACATGCTTCCGGATATTTTGTGCTGGAGCTCATTGCAAGGGAATCCGATTTTGCAATAACTCTTTCAACACCAGGGAACTGGAATACGCCGCATTTGGATTCAAAATCAGGATTTGAGCCGTTAATCTGTGCAATCGCCCAGGAGCCCTGAATCAGGATTGCCGCTTCTCCATTATAGAAATTTGCCGTCGCTACATCATTGGTATCTCCTGCTGCCGTTTTCTGGAAATATTTGGATAATTCCACCAGCTTTGTGGCTGCTGACTCAAGCTTTCCATCTTCCCAGCTTGCAGAGCCGTCTGCCAGCGCCGCAAGGTCTACACCCTCCATTTCGCAAAGGTAACCAGCTACCATGGATAAGCACCATGCGGTACCTGCCGAAATCGTAATCGGCGTATAGCCTGCTGCCTGGAGCTTTTCACAGGCATCCAGCATTTCATCCCAGTTTGTCGGCACCTTAGCACCAGCCGCCTCAAACATTTCCGTATTATAAAATGCACATGCTGCAGCAATATTCAATGGCACTGCATAGGTCTTTCCATCATAAAGCATCTGTGAGAAAACCGCATCTGAAGTAAAGGTATCCTTCCAGCCATCTGCCAGATATTCATCTAACGGCGCTGCCACTCCAGGCTCTACATAATCCGTAAGATTCGGGCCCGGGCTTACAATAAATACATCCGGTGTCTCGTTAGAAGCCACAAGTGCGTTCAGCTTAGGATAATACTCTTCGAGGTTTGTCGTAATCGGCGTTACATGATACTTGCCTTCATAATCCTTGTTAAACCGCTCAATTACCTCTCCATAGCCTTTGGAAATCAAATCCTCTGTTGCTGTCAGGTCATCCCAGAACATCCATTTAATTTCCTGTACGCCATCCTCTGCGGCTGCCGTCTCTCCGGATGCAGCTGCATCGCCTCCGGCAGACGTCTGTGTGCTTCCGCCACAGCCCGTCAAAAGCGCAGCTGTCATAGCAACTGACAGAATCACTGATAATAATTTTCTTTTCATTTTATAACCCTCCCTAAAAGTCAAAAAAGAAATTGTTTTATGTTACTTAAACGATACCACAGCAAATTGTGTTATGCTTTCAAATTGTTGTTTGTTGATTATCAATTATTGCTCATATATTCTATCACAAAATAGTGTTTTTGTTTAATATTAACTATTTTATAGATTATTTTTCATGCACTTTGCCTCATTAAAAATTGATAATGCGCAACTTTTCGTATTTTATAAGCAATTTTTATGTCCCAAAAATTATCATTTTTATTATACTATTATTATACAGCTATAGTAGATTCTTGCTTTTATATATCTTTTCTTAAGAGAGGTCTTGTTATGATAGAAACCCTGAACGGCATTTTTGAAACTGTCAACTATAAGCAGAGCACCTCCATCAAGCTGTATGACAACGATGAGTACGAGGATTACCCTGCTCACTGGCATACAGCAATGGAAATCATCATGCCGACAGAAAACATCTATACGATAGAATGTGCCAGCCAGACCATCACGCTCAGAGAGGGCGATATTATATTTATCTGTCCCGGCTGTGTTCATACGCTGTTTGCGCCCAGAACGGGCAGACGTATCATCTTTCAGCCAAGTGCAAATTCCCTGCGTTTTATGAAGGACCTTGAGGCGCTGCTGAGCATCATTTCGCCGCTTATCGTCATTACGCCAGAGGACTTCCCCGCTATCCACAGCCGCATCCACGAGCTCTTAATCGAAATCAAGGACGAATATTTAAGCGCATCTCCTTCTTTCGCAGAAGTTATCATATACAGCAAATTTTTAGAAATCATGACTCTGGTTGGGCGCAACTACACCCAGAACACAGAAGACGAATCAGACAATGTTCCCGGAAGGCAGGAGGAATATATCGAAAAATTTATTGAAATCTGCGACTACATCGGCGCACACTGTTCGGATGACCTTACGCTTGATGAAATCGCAGACATGAGCGGATTCAGTAAGTTTTATTTTTCCAGAAAATTCAAACAGTTTACCAACGTATCCTTCTATAAATATGTAAATTTAAAACGGATTGCAAAAGCAGCCGACCTTTTGACTGAACCTAAGAATTCCATTACGGATGTAGCGCTTTCCTGCGGTTTTTCTTCGCTTTCTTCTTTTATCCGTATGTTTAAAATCGTAAAAGGCTGTACGCCGACAGAATTTCGGAATATGTACCGTTCCTGCCAGTAAACCTGGCTTTTATATTAAGAAACGAATGAAAGGAAATCAAATCTATGAGCTCTTATGAATGGAAATTAGCAGATATTTTTCAAAGCGGAATGATTTTTCAGCGCGAAAAAGAGATTCTTATCTGGGGATATGCGCCTCCCGGCACAGTCATTTCAGCCGCCTTCTATAAAGGTGCGCCGTATGAAGGAGGCATTCCCTTCTTATCTGGAGAAGGCGTCGCAGATGAAAACGGAAACTTCCAGCTCCGCCTCCCGCCTCAAAGGGCTGGCAGCGGATACTGTCTCCTTGTATCTGCCAGCCAGATGAGCAGTGCACCAATTCTTTTAGAAAACCTCTGCTTTGGGGATATATGGCTTGCAGGCGGACAGTCCAATATGGAATTTTTCCTGAAATATGACCGTGACTGGGAAAAAGTCAAAGGGCTTCCCAGAAACCCGGACATCCGTATGTACAATGTACCGCAAAGGGCTTTTGAGGGGCATACCACACACAATACCTTCGGTTACGGCACCTGGTTTGATGACAGCGACCCCAAAATTGCGGCCTTTTCTGCTCCTGCCTACAGCTTTGCAAGAAGCATTCAGGCGTCCTTAAACATTCCCATTGGTATTATCGGCTGTAACTGGGGCGGCTCCTCCGCTTCGGCATGGGTACCAAAAAAAGTGCTTGATACGCCCGCTCTCAGCCTGTATTTAAAGGAATATGAGGATGCCGTCAGCAAGACTTCGCCGGAGAAGCTCAAAGAGGAATCTCTATCTGCATGGAAATTTGAAGATTCTGCAAAGCATGGCGCTG
Organism: uncultured Lachnospiraceae bacterium; assembly: GCA_934432885.1. Classification (GTDB taxonomy): domain Bacteria; phylum Bacillota; class Clostridia; order Lachnospirales; family Lachnospiraceae; genus VSOB01. The sequence continues at coordinate 44,677 of CAKRYY010000023.1, forward strand.
ATTTTGAACCGCTGCTTTATGGACGCAGCCGCGAGTGGCAGCTTG
>CAKRYY010000024.1 GCA_934432885.1 uncultured Lachnospiraceae bacterium
AGAAACCTTGTTTTCAGGATTCAAGCTTTCCCATAATGCAGCCGTAAAATCATCTATGGACTGTTCTATTTTTACAAGCTTTGGTTCTCCCTCAAAGCTTGGCAGCGGATTGGCATCCTTTTGATAGGTATGAATAAAATGTCCTTCACCTGCAATAGGATTCTCATAAGCAAAAGTAAAACGGCTGCAGGAGGCAGGGTCGCCATTTGCACTCTTTAAAATGGACATTGCATAATGGAAGCATCCATTGCCAATTACATGAAGAATTCCAGAAATACGAGGCGTATAATTCGGAGCATCCGGCTCAAACTCACGACATCTCAAAGACTGCTCAAAGGTTAACTGTTTATCCATTCCCTCATAAATCGTATCCGTCTGGTCGCCGTTTGTCACAATCGTCTTATTTCCAAGAACTCTGACTGGCGCATAGATAATCAGACTGGGGTCTGTCAGCTTGGAAGGGTCATACGCCTGTGTGCGGATGCCGTCGCCATCCTCTACAAAGATACGGTTTCTGCTGTTCTCGCTTCTTCCCATAATAAAATATGCCGTCACAGCATATTTCCCGTCAGCGGATTTTCCAATCACAATACCTCTTCCGGGATAGGAATTTGAAGTTAATTCTGCCTGCATCGTTGTCTTTTCCATGTTTTGCACTCTCCTTTTATTTGTTATCGCTCATAAGCCGTGCATTAAAAATGCCGACAACCTGAGCATAGTTTGCCCAGACGGTCGGCTGTCATTCATAGCTATACTTCCCTGTGGTTATTTCCACATTTCCGTCAGTCGTATATCCAGTCCAATTAAGCTCAGATAACTGGTATGAACATAAAAATGATAGCATTGAATTCTCTTTCTGACAAGAGAAAAAATTCATTTCTCAATATTTTTCAGAGGCATAAAATACAAGCCCCATTCCGACAGCAGAAATTACAGTTGCAGCTAAAAGCATGGAAGGAACACCCAGAATATCCAGAAGCCTTCCTCCTAAAAGACTGCCAAATACGCTGCCTACAGTGTTGGTCGCAGCCATAAACGCCTGTCCCTTTGCGCGGTCCGATTTGCGAATCAGATTATTCGTATAATAGACGGAAGCCGGAACATACAGTGCAAATCCAAGGAGCTGAACTGACTGTGCCAGATAAATACCGCCAGACGAAACCGCCAGCCACGTTAACAGTGCCTTTATCGTAAAAAAGACACCGGAGACCTTCAACAGAGTTCCACTGGTACACTTTTTGATAAGCCATGCAAATGCAATCATCGTCGGTAACTCGCAGGTTGCCGCAATACAGGAAGCAATCCCCATTTCCCGGCTGCCACCATGATGAAATGTCATAATCTGATATAGATAATTGTTAATCATATTATGACATACAAAGATAAGGGAAATGCCCACCAGCAAAACAAAAAATTTACGGTAAGCATGAAAAAAGGAAGCCCTCTCTCCACTTATATCACTTTCCTGTGAATCCTCATCTGCATAAGAAGTGCCTGCATGCTGGAAACAGAAAAACCATGCTGCTGCAAATACAAGCACATAGCAGAGAATAATAAGCAGCGGAACTGCGCTCCCAACGGGAAACCGCTCCATAATCATGCCTGCAACAAGAGAAATCAGTGCATAAGAAACAGAGCCAACACCTCTTGCTAGTCCATAGTTTATGGAGATACCGCGATTGATACATTCCATTCCGATTGCATTGACTAACGGTGTTAAAATCTGTAAAACGGCAAGTATGATTCCATAAAAAACCGCATATAACAAAAAATACAGTCCCGGGAGCAGCAAGGCTGCCGTGCATAGAATGATAAAAACAGAAAGTACCAGTATCAGTCTTCGAAGCGTAATACGCGGATAGGAATCCGATAATCCCGCAACGACTGGCTGCAGCAGTGCGGAAAGCAGTCCTGCCACCGCTACAATCAAACCAATCTGCGTATTGCTGTAGCCCTTTGAAAGCAGATACATACTGGAAAAATTGAAAATCAGACAAAAGCTCATCCAGAAGCCGCTCTGCAGCCAGGCATACTTTATCGTTGGGAGGGATTTCATTTCTGCTGTTCCTCAAAATCCTCAATGCACTGGGAAATCAGGCGTACTGTGCCGTCAATGCCAAGCAGTGAGCTGTTGATACAGAAATCATAGCTGTCTGCTCTTCCCCACTTCTTGGAAGAATAATAATTATAATAGCTCTGACGCTGCTTATCCTTCTTTATAATCATATCTTTCGCTTTTGCTTCACTTACGTTATACTTCTTGGAAATCCGGCTTACTTTTGCTTCTTCATCCGCATAAATAAACAGATGGATAGAATTTTTAAAATCACTGAGCGCATAGTCTGCACATCTGCCGACAATCACACAGGGGCCCTCAGAAGCTATCTTTTTGATGGTATCAAACTGTGCTAAAAATACCTTCTGGCTGATTGGCATATCCACAAAAGCTGAAGTGTTATATCCAAAAGAATAAGTATCCATAACAAGATTGTATAAAAAAGAATTGGTAGGCCGTTCATCATGATTGGTCAGCATTTCTTCGCAGAAGCCGCTTTCCTTTGCAGCTCTTGTCAAAAGCTCCTTATCATAGCACTGAATCCCAAAACGAGCCGCCAACTTTTCTCCTATTTCACGTCCTCCTGAACCAAACTGTCTTCCTATTGTAATGACTGTGTTCATTGAACACACCTCCTTTTCTTATTAGTATACAGCAAATATTCACAATTTTCAAGGAGAGTTTCTATTCTTTATGGTGCAGTTTGTCCATAATCTCCATGCCAGCTGGCGTTGCAGCAAGCCCACCAAGCCCGGTTTCCCTAAGGGAAGCGTCCATCTTTTCGCCAATCTCTTTCATGGCGTCAATTACCTGATCAGGCGGAATCCGGCTCACAATTCCGGCAAGCGCCATATCCGCACAGGAAAGCGCGTTCATTGCGCCAATTACATTTCGTTTTACACAGGGAATCTCCACCAGTCCTGCAACCGGATCACAGACAAGACCGAGCAGATTTTTAAGTGCCATCGCTGCTGCTGCAACAATCTGCTCTGCACTTCCACCCTCAAGGAAGGTAAGGGCACCAGCCGCCATCGCACTCGCGGAACCAATCTCTGCCTGACAGCCTCCTTCTGCACCGCTGATAGAGGCCCGAAGGGCGATTACCTGACCAATTCCAGCCGCAGTATACAGCGCCTTTAAAATATTCTCCTCCAAGGCTCTCCCATCCTCAAAATAAGGCACTAAAACAGCAGGAAGCACGCCGCAGGAGCCCGCTGTCGGTGCTGCGACAATACGCTTCATACAGGCGTTGGATTCCGCCATTTTCAAAGCCTGCGTCATTACCCTGCCGGAAAAATCTCCCGATAAGGGGGTATTATTGGCACAGTATACCTCCATCAAAGCGCCCTGTCCGCCAACCAGAGAGCTTGCAGATTTTCTGTCCTTCTCATAATTCCGGGAGGCGTGCAGGATAGCATCCCAGATACCCTTCATCTGAAGAAGCGACTCCTCCCTTGAGACCTTGCGTTCCGCCATATCATCAGCAAGAACAGCCTCCCAAAATGCCTGTTTATGTTCGTTTGCATATTCAATAATTTCCTGTAATGCAGAAAATGCCATTTATCATGCCTCCTCTTCGCAGTTGATATAAGTAACCTTCAATATGCCTTCCAGATGCGCCAGCCAGGAAATCGCCTCTTTGGGAATCCCCTGATCGGTTTCCAGAACCATAACAGCATAACCGCCCCGCTTATCGCGGTAAAGCTGCATTGTCGCTATATTAACGCTCTTATGGGAAAGCATGGAGGTAACCTCTGCAACATGTCCGGGCTGGTCCAGATTGTGCACAATCAGCGTTGGCTTCTCGGAGGAAAAATTAACCTCAATTCCATCCAGCTTTTGAATCATAATACGCCCGCCGCCAATAGACGCCGCCTGTACCTCTAACGACCGTCCGCTTTCTCCGGTTAAAAGAAGCAGTGCTGTATTCGGATGCGCATCCTTTATGGTCTTATTGCCAAAGGAAAACGAAAGCCCCTGCTCCTTTGCTATCTGAAAGCTGTCCGGAATACGGATGTCATCCGGCTTCATGCCAAGCAGTCCGGCAATCAGCGCCTTATCTGTTCCATGTCCAGCTCCTGTCGTTGCAAAGGAGCCATGCAGATATATTTCCGCCTTTATCAGCTTATCCTGAAGCAGCCGGCTTGCAATATACCCAATCCTTACCGCTCCTGCCGTATGTGAGCTGCTGGGACCGACCATCACGGGACCCAGAATATCAAATAAATTCATGTGCGTTTTCCTCCTTATCGTACAAAGCCTGATGGGGCTAATTGCAAAGAAACTCTGTAATGGCGCATTTGCCATACAGAGTTTCCGAAAGTACTGCTTTTATGCAGTTATCTGCAGATATATGTTTCTCTTCTGCCTATTATATTATGCCGCTTTCTTTTTTGCAAGTGTCTGTACACCTTCAATAACAAGAACAATCGCAAGGACAATCAGCAGAACGCCGAATACTACCTGTGCATAAGGACCCCAGTCAGCGCCGCCTGCACTAATCAGACCAAGCTGATTCTTTACAATCAGAACAAGGGAGCTGATGGTTACAACCATCATAAATGCCATCGGGAATAAGAACATCTTATTGTTCTTTCCTGCATTGCCAAGCCATGTTGCAACTGCAAGCAGACCAAGTCCTGCAAGAAGCTGGTTTGCTGCGCCAAACAGTCCCCAAATCTTGCTGTAGCCTGTCATGCCAAGCAAAATGCCAAGTACAACGGTTAAAATTGTTGCAAAATAAGGATTTACCAGAAGCTTCTTCCAGCCTTCCTTAACATCCTTTGCAGTCTGTCCAGGCTCAAGCCAGAACTCCTGGAACATAAATCTTGCCAGACGGGTTGCTGTATCCAGAGAGGTTAAGCAGAATGCAGAGTATGTAAGGATTAACAGTGTATAAAGGCTGTTTTCCATAAATGCACAGCCAGGAATTGCTGCAACCATCGCTGCGATTCCGCCTGCAAAAATATCAGTAGCGCCTGCTGTATGACCTGTCTGTCTTGCATAAGCGATTGCACACAGAGTCAGAACTGCAAGTACACATTCAAGAAGCATACCGCCGTAAGCAATCGGCTTTGCATCCGTTTCTTTATCAAGCTGTTTGGATGTTGTTCCGGAGGAAACCAGTGAATGGAAGCCGGAAATCGCACCGCAGGCAACTGTTGTAAACAGAATCGGGAACAGATACTGGATACCATTTCCATTATCTACTGCAAAGCCTGCAAATGCAGGGAACAGCTCAGGATCGATATTCGGATGAGCGCCGATAACGCCTACGAAAGCAACAATCAGCATTGCGTAAAGTAAGAAGGAGCTCAAATAATCACGCGGCTGAAGCAGAATCCATACAGGAGCAACAGATGCAATCGCAATATAGATACCAACAACAATCATCCATGTGTTTGTAGAAAGGTAGAACGGATGGAAGTTCATACCGATTGCCATAATTGCCACGATTCCTACAATACCAAGAAGCGTGGAAACCAGCATGGATGCGTTTCTGCGGTATACGAAGAAGCCAAATACAATTGCAATTGCAATGAATAAAATGGAAACCATTGCAACGGATGCGTTTGCTGCACTTCCGGCAACATCAAGCGCACCAGCTTCGTCATATTTTGCGCCAAATGTAGATGCTACGATGGATGCGAAAGCAGCTACAACAAGAATCAGTGTCAGATATGCAAAAATGATGAAAAGACGCTTTGCGCGTTTACTCATGTTTGCAGAAATAATTTCACCAATAGACTGTCCTTTGTGACGAACAGATGCAAACAAAGCACCAAAGTCATGAACGCCGCCAAAGAAAATACCACCGACTAAAATCCAGAGAGCAACCGGCAGCCAGCCAAACATAGCTGCACCAATCGGTCCGGTAATAGGACCTGCTCCGGCGATTGAGGAAAAATGATGACCCATCAGAACCGGTGCCTTTGCAGGTACATAGTCAACGCCGTCTTCCATTGTATGAGCAGGCGTCTCTTCTTTGCTTGTACCAACACCCCACTGCTTACAGAGCCATCCTCCGTAAAAGATGTAACCACATACAAGTACTGCCATGCAGATGATTACAAGTAAAAGTGTGTTCATAAAAATCTTCTCCTTTTCTTTTTCATTTGAAATAATACCCTTTTCATAATTTCACCCGCATACTTTCCATTTCTGTTTGTGGAGATTAACTGATTGTTTCCAAGCTCCAGAACAGCCGTATGAAAGTCCATCCACCCATGCAGGGAAAATAAGAAACTTTTGTAAATACGGCATTTCTTCAATGCCCGTCTTGCAGCATCATCACAGGTATCACAGACGAAAATAGGGGTAATATATGTGTACATGTGCCCCGGTCCGATATGCGCCCGCTTCATCCCATCTGAAAGTGCAAAATCCCTGCAGCTTTCATACTCAGCGGCTGTGAGATGTCCGACATTAAATAAATAAAGAAATTCTTCACATTCGGCAGTCCATAAAGTTGCTTTTCTGGAAAGCACATACTTTTCAGAATGTTCATAATACTCGCAGAGCGCCGCAAGCGGCAGCTCATAACTGTCAAAGGTAGTAACATTATAGTGGATGCGATAGCTTTCCAAAAGACGGGTAATTGCAGTTTCTCTTGTATATTCCATGAAGCTTTTGAAATCCTTTCTGTCTACAGGGTTCACTGTGATATGCCCGAATGCTCTTCGTCCAATATAGTGTCCTATCGACATATTATACCGTCAGGATATAAAAATTTCAACGTTTTTTAATAAATATTTAATAATTAGAGCCTAAACATTTAATAACTTTAACCTTTAAGGAAATTTTTTCATTTCATGGGAGTATTTTTAACAGTTTCTGGAAATATTCCGGAAGCGGCGCACAGGTTTCAATATAAGTACCTGTACGGGGATGCTGAAAGCCAAGAATCTGTGCATGAAGCGTCTGTCCCTCCAAAGTAAAGCCGCTTTTCCGCCCTGGCGCATAAACAGCGTCTCCAAGCAGAGGATGCCCTATGCTTGCCAGATGTACGCGAATCTGATGTGTCCGTCCGGTTTCCAACCGACATTCAATATAAGTATAATCGCGAAACCGCTCAAGCACATGATAATGCGTTACCGCACGCTTTCCGCAACGATCGTTTATCGCCATTTTTTTTCGGTCAGCAGGACTTCTGCCAATCGGAGCATCTATCGTGCCGTCATCTTCTTTGATGATACCGTGTGCGATTGCGACATATTTACGGACAATAGTATGCTCCTTTAACTGACCTGCAATTCCTGCATGGGCAAAGTCATTTTTACAGACAAGAAGAGAGCCTGTCGTATCTCTGTCAATGCGGTGCACGATTCCGGGACGCATGATTCCGTTTATGCCAGATAAGCTGGCGCCGCAATAAAAAAGCAGCGCATTAACCAGTGTACCGCTGGTATGCCCTGCCGCAGGATGCACAACCATTCCCTTTGGTTTATTTACAACCAGCAAATCGTCGTCTTCATAAAGAATATCCAGAGGAATATCCTGTGGAAGAATATCTGGCGGTGCTGCGTCGGGAAGGGAAATGGTTAAAAGCTCCTCCGCGCTTACTTTATAATTTGCCTTTACAGTATGGTCTCCTGCCAGCACCAGCCCTTCTTTTATCAGCTTTTGAATATAGGTGCGGGAGAGAGAATCCATCAGCTGCATCAGACACTTATCGATACGCATATCATCCATCTCTTCTGATACGCGAAAGGTAAAGGTATCCATTTATTTCAGCTCCCTGTATTTATTCTGTTTAAAGCTTAAGAATTCAAGGTCACTTTCCTTGTAATAAAATAACAGCAGAATTACCAGAAGGAAGGTTGCAACTGTTACATAAATATCTGCGACATTAAAAATCGGGAAATGAATCAGCACAAATGAAATGAAATCAACCACATAGTCAAGCCGCAGCCTGTCAATCATATTTCCGACAGCGCCGGAAGCGATCAGGACAAGCAGGACATGCAGTATCGTATACTTTTTCTTTTCCGGCATCTTAAAAATGACATAGGCAATGACAGCAAGAATCATGACCGCTACAAAAACAAAAAATATCTTCTGGTTTTGCAGCATGCCAAAAGCCGCGCCCCTGTTTTCAAGATAATTCAGTTCTAAAACATTCGCAATCAGAGGAATCGCCGGCTGATCCTTTAAATGCACCACTGCGATATACTTGGTAAACTGATCCGCAAGAATCAGCGCAATCATACCAATAATATCTGTAAAAATCATTCTCTTTTTCTGCTTATTCATTCGCCTGCACCCTCCTCATAAATCATTTCCTGTAATGCGGCAAGCATTTCTTCTTCTGTTACAGAGGTATCAATAAAAGCCTTTCCGATTTTCTTCAGCAAAATGAATTTAATCTTACCATGCTCCATCTTTTTATCAGATTTTGTATAGCGTAAAATCTCCTGCGCGTCAGTTGGCGCTAAGGAAATTGGCAGCCCGAAGGGGACAAACATATCCCGAATCTCATAATATTCTTCCGATGAAAGCAGTTCTCTTTTCAGGGAAATATATGCGGCGGCAACACAGCCAAGCGCAACACATTCTCCATGCAGCATAGAAAAGCTTTTTTGCTTCTCAATAGCATGTCCAAGCGTATGCCCAAAATTCAACAGCGCTCTCTCGCCCTTCTCCGTCGGGTCCTTTTCCACCACATTCTTTTTAATCTGGCAGCTTTCATAAACCATCTCTTCCAGAATTTCCGGCTCTCTGTCATTGATTTCCTGAAAATGATTGATGAGCCACTCATAATATCCGGCATTCCCTATAAGTCCATGCTTTAAAATTTCAGCCATGCCGGAGGCATACTGCCGCTCATCCAGACTTTGCAGTGTAGCAAGATTCATATAAACCAGCCTCGGCATGTGGAATGCGCCGACCATATTTTTATATTGGTCAAAATCAACGCCCGTCTTACCGCCGATGCTGCTGTCAACCTGGGAAAGCAGAGTCGTTGGAATCTGTACAAAATCAATACCTCGCAGATATGTAGCTGCGGTATAGCCAGTCAGATCACCGACAACGCCGCCGCCGAGCGCAAGCAGCATATCCTTACGGTCAAAGTGATTTTCAATCAGGAAACGGTACACATCCTGTACGGTATTTAAGTTCTTGGAAGCCTCCCCAGCCGGAAAGGAAAAAATATACAGACTGCTGCAGCAGGAAGAAAGTACTAAGGAAACCTCTTTCACATATAATCCTTCTACAGTGGAATCTGTTATAATAGCAAGCTTTTTGTCCATGCTGCCAAGTGCCAGAAGCGCGTCTGCCAGCTCTGAAAAGCCATTGCGGATAAGAATTTCATACTCTGTTTTTGAAGGTGTTTTCACAGATAATGTTTTTGCCATAAAGCACGTTCTCCTTTTAGAAATAAAAGACTTCCTGTAACCTACAGGAAGTCCTGAGCATTTATACTTATGTAGCTTTAAATTGCCGGAACATCAAACGAACCGCTCAAAATCTCCTGAAAATCGCCTGAAATATCTACACTTGCCGGTGTTACAATAAATATGTAATGAGATATTTTCTGAAGGTTTCCACTGATAGCAAAGGTGGAGCCTGATGTAAAATCAATGATACGCTGTGCAATATCAACATCCAGCCCTTCCAGATTTAAAACAACCGTTCTGTTTGCCAGAAGGGTTTCGGTAATTTCTCTTGCATCTTCTACAGAGGTCGGTTTGATCACGCAGACCTCCATGCCGTTTCCCATAATTTTCCTGGGAGACTGACGCATCGGCGTAACCTTAGGTGCTGCTTTTTTCTGCTTTGGCTCCGGTTCTGCTTCCGCTTGTACCGGCTCCTTTACAGCAGCTGATTTCTTTGGTTTTTCTGCGGGCTCATCATCATAATAATCATCGTCATAATAATCATCATCTTCTTCGCCGGTTAGCCTCATATAATTCAAAAACTTGTCCATAACGCCCATTGCAGTGCTCTCCTTACCCTCGTTCTCCAAAAATGCCTGTGCCTACTCTTACGCAGGTTGCCCCCTCTTCAGCAGCAACTTCATAATCGCCGGTCATTCCCATAGACAGCACATCCATACTCACATTATCAATGTTTTTCTGCATTATGTCAACAGATAATTGTTTCAGTGCCCGAAAATACTGCCTGTTTTCCTCAGGGTTTTCCGTATAGGGAGCGATTGTCATAAGCCCCTTTACTGCGATATGCGGAAGTGCTGCAATCTGCGTAATCAGGTCGGCTACAGCGTCTGCGGACAGCAGTCCGAACTTTGAAGCCTCCTGTGCGACATTTACCTCTACCAGAATCGATGTTGTCACCTGTTTCTTTTCAGATTCCCGGCTGATTTCCTCTGCAAGCCGCAGGGAATCCACACTGTGAATCAAAAACACCTTGCCGACAATATATTTTACCTTATTTCTCTGCAGATGCCCAATCATGTGCCAGCGGATGTCCTTTGGCATCGCTTCAATCTTATCAACAAGCTCCTGTACCTTATTCTCGCCAAAATCCCTGCAGCCAGCGTCATACGCTTCCTGCAAAAGCGGCAGAGGCTTTGTCTTGCTGACTGCAATCAGGGTCACTTCCTTTGGCTCTCTTTCTGCACGTCTGCATGCCTGTTCAATCTTCTGTGAAACCAGCGCTAAATTCTGCGCAACCATAAAAATTCCTCCAATCACCAGATAGTTATCTGAATTGTTTCCTATTCGTTAATCAAATCATCCTCTTCTACGCTGGATGCGTCCAATGCAATATAATCATAAACACTCAGGCCATAGGTCGTATTGGGCTTTACAATGGCATATTCGTCATTCTGATACAGGATGCTTACCTGTTTAAAGTCAGCATAGCCTTTATTGATATTATAAACGCCAATCAGCGTGCCTCGTTTACTGATAGCATATTTTTCCATAGATTCAGGCTTTAAAATGTAATCGCCTATTCTAAGAATAGAATCATCCAGATAGTATGCCTTCTCCTCTTCGCTGTAATTATAAATGGAGGTCTCTATGAATTCAGTCCCAGCCTGTCCATCCTCAGTATAAACCTCGCGAAGTACGCCGTCCGCACCGCTGTTTCCGCCCTTGGTTACATAACCCTCAGGCACAATAAAAAACTCCTTTTCCACAATGGCAGAATTTGGAATCTTCAGTCCGGTTTCTTCTTCCGTGCTCAGCTCAATATCAATATAGCGGTCTGTACAGAAGGTTATCATGGAATTGTTAAAGCACAGCTCTGCATAAGTGCCATCCTCATTTTCATGAATGATGACCTGTGCCCATGAAACATCCTGATTCTTTAAAAACTTTACCTTGACATATTCCGCTTCTTCCAGTTCCTTTGCCCGCTCCGGCGTTACCGGAATTACCAAAGACCAGTCCTCACTCAAAGACAGCTTGTAAGCCGGGTCGCCCTTGTTAATCAGCTCACTGCTGATAAGCGGCGTTTTCTGGTAAGCAGACGTATCAAAATCCGCAGCCGTCACCTGATCTGCCGTAAGTGTTTCATAGCCATCTGTAGAATAGATTACAATTCCTGTCTTAGCCGCTCTGCAAAAGCCAACAATATCTGAATTTCCAGTGCTGTTTAAGGTATCAATGCTCTCCAGAATCCGATAATTTGCCAGCTTCATAACAGTTCCCTGTACGCTGTATTTAAAATCATATACATCCCGGAAGGAGGTCGGGGAAAAAGAGGAGGTAAAGCCCAGAATCTCTGACTTCAGCTCATTCAAATCCGCATCCGAAAGAGAATTCTCATTTGGATCTCCATTTTCAATCATTTCGGACAGCTTGCCAGTCTCATCTACCGTATAGACAAGATTGCCGACGGCAACCCTTCCGCCCTCACGCGCATAATAATTGATATAACCGGAGCCATTGCTTGGAACGATTTCTTCCTTGCGGATTGCAATGCCCTTATATACATTATCAACGGAAAGAGAGCCTGCCTTTACCTCATAGCCGACAATATGGCTTGAGGTAAAATACATTACAACGCAAATCAGAATATACACAAAAATACATCCGAATATAATCATACCCAGATTGATATTGAGAGGTCTTCGATATTGTCTGATATTGCCTGAATGATTGCCTGCCAAAATAATTTCACCCTTACCTATGAAAAGCCTCTGTCTATTTGCGGCAGAGGCTTTTTCTTTCTGTATAATACTCCGTTTTATTAAAGTGATACGATAATCTTTTCTTTCAGCGCTTCGGGAAGTTCAGCTTCGTCTCTGGAAAGGCTGATAACAAAATCTACATGGAAGGTGTTGCTGATCTTTTCCAGTTTTTCAATAGCGCCTGTAACATCCGTGTCTTCGAGATGCGCGTTAATCAAAAAGCTGTCAAGGTACATCTGCTCCAAATCATGATCCTGAGAAATAATGCCGCAGAGGAAACCAATAAACTCATCACAGTCGCTTACAAGATAGTCGGAAACGTTAATCAGACGAATCTTGTTATTTAACTCATACATATTTTTGGAATTCTTGTCCAGATAGACAATGTTTCCAGATACGGTTTTCACTGCGCTATTCACTTTATCCAATAAATGCTTTGTCTTTCCTTTTCCCTTTTTGCCAACGATCAATTGAACCATTTGCAATCCCTCCTAAAGTAAACTTGTTACATTCATTATAAAATATCAGCAGGTAAAAAACAACCTTTATTTATTGATTTCAGAAAGCAGGTCTGTCATTTCCTCGTAAAGAATCGCACGCTCCTTTGAACGCAGAATAACAGAGATATAAGGGTTGCTTGAAGTGTCTCTCGAAAGCAGAATCAGGCAGTTTCCGGCAGCATTGGTCGTTCCTGTTTTTCCGCCGATTACCGTAATGTTTTCGGGAGGCGTATAGGTCCCCTGCAGGTACTGATTGGTCGTCTTGAAATCAAAGGTTTTGGGATTCCCGTTTTTGTCGGTATATGTAGTGGTATAAGAATCCATACCTATGATTTCAGAAAACAAATCATACTTCAGTGCTTCGTTAAAAATCAGATACAAATCATAAGCCGTTACATAATGATTATCATCCTGAAGCCCATGAGGATTGACAAAATGACTGTTGGTCGCTCCGATCAAAACAGCTTCCTCATTCATCATGTCGGCAAAGCCTTCCACACTTCCGCCGATATGCTCAGCAATCGCAAGTCCCGCATCATTTGCGGAATACATCAAAAGCGCATGCAACGCCTGATTCAACGTCAGGCAGTCTCCCGTCTTTAAGCCGCAGAGCTGCGCGCCGCTTTCGGTAATGCCCGCTGCTGTCGCACTCACGGTTATGGTATCATCAGGATTTCCATATTTTAATGCAACCAGCGCTGTCATAACCTTTGTCAGACTCGCCGGATATAGCTTTTCATGCACATTTTTTGCATAGAGCACCTGACATTTTCGAAGGTCAAACAGTCCTGCGCTGCTCGCCTGCGACATATCGACATTCTTTCCAGCCGTAACGTCTGAGGCGGTCACACAAAGCTCCTGTGCAAAAAGGTCAGCCTGCTTAACCATAGCATTTTCAGTCATCTGAAAGCTGCTGACAGTTGACTCCGGATCATAGGAAAAGGCGTATTCTTTTGTTGCGCAGCCGGTAAGCAGTCCTGTCGTAAGAAAGCAGGCCATAGCCATACCGGCGCATCGTTTACTTATACATCTCACGCCACTCCATATCTCCTCTATCCAGCGATTTCAGCAGCAGCTCTGCCGAAGCAAGATTTGTTGCAACCGGAATGTTGTGCATATCGCAGAGTCTGCACAAATCTCCAATATTAGGTTCGTGAGACTTTGGCGTAAGCGGATCGCGCAGAAAAATAACAAGGTCAATCTGGTTGCTTTCAATCTGAGCGCCGAGCTGCTGGGCGCCGCCAAGATGTCCGGCGAGATATTTATGAATGTTTAAATTGGTGACCTCTTCAACAAGCCTCCCTGTCGTTCCGGTGGCATACAGTTCATTTTTTGATAAGATGCCCCTGTAAGCAATGCAGAAATTCTGCATCAGCTTCTTTTTAGCATCGTGTGCAATCAAGGCTATTTTCATTGTAGGTTCCTCACTTTGTACTCATATTTTTTCCCTGAAGACGTACATTTAAAACAAATCCCATACCAATAAACAGACTGACCAAGGAAGTCAATCCCGCGCTTACAAAAGGAAGCGGTATTCCTGTGTTTGGCATAAGACCGGTGGCAACGGAAATGTTCATATAGCTTTGGAAGCCGATAATTGCCGCCATACCGCTGCATATTACCATACCCGCAGTATCCTTTGCACGTCTGGCGACCATGACACATTCCAGAGCAATCAGGAATAATAATAAAATTACCACACAGGCGCCGACAAATCCAAGTTCTTCACCAACAATGGCAAAGATAAAGTCTGTCTGCGGCTCCGAGATAAAATTCCCGTTTTTTACAGAGCCTATGATATTGTTATTCAGCCCCTTGCCCCATAGCTGTCCTGAGCCTATTGCCATAATAGAATTTGCCTGCTGATAGCCTTCTGTATTGACATACTCCGCAGGATGGAGCCATGCGAGAATTCTGTTTCGCTGGTAATCCTTGATAAGCTGCTGCTCCGGCTGTAAAACAATAGATAAAAAAATGACAAATGTCGGAATTACAACAGCAAGTACGCCTGCGATAATCCGGTAGTCCAGTCCTCCGATAAACAGCATGACACAGAACAAAATCATAATCATAATGCTGGTGGAAAGGTCCGGCTGATTATAAATCAAAAACAGAGGCGGGAGCAGCAATACCACCATACCAAAGAGGGTACGGAGTGTATTTATTTTCTCCCTTTGTTTCATAATAAACTGTGCGTAAAACAAAATCAACAAAATTTTTGCAAGTTCTGAAGGCTGAAAACGGATTCCAAAAATTGAGAACCAGCGCTGTGCGCCGCCCGCCTTTGAACCCATAAATTCAACGAGCAAAAGCAGGACAATATTGAGCAGATAGAACCCCCAATACAGGTTTAACAGCGCGGTATAATCAAACAGGGAAATCATGATCATGAGAAATACGCCTATGATAAGTCCCATAATCTGTTTGTCCTGAACAGACTTTTCCGCGCTTCCGATTACCAGAATTCCAATTACGGAAATGGCAATCAGCATAAGTACAAGTTTAAAATCATAATCTCTGATACGGTATCTTTTCAGCATAAGCAGCTCCGCGTTTTCATTCCTTCGTTAATAATGTTTCATATCCAGAATCGGAATATTGGCATACAGGACAGGGCTCTTTGGCAGACGTCCGCCATCCTCCTTCATAATCTGGATTTCCATGCTCTTGGCATCAATTTTCATATACTTTGATATTACCTTCGCAATATCCGCCTTAATCATATCCATCATTTCCGGCGAACAGCTCAGCCTGTCTGAAATCAGTAAAATTTTGAGCCTGTCCTTTGCCAGTCTGCCTGACGGTTTTTTGCGAAAAATATGTAATAAATTCATTTTTAAGCCCCCTCTTAATTTTTGTGAAAGATTCCACTGACCCATGTCCAGATGGAAATCCTTTTTTCAAAATTCAGAAAGGGTACCTCTTCTCCCAGCACACGCTGACAGATATTTTTGTATGCGCGTCCCGCCAGTGTTGCATTTCCAACAAGCGGTTCTCCCTGATTTGCAGCAATGACGACATTCTCGTCATCGGGAACGATTCCAATCAAGGGGATTGCAAGAATGTCCGAAACATCGCTGACGGACATCATCTCTCCACGCCTTACCATATCAATCTTTAGCTTATTTACGACAAGGTCGATTTTCTCAATTTCATTTGCTTCCAGCAGCCCGATGATGCGGTCTGCATCCCGTATGGATGAAACCTCCGGCGTAGCAACGACAAATGCCCTGTCCGCTCCGGCAATGGCATTTTGAAAGCCCTGCTCGATGCCTGCCGGACAGTCGAGAATGATATAATCAAACTGTTCCCGCAGCGTCTGAATCATTTTTATCATCTGCGGCGGCGTTACGGCGGATTTATCCCGCGTCTGTGCAGAAGGCATCAGATACAGTCCCGGATAACGCTTGTCTTTGATCAATGCCTGTTTTATCCGGCATTTTCCTTCCACCACATCAACAAGATTGTATACAATCCGGTTCTCCAAGCCCATAATGACGTCCAGATTGCGCAGACCGATGTCAGTATCGATAAGCACAACCTTTTTCCCCATTGCAGCAAGACCTGTTCCCAAGTTTGCGGTCGTAGTGGTCTTTCCTACGCCGCCTTTTCCTGACGTAATGACAATAACTTCACTCATGACGAGTCCTCCTTGAAATGAATTTTATTGTCCCCTAAATTACGTCCTGCATCCGATTAGATGGGAAGCATATTTAGTAATTCTTTTGTAATTGGCTCGGTAACGACCGTGCCCTTCTTCACATAAGCGATTTTCGGCTGTACCTTAGGGCGGATGGACCACCTGCCCGGCTTCTTTGTAGTATCATATTTCACATTACCGATTCTAAGCTTTTCAGGAGACATCTCCAGCGCAACGACAAAATGCTCTTCTCTGCCGTCAACACCTGCGTATGCTTCTCCATAAAGCCCACCGATAATGATAATATCTTTTTTTGCGGCAATGCAAGAGCCCGGATACACATCGCCGATAATGACGATGCTGGAATCAAATTCCAGAGTCTGTCCGTCCTTCAGATTGCCCTTATAAAACTGTCCTTCATCCTCATCCTTTTTTTCAATCTGATGAATCGCCCTCACATAGGTCTGCTCCATTTCCTCGTCCTTTCCTACAAGGCATATAATATTTAACCTGCAGGCGGAAGTAATTTCACGGATTAACAGCTTTTCTTCCTCTGTCGTAAGGCTTCTTCCTTCAAAGGAAATTGCCATTTTAGCGTCCTTAAAGAAAGCAGCGGATTCTTTAAATTTGATGCCGACCTCCTTTAAGAGCTCAGGAAACGCCATTTCGCCATCAAGCAGGACTGCAATTCCATTGTGAAAACTTTTGATGATAACCGGACTGTTCATACTTTCCTTCTTTCCTTTTTTTGAAACATGCAGGCGCAGGCATCAGTCTCCGCCTGTTGCAGCGGCCTCCGGCCGGATTGCGCCTCCCGTCAGAATATCTTCCTCTTCCTCCGGAGCAAAATAATACCGCAGAACATCTCTTGAAATTTCAGCAGCATACTCAGAAGTGTAACCAAACGCCACACGTGTAGCGATTGCGACCTCAGGATTTTCATAGGGCGCATAGCCTACAAAAAGTGCATGGTTTGCACGGTTTCTGTTTTCCTGCGCCGTACCGGTTTTTCCTGCAACGTTTACCGGCATATCATCATAATAAGATTTCAGCTCAATGACACGGCGCATGCCCTGATGAACAGCATTCCACTCATAAGTGGGAAGCTCAATATGATTGCGTACCTTCGGCGTGTATTCCTCCAGAACATTTCCACTTGTATCTGTCAGCTTATCAAGAAGACTTAATTCATAGCAGGTACCGCTGTTTGCAACTGTCGTCACATAGCGTGCAAGTCCTGCTGTTGTCAGGTTGTTGGTACCCTGTCCAATTGCGGAACGCACAGAGTCGATGTCAGAAAGCTCCGGCTCTGACTCTGAGATTTCAATGCCAGAGGTCTCGGATAGGCCAAACATATCTGCATACTTTGCAAGCTTCTGCAGACCAAGCTCGCTGTCATAAATACCATTTACGCTGCCCAGTCGATAGCCTACCTCATAGAAAAAGCTGTTGCAGGAATTTTCTATCGCCCCTTCCACATCAAGCAGTCCGTGACTGCCGCCGTTAGAGACAATCCAGCACCTCGGTGAGGGCGTAATTTTATCAAAGGGACCATAGCAGCCAATCTTTTCATGAACGCCGATAACGCCTTCCTCCATTCCTGCAATAGCAGAAACCATTTTAAAGGTAGAACCGGGCGCACTCTTTTGCTGTGTTGCATAATTCCACATCGGCTTGGATAAATCCTTCTGCAGCTGATTGTAATAATCAGAATCAATATTATTCGCCAGCCTGTTGGTATCATAGCCGGGATAAGTAACCAGTGCAAGCACCTCTCCTGTATTGACATCCGTCACTACGCAGGAGCCGGAACAGGGGTCAAGCGCAAGCTGTGCAGGCGTTATATCCAGATTTTCAATCAGATTCATCACAAAATTATAGGCGGAAATCCTGCCGCTTAAAAGCTCCTGTTCCTGTGCCTGGGAAACCTCTACGATATCCTGCTCCAAAAGCAGCATGCAGACCTGTTTTCCACTTAGAATATCATCCTGAATCATGTAACGGTACAGTCTTTTTGAAAACTCACTGTTGCCATCCAGACTGTCAAAAATCGTCTGAACAAGCTGGTCATATATTTCCTCAGAGGAAGCATACTGGTCATTTAATCCGACTTTGGTAACGTCAATCCAGTTCATGGCAATCGCATGGCTTAAAAATTCTGCAAGGCTGATGCTCTCTTCCGTTTTCCACGCCTGATAAATCTCATCCGCAGTATCTATCATATCCTCCTGCAGGATTGCCTTATTCTCAGAGGCAAGCATGGATACGATATAGCTTTCATATACCTGATATTCCTCAGGAAGCGCCTGATAAGGCGTTTTGGTTTCGGTAAGCTCCTTCTGCAGCTGTGAAAAAATCGCTTCCTTACGCTCCCTATAGAGCTGAAGGACCTCCTTTTCCGTTTCCTGAGCTGTTGATTTTTCAAAATGTGAAATATCAATAATATTATTGTTAAACAGCGCATAGTATACATCATACACAGGTATCCGCAGCTTTGCCGCAGAGGTCTGTGAAGCACCGTTTGACTTGCTGTTATCCAGCTTGGAGACGATGATTCCGGCAATTTTCTGCTCCAGAATATTATAGACCGCCTCCTGCAGATTCTTGTCAATGGTCAGATGCAGATCGTTACCAGCCGTCGGCTCTGTACGCTCCGTAATCTCGATGACCTTTCCAAGATTATCTACATACATAATTTCAGAGCCCTTTTTTCCCTGCAGCTTGGTTTCCATAACCTGCTCTATTCCGGTCTTTCCAATCATATCCGTTGCGGAATAGGAATCATTCTCCTTCGAAAGCTCTGCAAGCTCTTCCTGTGAAATCTTTCCGGTATAGCCCAGAATATGGGAGAAATAAACACTGTCCACATACTTGCGAACCGTATCCTCGGCAATGGCAACACCCTCTAATTCATCGCTGTTTTCCATGACAACCGCTACCGTCTTTGCATTGACGTCTGCAGCTATCGTCGTAGCAATATATTTCTGATAGCTGTTTGCACTCATCGCATAGCGGATATTGATGATTTTTAAAAGCTCCTCCCTGCTGTAGCCTTTCCCCGGCACAAAGCTGCTTTTGTCACCCGGCGTTCTGTATTCGCCAATTGCATAACGGGAGGTTCCTGCAAGGTATTTTATAACCTCATCCGGCGTTGCGGATTTCTGGCTGTAGGATAAATCGTCTATTGTTTCACAGCCGTAAACGTCTGCCAGAAAACGCAGCTTCTTTTTCGTTTCCTGCACAGTAAACTGGAAGCTTCCATCCTTATCCAGCACAATATTAAAATCGCTGATAATCTTATCTCCATTTTTCTCGATAATCTGAATCAGCTTTCGTATTGTCGTATTTAATTTTTGATTTTTTTCATTTCCTGATTCATAGACATCTTCTATCGTTACATTATAAGCGAGCTCGTTGTATGCGAGCAGCTCGCCGTTCCGGTCGTAGATATTGCCTCTGGTACTGGCAATCGACCGTTCTTTTCGTATTTTCAGCTTGAAGTTGTCCATATATTCCTCGCCGTTTACAATCTGCAGGGTAAATACCCTGTGAAGAAGGACGAGGCAAAGTGCAAAAAAGCATGTTGTCAGGACAAACAGCCGGGATGTAATGAAGTTCAGAAAACGCTCTTTGATATTATGAAACAAATTTCTTTGCGCTCCTTTGTTCCCGCTCCGTCAGCTTCTGATCCATCCGCAGAATAATCGGATACAGAATCAGGGAAACCGTTACCGTATAGACAACCTCCGGCAGAATGATGTGCATAAAATAAAAGCCAATCTGGAAACGGCTCCGCAGCAAAAAGAGCAGGCAGTAGCAGACAATATTCAATGTCAGATCACTGACTGTTATCAGTACAAGCGGCAGCTTAATGTCCTCCGGAAAGAAAATCTTCCGAAAGCTTCCGTTTATGTAGCCGATATACATATACAGCAGGGCATAAAAGCCAATTACCTCTCCAAAAAAAATATCAAGCAGCAGACCGGAAAAAAAACCCGTTGCCATGCCGCTTTTTCTGCCTCCCATAAAGCCATAGGAGGAAGTCAGTATAATAAGCAGGTTTGGAATGATTCCACCGAATGAAAGCGCGTGAAATACCGTACACTGCAGCAAAAAGCACAGCAGAATCAAAATGCCTACCAGAATCTTACGTTTCATGCTGCTTTCCCCTTCTACTCCTCCGGCATCTGTTTGGTTTCCAGAATAACAAGCACTTCCTCAAGATGCTGGAAATCAACTGCCGGTGTTGCATAACCGGATTTTGTCAGATTGTTGGAATCCATCTCCATCGAGCTGATATACCCAATCAAAATGCCGGGAAGATATTTATCACTGATATTGGATGTAACAATCTTATCTCCCTCTACGACCTGATTGTCGCTGTCCACAAGCTGCTCAAAGCGAATCAGCCCCTGACTCATCAGTTCAAGGTCGCCGGATACAATTAAATTATCAGATGTAGACAGCACCATTCCGCTGACATTGGAATTATCATTGATAATGGATGTGACCTTCGCCCAGTTTTTTCCGACTGCAACAACTCTGCCAACCAGACCGCTGCCTGCCATAACATTCATATCCACTTCCAATCCATCCTGCGTTCCCTTATTGATGGTAAAGGAATGAAACCAGTTTCCGCCGTCCCATGAGATAATTCTGGCGCCTATCTTCTGATACTGGGAATACTCATCATCCAGCTTATAAAGCTCTCTTAAATTGTTCAGTTCATATTTGTCCTGCTGAAGCATCGTGTTTTCAATCGTAAGCTCGTCCACCTGCTTTTTCAGCTCCTGATTTTCCGCGAGCAGATCCCGAATCTGGGCAAGCTCATCCGATTTATCGGAAAGCCAGGTTCCCACCTGTGTGATTCCATTCTGGAACGGCACCGTCAGATACCCGGCGGCAGTTCCAATCGAACCCGTGAAAATATCGGTGGTAAAGGTAATGACCATCATGCCAATGCACAGCAGTGTTATGAGGAGAAGCCAGTATTTACTGGGCAGTGTAAACTTATCTCCCTTTCTCCTGACAATTGGACTCATTGTTTATTTACCCATTCCCTCAATTGCATAAGCGACAGATTTATAGTTATCATCCTTTATGATTCTGGATAACCCGATGGCAACGCTCGCAATCGGCTGTTCTGCCATATTTACCGTAAGACCTGTACCTTTGCTGATCAGTTCTCCAAGATGGTTTACCTGTGAAGCACCTCCTGTCAGATAGATTCCATGACGGTAAATATCCGCTGCCAGCTCTGGTGGCGTCCTCTCAAGAATCAGTTTGATATTATCAATAATAGTGCTGAAGTGCTCATGCAGAGCTTCATCCACAAGCGATGTCGGGATTTCCCGCTCTACCGGCAGCCCCGTAACAATATCTCTGCCGTAGACAACTGCACCCTTTCCTTCTTTCTCTAATTCCCTGAGCGACATTTTTACATTTTCAGCCGTCTTGCCGCCGATAATCAGGCTGAATTCCTTTCTAACTGCGGAACGAATGGCTTCGTCAAATTTTTTACCGCCTACGTTGATTAAATGGCTTAAGACAATGCCTCCCAAGGATAAGATGGAAATTTCCGTCGTATCATAGCCTACATTTACCAGAAGAACACCCTGTGAATTCTTTACGTCAATTTCCAGTCCCAAGCCGTCGGCAATCGCTTTTTCCACAACCATAATCTTCTTTGCCTTTACATTGGCATCTCGGATCAAATCGTAAAATGCACGCTTTTCCACCTCTGTAATATCTGTCGGAACCGCCACGTAGTAATCCGCTGCTTTTACGCCGCCCTTTACCAGACCACCGATAAAATAACGAATCAGCGTTTCCATATTTTTGATGTCGGCAATGACGCCATTGCAAAGCGGATAGGAAATGTGGATGTTGCCCGGCGCTTTTTCATACATATCAAAGGCGGAATCCCCGTAAGCAAATAACGTATTTTTATTTTCAATCGCAATCATGTTCTTTTCAATCATGATGCTGTCATCTGCCCTGTTGTAGATTTTAATGTTGCTGGTACCCAAATCGATACCAAATGCACTGTTTGCCAAAGTAAGTTCTCCTTTCTTCCGGTCGTCTTTACAGAAGCCCGTTCTCTCTGAAGCTGTAGTATTTTTTATCTCCGATAATAATATGGTCAAGTAATGGAATTTCTATCAATCTGGACGCTTCGGCAATCTGTTTTGTCGCCGCAAGATCCGCTCTGCCCGGCGAAGGGTCGCCGCCCGGATGATTATGCAGAAGCATTACATAGACTGCACTGTTTTTCAGGGCGGTCAGGAAAAGCTCTCTTGGCGAAAGCAGTGAGGCATTTACTGTGCCAACAGAAAGCACCTGCTCTCCCAGCAGATGATTTCTACTATCCAGCATCAAGAGCAGTACCCGCTCACGCTCCTGATGGCGCATGCGTTCCATGTAGTAGTCGGCAACTGTTGCAGGATTGGTAAACTGAAGTGTCTTTTTTGCCTGCTCGCCTGCTATCCGTGAGGAAAGCTCTGCAATACATTTAAGCTTAATCGCCTTAACCTGCCCGATTCCCCGTATACTGGTCAACTCCCGCAGGGAAACATGATGAAGTCCGAGAATACCACTGTGTTTTCCGTCGGAAAGAGCAAGCACTTTTTGGGCAATGGATACTGTATCCTCTCCTGCCGTGCCGGTCCGCAGAATAATTGCGAGCAGCTCTGCGTCTGTCAGTCTTTCCGCGCCCCTTTCGAGATATTTTTCGTAAGGGCCATTTCTATAAATGGCTGTTTTGTTCTTTTTTTCGTTTTTTATCTCCTGCATACTATTTTTTGCAGGCCCCGTTCGTTTATCCGATGCAATTTTACAAAAAGCGATAGATTACAATGCCTATGATAATGCCAAGCAGGCTTGCCAGCGTAATTTTAATGGAAAGCCCGAAGGTTAAGCTTAAGATGCCAAGATCAAGTACCATCGGCGAGGACAGTCCAAAAACCTGCCCATAATTTATCAGGCTGTCTGCTGAAAAAAAATTGCCGATCAGCCCTCCGACAACCAGTCCTGCAAGAATCAGTAAAAAGCAGGTCCAACTGTTTTTCTTTTTCATAGGTGCCTCCAGTTTTTTGTCACAGAGAGATTCCCTGCTTGCTCGTATGCCTCTAATATTACCACAATTCCCATTTTATGTATATAAAATTTGCCGAAAATTTTTCGACACGTTTAGCCTAAAAGCTGTGGAATCAGCCCTTTTTCGACCAATGCCTGAAGGGATTTTAAGATACCGAAGCCTGCATGCTGCCAGGTTAATCCACCCTGAAAATAAACGGAATAGGGAGGCTTTATCGGGCCGTCTGCAGACAGCTCAATAGAGGAGCCGGAAACAAATGCGCCCGCAGCCATAATGACCTGACTGTCATAGCCCGGCATATCCCAGGGCTCCGGCGTTACAAAGCTGTCAACTGGTGCAGCCGACTGGATTCCCTGACAAAAGGCGATTACCCCTTCCGGATTCTGGAAGGTCACTGCCTGAATAATATCATGACGGGATTCCTTTCCATTTGGAAGCACCAAAAAGCCAAGCTTCTCATAAAGGTTTGCCGCATACACCGCTCCCTTTAATGCGCTTGCCGTAACCGTCGGAGACAGGAAAAGTCCCTGATAAAAGGAAGGCAGTACGGAAAGCGAAGCGCCGACCTCTTTGCCCAGTCCAGGTGAAGTCAGACGGTACGCCGCATTTTCAACACATTCCTTTTTTCCTGCAATATAACCGCCGACCTGTGCAAGTCCGCCGCCCGGATTCTTGATTAACGAGCCAACCACCATATCCGCGCCAACCTGCGACGGCTCGCAGGTTTCGACAAATTCACCATAGCAGTTATCCACCATGCACAAAACATCGGGCTTACGTGCCTTGATAAAGGCAATCAGCTCTCCGATACGCTTTACCGAAAGCGTGGGTCTGGTCTGATAGCCCTTGGAACGCTGGATTGTTACCAGACGTGTTTTATCATTCAGCGCTTTTTCTATTTCCGGATAATTAAAGCTTCCGTCCGGCAGCAGGTCAACCTGCCTGTAGGAAATGCCATATTCCTTTAAGGAGCCTTTGGAAGGACGGATACCGATGACCTCCTCTAAGGTATCATAGGGTTTTCCAACCGGCGAAAGCAGCTCGTCTCCCGGACGCAGATTGGAAAGCAGCGCAAGCGCAAGCGCATGTGTGCCGCAGGTAATCTGCGGTCTGACAAGCGCATCCTCCGTCTGAAAGACGGACGCGTAGACCTTTTCCAGCGTATCTCTTCCGATGTCGTTATAGCCATAGCCCGTCGTTCCGTACAGGCAGGCTTCACTGACTCTGTTTTCCTGCATCGCCTGCAGAACCTTGAGCTGATTGTATTCCGCTACCTTGTCAATTTCTGCAAAGCGGTCTGTCAGCTCATTGCGGACCTGTTTTCCAAATTCAAATACCTTTCTTGAAATTCCAAGTGCCTGATACCTCTCCCAAAGAAGCGTATCAAGAGAAGTTTCTATTGTCTCTGCTTTCATCCTAAAGCATCCTTTCTTTCATTTTTTCCTGCATATAAGCCAGTATACGGCTTGAATCATCACCAAATTCTTCACGATTTATCCAGATAACCTCTTTTTCGCGTCCAAACCAGGTAAGCTGACGCTTTGCAAAATGTCTGGTATTGCGTTTTATGAGGTATATGGCTTCCTCTAAAGTCTGCTTTCCATTCAAATAATCGGCAATTTCCTTATAGCCAAGCCCCTGCATGGAAACCATTTCGCGCTTACAGCCCGCAGCAAGAAGTCCCTTTACTTCATCCACAAGTCCCTCTGAGAGCATCTGGTCCACGCGGCGGTCGATTCTTTCATACAGACGGTCGCGCCTGTCCGTCAAAACAAAATAGCAGGCATTGTACGCACTTTCTTTTTGGCGCTGCTTGGCATTGTGCTCCGAAATCGGCTGTCCGGTCAAATGATAATATTCCAATGCCCGGATCATCCGTTTATGATTATTTTCATGAATCAGCTCTGCAGACACAGGATCAACCTGCTTTAGCATATCATGCAGGAAAATACCTCCCCTGTTTTTCAAAAGCTCCTCCAGATAAAGACGATACGCGCCGTCTCCCTCTTCCTTGGTAAAGTCAATGTCATAAAGCACTGACTGGATATAAAATCCGGTGCCGCCGACAATGATTGGAAGATGTCCGCGCCCTGCAATTTCTTCCATATACTGCTTTGCAAGCCGCTGAAATATCGTAATATTAAAGCTCTCCGTAGGGTTTAAGATGTCTAACAGATGATGTGCAACACCCTGCATTTCCTCTTTTCTGATTTTGGCAGAGCCAATGTCCATTCCCTTATAAACCTGCATGGAATCAGCCGAGATGATTTCCCCTCCTACCTGCTTTGCCAGTGCAATGGACAAAGCCGTCTTACCGACGGCGGTGGGTCCTGCCAATATTAAAAGCGGCTTTTTCTGCTCCATTTAACTTCCTTTCCGGCATTATACAATCCGGTTAAATTTCTTTTCCAGCTCATATTTGCTCATTGTAATAACAGTCGGTCTGCCATGCGGACAATGATAGGGATTTTCCAGTGTCATAAGCTCGTCCAAAAGCGCCTGCGCCTCTGCCATAGACAGAAAGTGGCTGCCCTTTACTGCCGCCTTGCATGACATCGAAGCAATTTTTCCGGTAATGGCCTGTGCCTCTCCCCTCAGGGCTCCCTGCGACAATTCGTCAAGAATCTCCAGCAAAAGCTCCTTTGCGCTCCGTCCGAAAAGGTCTGTCGGAATTCCTCTTACCGCATATTCATTTCCGCCAAAAGGCTCTATTTCAAATCCAAGCCTTGCAAAATAATCCTGATACTGTAAGTAGGTTTCTTCTTCTCTTCCACTCAGCGTAAGAATGGTAGGTGGATTCAGCTGCTGAATCATTACCGCTGAATTTTGTACCTGCCGAAGAAGCCGTTCATATTTCACCTTTTCATGGGCTGCATGCTGATCCATAAAAAAGAGCTTATCGCGAAATACGATAATCCAGTAAGTGTCAAAAACCTGTCCAAGCACATGATACTCGCTGCGCAGATTTTTGGTAAGCAGCTTTTCTTCAAATAAATCCATCTGCACAGGACGCACGGTATTCATATCAGAAGCAGGACCTGCATCCAAAGCTTTGACAGCCTCATAGGGATTTTCCTCAAAAACAGCGCTTACTCCCAGCTTATCTGCAGCCTCATAATTATCTGCCGCAGGCTGTGTTGTCTGTAAAACTTCCTTTTCCGTAAAGACAGGCATTGATACGATCTCTTTTTCTTCATAGCAGGCTCTTGCTTTTTCCTCAAACGGCTCCGGCACAGGAGATAAATCCTTTTGGGGTTCCTCCTCTTTCGTAAGTACGACCTTTTTTAACATTTCATGATTTGAAAGCGTCTCGCTGATTGCCTGAAACAAAAAATCGGCAACCTCTGCCTGCTCATGGAAACGCACCTCCATCTTGGAAGGATGCACATTTACATCCAGCATATCCGGCGAAAGCGAAAGATGCAGAACAAAAAACGGATATTTATGCTGCATTAAAAAAGGCTTATACGCATCCTCTGCTGCTTTTGCAATCAGAGGACTTTTGATAAATCTGCCATTGATATAATAATTTTCAAAATTACGGTTGGCTCTGCCGACAACAGGAGTTCCAAGAAAACCCCAAATTTTCATTTCAGAAGCCTCTGCTTTAATTGGAACCAGCTCGCCCGCAATTTCCCTGCCATAAATCCGGTAAATGATTTCTCTTAAATCCCCGTTTCCCGACGTATGGAATTTCACCTGCCCATTCTGCACATACTTAAAGGAAATATGCGGATTAGACAACGCCAGATGCTCCATCAGGTCAGAGATATGACCACCCTCGGACATTGGAGATTTTAAAAATTTCTTTCTGGCTGGAACATTATAAAAAAGGTTCCTGACAAGAAGCGTTGTCCCCTCCGGCGCGCCGATTTCCTCTTTTTCCTTCTGCATCCCTCCCCAGATAGCATAACGTACGCCAGTTAACTCTTCCTTTGTCTTGGTAATCATTTCCACCTGGGAAACGGCGCAGATACTGGAAAGTGCCTCCCCCCGGAAGCCAAGGCTTGATAGCCGCAGCAAATCCTCGGCAGAGCGTATCTTACTTGTAGCATGCCGTAGAAAAGCTTTTTCTATCTGGGCAGTTTCGATACCGCAGCCATTGTCCGTTACCCGAATCAGCGAAATACCGCCCTCCTTAATTTCTACTGTAACGGCATCCGCTCCGGAATCCATCGCATTTTCCACCAGCTCCTTTACGACGCTGGCAGGACGGTCGACCACTTCCCCCGCGGCAATCTTATCAATCGTGCTTTCGTCCAGAATATGTATTTCCATCTTAAACGCTCCCTATCCTTTCCGGTGCTTATCCCTGCCACCTGTTTTTCAGACGGCTTTGCAGACGGTACAGCGTATTCAACGCGTCTAACGGCGTCAGATTTCCAATATCAATCGACTCCAGTTCCTTTAAAATATCCGTATCTGTCACTGTGTCAAAAAGTGACATCTGTGTCATGTCTACTTCGTCATATTTTTTAACCCTGCGTTTGGATTCAGAGGCACTTTCCACAACAATGCTCTGTACCTTTTCCGTAATGTCATTATCACTGAGCTGTTCTACGATTTCCTTGGCTCTGTCAATGATAATATCCGGTACGCCTGCCAGCTTTGCCACCTGAATACCATAGCTCTTATCTGCGCCGCCCCGGATGATTTTTCGTAAAAATACAATATCATCGCCCTTTTCCTTTACGGCAATGCAGTAGTTGTTTACATTATTCATCTTGCCTTCCAGCTCGGTAAGCTCATGGTAATGCGTCGCAAACAGCGTTTTGGCGCCGAGCAGCTTACGGTTGCTGATATGCTCAATTACCGCCCATGCAATGGAAAGTCCATCAAAGGTCGAAGTTCCTCTGCCGATTTCATCTAAAATCAACAGGCTGTTCGATGTCGCATTCCGGAGAATGTTGGCAACCTCGTTCATCTCGACCATAAAGGTGCTCTGCCCGCTCGCAAGGTCATCCGATGCGCCGACTCTGGTAAAGATACGGTCAACAATGCCGATATTAGCGGATTTTGCAGGCACAAAGCTTCCAATCTGCGCCATCAGTACAATCAGGGCGCTCTGCCGCATGTATGTCGATTTTCCCGCCATGTTAGGTCCGGTAATAATGGAAATGCAGTGGTGATTATTGTCCAGATAAGTATCGTTGGAAATAAACATTTCATTGCAGATCATCTGCTCCACTACCGGATGTCTGCCCTCTTTGATGTCAATGATCCCTTTTTCGTTAAGCTTTGGCCGCACATAACGGTTTCGTTCCGCAGTAAGGGAAAGGGATGCAAATACATCCAGCGCTGCAACTGCCTTTGCAGTCTTCTGAATCCGTTCAATCTGCCCTGCAATCTGCTCCCGGATCTGGCAGAACGCATCATATTCCAGTGTGCAGAGCTTGTCCTCTGCATTTAAAATGGTATCCTCCAGCTCCTTTAAGCGCGGAGTCGTATACCGCTCGGCATTTGCAAGCGTCTGTCTGCGGACATAGTCATCTGGCACAAGCTCCTTATAGGAATTGGTCACTTCAAAATAGTATCCAAATATTTTATTATACTTAATACGCAGGTTTTTAATTCCTGTCCTTGCCCTGTCCTTTTCCTCAAGCTCAGCAAGCCAGGTCTTTCCTTCCGTCTTTGCATGACGCAGCATGTCGATATCTGCATCAAAGCCTTCGCGTATCATCCCGCCCTCACGGATTGAAATGGGCGGCTCCTCCACAATCGCTTTACCAATCAAGGAAGCAATGTCCTCTAACGGATCAATATCTGCCAGGATTTTCTGTATTGCGTCTGCGTGCAGGTCAGACAGCACTGTTCTGATATGTGGCAGCATGGAAAGTGAGCTTTGAAGTGCAAGTAAATCTCTTGGATTGGCAGTCTTATAGCTTACCTTTCCAAGCAGCCGTTCCAGATCATAGACGGGATTTAGGTATTCCCTTATCTCATCCCTTGCAAACGCATTTTTGCAAAGCTCCTCTACTGCATCAAGCCGGCTTTCTATGCCAGCCCTTTCTATCAGAGGCTGCTCTAAAAAGCTGCGTAGCATCCTCGCTCCCATTGCGGTCTTTGTTTTATCCAAAACCCACAAAAGAGAGCCTCTTTTCTGTTTTTCACGTAAGGTTTCCGTCAGCTCAAGATTACGTCTCGTAGAGCTGTCGAGCAGCATATATTTACTTGCAAGATACGGATACAGATGTGTAAAATGCTCCAGGGAGGTTTTCTGGTTTTCATACAGATACTGCAAAAGGCTGCCCGCTGCAATGATTCCAATTGGAAAATCCTCTATGCCAAGCCCTATCAACGTACTGACCTGAAAGTGCTTTTGCAGGCACTTCCTGCAGCCCGTTTCTTCAAAGCAGGCGCTTTCCCTTGCATATACGGTAATTCCAAGCCTGCCCTTTAAATCCTCTATATCTATGCCACTGACAAGGAACGCATCGTTGCAGATAATCTCAGAGGGCATGTATTTGTTGATTTCATCCAGCAGCCTTCTGTTATCTTCGACCTCTGTCAGGAAATAATCTCCCGTCGTAACATCCGCAATAGAAACGCCGATTTTTTCGGAGAACCAGACAATGCTCATCAGATAATTGTTTCTGCCCTCTTCCAGAGACTGTACATCCAGATTGGTTCCCGGTGTAACAATGCGTACAACTTCCCGCTTTACGATTCCCTTTGCCTGCTTTGGGTCCTCCACCTGTTCACAGATGGCAACCTTATAGCCGGCAGATACAAGTCTGTTTAAATATCCCTCGACGGCATGATAAGGGACGCCGCACATCGGCGCCCTCTCCTCCTGTCCGCAGTTTTTTCCAGTCAGTGTAATTTCAAGCACCTTAGATGCTGTCAGAGCGTCCTCATAAAACATCTCATAGAAATCACCCAGCCGGTAAAATAGAATACAGTCCTGATATTGTTTTTTTGTCTCCAAATATTGCTGCATCATTGGCGTAAATTCAGCCATGTTTTCTCTCCCGTTCTTTAGCTGGCAGTATCTCCATCCAGCATCGTTCCCATATAGTAAAAGCCCTTACATTCATCCAGACTCACCTTCACATAAGTCCCAATCAGACTGTCATCTCCGGGGAAATGAACGAGCATATTATTGGACATACGCCCGGTCATAAGCCTGTCATCATGTGCATTTTTTTCTTCTACCAGCACCTCCGCAGTCTGTCCTGCGAGCAGCGCGGCACGCGCTCTTGCCGTCTCCTGTACAACAGCAAGCAGACGGTCAAAGCCTTCCTTTACGACCGCCTCCGGCACCTGGTTTTCCATAGCTGCAGCAGGCGTTCCGCTGCGTTTGGAATAAATAAAGGTAAACGCATTGTCAAACTGTACCTTTTTTACAACGTCAATCGTCTCATCCACATCCTCCGGCTCCTCTCCCGGGAAGCCCACAATAATATCCGTCGTAATCGCAAGGTCTGGTATTTCCTTTCTGAGCTTATCCGCAAGCGCAAGATACCCTTCTTTGGTATAACGCCGGTTCATTGCCTTTAGGATTCTCGTAGAACCCGACTGCAGCGGCAGATGCAGATGTCTGCAAATCTTTTTGGAATGTTTCATAACCTCTATCAGCTCATCTGATAAATCCTTCGGATGCGAGGTCATAAAACGAATCCGCCTTATGCCTTCAATCTTTTCAACCTCCTGCAAAAGCTGCGCAAAGGTAACCTGCTCATCCAAATTTTTCCCATAAGAGTTGACATTCTGTCCAAGCAGCATAATCTCTGTAACGCCGTCCTTCGCCAGACTCCTGATTTCGTCCAAAATATCCTGTACCTTACGGCTGCGTTCCCTGCCGCGTACATAGGGAACAATACAATAGCTGCAGAAATTATTGCAGCCAAACATAATATTGGTGCCGGACTTAAAGGAATACTTACGTTCAACCGGCAAATCCTCTACAATCCGGTCCGTATCCTTCCAGATATCTATTACCATGCCCTGTTTTTCTGCAAGCGTGTGGTATAAAAGCTCTGCAAACTTAAAAATATTGTGTGTGCCAAAAATAAGGTCTACAAAAGAATAGCTCTTTCGAATCTTTTCAATAACGCTATTCTCCTGCATCATACAGCCGCAGAGCGCTATTTTCATCTGTGGATTCCTGCGCTTATAGCCATGCAGCACGCCAAGTCTTCCGTATACTCTCTGATTTGCATTGTCCCTGACGGTACAGGTGTTGAAAATTACAAAATCCGCATCCTCATTTTCAATCACCTCATATCCCGCTTCCTCTAAAATTCCAATCAGCTTTTCAGAGTCTCTCGCATTCATCTGGCAGCCAAAGGTCACAACGCAGGCAGTCAGCTTCCGCCCAAGCTGCTTCTGCCTTTCCATAACAAGCCCTTTGGCTTTTTTCATAAAATAATATTGTCTTTCAGGTTCTGCATCGGGAATGGGACCATTTTCATCAATCCTCGTAAGCAGAGCCAGCTTTTCCTGTTTTTCCAAAATCTTCCGATTTCCTTTCCCTTAAAATCCTGTACTGTAAATCAGCGAATCTGTCCGTTTCCCGTCAGGGCATATTTATAGGTCGTCAGTTCCTTTAAACCCATCGGTCCACGCGCATGCAGCTTTTGCGTGCTGATGCCGATTTCACCGCCAAAGCCAAATTCAAATCCATCCGTAAAACGGGTAGACGCATTGACATAAACGCAGGCAGAATCAATTTCCCGCTGAAACTTCTCGGCATGCTCCTTATCCTGCGTGATAATCGCATCCGAATGATGCGTGCTGTTGCGATTGATATGGGCAATTGCCTCTGCAATATCCGAAACGGTAACGGCAGATAAGATATAATCCAGATATTCTGTTTCATAATCTGCTTCTGATGCAGGCTTTGCATCCTGTAAGACCTCGCATACAAGCTCATCACCCCTGATTTCCACCTCATGTACCTGTGACAGCTTCTGTTGCAGCAGAGGCAAAAAGTCCGCAGCAATTTTCTTATGGAGCACAAGGGATTCGCAGGCATTGCAGACACCGATACGCTGTGTCTTTGCATTAACGACAATATCTGCTGCCATCGAAAGATCCGCCGTCTCATCAACAAAAATATGGCAGTTTCCAGTTCCTGTTTCGATAATCGGTATCGTACTACCCTCCACTGCTGCGCGGATCAGTCCGGCGCTTCCTCTTGGAATCAGCACATCTATATAGTTATCACAGCGCATAAAAGCGGCTGTCGTCTCTCTGTCAGTAGCCTCGATGAGTTGAATGGCATCACCTAAAACGCCAGTGCTTTCCAAAGCTGCTCTGATGGATGCCGTAATTGCCATATTGGAATGTAAGGCATCCTTTCCGCCCTTTAATATAACTGCATTTCCAGCCTTAAAGCAAAGCGCAAACGCATCTGCCGTCACGTTGGGACGTGATTCATAAATAATGCCAATGACACCAAGCGGAACGGAAATCTTGCGAATTTTAAGCCCGTTTGGGCGCTCCCATTCCTCTAATATCTGACCAACAGGGTCTGGCAGCTTTACAATCTGCAAAATCCCCTCTGCCATTGCCTTTATCCTGTCAGTGCTTAACTGTAGCCGGTCCAGCATTCCCGGGTGCATGCCATTTTCTCTGCCCGCCTGCATATCCTTTTCATTAGCGTCAAGGATTTTCTGTGTATCCTTTAAAAGACCTTCTGCCGCAGCTGTAAGCGCCTTATTTTTCTCTTCTTCGGAAAGCACCTGCAGACTGTACTTTGCTGCAACTGCCCTTTCCCCCATTTTTTCCAATATCTGCATGCCTGCTCCTTTCTATTGTCAGCTCTGCTTCCTTATTTCTCCCTTTTCCGTTAATACAATCTGCGGACAAATGTCATATTCCTCAAAGGGAATTTCGTCTACTATC
This sequence comes from uncultured Lachnospiraceae bacterium, assembly GCA_934432885.1. Lineage (GTDB taxonomy): Bacteria > Bacillota > Clostridia > Lachnospirales > Lachnospiraceae > VSOB01. The sequence goes on from CAKRYY010000024.1 coordinate 33,241, forward strand.
TGATGTGAAAAGGCGACTGCAACCGTATACAGATTTTTTATCCTGCTCAAATAACGGTCATAATAGCCGCCTCCGTATCCAATTCTATGATATGACAGATCAAATACAACGCCCGGCATAATCATAACATCCTTTTGGCTCCCCTTTTGGGGAAAATAAAGCCGTGTTTCGTCCCCTAAAGGCTCAGGGATGCCATGAAAGCCTTCTTGCAGCTCATCCACTGATGAAATCCTGTAAAATTCCATTTCCTTTCCGATAACAAGCGGACAATATACCTGCTTTCCAAGCAAAAGGCAGTCTGCAAGAAAAGGCAGCGTCTCCACCTCCTGCCCATAATTTGCATAGCACAGGATATTTTCCGCCTCCTGTATTTCCCTTCGGGAAAGCAGTTCTTTTCTAATCTGCATGCTCATTTCATGCCGCTCTTTTTCTGAAAGGCTGCGTCTTAGCGCCAGCATCTGCCTGCGCAGTTCCTTTTTGGCAGTATCCACAATTTTCCTCCGAAGCATCTTTATTTATGGTAATCTGCCACAAAATCGGGAAGGTCAAAGCTTTCATCTTTATTTGCACAGAAAAAGGTGCCTAAGTTTCTGCCATCCATAATGCGGTGAATGATATGAATATCCTTACTGTTTGCAATAATCATATCCGCACCTGCACTTGTGGCAATCTTCGCTGCAATCAGTTTGGTATTCATACCGCCTGTACCCACGCTGCTTCCGGTGCTCGCCTTTCCCATCTGCATCAGCTTATCGTCAATATGCTCCACTGTCTCAATAAACTTTGCACCCTTATTTTTATGCGGGTCATCTGTATACAGTCCGTCTATATCAGATAACAGAATCAGCAAATCCGCTCCGACCAAAGATGCCACCACCGCTGAAAGCGTATCATTATCGCCGATTTCGATTTCATAGGTTGCAACAGTATCGTTTTCATTTACAATGGGAATAACCCCCATTTTCAAAAGCTCTGAAAAGGTATTGTGCGCATTGTAACGGTTCAGATTGTCCACAATGGTATTTTTTGTCATCAGAATCTGCGCCGTTATCTGATTATATTCCGCAAATATCTTCTGGTAAGTCATCATCAGTCTCGCCTGTCCGATTGCAGCGCAGGCCTGTTTGACTGCAATGTGGTTTTCCCCATGCTCGCTGTTGATGTCCCGTATATGTACCGCCTTGCGTCCTGCCGCGATTGCTCCGGAGCTGACCAAAATAACGTCCTTTCCCTGATTTCGCAAATCGCACAGTTCCCGAATCAGCACTTCCATACGAATATAATCAAGATCTCCCGTTTCCGGATGCTGCAGAGAGGATGAGCCAATTTTAATGACAATTCTTTTTTTATCCTTCAGTGCTGCTCTGATGTCTTCCTTCATGCTTCTATAGTCTCCTTTAAAGGTCTGTATTTTACCGCAATCGCCTCTGCTATGCGTATGCCATCCATCGCCGCGGAGGTAATGCCGCCTGCGTATCCCGCACCTTCCCCGCAGGGGTAAATTCCATTTATATTGCTCTGAAAGCTTTTATCCCGTACAATTCTTACCGGAGATGAGGTTCGGCTCTCCACCGCCGATACCAGCGTTTCATCATCACCAAATCCGGCAATGACATGGGAAAACTGCTCCATTCCCTCTAAAAATGCCTGCGTCATCTCGTGCGGAAGAATCTTCGTCAAATCCGCATAAGCATAAGCGCCCTTTGTCATCGGCTCAAGCGGGGGTTTTTTATTATCAGGCTCTATAGGTTCATTTTCTTCCTGTAATTGCCAAAACCGCCTGCGCATTTCACCCAGCCGCTGCACTGGAATCCTGCCGCCGCCAGCCTGATAAGCAGCTTCCTCCAAGCTTCGCTGAAATGCAATGCCGGATAACGGATGCTCAGAAGCAAAATCACTCTTTCTGACAGCTACGATGATCGCACTGTTGGAATTCACACCGTCCCGCCCACTGTAGCTCATGCCGTTGACCGCAAGCCTGCCCTCCTCCGAAGAAGCATTCACGACATAACCGCCGGGACACATGCAGAAGGAATACACGCCCCTGCCGCATTTTGTCTGTGCTGTCAGCTTATAGGATGCCGCCTGCAGAGGATGCGCATCCTCCACACCATATTGTGCCAGATTGATGTCCTTTTGTCTATGCTCTACCCGAAAGCCTGCTGCAAATTCCTTTGCTTCCATTGTAAGTCCATTATCATAAAGCATTTGAAAGGTATCTCTTGCACTATGCCCGATTGCAAATACGGCAACGCTGCATGGCAATGTTTCTCCTTTATCCGTCAAAAGTCCGGTAAGCTGCCCTCTCTCCTGTAAGAAGCCTGTAACCTGCGTCTGAAAGCGCACGCTGCCTCCAAGCCTTTCTATTTCCCTGCGTAAATTTTTAACAACCCTTACAAGTACGTCCGTTCCAATATGCGGTTTATTTTCATATAAGATGGATGGATCTGCGCCTGCCTTCACAAAACGTCGCAGCACCTCTCCATTTCTTCCATCCTTATCCTTTACGAGCGTATTGAGCTTTCCATCAGAAAAGGTTCCCGCGCCGCCTTCTCCAAACTGTACGTTGGATCTTTTCTGCAAAAGGCCTTCCTTCCAGAAACGCTCCACATCCTGAATACGGCTGTCCACGTCCATTCCCTGTTCTAAAAGAATCGGACGATAGCCATGCTCCGCCAGAAGCAGCGCACAGAAAAGCCCTCCCGGTCCAGCCCCGACTACAACAGGTCTGTCCTGCAAGGCTTCCTTGCCGCAGGCAGGAAACTGATAGGCTTTTTCTGATACTGAAATAATATGTTTTTTATTGATGCGCTTTAAAAGCTTCTCTTCATCTGCCGCATGACAGTCGATTACATAATTAAAATACAGCTCCGGCTTTTTTCGTGCATCAATAGAGCGCTTTCGGATTTTTATCGAAACTGTTTCATCCCGGCGCAGTCCCAGCTCTCTTTGCACCTTGCGTTCAAGCTCTCTCTGCGTATGTGTAATTGGTAATTTTAATTGCTGTATTCGAATCATTTTCTCCTGCCTGCTGCATTTCTTCCTGCTATTATTCCACTTGTCCATGCCCACTGCAAGTTATAACCGCCGCATCTGCCATCGACATCCAAAAGCTCGCCTGCCAGATAAAGTCCCTTTTTGTGTCTGCATTCCAGCGTATCTGCTACCTCATCTAAAAGAACGCCGCCGGAGCAGACCTGTGCCTGTGAAAAGGAATTATGTCCGACCACAGTAACCGGAAATTTCTTAAGCAGCATTCCCAGTGCAAGCAGCCTTTCCGCGGAAAAATCAGTGACCCTGCTGTTTAAGGAAATCTGTTCCTTTTTCAGGAGCACTGTTATGATTTTCCTGTGTACCGTTCCTGTAAAAAAGCGCTCCATCGTCTCATTGCCAAGCGCCTTTTTTCGGAGCAGCAATTCTTCCTTCCATTCCTTTTCCGAAAAATGAGGCAAAAAGTCAAGCAAAACCGAAAGTACCTTTTGCTTTTGCAGTGCCCTGACTGCATAACCGCTTAACTGGAAAACCGGGATGCCGGAAATTCCATAATCGGTCAGCTGCAGTTCTCCCTCTTCTTTATAGGTATTATCCTTCGTCTGCAGTGTTATCTTAGCCTGTGTGCGGACCCCTGCAAGCGCTTTTAGAAATGTCTCCTGACAACGCAGCTGGACGAGTGCGGGTAAAAAGGGCTCTGTCCGCAGATGAAAGCTCTCCGCAAGCAAAAGACCATCTGCTTTTTCATTCTCCTTGTATCCAGCCCCGCTTCCGCAGGCAAGAATCATTCTATCAAATCTATGTACCGCATGTCTATCTTCTTTTTCCACCTGCACCTGGAAGCTGCCCTGTTTGTATACAATCCGGGTAATCCTGCATCCGGTCTCTATTCTGACCTTCCTTCGTTCCAGGGCAAACCGCAGTACATCCAAAACAGCAGACGCCTGCTCACACTGCGGATAAACATAGCCGTTCTTTTCTTTTGTCATAAGTCCAAGCTCATGAAAGAAATCCAGCGTATCAGAAACGGTAAACTGTTTAAAAATACCGGGAAGCCTTTCTTTTGCGCCGCTATGATAGCAGTCTGTTGAAAAGGCAAGGTTACTCAGATTGCATTTTCCATTTCCTGTTACAAGTATCTTTTTTCCAATGCGGTCATTTTTTTCCAGTATTGTCACGTCAAGTCCCTGCCCTGACGCAGCAAGGGCGGCTGCCATTCCCGATGCGCCGCCTCCTATAATACCGATTTTCATAAATTTCCTCCAAATTAACTGGAATATGATTCTAAAAAGTGATACAGGGCATCCTCACCATTTATCAGCTTTTTCTGAATAATTTCCTCCTGAAGCTGACAGGGCAGTTCTGTTACCTTAATATCCGTATACAGATAGACCTCCTGCATATCCTGTGTATAGACTGTAATGTAATGATCCTCCGCCACCAGATAAAAAACCTGTTCGGATGGCTCTTCTAAAATCTGATACGTTTTTCGAAGCACTACCTGCTTTCTGGAAAAGGACATGACTTCTACAGAAATAAGTCCTCTTTTCTGTTCTGATAACGGCGGCGATAAAGCATACGACTGCATGGCATCCGCAAAAGCCTCCCGGTTCATTCCCATAAATTTTCCCGGGATATCCTCCTCGTGGGATACCGTTATGTCAGTATTTTTATCATACTCCTCAACCATTAAAACGGTATCGCAAGTAATCACCTGTTTTGCCGTACCGCTTGTCTGAATGCTTGGCATCATGCCTGGCGTATCTTCTTCAAAGGTCGTTTTTTCTATATTTTCTTCTATCGAAATCTCCTGCTGTTTTAACCTGTTTGGATAAAACCATTTCAGATAAGCCGCATTGGCATAGGCGCCCGCAAAAAATCCAAGCACACTGATAATACATAATAAGCTGATTCTACCGATAAGTCGCATCGTTTTCTCCTTTTTCCTAGTATCAGCTTATTTTTCATTTTTATTCAAACAGGAAGCCTAAGCGCTCTCGCTGCTTTCAAAATCAAACCGCCTCCCGGTACAAGCTTCAGCTCCCGTGCCGTAACGCCATGCAGCAAAAGCAGAAGTCCCAGATAAAATATACCGCCAAACAAAAAGAGCACTATGCACAGCACGATTGGCGGAAGCAGTCCTGACAATCCCTTTCCTGAAAGATATTGTACAATTCCCATAACTGCCGCAGCTATGACAGACGGCACCATGCTGCGCAGCAGTCCATAACGAAACCGGCAATTCTTCTGTACTGCGAATACAGTTGTAAGACACAGACAAAATGCAAACAAAATATCCGCATATAAAACGCCAAAAATGTCCAGATGCAGAACCGCCAGCATAATGTATAAGGAAGCGCCGCAGACTCCAAAGGAAATGCCACTGCATAGAAGCAGCAATGCCTTTTTCTCCAACCCTAAGAGAATTTCTGCCATGAAATAGGAAACCGACAGAAAAACAGGCGTAAGAAAGCCACAAAGCAAAAGCATGGCTGCCGTTTCATTATCCTGCCCATGATACATAGCCTCCAGAAGCGGTTCTGATAGCATGCCAAGCATAACAGACAATGGAATTACCAAAAGCATGACTGCCTTAAACATGGTCAGCACCATATCACGAAGTCTTTGATAGTCCTCTTTTTTATACAGCCCTCTTACATGCTCCCGGAGCATCATCGTCATACAAAGTGATAGAATCACGGGAAGTGCAGCTAACAGCTTATATTTTCCAAAAAAGACTCCCCACTGCTCAGAAACAAATTTCTGCTCCAGTCCAGAGCCAATAAACTGCCGGAAGCAAATCTGTTCCAGAAATAACTGTCCTCTGGTAAAAACACCAAATAAGACAAACGGACTAAGACACGTTATAAAAATACCGCCTGCCTGCAAAGCACTCTCCTGTCTGCGTCCACCGTCTTTTCCTCTTTTTCTTTTGAAATAGGAATGTGACACCAGATAAAGCAAAAGCAAAAATAAAAGGGAAGCAAAGGCGCCTGCCAGTATACCTCCTGCAAAGCCTGAAGCCGCAAAGGAAAGCGCAAAATCTTCATTTAATAAAAGAGCTCCTATCTTTGCTCCATATCCCTGCAGCTTACCTGCCAGCAAAAAGCCCACGCCAAACAGCACAAGCTGCTCAAACAGCAGCGAAAGCGCAACCGGGAACGCAGCCTTATTGCTTAAGAAAAATCCGCGCAGGACACCGTTCCATGCCGTAAGCAGGAGTGCAGCCGCAAGCACTTTCATTGTCAGCCCCGCAAGCGGCTCCTGTAAAAGCCCCCCGGCAAGCTGATTGCTGCCAAAGAACAGGGAAACGCCAAGTCCCGCCCCCGCAAGCGTCGTATAAAGGAACGCTGCCTGTATGATTCTGCCTGCATTTTTATATTGCTTCTGGCGCAGTCTGAATTTCAAAAGGAATACAATCACAGACGGCACTGCATAAGAAGTTATCAGCCACGCAAAAAAGTAAACGCCATACGCAGCCCCATAAATTCCATTACCATGATCTCCCCACAGATTTGTCAAAAACATCTGGCAAAGCAGCCGTAAAATGGCGCATAGCAAAAGCGCAACCGCCAATATGCCGCCCTGTAAAATCAAATTCGTCTGTTTTCGATTGCCTGTTCTGTACTCCATGTATCTTTATCCTATCTGTATACTCTGATTATGCCTCTCTCGTAATTCCAATATGTTCCAATGCAGTTTTCTGCTTTTCTTCCATAACAGCGGCTTCCTCAGGCTCTATATGGTCATACCCACATAAGTGTAGCATACTGTGCGCTACAAGGAAAGCAAATTCCCGTCTCTGGGAATGTCCGTACTCCTGTGCCTGTCCGATAATGCGGTCTGTCGAAAGAATAATATCTCCCAGTAAAAGCTCTCCGCTCTCCGGGTCAAAATAATCCGCTGTATGCTCTTCTGCCATTGAAAAATCTCCCGGCGTCTCAAAATCAAGATTTGGAAATGAAAGGACGTCCGTCGGCTTATCAAGATTCCGGTATTTGGCATTATACTCCTGAATTCCTGCATCATCCGTCAGCAATACATTTATCTGTGCCTCGTATGGACAGCCTTCCATATCGAGGACCTCCTGCATGACCGCTAAAACCGTTTCATCGACTGAAAAGGGAAATTTTATATCTGTTTCATTTTCAACGTAAAAAGTCATAGTAAAGCTTCTCCTGTATAAAAATCTGCTTCATAACCATCAGTTCATGCAGCGTAATGCTGCTCCCGTTTAAGCTGCCATTTTCCTGCTTCTTCTTAAAAATAACGTTTACTACCTGTTCATAATCAGGCTTTGCAGACGGCTCTTTGGCAAGAAGAAACTGCACTGCCGAAACGATAGCGTCAGAAAACATTACGATTGTACTTTCCTTCGAGCCAAAATGATGTCCTGCGCACTCCAGCAAGACCGCCTCAATATCCGGTGGGAACTCATTTTCCTCGCATACCCGCTTTATAATTTCCTCTTCTTTTGCAGTATCGCCGCGCTTTTCCCGATAAATCCGTCCTATCCTGTGATAATAGGCGCCAGCCTTTGCAAGCGCTACGTTTGCATGGATTGCAGCAGCAATCCTTTCACTGAAATATGCGGTATGCAGTGCAAGGAAATAATCCTCACGTTCCTCTTTTTTCATTTCTGCCATCAGTTCAAATTCCGGGTCGTTGATTTCCTGATAACGGTTTCTGTACCTGTGAATAATCGAAAAGCTGAAATATTTTAATACGCCAATCAATAAAAGCCCTGTCAGACAGACATTCATAACCGGCAACACGAAAATTTCCCAGGAAAGCCTCTCGTTTAAGGAAATTACGATGGAAGCTGTCTCTGCAAGCAGGAAAAATAAAAGCGAAATCAGCATTGGAATCCCGACATGAAAGGCCTCGTCCATCTGCCGAAACAAAAGAACAGCAACTGCTCCGCTCAGAAAATACAAAAAAAAGACATTTGTCGAGGCTTCCGCAAGAAACACCGCGAACATCACAACCGACGCATAAGAAAAAAGTCCTAAAAAGGTATTGCTGAAAAAAGCAAGTGCAACTGCAAGCGGCACAATGGGCCATACCTGAAACGGGAAAAGCGGCAGCAGGCAGACATATAAAAGGCTGCATATAAAAATCGCCGTAAACCGCGACGTATGAAGCGTATTATTATAATCAAGCTTTCCCTCCACCATACACTGATACCAGCCAAACACAAGTGTAAGCGCACTCATTGTCAGCATTACGGTATTTCGTATCAGTTCGTTTAAGGGTCTTTTATAGAGAAATGCCGCACCTGCTGATAACAGCGCCGGAAGCACTGTCATCAGTATGCCAAGCATGATTTTCCTTCCATCTATTTTTCCCATGCCACTATCCTATCTTTTGTAACCATTCTTTTTTCCACCCGTATTTTTTCGATAGCCCTGTGTTTCCTTTGCCTCATATACCTCGTATGCCTTTACAATCTTCTGTACCAGCGGATGACGGACAACATCACGGCTTGTCAGCTTACAGAACGCAATCTCGTCTACCTTGCCAAGCACCTTGAGCGCCACGTCAAGTCCTGACGCAGTGCCGGGCGATAAATCCTTCTGGGAAGCATCTCCTGTGACGATAACCTTAGAGCCAAAACCAATACGGGTTAGAAACATTTTCATCTGTGCCGGTGTGGTATTCTGCGCTTCATCCAGAATGATATACGCATTGTCAAGCGTCCTTCCGCGCATATAGGCAAGCGGGGCGACTTCAATCAAGCCTTTTTCCATATTTTTGGCAAAGCTTTCCGCTCCCATAATCTGGTATAACGCATCATAGAGCGGACGCAGGTAAGGGTCTACCTTGCTCTGCAAATCGCCGGGCAGAAAGCCCAGCTTTTCCCCCGCCTCTATTGCAGGTCTTGTCAGAATGATACGTCCAACCTCGTCGTTTTTAAACGCCGTAATTGCCATCGCCATTGCCAGATACGTTTTTCCGGTTCCTGCAGGACCAAGTCCAAAGGTAATCATATTTTCCCGGATTGCATCCACGTATTGCTTCTGTCCAAGCGTCTTTGGTTTAATCGGCTTTCCCGCTACCGTATGGCAGATAGTCTCCTTGTCTATTTCCACAAGAGCATCTTCCTTTTGCTCATAGCTCATTTCCAGCGTATAGTCTACATTTTGCGCCTGTATGGTATTGCCGCGCTCCGAAAGCGTAATCAGATTCTGCATCACGCTTCTCGCCTGATTGACATTTTCTTCCGCACCAGTAATCTTAATTCCCTCGTCACGGTTCACAATCGTAACCGAAAGTTCTTTTTCTATTTTTCTGACATAAGCGTCATATTCTCCGAATACATTCCGAATATGCTCTGCCGGAACTGATAATTTTACAGTAAATTCATCCATTTGCTACTGCTCCTTAGCTGCCTGCGTTTCCTTTTCCCCATTTTGCAAATCTACCTTCGTATAGGTAAGCACCCCTGTCTTTTCAACAACCGTAAGATTTGCCAAAAGCGTATAGTGCAGAGAATCCTTTTTTATTTTAACATCTTTTTTCAGAATTTGTACCCCTTTTTCATGCAAACTTTTCTCGACGGCATCCAGTTTCTCCATGCACAATGTCTTTGCCTGTGCCTGCGTATACTTTTTTTCAATTAGCGTATATTCCCTGTAGTGATAAGCGCCAAAGCTAAATGGCAGCTCCAGCCCCCGGAACAGCGCAGCCTTCTTTTCCTTCACAATGCAGTCGCTTTTTTCATACTGCGGCACGCGCATGGGAAGCTGCAGCTCTTTTCCAAAAATCCGCAGGTAGGGAAGCTTTGTTTCTCTTCCAGTGTATTCCTTATGCTGATACACAAGCGGCAGATTTTCCTGAACTGTTCTTGTGCATTTCAGAAAAATATCCGCGTCCGCCTGGCAGAGCAAATACTCCTTCACAAGCATATCCTCTCCATAGACAGGAACTGCACCGCTTACAAGAACATCCCCCTTTGCTACCGTATCCGCTTCCTTTACAAGCGGAACGCCGCTCCTGGTTACCATTCTGACAATAACGCCATCACATCCTGCCAGAAGGTCCATTCCCTGCGAGCTTTTTTCCTCTATGGCAGGCGCTTTCCTGTCATTCTCTTTAATCTGAATCACGAGTCTGGTACCCTCCAGCTTTGCCGAAGTCCAGGTCACAGCATCAAACTCCCTGCGTATCGACTGTTCCAGTGTTTCAATATCCAAAGCATCCTTACGGCTTCCGCAGACGATTTTTTCCTCCTTCAGAAAATCCATCAGCACATCCGTTGTCAGCATTTCATTCCCGGTAATTTCAATCGCCCAGATATAATGCGACATTCCATGCAGAAATAAAAGACAGCCAAGCAGTCCGGCTGCAAATATGCCTCTCTTTTTCATGCGCGGAATACAAAAAGGCAGTCCATGTCTTTCCAGAACTGCCACCCTTGTCTTTGTTTTTCGGGTAATCGCCTTAAGCTGCCAGAACCCTGCAAGACTGATGCACATACAGTAACAGCCGCCCCGCTTTTCGATATTCCATAAAAGAATGTTCCTGTTGCTGCACAGATTCATAAAACGCTCCGGCGAATATCCCCATACCCGCAGCCTTACATATCCCCGCAGATAATGAATCAGCTTTTCCATCAGTGCCTCCCATTATTCATACCTGACATATTCAATACATCCACTGATTTTCATGTCCTCATTGGTATAATAGTCAATGGACAGGCGCTGTCCTGTAATACATATCTGGCAGGTCTTGCCCTGGAGGAGCACAAGTGTATCGCTGTACTCGATAATCCCCTTATAATTTTCAATCCATGCTTCACGATTTCCGGTCAATGTGACAATAGAAGCTCCCAAAAGCAAATCTTTTGGAAGCTTCAGTGAATCTACGACCAGTTCTTTTTTTGATAATGTTTCGTATGTGGTCTCTTTTTTCCTTTTCATACCACAGTATATGAAGGCTTAAGC
>CAKRYY010000025.1 GCA_934432885.1 uncultured Lachnospiraceae bacterium
TTGTTTGCCATAAAAACATGGAATATGCGCGCAGCCTGTGCATAAAGAAACCATTATTACATTATATTATGAAAGAGGTGAAACAGAATGCCAACATTTAACCAGTTAGTAAGAAAGGGTCGCCAGACATCTGTAAAGAAGTCCACAGCTCCGGCATTGCAGAAAGGATACAACTCTCTGCGTAAGAAAGCCATCGATACTTCTTCTCCGCAGAAGAGAGGAGTATGTACCGCTGTAAAGACCGCTACTCCTAAGAAGCCGAACTCCGCTCTTAGAAAGATCGCCAGAGTACGTCTTTCCAATGGAATCGAAGTTACGAGCTATATCCCGGGAGAAGGCCACAACTTACAGGAGCACAGCGTTGTTCTGGTAAGAGGCGGAAGAGTAAAGGACTTACCTGGTACAAGATACCACGTAATCAGAGGTACACTTGATACTGCGGGCGTTGCCAACAGAAAACAGGCTCGTTCCAAATATGGTGCCAAGAGACCGAAAGCTGCAAAATAATAAATCATTTGTTGTTTTGCATGTACCACAAAGCAAACTAATTTCGTAGTGTTGGAATTCTGATTAAAGATTACCGCACGAGCACAGATTAGAATTGTGAGTACCGATGAATTAAATCATTTATGATTAAGGAGGGAAGAACCGTGCCACGTAAAGGACATATTCAAAAAAGAGACGTATTGGCAGATCCTTTATACAACAACAAAGTGGTTACCAAGCTTGTCAACAACATCATGTTAGACGGTAAGAAGGGAACTGCACAGAAGATTGTATATGGTGCATTTGCAAAGGTTGAGGAGAAGGCTGGAAAGCCTGCACTTGACGTATTTGAAGAAGCAATGAACAATATCATGCCGGTTTTGGAAGTAAAAGCAAGACGTATCGGTGGTGCTACTTATCAGGTACCTATCGAAGTAAGACCGGACCGCCGTCAGGCGCTCGGACTTCGCTGGCTGACCATGTTTTCACGTAAAAGAGGCGAGAAGACAATGGTAGACAGACTGGCAAATGAAATTCTGGATGCAGCAAACGGTACTGGTGCTGCTGTCAAGAGAAAAGAAGATATGCATAAGATGGCAGAGGCTAATAAGGCATTTGCTCATTACAGATTCTAAAGGAGGAAAAACCCTTGGCTGGAAGAGAATATCCATTAGAGAGAACCAGAAACATCGGTATCATGGCGCATATCGATGCTGGTAAGACAACTCTTACAGAGCGTATCCTGTACTATACTGGTGTCAACTACAAGATTGGTGACACGCATGAAGGTACTGCTACCATGGACTGGATGGAGCAGGAACAGGAACGTGGTATCACTATCACATCAGCCGCTACCACATGTCACTGGACATTGGAAGAAAACTGCAAGCCGAAGCCGGGTGCTCTGGAGCATCGTATCAACATCATCGATACCCCGGGACACGTTGACTTCACGGTTGAAGTTGAGCGTTCCCTCCGTGTACTTGATGGTGCAGTTGGTGTATTCTGTGCCAAAGGCGGTGTAGAGCCTCAGTCTGAGAACGTATGGCGTCAGGCTGACACCTATAACGTACCGAGAATGGCGTTCATCAATAAGATGGACATCCTCGGCGCAAACTTTTACGGCGCTGTAGAGCAGATTAAGACAAGACTTGGAAAGAACGCTATCGTTCTTCAGCTTCCTATTGGTAAGGAAGATGATTTCAAGGGCATCATTGATCTGTTTGAAATGAAAGCTTACATCTATAATGATGATAAGGGTGATGACATCAGCATCACAGATATTCCGGAAGATATGAAGGATGATGCAGAGCTGTATCATTCTGAGCTGATTGAGAAGATCTGCGAGCTGGATGATGATTTAATGATGGAATATCTGGATGACCAGATTCCGTCTGTTGAAAGACTGAAAGCTGCTCTGAGAAAGGGCACCTGCGAATGTACAGCCGTTCCGGTATGCTGTGGTTCTGCATACAGAAATAAGGGTGTACAGAAGCTGTTAGATGCAATTCTTGAATACATGCCTGCACCGACAGACATCCCTGCAATTAAGGGAACTGACTTAGACGGAAACGAAGTAGAGAGACATTCTTCTGACGACGAACCGTTTGCAGCACTTGCATTCAAGATTATGGCTGACCCGTTTGTTGGTAAGCTTGCATTCTTCCGTGTATACTCTGGAACCATGAATTCCGGTTCTTATGTATTAAATGCAACAAAGGATAAGAAAGAGCGTGTAGGACGTATCTTACAGATGCACGCAAATAAGAGAGCCGAGCTGGATAAGGTTTACTCCGGCGATATTGCAGCGGCAGTCGGATTCAAATTCACGACGACCGGCGATACCATCTGCGATGAGCAGCATCCGGTAATCTTAGAGTCCATGGAGTTCCCGGAGCCCGTTATCGAGCTTGCAATCGAACCCAAGACAAAAGCAGGTCAGGGAAAGATGGGCGAGGCTCTTGCAAAGCTTGCAGAAGAAGACCCGACTTTCCGTGCACATACAAATCAGGAAACTGGTCAGACGATTATCGCCGGAATGGGAGAGCTCCATCTTGAAATCATCGTAGACAGACTTCTCCGTGAGTTCAAGGTAGAGGCTAATGTCGGCGCTCCGCAGGTTGCTTATAAAGAAGCAATTACAAAGGCAGTTGATATCGACAGCAAGTATGCAAAGCAGTCCGGTGGTCGTGGACAGTATGGTCACTGTAAAGTTAAATTCGAGCCTATGGATGCCAATGGTGAAGAACTGTTCAAGTTCGAGTCCCAGGTTGTCGGCGGTGCAATTCCGAAGGAATACATTCCGGCAGTTGGCGAAGGTATCGAGGAAGCAACCAAAGCAGGTATCCTCGGCGGATTCCCTGTTGTTGGCGTACACGCTATCGTATATGATGGTTCCTATCATGAAGTCGACTCTTCTGAAATGGCATTCCACATTGCAGGTTCCCTTGCATTCAAGGAAGCTATGCAGAAAGCAGCACCTGTACTGCTTGAGCCTATCATGAAGGTAGAGGTAACAATGCCTGAAGAATACATGGGCGATGTTATCGGTGATATCAACTCCCGTCGTGGACGTATCGAAGGTATGGAAGATATCGGAGGCGGCAAGATGGTAAAAGCTTATGTACCGCTTGCAGAAATGTTCGGTTATTCTACAGACCTGCGTTCCAAGACACAGGGACGTGGAAACTACTCTATGTTCTTTGAAAAATATGAGCAGGTTCCGAAGAATGTACAGGAAAAGGTATTGGCAGCAAAAGCAAAGTAAGCGGCTGCAAAGTGCCTGAATTGCGAAAAAACACTTGAAATATTCGGTTATCTTTACTATAATCAAAGATAACCGAGTAAAAATCGAAACCCAATAGTATTTCATTATGAAAACAATGAAAATCAAGGAGGAATATCAAAAATGGCTAAAGCTAAATTTGAAAGAAAAAAGCCGCATTGTAACATTGGTACAATCGGACATGTCGATCATGGTAAGACAACATTAACAGCAGCAATCACAAAGGTTTTATCCGAAAGAGTTGCTGGTAACGCAGCAGTAGATTTCGCTAACATCGATAAGGCTCCGGAAGAGAGAGAGCGTGGTATTACTATTTCTACAGCACACGTTGAGTATGAGACAGAGAAGAGACATTACGCACACGTTGACTGCCCAGGCCATGCTGACTATGTAAAGAACATGATTACCGGTGCTGCACAGATGGATGGCGCTATCCTTGTAGTAGCTGCTACTGACGGTGTTATGGCTCAGACAAAGGAGCACATCCTTCTGTCCCGTCAGGTAGGTGTACCTTACATCATCGTATTCCTGAACAAGTGCGATATGGTTGATGATCCTGAGCTGATCGAGCTGGTTGAGATGGAAGTTACAGAGCAGCTTGAGGAGTATGGATTTACAGATTGCCCGATTATTAAGGGTTCCGCTCTTAAGGCTCTTGAAGATCCTAACGGCGAGTGGGGCGACAAGATCATGGAACTGATGGATACAGTAGATTCTTATATTCCGGATCCTCAGCGTGATACAGACAAGCCTTTCCTTATGCCTGTAGAGGACGTATTCTCTATCACAGGTCGTGGTACTGTTGCAACTGGTAGAGTAGAGCGTGGACAGTTACACATGTCTGACGAAGTAGAAATCATCGGTATCAAAGAAGAGACTCAGAAGTCTGTTGTAACTGGTATCGAAATGTTCCGTAAGCTGCTGGATGAGGCAGAAGCTGGTGATAACATCGGTGTTCTTCTTCGTGGTATCCAGAGAACAGATATTGAAAGAGGACAGGTTCTTGCAAAACCGGGAACAGTTACCTGCCATAAGAAATTTACAGCACAGGTTTACGTTCTGACAAAAGATGAAGGTGGACGTCATACTCCTTTCTTCAACAACTACAGACCTCAGTTCTATTTCAGAACAACTGACGTTACAGGTGTCTGCAACTTACCGGAAGGCACAGAGATGTGCATGCCTGGCGATAACGTAGAGATGACAATCGAACTGATTCATCCGATCGCTATGGAGCAGGGTCTTACATTCGCTATCCGTGAAGGTGGACGTACTGTAGGTTCAGGACGTGTTGCTACTATTATTGAGTAATCTTTGATAGTGTATCAATACTAAGTGAAACATTAGCCGCAATCCCTTATTTATGAGGGGTTGCGGCTTCTTTTGTGCAAAAAGGAATAGCGAACAAAGAAAAAGCACTCGTCAACATTTTTCATGTTGGGAGTGCTTTGATACATATTTGATACACCTGAGCAGTGCAAAACTAAATTATTGTGCACATAAGCTTGCTTATGAGTGCACAAATAACAAGACGTTTATCGATTTATATATGAAATCCGGCTTATATATCACGGAGATTGTAAAACGTCTGTATCAGAGTGAAGAATTGAAAAGGCTGTTCCCTGACAAGGACGAACGATTGAAGCACATTTTTGAAAAACAGGTATATGGTCTGGCTCCAACAGAGATTATTTATAAGATTGCCACAAGCTATATATTAGGATTTGATGAGGATGTGAAGATTCAGAAACATAATTTCCGTCAGTTGGATGCTCTGCCTTATGCAAAGGAAGGTACTTTAGAGCAGAAGTTGGATGAAATTTATTCGGAAGAATAAAGAGTGCCGGGCAATGAGCAAAGGTGCTTGTTGCCCGGGGAATATATTTGTGTAAAAGTATTTATCAAAATAAGAATGAGGTACCGTTGTGGATAATTGGAAAAATATTTTAGATGAAAATATTTTGAAAACTAATATTAACTTTATAGCTATTTTTGTAATGAATTATGAATGCTTGAAAGAATTTATCGTTGAGCAGGTTAGAGCTTTTTACTCAGAACATTTTTATATGGCTGGTGATAAATTTGTGTGTGAGGAATCTGAAAGTTATAAAGAAAATGTACGGTCATTAGATAAAAACATTGAGAATGCATCATTAAAATGGTTCATAGAAGCAGGAGCTATTACGCAGGAAGATTATGATATATATCAAAAAATCCGGAAAAGGAGAAATGATATTACCCATAAACTGCTTAAAAATCTTAATGATGGATTTGGTGAAGAGGATGTAAAGTTATTTGCAGATATGCTAAATATATATAGCAAGCTCGATAAGTGGTGGATAAATGAAATTGAAATACCCACATCAGCAGATGATATACCAGAGGATTATGATAGGGATGAAGTTTGTGGTGGGCAGGCATTGGTGCTATCAATTATTAATGAAATTGTATTTGGTAATGCGGGAAATAAATATAAGGAATTGCTGAATGAACTCATGAAATATGGTGAAAATATATGAATTTGTATAGAATAATTAGTTTAGAAACATTTATTGATTTAGTTCATAATAAACGGGAACGTTATGTGCGTCCGGCTACATGGGAAGATACATTTGAAGGATATTTATATTCGCAATTATATGAGACAGAAGAACGTAAGAAAATGATTCGCGAAATATATTATAATGTTTGTCCGAGAAATTATAGGGCGACAATTGATAATATATTAAAATTGGAACACGCAAAGTGGTTTGTATATGCACAGAGCTGGTCATCACTGTCTGAGAGTGATGCAATGTGGAGAATTTATTCATACAATAAGCACTCTATTCAAATACAGACTACGGACAAGCGATTGAAAAATCTAATTGGACAAATTGAAGACATCGGGTATGATATTAAGAGCATTAAATATGATGTTGATTCTGAAGATGATATTACGCATATGCAAGTGAGACAGTTAAAGGAGACGTTGAGCATTTATGAACCTTTTTTACATAAAAGAAAGGCATTTAAGCATGAGGCAGAAAAAAGAATTTTGATTGATGATAAACGGTGGTATCATATTTTAAGTATGAATAGTATGGGAGCTAACTGGAAGATATATGAAACTGTACAAGGAATGTCAGATGATGAAATATTGAAAGAAATAGAAAAAAGGCTGGAACAATACTTGGGTCACATAAAGGCGGAAGCTATTTCAAATAATTTTTATGTGCCAATATCGGATTTGAGCAAATATATATCTGCAGTGAAAGTGAATCCTTTTGCGGAGGACTGGTATGTAGAACTGATAGATGGATTATGTAAAGAGCACAAAATTAAGTGCCTAGGACGCTCTGAATTATATCAAAAAGAATAGATATAGTAAGGGTATAGTTTGTGAATTGTAAGAGAGAAAGCGAGATGAAAAATATGTTTGATATTTTTGACCTTTCACAATTTGATGAATACAGAGAAGACAACAGAAGAGAAGTGAAAAAAGCACATGGTGGGTTGCCGGTTTCTTTGTGGGACACCTATTCTTCCTTTGCAAACTGTTATGGTGGTGTCATCATTCTTGGAGTCATAGAAAATAAAGATGGCAGTTGGAGAACTACCGGTCTCCAGAATGCATCTAAGCTTCGCAAAGAGTTTTGGGATAATATGAACAATCCTAAGAAGGTAAGTCTGAATCTTTTGTCGGATGATGATGTGCAGACTTATGAAGTTGGCGACAATAAGGATGTCATTATGGTTATTTATGTACCTATGGCAAAGCGTGAGCAGAAGCCGGTGTATATTAATAATGATATTTTCAATGGTACTTTCCGCCGCAATTATGAGGGCGATTATCATTGTACCAGATTGCAAGTAAAGACAATGCTTCGGGACCAGACCGAGCGCACTATGGATATGGAAGTGCTTGATAAGGTTCCGATGGAAGACTTGAATTATGATACGATTCACGGATATCGTAACAGCCATCGTTCCTTAAAAGAGGGACATCCTTTTGAACGCCTGAGTGACCATGAGTATCTGAGAAGCATCGGAGCAGCAGCGATTTCTGATGAAGATGGTAAGTTGCATCCTACGGCAGCAGGTATGCTGATGTTTGGTGATGAGTATAACATTGTGCGTCACTTCCCGGAATATTTCTTGGATTACAGAGAAGAGTTGGATCCTACTACTCGTTGGAGTGATAGATTGCAGTCCAGTTCCGGGGAATGGTCCGGAAATGTATGCGATTTCTATTTTAGGGTATATAATAAGATTATCAAGGATGTGAAAGTACCTTTCAAAATGTCTGGTGGTGAGCGTGTTGACGATACTCCTGTACACAAGGCACTTCGTGAGGCTTTGGCAAACTGTTTGATTAATGCAGATTATCATGGATTGCGAGGTGTTGTTATCCGTAAGGAACCGGACAAACTTATTTTAGCAAATCCTGGTTATGTCAGAACAGGTAAAAAGCAGATGCGTCTTGGTGGTGAATCAGACCCACGAAACAAGGCTCTAATGAAAATGTTTAATCTTATCAATATCGGTGAACGTGCTGGAAGTGGAGTGCCGAATATTTTTAATGTTTGGGCAGATGAAGGCTGGGAAGAACCGATAATAGAGGAGAGATTTGATCCGGATAGAACGGTACTGTCGCTTTCATTTAAGAAAAAAGTGGCGGAAAAAAGTGGCGAAAAAAAAGTGACGAAAAAAAGTGGCGAAAAAAAAGTGACGAAAAAAAAACAGGAAAAATACGATGCTATGTTAAACTTTATGCAGCCTGATAAGTGGTATAAGGCTTCGGAATTTGAAACTGTTGTTGGAGTTAAGGAATCAAGAATTAAAGTATTGCTTAAGGACATGCTAGAGCAGGGATTGATTGAGAGTATGGGTAGTACAAAGGGGAAGATGTATAAAAAACGTTAGCGTAATATGTGAACTGAGAATAAACAGGAGTTGCGTATGATAGAGAGAATTGAAATACAATATTTTAGATCGATTTACAGAGTAACATTGACAAATGTTGAAGCAATAAATGTATTAACAGGCAAAAATGATGTTGGAAAATCAAATATTTTGAAAGCATTAAATCTGTTTTTTAATAACTGTATCATAGAAGAAGGTGACTATGATTTTGGAAGAAACTATAATTTGAAGCGTTTAGAAGAAGTTCGTAAAGATACTATCAAAGGCAAGCAATTTATACAGATAAAGATTACCTTTCGAAGAGGCAAGCAGTTTGAAAAAACATTACCTGAAAAATTTACTATAACTAAAAAATGGAATAGAGATAGTGAGATTCCGCAGATATCTGATAATATTGAGCGTCAGCTTGTTAAGAATGGAAAAACCTATAACGATAGAGTTAGAGCATCTTTGACAAGATACTTAAATAAGATTAAATATGTCTATGTTCCAGCAATTAAAGATAAGTATATTTTTGAAAAGATGTTAGAGCGTCTTCAAGAAACTGTATATGAAAAAAAGTTGGCAAACAATTCGGCTTTGACGGGAACAATGTCAACTTTATTTGAGAATGTGATAAAAACAACAGAAGAATTGAGTACAGAATTCAAAGTGGCGACGAATATTGATTCGATGATTGCTACTCCAACTGATGTAAAAGAATTATACAGGACGCTAAGTATTATTACAAAGTCTGATGATAATTTAGTGCGATTAGAAGATAGGGGAGATGGAATACAAGTTAGATATATACCAAGTATTTTGAATTATATTGCTATCAATGCGTCAGAAAATTATATCTGGGGATTTGAAGAACCGGAAAACTCTTTGGAATATAATATGGCTCGTAAAATGGCTGGTGATTTTTATAAAATATACAAAGCTAATAGTATAATTTTTCTGACAACACATTCACCGGCATTTATAGATTTGGGATATAAAGAAGGTGGAAGAGGTTTTAGATGTTATAAGGAATTAGAAACAACAGAAGTTGTTTCTTTTGAGGAAGCACATAAACTTGAGCTGCTTGAAGAAGAGTTGGGGTATGCATACATTCTAAAAGAACAATATGAGCAGTATAAGGCTGTAGTTCGGAGAAATGAAGAGATGCAAGAAAAAATAGAAAACTTAGAAACAGAGATTTTTCTTGCACAAAAACCAGTGCTATTTACAGAAGGAAAAACGGATGCACAGATATTGAAAGTTGCGTGGGGAAAACTGTATGATTATGAATGCCCTTTTGAAATAAAAAGTTGTAATTTGGTGGAGGAAGATGTTAAAAGTAATGTTTCTCTTGCCGGGGCGGATATGCTGAAGAAGGTCTTGTGTACCGCTAGGTATGATTCAGAAAAAGTAATTATAGGAATGTTTGATAACGATACAGCAGGAATTAAGGCATTCAAGTTGGATAATAATTACGAATTTAATCAAGAAAATAGTTGGAAAGAGCACAAGAATAAAAAAGGATTTGCATTTCTAATACCGACAAATGAGGAAACACAAAAGATAGCAGATGGAGAAAACTTGAGTATTGAGTTTTTGTTTAGTAGGGAAACATTAAATAAAAAGATTAATGGCAAAGGTCTCATTTTGAAACCTCAATGTGTTGTAACATTAATAAAGGGTGTGCAAATGCAGAAGCAACAAGCAGCTGATGAGTATTGGTATATGTCGGATATAGATAATGATACTAAAACAGATTTTGCGTATACTGTAGTTCCAACCCTAGAAAAAGAAGAGTTCATTAATTTCAAACCAGTTTTTGCGAAAATAACGGATATTTTAGAACAAGTATAATGTATTTATATTAACAGTAAATAGTGCTTTCTTTTAGGATAGAAGGTGGTACATACTTTTTGATGTATAGTGAATAAGACAGCGTTGTAGAGAAACAAATATGCTGACAAGAGGTCTTGTTTGCAAATTGTTGTCCAACGTAATCAATTATCGCTAAATGATACATTTCAACCTGTATCATTCCCGCCCCAACTTCTTTCAAAACCTTGAAAATTCTGCTTTACAAACTCCGTTCGGCTATTTAGAATATAATCTAGGTGGACGAATGATTTTAAGAATTTCGAGAAAAACGCCGAAAATGGATAAAAATAAGGTCAAAATCACACGAAAATCGTGATACGAATTTGATACTTATAAGCCGAAGAAAAAGTGAATATTGCCATAGAATATGTATAAATAAGTGGATAAAATGGCACAAAACAGTAACAAACCAGTTTCTAAATCAAGTCCATTTGGACCGTGAAGGTGGACGTACTGTAGGTTCAGGACGTGTTGCTACTATTATTGAGTAATCAGCATAATACTGACAAATATTAAAAAATTGAAATACCTCTCTGAGAAATCAGGGAGGTATTTTTATATAATAGGAAATTCAGAGAAATTTTCTATTATATAAAAATAAGATGCGCAGCTCGCGGAGATGAATTTTGCCGTGAAGGCACCGCTCGCGCGCAGAGAGTTTGCGAGCAAACTTTTTTATACCAAATTTGCCTTTGAAAACTTTGTATTTATAAAGGGTATAAAATTTTATTGACAATAATGAAATTTTTTGATATATAAAAATTAAATTTTAAGAAATAAAACTATAAGAGAGAGGAAAAAGAGCCATGTCTTTGGAAAAAGGTACTACGAATCAAAAATTGGAAAAGCTGCATTTGAAAGAAAGGATAAACTATGGATACCGAACAGTTATCAAGATGATGCTGATATCCGGCGCACTTTCCATTGTGGTTATAGGTATATTATTTGCGAATATGATGCAATATATTGAAAAAGTACAGCGTGCAGATACTGCAGTAAAAATCTGCAGGCTTGATGTCAATTCTGCAGCAAGAAGTATCCGAGAGATGGCATTAAACAGCGATACCGCTACCTACAGCAGCTATGAGCAGGAAGTAAAGGATAAATTAGCAGAAGTTGATTCTGAACTGAAAACTTTAAAGAATACCGGAATTGTTTCAGATGAGCTTTATCAGGAATATGCAGATTCCCTTTCTGCATGGGGAAATGTTGGCTATTCCATTATAGAGAAGATTAAGGGCGGTAAGATAGCAGAGGCAACCGATGCTATTATCAATGAGTGTACACCGGCATTAAATAATGTTGTAGAAATTGGAAAGACACTGGATGATGTAACAGATTTGGCAAGTGCCAGTGCAGTACGTTTTACCATAATTTTTGCTGTTGCAGGAATTGGCATTATCGTTGTCTGCCTGATTTTAGCAATAACTCTGGCAAAGAAAACTGGTGCAAGGGTGCTGGAAACCATATTGGTTCCGTTACGTGAAATTGAGCACGTTGCAGAAGAGTTAACAGAAGGTAATCTGCATAGTGATTTGAACTATCATTCTGAAGATGAAATTGGAAGGCTTGCACACAGCCTGCGTAAATCTACTCGCATTTTAGGCTCTTATGTAGATGATATTGACCGTGCGATGAAGCTGTTTTCAGAAGGAAATTTTGATGTTCAGCCGGAGGTAGAGTGGAAGGGCGATTTTATTGGCATTTTGGACTCAATTATGGCATTTGAAGGAAGTATGGCTGATACAGTTATAGGAATTCGTCATGTCTCTGACAAGGTTTTAAGCGGAGCGGAGCAGGTAGCATCAAGCTCAAGCGACCTTGCAGACGGTGCTACCAATCAGGCGGCAGTTGTTGAGGAGCTGACTGCAACGGTTGCAAATGTATCTGAGCAGGTAGCACAGAATGCACAGTCTGCAAAAGAGATAAGTGGAAAAGTAGAAGGACTTGGCAACTCTATTTTAGAGAGCAATGGTAAGATGCGGGAAATGGTTGATTCCATGAATGAAATCAATGTAGCATCAAAGGAGATTGACAAGATAATCGCAACCATCAATGAGATAGCTTCCCAGACGAATTTACTTGCATTAAATGCTTCCATTGAAGCAGCAAGAGCTGGTGAGGCTGGTAAAGGCTTTGCAGTTGTAGCAAATCAGGTAAACGTATTGGCTGACCAGAGTGCGCAGGCGGCAAAGGAATCTTCTTCATTGATTGAAACCTCAGTGAAGGCTGTGGAAAAAGGTATGGTAATTGCCGGAGAGACGGCAGCGCAGCTGGAAGAAGTCTCTGAAAGCTCTAAGACAATTACAGAAGAAGTTGCAAATATTGCAGATACGCTGGAAACGCAGAATAAGGAAATTTACGAAATCAATCAGGGCATTGAACAGATTAACGATGTTGTACAGAATAATTCCGCTACATCCGAGGAATGTGCGGCTGCCAGTCAGGAGATGAACAGTGAAGCAGAAACCCTGCGTGATTTGATTCAGAAATTTCAGGTTGCGAAGAATTGAGATAAGTAATTTTAAATGACTGGAAAGTGAAGACACCTCTCTGAGAAATCAGGGAAGTGTCTTTTTTGATGTATATGAAATATACATTAACTTTCTTTTATGCTATCATGGAAATAAAAAGACTATTATGAGTATATGAGAAAAATGTATAATAGGCATAAAAAAACAAGGTGAACAAATTAGTCGCCGCACAATGCGGGCAAACGATATCGGGACAATCCCTTATTTGCACTCACCTTGTAAGTTCTATTAAAAGATAACATATACAAAATACATTGTCAAGAAAGGGGTCTGTACAAATATGAAAATGTATGGGGAAAAGTATTATGTGGGACTTGATATGGGAACAAACTCTGTTGGCTGGGCACTTACTGACGAACATTATAATTTACGTCGAATAAAAGGCAAAGATGCCTGGGGAGCAAGGCTTTTTGATGAAGCAAATTCAAGTGTGGAACGGAGAGGACATAGAACTGCAAGAAGGAGAAGACAGCGTGAAAAGGCACGAATTGGTCTTTTAAAAGACTATTTTGCAGAGGAAATAAATAAGATAGATCCGGGATTTTATCTTCGTTTAGAAGAAAGTAAATATCATAAGGAGGACAGATCTCAAGACAATCAGCAGAAATTTTCCCTTTTCACAGGAGAATATACAGATAAGGATTATTATACCGAGTATCCAACTATTTTTCATTTGAGAAAAGCATTGATTAAAAATGAAAATTCACCTTATGACGTTAGGCTCGTTTTCTTAGGACTGCTTAATATGTATAAGCATCGTGGCAATTTTTTAAATTCTTCTTTGGATACAGAAACAGAAGCTTCCGATATGACTAGTGCATGGAATGAATTTGTTTCTACGGCAGAAGCATTTTCTATTGTTTTTTCCCATGATGACGCAGAGAAAATCGAGGAATTTTTAAGTGAAAAAGGAATTTCAAAGAGCCAAATTGCACAAAAGATTATAGCGCATTTAGGATTTGATAAGAAGGATAAGGCTGAATGTGGGCTTGTTGAGCTTTTTTCCGGGAAAACAGTAAAATTGATAAATATTTACGGACCAGAGGTAATTGATAATGAGCATAAAGCTTTTTCCATTTGCTTTAGAGATTCGAATTATGATGAAAAGGAGCAAGAGGTAAGGGAATATCTTGGGGAGGAGTATTTTGAACTGATTGAAGCTGCAAAGGTTGTACATGATTTGGGACTTCTTGCCAATATTATGAAGGGGCAGGAGTATTTAACCTATGCAAGGGTAGAGGCGTATGAGGCACATAAAAGGGATCTTGCTCAATTAAAGAAGCTTTTGATGAAATATGATATGAATGCCTATAATATGTTTTTTCGTAAAATGGAAGAGGGAAATTACAGTGCTTACGTAGGAAGTGTATATAGTCATGATAAAAGGGTACGCAGAAATGAGGGAAAAGGAAGAAAGCAGGAAGATTTATATAAGACATTAAAGAAGATACTTGGGAACCTTCCACAAGAGGATACAGAGGTTCAGGACATTCTTAATAAAATAGAAGCAGAGACTTTTCTTCCGAAACAGCTTATAGCTGCAAATGGGGTAATACCTAATCAGGTATATGTACGCGAAATGAAAAAAATTTTGGAAAATGCGGAAAAGTATCTTGTGTTTTTGAAAAATAAGGATGAATCAGGATTGACTGTTTCAGAAAGAATTTTGGAATTATTTACCTTCAGAATACCTTATTATGTGGGACCGATTGGACGTGGACATGAAGATAGAGAGGGTTATAATGTTTGGGCTGTGCGTAAGGAACAGGGCAGAGTATATCCCTGGAATTTTGAAGAAAAGATAGACACCAAGAGAAGTGCAGAAAAATTTATAGAGAGAATGGTTCGTAAATGTACATATATTTCCGAAGAGAGAACATTGCCAAAGAATTCTTTGCTGTATGAGAAATATATGGTACTTAATGAATTGAATAATCTTAAAGTGAACGGAGAGAAGATTTCAGTAAGCGAGAAACAGGAAATTTACAATACATTATTCCTGACAGGTAAAAAGGTATCTATCAAACAGTTGGAGAAGTTCTTTGTTATTAGAGGAAAGGTCTCGGCAGACGCACAGGATTTTCTGAGTGGAATAGATGTTGAGGGAGGTTTTAAAGCATCCCTTTCTTCACTTGGTAAATTTTATGGTGTTTTTGGAGATGATATAAAAAAGGATGAGTTTTGTACAATAGCAGAAAATATTATATTTTGGATGACTATATATGGAAATGATAAAAAATTTGTAAAAGAGCGTATGGAAGAGGAGTATGCCGGAAAAATTACTTCTGCACAGATGAAACGTATTCTTGGATTCAAATTTTCTGACTGGGGAAATTTATCAAAAGAATTTTTAGAATTGCAGGAAGAGGGAGCGACGGATGGATTATCGCTGATTCAGGCTCTCTGGGAAACCAATGAAAATCTTATGGAGTTATTAAGCACTGAACATGGTTACAGATCTGCCCTTGAATCGAAGAGCAAAAAGGCAGAGAAAACTTTAGCTGAATGGACAATAGAAGACTTAGATGAGTTGTATGTATCTGCTCCTGTAAAGCGTATGATTTGGCAGACAATAAAGATTATGAATGAACTTACAGAAATTACAGAGCATGAACCGGAACGTATTTTTGTGGAAATGCCGAGGGAAGAGGGCGAGAAGCAAAGGACTGTTTCCCGAAAGAAAAAATTGTCTGAATTATATGCAAAGATTAAAGGGGAAGAGAGGGAATGGAAGAAGGAAATTGATGCAAAGCAGGAGGCGGATTTTCGGAGCAAGAAACTGTATCTATACTATTTACAGATGGGGAGATGTATGTACTCTGGAGAAGTAATAGATCTTCATACACTTCTTACTGATAATACAGCGTATGATATTGATCATATTTATCCGAGACATTTTATCAAGGATGACAGTATTGAGAACAATCTTGTGCTGGTAAAAAAACAGATCAATAATGAAAAATCTGATCAGTATCCTTTGAATGAGAGTATTAGAAGCAGCAGACATGCGTTCTGGAATCAGCTTAAGAAAAGTGGGTTTATCACTGCGGAAAAGTATAATCGGTTAACACGTGTGGCACCTTTTACCGATGAGGAAAAAGCGGCATTTATTAGTCGACAGTTAGTCGAAACACGTCAGGGAACAAAGGTGATTACTGAAATTCTTCAGAGTGCTTTTCCAAACTCGACGATTGTATTCTCAAAAGCACGGGAGGTTTCAGATTTTCGAAAAAAATATGATGATATGGTTAAGGTACGCTGCGTAAATGATTTACACCATGCAAAGGACGCATATTTGAATATTGTGGTTGGAAATACATATTATGTAAAATTTACAGCGAATCCGCTTCATTTTATAAAGGAGGCTGCGAAACATGGGCAGGATTCCCTCTATAAGTATCACATGGATCATATTTTTGATTATGATGTGAAGAGAGGGGAAGAACTTGCATGGAATGGCACGGGAAAGGATTATAGTGCGACCTTTGATACGGTCAAGCGGACAATGGCAAGAAATACAGTATTGATTACAAAAAGACCGTATGTAGCATGCAGTGGTATTACCGGAAAAGATACCGTTTACAGTGCGATGTCTGCATTAAAGAATCCAGGGGCATATCTTCCCATGACAAGAGATGCAAGGATGGCAGATGTCACTAAATATGGTGGAAGGACTTCTATCAGTACACAGTGTTATTGTCTGGTTTCCTATAAGGTTAAAGGGAAAGCAGTGTTGAGTATAGAAGCATTGCCGGTTTATATCGGGGATATTCGCATGCTTTCGGATGATAAGGTATTGGAGTATCTTCGGGCAGCATTGCAAGCTGAAAATGGAAATAAAGAGGTTACTGAGATAACGCTAAAATATAAGTGTATACGATTCAACTCTCTCATTAAGGTGGATGGTCATTTATATCATATCGGAGGAAAGACGGGAGCAATGATTTACCTGAAAAATGCGCAACCTTTTATTCCGGAAAAGAGATGGGAGATTTATATTAAGAAGGTGGAAACGGCATTAAATAGGGAATATTATGATGCGTGTGAAGATGGAGAAAAGGTACTTTCGACAGAATTGAACATGGCATTATATTCTTATATAAAAGAAAAAATGGAGAAGGTATATGGAATGAAAAAAAGTTCCATCCTGAATATTGTCCAAGATGGGGAAGAACAATTTGGAAAAATATCAATGAAGGATCAGTGTTATACCATAATGCAGATAGTAACATGGCTTGGTTTGAACTGTCTTACAGTTGATTTGACCAAAATTGGAGGAAAGGAAAAAGCTGGTTTCTGTCGTCTTGGGAAAAAAATTGGCAGTTGCTTAGAAGTAAAATTGATTAACCAGTCTTGTACCGGACTAAGAACAACATCAGTGGATTTATTATCATTATGAGTTGGCGGACAGTTATAATTACAAATAGTGCAAAACTGGATTATCAAATGGGGTATATGGTGGTTCGGAGGGACACTGTCACTAAGATTCATATTTCGGAAATACATACCGTATTGATTGAATCTACAGCAGTGTCCCTGACTGCGGCACTTCTTGCGGAGCTGGCAGAGCACAAGGTGAAAGTGATTTTTTGCGACAGTAAAAGAAATCCCTGTTCTGAGGTGGTTCCATACTATGGAGCTCATGATACCTCCAGAAAAGTGCGGAATCAGATTGCATGGAATGAGGATAGCAAGCTGGCGGTGTGGACGGAGATTGTTTCTGAAAAAATTCGAAACCAGATGCGGGTTTTAGAGGATTACCATAAGTCAGAGGCAGAACTGCTGGTCCAATATCTTAAGGGACTTGAATTTGGCGATAAGACAAACAGAGAGGGTCATGCGGCTAAAGTGTACTTTAATGCACTGTTTGGAAAAGATTTCAGCAGGAGCACAGACTGTGTGACAAATGCTGCTCTTAATTATGGATATAGCATTATTCTGTCGTCATTTACGAGAGAGATTGTGCTTAATGGATATATTACGCAAATAGGATTATTCCATGACAATATGTTTAATCCATTTAATCTGGCATCGGATTTGATGGAGCCATTTCGGACTCTGGTGGATAGATGTGTACTTAAATTGAAACCAGAAGTATTTGAGCCATCAGAAAAAATAGAGTTAGTGAGTATAGTGAACCAAAATGTTATTATCAATGGGAGAAGTGAGTTGGTAAGTAATGCCATAAAAATATATACCAGAAGTATTTTTGACGCGATAGAAGAAAGGGATGTTTCTTTAATAAAATTTTATTCAAATGAGCTATAGATATATGCGTGTGATGATTATGTTTGACCTTCCGGTTACCACTGCGGCAGAACGCAAAGAATATACAAGATTCCGTAAATACTTGATTAAATCCGGATTTTTGATGCTGCAGGAATCTATTTACTGTAAAATCGTCCAGAACCAAACAATGGCGAATTTGGTGATTGATAATGTGAAAAAGAATAAGCCATTAAGTGGATTGGTTCAGGTATTAAAGATTACAGAAAAACAGTATTCTAAAATGGAATTTATTGTAGGGGAAACAGTCGGTGAAGTATTGAACTCGGATGAGAGGCTGATTATATTATGATAATATCTTACAATGAACTGGGACTAAAATTGGACGTTAATAGCTTTCAGCCGCTTGTTATTATTGTGGAGAATGAGAAAACACTAGTCCAGCTAATTTCAGACATTAAACTTTCCATCGAAAATGCAATGGAGGCTTTCAGTATTTCTGAAAGTGAGAAGGTGTTTCACCTGTCAAAGGAAGCAGATATTATTATTGATCCTTGGGAGGTAGATTGCAATTCTAAAAAAATAAAAGCCAAATTGTACCAGTTTTTACTTGGAGTTGCACAGGAGCAGGTCGGAGAAAAATTTTTGCAATTACGGTCGGATATGTTTTGCTATATGGAAGAGCTGTCTGAACACATACCTTATAGTATTTCTTATGACACGCAGATAGACCCTACTGCAATATTTAAAAGTTTGGATATTTCTGTGGATAGTTCAAACGCAGACTTTTTAGAACAAGTAATTGAATATATGAAACTATTACAGAGTTTATGCAGAGTAAAGGTGCTGTTTTTGGTAAATATAAAATTATTTCTATCCGATGAGCAGATGATGCTCCTATATAAAGAGGCTAATTATATCAATCTGCAAATCATTTTAATTGAACATATTCAAAAAAATAGAATTTCTGAAGAAAAAATAGTTATTATTGATAGAGATAATTGTATAATAGATTTATGACTTACGGCGTTTTCCATGACGTATAGGTTCGGTGATAATCCCATTTGAGGTTTGAGAGCCTTGTAAGTTCATAAAGGAGTCAAACTATATTCGAATAATGGAGGCACGACATGAGGTTTGAGAGCCTTGTAAGTTCATAAAGGAGTCAAACGAAAAACAGCTAGTAGATATTGAGATTCACGTTTGAGAGCCTTGTAAGTTCATAAAGGAGTCAAACTTTTGATTAACTCTATGTTTGACGCAATCAGTTTGAGAGCCTTGTAAGTTCATAAAGGAGTCAAACTCAAGAGTATTTGATGTACCTTTAACTGTGGTTTGAGAGCCTTGTAAGTTCATAAAGGAGTCAAACGGTGAAGTAAATTATTATGCAGTCTATGCTCGTTTGAGAGCCTTGTAAGTTCATAAAGGAGTCAAACGTTTAACAGAATATATCAGAAAAATGGACGGTTTGAGAGCCTTGTAAGTTCATAAAGGAGTCAAACTATATCACTATGAAGTGATGATATTGCACAGTTTGAGAGCCTTGTAAGTTCATAAAGGAGTCAAACCACAGAATCGAAGGTTTAGAAAGGAGTAACGTTTGAGAGCCTTGTAAGTTCATAAAGGAGTCAAACACGCAATCACCTCAGAGATATTATCTTCCGTTTGAGAGCCTTGTAAGTTCATAAAGGAGTCAAACAAAAAGGCGCTTTCCTGCATGCAAAGTCTTGTTTGAGAGCCTTGTAAGTTCATAAAGGAGTCAAACAGCAATGTATACGGGTTATATAATCACACCGTTTGAGAGCCTTGTAAGTTCATAAAGGAGTCAAACTTGAATGGCTGACAGAGAACTACAAAGCATGTTTGAGAGCCTTGTAAGTTCATAAAGGAGTCAAACGCGGATGTTGCAGAAATCAGCTTTCATCCAGTTTGAGAGCCTTGTAAGTTCATAAAGGAGTCAAACCAATATTTTGGGAGCACAGGGTTGGACGTGTTTGAGAGCCTTGTAAGTTCATAAAGGAGTCAAACTAAACGATGAAGGCTCTATAACTGCGAACGTTTGAGAGCCTTGTAAGTTCATAAAGGAGTCAAACCTTTCTATCTCGGCACCTTACGCAGCCGCGTTTGAGAGCCTTGTAAGTTCATAAAGGAGTCAAACAGCAAGCGCCAGCACAGCCGGAGACAGACGGTTTGAGAGCCTTGTAAGTTCATAAAGGAGTCAAACGTAGACTGGACAGCGGAGAATACGCAGCAAGTTTGAGAGCCTTGTAAGTTCATAAAGGAGTCAAACGGATTATCGGCTATAAGCTGTAAAATGTCGTTTGAGAGCCTTGTAAGTTCGTAAGGGAGTCAAACTATTTAGAAATCATGGATACAGGGCAAGCAGTTTGAGAGCCTTGTAAGTTCGTAAGGGAGTCAAACGCAAGTGAAGCCCTGCAGACAGAGAAGCCGGTTTGAGAGCCTTGTAAGTTCGTAAAGGAGTCAAACGGCGTTCCACGCTTGGCTGTAATGTATCTCGTTTGAGAGCCTTGTAAGTTCGTAAGGAAGTCAAACTGACAATCCTTCAACAACATGAGCGCATCTGTTTGAGAGCCTTGTAAGTTCGTAAAGGAGTCAAACTCAATGTCCGGCACGTCCGGCGGTTACATCGTTTGAGAACCTTGTAAGTTTCGTAAAAGCATTAAAGAAAGTGTGGTGTAAATCGCTTGCATTACACATAGTATAAGAGGTCATAATGGAACAATTCGACATTGTAGATGAAAATGGGCAGCCGACAGGCGAGACGGTAGAGCGGACCTTTGCGCATGAAAATGGAATACGGCATCGGGCGGCGCATATCTGGATTGCCCGAAAGGGCGAGGGCGGCTGGCAGGTTTTGCTGCAAAAGCGCTCTATGGACAAGGACTCCTTTCCGGGAATGCTTGATACCTCGTCCGCAGGTCATATACAGGCGGGAGACGAACCGCTGGAGTCTGCGATAAGGGAGCTCTTTGAGGAACTGGGAATTGCAGCCCAAAAGGAAGAACTGCATTTTGCAGGAATGTTTCAGATTTATTTTGAAAAGCCATTTCACGGAAGGCTTTTTAAGGATTATGAAATCGCGTACGTCTATATCTATACAAATGCTGTGGAAATTGAGCAGCTTACGCTTCAGAAAGAAGAGGTGGAGACTGTAGCGTGGTTTGATTTGGAAGATGTTTATCAGGCATGTCAGCGGCATGATGAAAGGTTTTGTGTGCCGATAGAGGGGCTTGAAATTGCACGGAAATATCTGGTGGCAAAGTGCCAGGGGCAGGCTGATAGAGCAAACGCTTTATAAAATCAGGCAGGAAACAGACAGAAAAACGCGGAGATATAGAATAATGAATAACAATGAAAATATGCCAATGGATGAGGGCTTACAGGGAAATGAAAAAATTGAACAGGCAATCGCAGCGCTTCAGCAGGAGGCTTCGGAGGAATTGCTGGCGCATACCTTGACTGTTATTCGAAGACGGCTGCGGGAGGGTGGACAGCTTATTGTGGCTGTGGAGCCGCCGGCAGGAGATAGCGGCGTCCGGGCGCAAACCCTTCAGACATCGGATGGAAAGCAGAGCTGGGTCGCGTTTACGAGCTTTGCAGAGGAAATAAAAGGCTCTGGGAGCGTTATGTCAACTTTTTTGGCAGAAATCAGAGCTCTTTTTGAGGCAGCGCTTTTAACGGAAGGGATAGATGGCATTATTCTAAATCCCTGGAATCGGACGCTGATGCTGGATAAAACGTTGATTCGGATTATTCTGGGAGAATTGGCGGCAGAAGGTGGGAAGGAAAAATAATGGAGCCGGAAATTTTCAAGGAGAATATAACGATTCGCGGTGCGAAAGCTGCAGATATGGACACCATTTTGAAAATTTACGCATACGCCCGGAGCTTTATGGAGCAAACTGGAAATCCGATGCAGTGGGGCAGGAATTTTCCACCAGAGGAGCTGCTTTGGGAAGATATTAAGGCAGGACAGCTTTATGTAGTGGAGAAAAATGATGATATTCACGGCGTATTTGCGTTTATCATAGGGGAGGATAAAACATACCTGCAAATAGAAAACGGCGCGTGGCGCTCAAAGGCGCCGTATGGAACGATTCACCGGATTGCAGGAGATGGCAAGATACACGGTATTCTGGGTGAAGCGGTCGCTTTTTGCGAGTCAAAAATTCCGCATCTGCGCATTGATACGCATGCGGACAATAAGGTTATGCGCCATTTGATTGAGAAAGCAGGTTTTGTTGAATGCGGAACCATTTATATTGAGGATGGAACACCAAGAATTGCCTATGAAAAGGGATATGTGTAAATGTGGCAAGGGGCGTAGGGCAGTAACAGGTAGGAGAGAAGTGGTATGGAAGAACAGGAAAGATGGCTGTCCTGGGCGATAGAGATACAGAGCATTGCGCAGGCAGGACTGACGTATGGAAAGGATGTCTACGATAAGGAGCGTTATGAAAGGCTCAGAGAGATTTCTGCAGAGATGGTGGCGCATAAGGCGGATTTGTCAGTTGGAAAGGTAAAGAATCTTTTCTGTAATGAAACAGGCTACCAGACGCCAAAGGTAGATACCCGCGCAGCCATTTTTAAAGAAGGAAAAATTCTGCTGGTGCATGAGAAAAACGGTACATGGTCGCTGTCCGGAGGGTGGTGTGATGTAAATCAGTCGGTTGCAGAAAATACGGTCAAAGAGGTATTGGAGGAGGCTGGGCTGAAGGTCAGGGCAGAGAGGCTGATTGCAGTGCAGGACAGAAACCGCCATAATGTACCGATGTATGCCTATGGTGTTGTGAAAATATTTGTTCTGTGCAAGACGCTTGGCGGGGAGTTTGTGTCAAATATTGAAACGACGGAAAGCCGGTATTTTGCAAGAGATGAGCTTCCGGAGCCGCTTGCATGTGAGAAAACGAGCAAGGAGCAGATTTTGCTCTGCTTTGAGGCAAACGAGGCGGAGCATTGGACGACACAGTTTGACTGAGAGGCAGGAGGAACAATGGTAAAAATCGATTTGATTACAGGGTTTCTGGGCTCTGGCAAGACGACCTTTTTGAAAAAATATGCGAAATGGCTGTTGGAAAAAGGACAGAAGATTGGAATTCTGGAAAATGATTTTGGTGCGGTTAACGTAGATATGCTGCTTTTGCATGAGCTTTTGGGAGAAAACTGTGAGCTGGAAATGATTGCAGGTGGCTGTGACAGTCAGACGCATGCACGGCGCTTCCGCACGAAGCTGATTGCAATGGGAATGTGTGGCTATGACAGAGTTTTGGTAGAGCCATCAGGTATTTATGATGTAGATGAATTTTTCGATGTGCTGCGTGAGGAGCCTCTGGATGCGTGGTATGAGATTGGAAATGTGATAGCGGTGGTGGATGCAAAGCTGGAGGAGGACTTATCAGAGGAAGCGGAATATTTGTTGGCATCTGAGACGGCAAATGCGGGAAGGATTTTTTTAAGTCATGCGGATACGGCTGCACCGGAGCAGATACAAAAGACGGTAATGCATGTGAATCGGGCACTTACGCAGATTCAATGCAAAAGGCAGCTTGTACTTGGAAAAGAACTGATTCCGGTTAATGTGCAGGAAATTTCCAAGCAGGAGCTGGAAGCGGCGGATTCCTGCGGCTATGTGCTTGAAGCATATCGGAAGCTGGATATGGAGGACTGCAAGGGCTTTGATTCCCTGTATTTTATGAATATGAAAATGAAGCCGGAGGCTTTAAAGAGAGCGGCGGAGCAGATTTTGCAGGATTCTGCCGGCGGCAGTGTTTTCCGAATCAAGGGATTTTTGCCGGATGAGAAGGATAAGTGGCTGCAGCTCAATGCAACTCACAACGGAATCGAATTACAGGAGGTAGCAGCAGGACAGGAAGTGCTCATTGTAATTGGAGAAGGCTTGTTTGAGGAGAAAATCCGCTCGCTTCTTGAAGCTGCTGCGCAGGATACGGCAGGAGGGACGGACAGCATTTAAGACTGCCCATCCTGCCGCTTTTTGTATTCTTCACCCCAGCTCCACAGGGAATCCAGAATAGGCTTTAGGCTCTTGCCCAGTTCGGTCAGGGAATATTCTACCCGGGGCGGCACTTCTGCATAAACCTTTCTGTTTACCAGACCACTTTTTTCCATTGCGCGAAGCTGCGCGGTCAGCACCTTCTGTGAAACATTTCCTACTGATTTTTTCAATTCGCCAAAGCGCTTTGTCCCCGGCATTAAATCCCGCAGAATCAAAACTTTCCATTTATCGCCAATCAGGGTCAAGGTGGTTTCCACCGGGCAGGCGGGTAGTGCATTTGATAATTTTTCTTCACTCATACGCATATATCCTCACAATCCACTTTGCTATAAAACTGCTATAATACAGTAAATATCACAATAGTATCTTTTTGGTAACTACGGCACAATATTGTGCTTACTTTACGAAAAGACCTTATGGCGTTATTGTAATACCAACGGAAGGGAAAGACAAGACTTACAAATTTTAAAAATACCGAGGTTAATGAAATGAACCAGAAAGAGCGCAGATTATTTTTAATACAGGCACTTTTACAGGAAAATAAGGAATGTCAGGCGGTACGGATACCAGAGGATGCCGATGGGCAGAGGCAGCTTTTGCGTGGACTGATGAATGTCCGTGCGGCAATGGACTGTAGCGGAAATTTTCTGGCAATGCAGGATGAATATTTGCAGGGCGTAATCAGGGAAAAGGGCATTACGGATGTAAACAGTTTTACACCGATGCAGCCGGGGCTTTATCTGTGGCAGGGAGATATTACGACGCTGCGCTGTGATGCCATTGTAAATGCGGCGAACTCCGGCATGACGGGCTGTTACATTCCAAACCACCGCTGTATTGACAATGCCATTCACACGTATGCAGGCGTTGAGCTGCGCCTGGCATGTGCGAAAATGATGCAGCTGCAAAAGCATGGAGAGCCGACAGGAAGCGCAAAGATTACGCCGGCTTTTAATCTTCCAAGCCGTTATGTGCTGCACACGGTGGGACCGATAATTACGGGAGCGGTAACAGAAAAGGACAGGGAATTGCTGGCAGCCTGCTATCATTCCTGTCTGCGTCTGGCAGATGAAAATCATCTGGAAAGTGTTGCATTTTGTTGTATTTCTACGGGTGAATTTCATTTTCCAAATGAGCAGGCAGCCGGGATTGCAGTACAGACGGTTAAGGAGTTTATGAGAAAACGGACAAGCATTAAGAAGGTGGTTTTTAATGTTTTTAAGGAATATGACAAAGAAATTTACAGACGGCTGCTTGGTGGAAGCTGAAAGGCTGCAAAGAGAGCTTCGCGCGGCGGATGCCATTGTGATTGGCGCGGGAGCAGGACTTTCAACGGCAGCAGGCTTTGTTTATGATGGACAGCGTTTTTGGGACTATTTTGGAGATTTTGCGAAGGCGTATGCCATTCGGGATATGTATTCAGGCGGCTTTTATCCGTTTTCCACACTGGAAGAATATTGGGCATACTGGAGCCGGTACATTTATATCAACCGGTATATGGACGCACCAAAGCCGGTGTATCAGGAGCTTTTGCGGCTGGTGCAGGATAAGGATTACTTTGTCATTACCACAAATGTAGACCATTGCTTTCAGAAAGTGGGTTTTGATAAAAAGCGGCTGTTCTATACACAGGGTGATTATGGCTTGTTCCAATGCAGCGAGCCGTGTCATCCGGATACTTATGATAATGTGTCTGTTATCCGAAAAATGACAGAGGCACAGGGCTTTAAAATTAGCGATGATGGAAAATTGACCCTGCCAGAAGGCAGTCTGCCTAAAATGGAGATTCCATCCATGCTTATCCCGCGCTGTCCAAGATGCGGAAAGCCCATGGCGATGAATCTGCGAGCAGACGATAGCTTTGCAGAGGATGGGGGCTGGCATCTTGCAGCGGAGCGGTATTCAAATTTTCTACGGACAAGAGAGCGGCAGAGGATGCTGTTTCTGGAGCTTGGAGTTGGGTATAATACGCCGGGAATTATCAAATATCCATTCTGGCGCATGACAATGCAAAATCCAAAGAGCGTCTATGCCTGCATAAATATGGAGGAAGCCTATGCACCCGAAGAAATCCGGGAGAGGGCAATCTGCATCAGTGGGGATATTGGAGGGATTCTGCGCCAGCTTTAAAAACCCAATATCGTATGTCCGTAATTATGCTTTCGAAGTATTCAACAGCAGACATATAAAAAGGAGCGCCGGGAAAATGATAGCTGCCAATATTCCGTAACGTAGGTTATCACTTAAGATACCGGATGCAAAGCCGGCAAGGGTCGGACCTGCACTGCAGCCGATGTCACCTGCGAGGGCAAGCAGCGCAAACATGGCGGTGCCGCCGCCTTTGATAGCGGCAGATGCTTTGCTGAAGGTTCCCGGCCAGAGAATCCCGACGGAAAAGCCACAGATTGCGCAGCCAAGCAGTCCGATAAAGGGATTTGGAACAAAGCCGATACAGAGGTATGCAGCAAGGCATAATAAGGTGCTGAGCTTCATGCAGCGGTCGAGATTGATGCGGGCACCGTATTTTCCGTATAAAAAGCGTGAGATTCCCATCAATAAGGCAAATGCCATTGGACCGGCAAGGTCACCAATCGTTTTACTTATGTGCAAGCCTTTTTCGGCAAAGGTGGATGCCCACTGGCTGACAGCCTGTTCGCTCGCTCCGGCACAAAGCATCATAACAAAGAGCAGCCAGAATATTTTTTTATGAAATAATTCCTTCAAAGAAAGTCCGCTTTCGCCTTCTTCCAGCAGAGGATAGATGGGCGCTTTCGCAAAAAGGAAGGTATTGAAAATCGGAATGGCTGACCACAGAAGGGCGAGAATTCTCCAGTTGTGTATGCCAAACAGGGAAAAGAATATGGTGGAAAACAGGACAACGGCAACATGCCCCCAGCAATAGAAGGAATGGAGGAGGCTCATTGCCTGTTTTTTGTTGTCGGTCGGACATGCTTCCACAATAGGGCTGATAAGAACTTCAATCAGACCGCCGCCAATGGCGTAAATAATAACAGAAATCAGGATTCCAGCATAAGCATCTGGGAAGGCGTCCGGAAGCACGACGAGAAAAATCAGACCAAGCGCAGAGCAGAGGTGCGCAAGGATAACAGAGATGCGGTAACCGAGCCTGTCAATAAAAAAAGCGGAAAGCATATCAATGGCAAGCTGAATAATGAAATTAACCGTTATCAGCAGGGTGATTTTTGAGAGCGGAATCTGATAACTGAGCTGAAAGGTGACAAATAAAAGGGGTACAAAATTGTTAATAATTGCCTGAACAATATAGCCGATAAAGCAGGCGCATACGGTTTTTCTGTAGTTTTCTTTCATGGCGTTTTTCCTTTCTGTTTTAAATAGTGACAGTATATCATTTTGAAAAATAGAAAACTTGACTTATATCGTTGAATTATGTCACAATATCTCCAAAGCGAGGAAAGAAAATGCAGATAACTGAAATTAGAACAGATGAAACAATGCGGGAACTGCGGGAAGATGGAACGGCGGCATTTCCGTTTGAATATTATTATGATGATGTACATGCCTATGATAAGCATTATATTGAATGGCATTGGCATGATGAATTTGAGTGGATGATTGTGGAGAACGGAGTTGTTGACTGTCTGCTCTCTTCTGAAAAACTCAGATTATATCAGGGAGAAGGCTTATTTATTAACAGCAGGATGCTGCATCGTTTTGAATCGGAGAAGGGTGCACAGATTCCCAATTTCCTTTTTTCGCCGGAATTGATCGCGCCATCTGGCTCGGCTGTTTATCAGGAAGCGATTGCGCCGTTTATCCGTGCGGGCTGCCCCTATCTGCATTTTAAAAAAGAGGATGAATTTGGCAGTGGAATCTTAAAAAGAATATCAGAAATCGTTGAGCTGGCAGACGCTGCTTCTCCTGATAAACTGGATATTCAGATTGCCGTAAGCTGTCTGTGGCGTGATTTTCTGCGGGGACTTCCCAAAGATGTCATAACAGAACGCATGGCATCAGATATGCTGCTGCAGGCAAGAATGAAGCTGATGCTGCAGTTCATTACGGAAAACTATGCGCAGCAGATAACACTTTTGGATATTGCACATTCTGCTAATATCAGCAAAAGCGAAGCGCTGCGCTGTTTTCATCTGGCAATCCGGTCTACGCCTGTAAATTATTTGATAGAATATCGACTGCGGCGGGCGAAGAAAGCGCTGCTTGAGACAGACAATACGGTTACGCAGATTGCAGCGGAGGTTGGAATGGATAATGTTGGCTATTTTATTAGAACATTCAAAAAAGTTTATAGTATTACACCAAAACAATTTAGAAATATAAGAAAAATGATATAAAAATGACTGACCTGAAAGGAATGACATAACATGAACAGTAATATCAAATCAGTAAAAAGATGGATTTTTTTAACCATTGGTCTGTTTATTTTGGCTTTTGGAGTAGCTTTCTCTATCAAAGGAGATTTAGGAACGTCCCCTATATCCAGCCTGCCGTATGTGGCGGGAGAAATCAGTGGGCTGACGGTTGGTACAACGACGATACTTCTGCATTGTACGTTAATTTTGCTGCAAATTCTTATTCTGAGAAAGCAGTATGACTGGATTCAGCTTTTACAGCTTCCGGTTGCATTTATATTTGGCTTTATGACTGATTTTTCTGTATGGGTTGTGGATGGGCTGACACCTGTTGATTATGGACAGAAGTGGCTGCTCTGCGGAATCGGTATCGTTCTGGTTGCCATTGGCGTCAGCTTTGAAGTGGTTGCGGAGGTTGTGACACTTGCCGGAGAAGGGTTTGTTCTGGCAGTATGCAAAGCCAGCAGGATAAAGTTTGGCACAATGAAAATTATCTTTGATGTAGTGCTTGTTGCGATTGCCTGTATTCTGTCGCTTATTTTCCTTCATGGCATCTATGGCGTCAGAGAAGGAACCGTAGCGGCAGCGCTTCTGGTCGGCGCAATCAGCAGACAGCTTAATAAGCCTTTGGGAAAGGTGTTTCCCAAAGGCTAGGAGTTAATAATGGTATTTTGTGCGTTTGCGAATCAGGAAGACAAAGGTAAGAAGCAATGCCATACATTCCGCTACGACAATGGAAATCCAGACGCCGTTTATTTTGAAAATGAGCGGCAGCAGCAAAACCGCTGCAATCTGAAAGCCAAGCGTTCTAAGGAAGGAAATCAGTGCAGAGGTCAATCCGTCGTTTAGCGCAGTAAAGAAGCCTGAACCGTAAATGGCAAAGCCCATAAATAAAAAGGACAGAGCGAAAATGCGGAAGCCGGATACGGTCAGAGCCATAAGCTCAGCATCGTAGCTGACAAAAATCTGAGCAAGCGGACGTGCCAGAAGCTCGGCAGATGCTGCCATGCTGAGAGAAAATATGAGAATTATCCGCAGGCTTTTCTGTAAAAGACTCTTAAGCTCTTTATGATTTCCAGCTCCAAAGTGGTAGCTTACCACTGGCGCTGTTCCGACAGAATAACCAATAAAAGCGCCCGCAAAAATCATACTGACATACATCATTACGCCATAAGCGGCGATTCCATTTTCACCGGCATATTTCATGAGCTGCATATTATAAAGCATTCCGACAAGGCTCATGGAAATATTGCTCATAAATTCAGAAGAACCATTTGTACATGCCTTGAGGACAGCGCTTCCCTCAAAGGAAGTTTTTCCGAGCCGGAGGATAGTATTATTTTCCCGGAAGAAGTAAATGAGCGGAATAGCTCCGCCTACAAGCTGGCTTACAGCTGTCGCAATAGCGGCTCCGGCAAGCTTATATTCCTGCGGAAGCTGCATTACGAGAACCGCATCCAAAATCATATTGGTGACACCGGAGGAGACAGTTACCCAGAAGCCGAGGCTTGGTTTTTCGGCGGTGATAAAAAAGCTCTGGAACAAAAGCTGCAATACATAAAATGGCAGCGCCAAAAGGATAATTCTTGCATAGATGACGCAGTTTTCCAGCAGGGCGCCGTCAGCGCCGAGCGCAGAAGCAATCGGTCGGGCAAAAAGGATACCCAAAATGGCGAGAAATACGCCAAGTGCAAAGGAAACGTAAACAAACAGAGAAAAATAGCGGTTGG
Organism: uncultured Lachnospiraceae bacterium; assembly: GCA_934432885.1. Taxonomy (GTDB): domain Bacteria; phylum Bacillota; class Clostridia; order Lachnospirales; family Lachnospiraceae; genus VSOB01. The sequence goes on from CAKRYY010000025.1 coordinate 29,907, forward strand.
CTTTCTCTGGTTTTCCTTCTCCAAAATATCTCGCAACGATTGCCGAGCCGCCTGTGCCAAACATGAAGCCGACAGTCGCAAGCACCATCAGGACAGGCATAATCAGGTTGACTGCTGCAAAGGGCGTTTTCCCAGCATAATTAGAAACAAAAAAGCCGTCTACGATGCCGTAGATGGATGTAAAAATCATCATTGCAATAGACGGAAGCGTAAAGCGAAGCAGTTTTCCGTAGGTAAAGTGGTCTGAAAGCTGAATTTTCATAGGTTCTCCAATCATAAATTTTCAAGCTGCCTGCGAAATGAAGCAGCATATTTTTCCATTAACTGTAAATGTAGTCGTATCTCTTCCTCCGACCAGGTCGAGTAGGCATCAATCTCCGCGCGAAAGACGTGGGCGACAGTCTCATCCACATAAGTGCGGCCTTTTTCTGTGAGGCAGAGCTTTTTCATTTTTCCCGACTGCTGTTCAAGATAAAGAATCGAATCCTTCTCCAGCTTGCGGACTGCGGAATTGATAGTCTGCCTGCTGGTACCCGACTGCTTGTAAATGTTACTGAGCAGACAGGAACCGCCGTTTTCATAAAGATGATACAGAATGAGCATGGCGCTGTCGGTTAATCCGATTTTTAAAGCAGCCTGATGGTACAGCGATTCTATTTCAACAGACAGATAATTGACCTTGTGGATACATTCAACCGCAGTTTTGTTCATTCTTCCAGCTCCTTATGTCCGAAATCGTACATTTGGCATTATAGTATGATTTCGGACTTATGTCAATGAGTTTGCTGGAAAAAGGAGGGGGTAACTTCTTATTTCATTTTGTGCTATACTGTTCCGTGAACAGGTAAGATTATCTGAGTGATTGCAAGGAGGATAATATGAAAATGCGAAGTGGAAACAGTAAAAAACATTTGACGGAAATAGGCTTTTTATTTATTCTGGCACTGCTCTTAGGTGGCTGCGGAAAGGCTGCTGCTTCAGACGGCAGCGTTGTGAATGCTCAGCCGGCAGCGGAGACGGAACAGTTGGAGATGGAACCTGCAGTGATGGAGGAGCCGCAGGCAGATGCTCCGCAGGAGACGGAGCCTTTGCTGGAAGAGATGGATGAAGAAATTCCTGCTGATGTGCCGAACTCTTTTGTGGAAGAGCAGGCAGGAAAAACAGAATTTTCTTCCTATGAGGAAGTGATTAGCTATCTTGAGGATGGGCAAGCATACGCTTATGTAACGCTGACAGGCTATGAGGGCGATGTGCTTCTGATTGCAGACCAGACTTATGAAATAGACGGCACTACTTCTACAATAATTGCAGATGTTTATCTGAATATAGACGGCAGGGTGCGTCACGCCAGCGCGATAGGAAGTGACGGAACTGCGTATCCTATCAGATATGCTGACAATGTTCTGTACACGGCGGGCAATCATGATGTTTGCAGCTATTTCATTTCAGAGGAAAACCAGAGCATTATGGTAAAGGATTCGATTATAGAATCCTTTGATGAAAACGGTACGGCAACGTACATCGGATTTTTAAGACAGCAAAATGATTTTGAGCATGATGAGGAGGTTGATACGGATTCCGACCAGATATTCATGGATAAGATGGAGGAATACAGCGCAGCGCCGATACTTACCTTTACGGTGGTTAAGCAGGAGGGTTAATGCGCCCTGGGGTGGGTATCCGGCATCCAAGTAAAATATTTTAGTCATTGGAAGGGAGAATGATGATGTATTTTGCGGAAGTAAAGAAAAACTTTGGATTTGGCTGCATGAGACTGCCGATGCTGGAGAACGGAACAGACGTTGACATTGCAGAAACGACAAAAATGGTAGATACATTTTTGGAGCAGGGCTTTAATTATTTTGACACGGCACATGGCTATTTGAGCGGAAAAAGTGAGCTTGCTTTAAAGGAGTGCCTTACCAGCAGATATAAACGGGAAGAATATATTCTGACGGACAAGCTTACGATGACGTATTTTAATAAGCAGGAAGAGATTCGTCCGTTTTTTGAGAGCCAGCTAGAGGCGTGTGGAGTAGAATATTTTGATTTTTATCTGATGCACGCGCAGTCAAAGGATATTTTTGAGCATTTCAAAAAATGCCGGGCTTATGAGACTGCGCTGGAATTAAAGGCAGAGGGAAAAATCCGTCACTTTGGAATTTCTTTCCATGATAAGGCGGAAGTGCTGGAAGAAATTTTAAAGGCATATCCGCAGATTGAAGTAGTGCAGATACAGTTTAATTATCTTGATTATGAAGACCCTGCAGTACAGAGCAGAAAATGCTATGAGGTCTGCCGCAAGTACAATAAGCCGGTTATTATTATGGAGCCGGTAAAGGGAGGCAACCTGGTAAATCTCCCTGAGGATGCGAAAAAGATTCTGGATGATTTAAAGGGCGGCAGCACGGCAAGCTATGCGGTTCGTTTTGCTGCAAGCTTTGATGGCGTTATGATGGTTCTTTCCGGCATGAGCAATTTAGAGCAGATGGAAGATAACCTAAGCTATATGAAGGAATTCAAACCGCTGAACGAGACAGAAATGAAAGCTGTAAAGGCGGTTGCTGATGTATTTCATTCCAAGCATGCGATTCCCTGCACAGCGTGCCGGTACTGCACGGACGGATGCCCGAAGCATATTTCCATTCCGGATTTGTTTGCCTGCATGAATATAAAGAAGGTATTCGATGACTGGAACGCGGACTACTATTACAGCGAGGTGCATACCGTTCATAACGGAAAAGCCAGCGAATGTATAAGCTGCGGAAAATGTGAAAAGGTATGTCCGCAGCATCTGGAAATCAGGAAATTGCTGAAAGAGGTTGCAAAAGAGTTTGAACACTGAAAAGCTTTTAAGGTAAAAAAAAGAAATGAAGCAGAGAAAAAGAGGAGATAAATGGTGAAACGCTGCATTGCAGTAACCGGTATAGTCGCATAATAACGGATGAAATATGGAGGATTTTAAAATGGCTATATCGGAGAAAAAAATATATCCAAGAACTGGTGATAAACAGATTGTTTATTTGAAAAATGTGGTTAAGGACGCGGGGATTCAGGTCGGCGATTATACGATATACAATGATTTTGTGCATGACCCGAGAGATTTTGAGAAAAACAATGTGTTGTATTACTATCCAATCAACAAAAATCAGTTGAAAATAGGTAAATTCTGCTCCATTGCCTGCGGCGCAAAATTCCTTTTTACCAGTGCGAATCATGCGCTTGGTTCGCTTTCCACATATACATTTCCCATATTTTTTGAGGAATGGGGATTGGATGTGAAAAATATTACAAGCGCATGGGACAACAAAGGCGATATTGTTATCGGAAATGACGTCTGGATTGGCTTTGAGGCAGTCATTTTATCCGGTGTTACGATTGGCGACGGCGCGATTATCGGCGCGCGGGCAGTCGTTACGAAGGATGTGCCGCCCTATACGATTGTCGGGGGCGTTCCTGCCAGACCCATACGAAAAAGATTTTCAGAGGAAGTAATTTCCAAATTATCAGGGCTTCAATGGTGGAATTGGAGCGAAGAAAGAATCCGAGAAAACATCGGTGCGATTCAAGCCGGAAGGATTGACGAGCTGAGGTAGGCGGCAGCTATTTGGACAGCGTTCCTGTCATTTGCCGTACTATTTCAAGGAAGACCCTGGCTGGATTGCTTAAGATATTTTTTCGTTTCCAGACAAGGTTGCTTTGCTTTTTTAGGGCTGGCTCTAACGGCTTGAATACGACGCTGTCATCCAGCTTTGGCGCAAGCAAATCTCTTGTCGTTAAAAAATAACCTATATTATTTTCTACAAAGGGAACAGGACTTCCATGCAGGACATTATAGGTCGCTGTTATATGCAGGCTGCGCAGGTCTGTCTGCGCCCAGTCTGCAATCATCTGCTGCAAACCGATGCGTCTGTGAAGAATCAGGGGCATTTGCAGCAGATGTTCTTTTTTTATGGCGTTCATTGCTGAAAAGGGCGAGTCCTTTTTCATCAAAACGCCCCATATAGAGGTATCAGGAAGCGGGAGATATTCATATTTGACCGTGTCAATCGGCTGCAGGAGGCTTGCAAAATCCAGATTTCCATGCTCCAGACGTTCTGTTACGTCCGAAGCATCTCCGCTGTAAAATTGAAACACGACATTTGGATATTGTTTTTGCATGGAAGAGACCGCCTGAAGGAGAGTAGGAGTGGCATTGCCGCCGATTACGATTTCCCCGGTTATATCCGTAAAATCTGAAGCAATCTCCTGACGGGTCTTTTCCACCAGAGATACAATGTCCTCAGCGCGTTTGCGGAGAAAGATTCCTTCCTCTGTCAGCGTGATTTTTCGTTTCCCACGAACAAGAAGCTTTTTGCCAAGGCTTTGCTCAAGCTCCATCATCTGTTTTGAAAGAGAAGGCTGCGCAATGTGGAGGCTTTCGGCAGCCCTTGTGATATTTTCTTCCTGTGCGACAGCTAAAAAGTATTTTAATACGCGAATATCCATCCTGTGCATCCTTTCTATAAAGCTTTTTTATAGTGTAGCTTATATTATCATTCCTGTAAACTATGATAAATGATAGTTTATATGTATTTGCTATAAAAGCAAGCACTCCATATAATGACTGTGAATTGTATGGACGCGATAAAAGAGGTGCTTTTACATGGAAAAGACAAAGATGTCAGGACAGAAAATGGACATGCTGCATGGTCCTATCTGGAATAAAATCATACAATATGCGATTCCGGTCGCAGCGACTGGAATCCTGGAACAGCTTTTTAACGCTTCGGATATAGCGGTTGTCGGCAATTTCACAGGAGAAGCCAAAACGGTGGCAGTTGCAGCCGTTGGCGCAAACAGTCCGATAGTTGGTCTGATTCTGAATCTTTTTATAGGAATTGCGCTCGGCGCCAATGTTGTAATCGCCAATGCAGTCGGAAAAAAGGACGAGGATACCATACATAAGGCAGTGCATACTTCGGTAATCATGTCTGTAATAGGCGGGCTGCTGGTTATGGCGCTTGGAGAAGCGCTGATTCCGTATCTGCTGCAGATGCTGAATGTGCCGCAGGATGTTTTCCCCTATGCGCTTTTATACATCCGCATATATCTGCTGGGGATGCCGGTGATTTTACTCTATAACTTTGAAGCGGCTATTTTCCGCAGCGTGGGAGAGACAAAGACACCGCTTAAGGCGCTGGCAGTATCTGGTGTACTGAATGTCCTTCTGAATCTGTTTTTTGTAATTGTATTAAAGATGACTGTAAACGGCGTGGCAGTTGCTACTGTAATTTCCAATGCGATAAGCTCCATGATACTGTTTTTTAAGCTGCTGCGTACAGACAGTGTCATTCGTATCCAGATAAGCAGCCTGAAATTTCATAAAGATGTATTTATGAAAATCATGAGAATCGGGCTGCCGGCAGGAATCCAGAGTGCAGTGTTTGCTGTAGCCAATATCGTAATTCAGGCTGCCATCAACAGCCTCGGAACGGTTGTGATTGCCGCATCAAGCGCAGCATTTAACATTGAAATCTTTGTTTATGACATATTAAATGCCTTCAGTCAGGCATGTACGACCTTTACCGGGCAAAATTATGGCGCGGGAGATTTTAAGAGGTGTAAAAAGGTGCTTGCCCTGTGCATTGCTGAGGATGCTGTTGCTGTGGCAGCTTCCGTTACGCTGGTGCTGCTGCTCGGAAAAAATCTGCTTGCTATATTCAACAATGACTCTCAGGTAGTAGAAATCGGTTATATAAGGCTTTTGATGATATTTTCCGCCTATGCGTTCAGTATGCTGTATGAAAATATGTCAGGATATTTGCGTGGATTTGGAATCTCCTTTGTACCGGCAATCCTTACTATCATAGGCGTATGCGGAACGCGAATCTTATGGATTTGTACGGTATTCCCGACGCATAGGACATTTTCTGCAATCATGGCGGCATATCCTGTCAGCCTGTCGATTACGGCAGTGCTTATTTTCATTGCGGTTATGGTATATCGGCCGTCGCATAAATTGAGGGGAGAGGCAGGGGAGAAATAATAGGAGAAAGAAGAATAAATGGGAATTGGAGATGCAGCATGGATTTTAGCTACAGAGTGATTTAACTATAAATTTCGACCTTGGTACTGAATTGTTATTATATAAATAGTTTTGTTTGTCCGACTGCATTTTCAGGAGTTGATTTATCATTTGCAATATAGCTGTAGATATTATCTAATTCGCGTATTGCTTTGGGGTTAATTTTTATTTTGTATTTATCCAAAGTGTTTTTTCTCCAATTCTGCAAAAACTGCTTCTGCATCAACTGCTTTGGCACCCTTTGAGATTTCCTGCTCAGATTCATAAATAGCTTGGTCGATACGATTTATTTTTGCAAATTTATCATATAATTCACTGCTCATTACAACCAAATCACTATATCCGTTTTTGGTAATAAAGATAGGCTCCTGTGCTTTGTGGGCGATATTGGAAATTTCGGTTGTATTGCGTAAATCTTTGATAGGCATAATAAGTGGCATGGTATTACCTCCTTTATTGATATAATTATAGCATAATTATGTTCTAAAACAATAAAAATATGAGATAAAATAATTGTAAATTTATGTCTTAAATACTTTAAAAGTGATTAGCTGTTCGTTTATAATAGCGACATGGTTAAGAAAATTTCCAATCATAATGTAATGTTACAATGCTTGATGGGACAAATGTGTTCGTACTGCCGTGAGTAACCATTGGATGCAATAGTATCATTTACGCAGGAAGCATTGTTAAATTTCCTCAGCATCCATAATCTTAATGCCGTCTCTAAATTCTTTATCAACACTCCTGTGGTCCTTGGTAAGAACCTCTCCGTTGACAAGCTCAGCAGGGCTGCGGGGGACTGTAAGCCCCCAAGCAATTCAGGGCAGATGCGGGTGACCTCATGTCCTTTTACATAGCTTTCAATATTCTTGGAATAATTATTTCCACCGTTATATTTACAATTTTCGCCGAGCAGGCAGGCGCTGACCATTATTTTCATTTTTTGCTTTTGCAGCACAGCAGGCAAGGGAAAGCGGAATAAAGAAATTGACATTATTATTGCTGAGGTTTATAATACATTGATATAAAACACATGTTGTAGAACGAACGATATTTAAAAATGGGACTGAAAATCCAAATGGTACAAAAGAAAAACAGTTTTAACGGCTGTGCATACAGGCGTACCCTTTTATTTTGAAATAGAGAGAAAAACAGATGAAGAAGTATTGTGAGATAAAGCAAAAACTGCTAGATATGGCAAAAACAGAAAAGACAATAAGGGCGGTTATTGTAATCGGCTCGTCTGTCAGAACGAATATTCTGGAGGATGAATATTCCGATTTGGACCTTGTTATTGTGACGGATTATGTTGATGAGTGGCTGTATGGTGAGAAACCAGAGCAGCTTGGTAAAATGAAAATATCCTGTGTAGAGCCGGTTTTGGGTGGAGGAAAGAAACGAAGAATTTCCTTTGACGGGTATCTGGATGTTGATATGGTTTTATTCTCTACAGAGCAGTTTCTGGATGTAATTGAAAATGGCATTGCCAGCATGGTCATGGGCAGAGGGTATCAGGTGTGGTATGATGTGATGGACTGTACGGCGCTGCTGAGCAGAAGCATTGTTAAGGAGATACAGCCTGCGGAGTTCTCGGAAGAGGAGTTCTGCAATATGGTCAATGATTTTTTCTTTCATACTATCTGGGCGGAAAAGAAAATCTTGAGAGGCGAGCTATGGTCTGCTAAAATGTGCGTAGATGCTTATTTAAAAAATTGTCTGTTACGGATAATTGAGATGTATTCACATGAAAAGCTTGGAACAGACGTATGGCATAATGGAAGATTTCTCGACAACTGGGCAGAGGAAGGCATAAAAGAGGAACTGCGGCATTGCTTTGCACATTATGAGAAATCGGATATAGAAGCCGCACTCGTTTCGACGAGGACGCTGTTTGCAGGACTTGCCCGTGAGACGGCAAAGCGGAAAGGGTATAAATATCCCCTTGAGGCAGAAAAGTATGCAAAAAATTTTGTGTAATGGAATTTTGATATAAATAAAAAAATACAGGAGAAGATTTATGATACGTGTAATGGAGAAAAACGATATTCCGGCATGTGCGGAAATTATGCAGAGTATATAATAATGAACTGTGGATGTGCCGTTGGGAGAAGGAAACAGCGATTGCCTATTTGACAGATTTTTTTGAGGCAAATAAGTTTGTGGGCTATGTAATTTGCGAGGAGGATGCAGTGATTGGAGCGTTGTTTGCCCATGAAAAAATATGGTGGAACAACAGCGAAGTATTTATTGAAGAAATGTTTATTACTCCGGAAAAACAAAGGAATGGTCTGGGAAGCTCCCTGTTACAGGAGGTCGAGAGTTATGTAAAGGAGCACCAGCTGGCTGGAATTACGTTGTCTACTAATAGGTATGCACCGGCGCCCCTCTTTTATAAAAAGAATGGGTTTATTGACTCTGAACATGTTTTGTTTATGGCAAAGGAAATTTAAAAGAAGAACTGTCTGCTGCAGTATAAAGGAAAAAGAAAGGGAATAACGTATGCCTCCGAAACCTAAATTTACAAGAGAAGAAATGATTGAAGCTGCCATTGAGATTGTAAGGCGGGAGGGCGAGGATGCCCTTACTGCGAGAAATTTAGGCAGTTATCTGGGCGCTTCTGCCAGACCCATTTTTACGGTTTTTGAAAGCATGGATGAAGTAAGGGAAGCCGTAAAAGAAAGGGCGCACGAAATTTTTATGAAGTATAGAGAAAAAATGTGCGATGAGCTGGGGTATCCCAGATACAAGGCGATTGGAAAGGCATATATCCGATTTGCATGTGAGGAGAAGATGCTTTTCCGGCTTCTTTTCATGTGCGAAAGACCCAGAGCTGGAATGGAGGAAAAGGAAGGATATGATGCACAGGTACGGCAGATAATCGAAGAACAGACCGGATTTTCTGAGGAAAAGGGCTCTTTATTTCATGCGGAAAACTGGATATTTGTGCACGGAATTGCTACCATGATGGCAACGTCTTATTTCCAGTGGGACGATGCGCTCGTGGACAGGATGCTGTCAGATGTGTATGCCGGATTGAAAATGCGCCATTTACAGGATGAAGAGGAACTGGAAAGAGAAAAAAGAGAACTGGAAAAAATAAAGAAGGCGTATGATGAAAGCCATTCAAGGCATTAGAAGTTGATATTAACGATAAGTATATTGCAGTGGAGAACAGATATAAATGATAGGAGTTTATTTAAGCGGAACCGGAAATACCAGACATTGTGTAGAAAAGCTGGTAAGCCTGCTGGACGCATCTGCCAAAAGTGTTCCGTTAGAATCGCCAGAGCTGATAGCCATGTTAAAGGAGCAGGACATAATCGTGCTTGGCTATCCGACGCAGTTTTCCAATGCGCCGTTTATGGTGCGTGATTTTATTAAAAATAATGCAGCCTTATGGAAAGAGAAAAAGGTATTCTGTGTGAATACGATGGGACTTTTTAGTGGGGATGGAACTGGCTGTGCTGCAAGGCTTTTAAGGAAATATGGAGCGGAAATACTCGGCGGTTTGCAGATAAAAATGCCGGATTCCGTATGTGACAACAAGCTGCTAAAGAAGGACATGGAAGAAAACAGACAGCTTGTGAAAGCGGCGGATGCACGTATTGAGCAGGCTGCGGAGCAGATGAAGGAAGGCAATTATCCAAAAGAGGGTTTGTCCTTCATAGCACACTTAAAGGGGCTGTTTGGACAGAGACTTTGGTTTTATCGAAAAACAACGGGCTATACCGATAAGCTGAAAATCAGTGCTGCGTGCGTTGGCTGCGGTTTATGCAGCAGAGAATGTCCTATGGGAAATATAAGGATAGAGGAAAACAGGGCGGTGGCAGGAGACAGATGCACGATGTGCTATCGGTGTATTAGTCTGTGCCCGAAACAGGCAATTACATTACTTGGAGATGAGGTTTACGAGCAGTGCAGATATGAAAAATATAAATCATGCTTTATGGAGAACTCTCGCCTGAAATCTGGGAAGGGCATAGAACGTTTGTAAGAAGTGGATTTACGAATCAGGGGATGCATGAAATGGAGTTTTATGAGGTTATAAATAGGCGAAGAACCATCAGAGATTTTGAAAAAGCAGAGATTGAGGATGCAGTAATAACAAGAATACTTGACGCAGGCTTAAAGGCGCCAACAAATGACCACATGAGAGACTGGCATTACATCGTGGTTAAGGACAAACAGGTTGTGATGAAGTTATTGGATATTATTCCAAAAGGCATCTCAGATGAAGATATGGAAAAATTGCTTATTGATTGGAATCTGAGTGATAAGGAACAGCAATTATGCTATAGGGATGCCGTGCCCAAACAGAAAAAGATGCTGGCTGACGCAGCTGCGATTATTATTCCTTTATTGAAACAGAAGGTAGATATTTTAAAACCGGAGAACTTATCGCATTTGAATGGATTTGCCTCCATTTGGTGCAGCATTGAAAATATATTTCTTGCGGCTGCAGCGGAGGGGTATGCCTGTAATTTAAGAATTCCTTTGGGAGACGAAGAAAATCATGCAAGAAAAGTATTGGGATTTCCAGAGGAATACCTGATGCCGTGTTTTATAGGAATAGGATTACCGGCAAAGGATGCAAAAAGAGTAGTACAGAAGGAAATTGATATTCACGAAAGAATACATACAAATCGATGGTAAAATACGGACGCAATAGAGCAGAAGGGATATTGATTTTTATTTGATAAGCGGTATGAAAGCTTCTGTTTAAAGGTGTGAAAAGATGATAATGCTGTTTAGAAATCTGTTTCTGTTAATGACAGTTATAATTTTAGGAATATTCTATTATAGATTGGCGGTTTCAAGGAATCCAATATCAAAGAAGCATGCTTTTTTTATAAAAATAGCCTTTTTAGTGCTGTCCTTCATACTGGCATTTTGCAGACAGGATTTCATTGTTGTGGGCGGACTTGCATTTGGAGGAAGGACATCAGTTATGATGCTTATTCTCATTGAGATAGTGGATGCTTTTATTGACAGGAAGTGCGGTTGAATTTGAGGATCCGTTTGGGAACAGGCTTGGAATTACGGATTATTTGAAAAAATGACAGGATGCTTTTTCGTCAAAGAAAAGAGGAAAATCTGATGAACAGTCAATTTATACAGGCGGCATTATCCCCGCAGAGACAGCTTACATTGTAATGGAGATATACAGGTGCGCCAAAGCTGGCGCACAATTTTTTATTGTTACACATTCGCCTATTCTGTTAGGCATTCCGGGTGCAGATATATACTGCTTTGATGATGGAAGGATACACTTATGCGAGTATGAGGAAACAGAAAGCTATCAGGTTATGGAAATGTTTATAAATAACCGCCAGATGCTTCGGGACAGACTTTTGGAAGAGTAAAAATGGGGTGTTCTCATCAAAGCATATCTGGAATGTATGGACGCTTATCTTAATAAGGAAACGGAATATGGCTGGTATCTCTGCCTGGATGGTGGAAAAATTGTTGGCGGTATGGCTGGGAGTTTTTGTGTATGGTTCAGGGTGATGGCGAATCAGATATGACCCGGATGTACATTCATTACTAGAAGCTGCTATTTTAGGCTGAATATTTAGGAATTTTGGTAATGTACTTTTAAAACTATTGGAAGAAACGGAAACAATCCCTATTTGAAAGGACAAAATATGGCATCAAGTAAAGAATATTTACAATTTATATTGGAACAGTTATCTGGCTTAGAAGAAATCAATTACCGTGCTATGATGGGAGAATACATCCTATATTATCGAGGCAAAATTGTCGGTGGCATATATGATGACAGACTGCTTGTAAAGCCGGTAAAATCTGCAATTTCTTACATGCCAGCACCAGTTTATGAATTACCATACGATGGGGCAAAGGAAATGCTGTTGGTGGAGGATGTTGACAGTAAAGAATTTTTGGCTGGACTTTTTAATGCGATGTATGATGAATTGCCTGCCCCTAAGCCTAAAAAGAAGAAATAGAAAATTCGGTTTTAGAATTAAAATAGTTTGGATTGATTAGGCTTCTTGAGCGAGGAATACTTTTTGCCAAAAGAGCAGGAAGGTAAGCTGTTAGGAGAGCAATCATTATGATAAGAGAATTGCAGAAAGCAGATATAAATAGAGTCGCTGATATATGGTTAAACACCAATCTAAAGGCACATTATTTTATTTCTGAGCAATACTGGAAAGATAATTTTGAATTAGTGAAAAAAATGTTGTTGCAGGCAGAAGTCTATGTGTATGAGAATGACCACGAAATACAGGGTTTTATAGGACTGAGCGGAGAATATATTGAAGGCATTTTTGTTCCTGAAGAAATGCAGTCGCAGGGTATAGGCAGACTGCTGCTGAATTATATAAAGAATAGAAAAGTTAAATTACTTTTAAACGTGTACCAGAAGAATACGCGGGCAATACATTTTTATGAAAGAGTAGGATTTGAAATCCAGCGTGAAGGCTTGGATGAAGCTACTGGAGAAAAAGAGTATGTAATGATATGGCAATAGAAGTCGAAATTTGTGGAGAGATTTTCTGAACTTTCCTTATTTTAGGGGCTTTCCAGCCCCTTAGACAGTGAAATGATATGTATTTTCCCTTGTCTTTTGCCTTTATGCGGAATCCACAAGGGAAATAAGGAAAGTTTTTATTTAGTCGTTGCCTGCTACTTTATCAAGAAGTCTGGCAGAATTCCGTTCTGCCGTTCTTGTAGAGTGGGCATAGACATTCATTGTGGTACTGGCATCAGAGTGTCCTAACAGTTCCTGCACATCTTTTGAAGCAACTCCGTTTGAGAGGAGGTTGCTTGTGTAGGTGTGTCGCAACTGGTGAAAGTGGAAATCTTCAAATACTTCCAGCTCCTTTGACACTGACCTGCATACAATGCTGAGTGTACTCGGCAATTCCAGACTGCCATCTGTGGATCTTTGAAGCCATAGGTACCCGCGTGAGACGAATTCTTTTCCATCATATGAATAATGAACAGAAAAGGTATCGTCCGTTCTTACTAAACGTAACCATATCTCATTTCCGTTTACGGTAATCACATTCGCATCATCAGAATATGTATTAGTCACCACAGTGCAGACAGAGGCAAATTCCCAATTGCCCTGTTCCAGACAAGCCTTAATTCAATGTCTGTCATCCTGAATGTATATCCTGTTTTTACAACAGATGTAAAAGGATCAACAAAATAATCTGCGCCTGAAATTGAGGTTATCTCAATCACATCCTTCTGAATGTTGTACTCACAGTTTCCTTTAAATATAAAAATAGTCCTCCTAAAATTTTTTCTTTGTATATAAAATGAATAGCATAATCAATAAAATAGCTGGAAAAATAAGACCAACTCCCATTCCGACCTGAATATTATTGTCAGCACTCTGAGTGACATGACCTACAATACCTGGTCCAATACTACCGCCCAAATCGCCAGCCATAGCAAGCAATGCAAACATTGCGGTTCCTCCCATAGGGAATTCTTTAGATGAAATGCTTATTGTTCCAGGCCACATAATTCCTACAGAAAACCCACATACAATACAACCAATCAAACCAAGTATTGGATTCGATGATAATGCAGTAAGCAAGTAACAGATTACACATAAGATTCCGGAACTTGCCATAAATTTCATTAAAGCTATTCGTTCTCCATATTTCCCGAAAATCACACGACTTATGCCCATTGCGACAGCAAACATGCATGGACCCGCCAGATCACCTATTGTTTTTGATAAACCAAGTGCTGCTTCGGCATAGGCAGAAGCCCATTGTGCCATTGCAAGTTCCGATGCACCGGAACAGATCATCAGGCAAATGGCAAGCCAGAATAAAGGTTTCCTAAATAGTTCAGTTACTTTCATTCCGCTTTCTTCATTTACCAGATATTCAATGGGACAGGTTGCAAAATTATAGATATTGACAATTGGAATAAGTGCCCATAATACAGCGAGCCATTTCCAATTTTCGATTCCCAATATTAGGAAAAATATGGTTGAGATCAATATGGTTCCTA
>CAKRYY010000026.1 GCA_934432885.1 uncultured Lachnospiraceae bacterium
AAGCCCTGGCACGCTGCTGTATCAACAAAATCACCGGAATATGGACGTGAGGACTCACCCTCATCAGATACAGAGTTATAGATATCAGAAGGATACCACCCGAAAAATAACGTTCGTTGTCCTTTTTAAAGGGCAGCGAACATATATATATTATTACTTTACTATACTTTACTTTTACTTTACTTTGTGGTGTTTCTGGTGCTTAACGGTTCTGTAATATCGTATTATATATGTTATCTATGAGAAAATCAATATTTTTGTACCGTGCCGTGATACTTGTGAGGTCGACATGTGCATGGGATTGAAATTCGGTTCTATTTTTGAAGCTAAAGTATAGTTCATCTATTTTTACCACAGCGATATTGCCTTCCGGAAACAATTTTGATTCCATATTCCAACTGTTTCCATAAAAAATGCGACCATCTCCAATAACCGGAAATGAACCATCACTATGTGCAAAAATGTTTAACGCCTTTCTGGTTTCTTCGATGGCAGAATGAATTTCTTTTATTCCTTCAATTTTATAATAATTACAAAAATCGCATATCTTTGTATATAAATCATTGTTATAACTAAAATACCGAAGACTGTGTTCATTGTTTATATAATCACCATAATATGCACTTTTATATAAAAGTTGAAGATGCTCTATTGCACTTTTCCGCCACTCCTGTATTGGATAGGAATCCGGCATAAAGACACTCAAATGAAACTGCGCCATTATTTGGAGTAACCCATGATTGTTATTTATAATCCACGCATTTCTATCCATTAACCACCCTGCATACTGATTAAATAAATCTTGAATTTTATCTTGACTCGAAATTCTCCCCAAAATGTCAATCGCTTTAATTATTAATACTACTTGTCCCAACACTGGCAAATCAAGTTCAATCCCATTATTTAAAGGATCATTTTTATCAATATATTCTATAAACATATGATACAATTCCAAAAATTTATCTTTATATGCTTCTTTGTTTGTCATTTTGTAAGCAGACAACAGACTCGACATATAATCCATTGTAAACAAATATTCATTTTTTGTTCTTGCATCTTCTCCCGAAAATCTATTTAAAAATATATTTCCATTTACCATGTCCGGAGTCATGGAATAATTATTCCACAGATACAGACAGTTTTCCAAGCACTTATTAGCAATGTCCAGTGAGCTCATATTTTCCCAACGATCATAGTAGTATGTCATTTTATTAAAGATAACTTCATTTTGATTATCCATTTTTTCCTTTCCCAAGTCGTTTTTATCCTCGCTATTCAGATTATGCTTTTCTGAAAACAAAAATCCCATACTCCTCATCCCGGAAAGCATAATCCGTGCATTTAACTTTGTCTGAATATTTTATGATAAAATCTATGACATTATAGTTTCCGGTTGAATAGTTAAATGAAATAATCAATTGTCCATTGTCATTCATAGCACTTACCGCTTTATCTATCAACCACATCTGGTAATTGATATACCCATGCACACCTATCATAACGACAACATCTGCAGTAATATCCGGAAACTCCTTTTTGTTAAAGTCACACACTATTGTATGTTCAGTGAGTGGCTGATAATCAACCGGATAATATTGGACGTTATCCGGCAATAAATATCGCATTGGTTCTGACCCTGCCCCTAAATCCAGAAGGGAATCAACATTTTCCCAATTTATCATTTCCGAAACAAGCATCGCTCTCTCATGTGCAACTCCCACCGGCTCACTTTTACGCCAATTAGATTCATCTCTCTTCCAATTATCAGATTTCTTATCTATTAATTTTATATGTTCAGGATAGTGGTTGCACAATCGCTCATACCAGTCAAAATGAATTCCTTTGACAAACCCCATCTTTTTCAATTCATATTCTATTGAATACAATTTTCCATATGCTGTTATCACAATAAAAATATCATTTTTATCTTCGCGCAAAAGAACATCTGGTGATTTGATTTCTTTTCCCAAATAATATGTACCAATCTTAGATTTGTCATTATCAACGATATACTCGTAGTTTTCTATCCTGTTTTTATCAATATGGGTATGCAAATATTGGCTTGCTCCAAATAAAATATATTTCATACCAGATGATCTCCTTTCCACTATAGATGATACTTGCTTTCCTCGATACATTTCCTTGTATCAAGCACAATCTTATCCTTTAGCAATTCCTGATGATCGATAATCTCCTGATGTCCCGTCATTATCACAACCATATCATTGCTTTCAAGAAATGTACTCAGGTCAAAAACCTGATTCTCTACAATCTTATCTATAACAAACGGATCGTAACACATCAGCGGCATTGCAAGATGTTTCTTCATACATTCAAGGAGCTGCAGTGTAGGGCTTTCTCTGACATCATCCACATTTTCTTTATAAGTAATCCCATAAAGTCCGACACGGGATGCATCCGTAATATTATTTTCTTTCATAATATTATAGATTCTCTCTAGAACGAATTCCGGCATGGAATCATTGATTTTCCGAGCCGCAAGAATAATATTGGCAAGTCCCGGATAATCTCCTACCAGAAACCATGGGTCAACAGAAATACAATGTCCCCCTACACCCGGACCCGGATTCAATATATTTACACGAGGATGTTTATTTGCAATTCTGATAATCTCATAGACATCCATATTGTCAGCTCTGCATATTTTGGCAAGTTCATTGGCAAAGGCAATATTGATATCTCGAAAAGTATTTTCTACCACCTTCGACATTTCTGCAGAGCGGATGTCTGTCAATATAATATCTCCTTTGCAGAAACTTCCATAAATTGATTTTAAAAGCTCTCCGGTTTCAATATCATCAACTCCTATGGTTCTTGAATTGTGTTCAAGTTCATACACCATGGAACCAGGAATGATTCTCTCAGGCGCATGCGCTATATGGACTTTCTTATTACCATCCTTCATAAGTGGTCTTATATATCTATTAATACTTCCCGGGGCAATTGTACTTTCAATAACAATTGTACTGTTATCCGGGCATACTTCGAGAACGTTCTTAAAGGCAGATACAACATAAGTCATATCTACCTTTTTGCTTCCCTTGTCATATGGTGTGGGTACAGAGATAATATATACATCCGCCACCTGATATTCATTGGAAAACTTTATTCCATCACTTACCGCTCTGTTAAAGAGATTATCTAAACCATCCTCTTTAAAAGTAAGCTTTTTCTCATTAAGTAATTTAACTGTATCCTCTTTTATATCGCTTCCAACCACTTCATGCCCATTTGCTGCCAAAATCAAAGCGGTGGGTAATCCTATATATCCAAGCCCAATCACATTAATCATTATCGGCATCCTCCATCATTCATTGCGGAATTTTTCCATTATTCCTGCGATTTTAATTGATTCCTCTTCCGTGAGATAATTACTGCGCTGTCCAAGTATAGAGCGGAGGAATTCGCTTATCTCATACCTGAGTCCATCGCCCAGAAATCTGCTGAAAAAACTTTCATCGGCAGATGCGTCTTCATAATGCACTTCAAAACTGCTTGTTTTCCACCAGGGTGCTTTAACCTCAACAAATCCTCTTGTCCCGGAAATGATCATATTTCCTATTGATTTTACACCTATTCCAACCTTTGCTGTAGCAACAGCATTATCATAGTGGAAGTATGCTTTTGAATAAAAATCCATTCCATTCCCATCACGAAAACGTTCGAAATCAACCGATTTATAATCTGTTCCCAGCAGCTTGATTATTCCTAAAAGTGGATAGCTTGCGAGTTCTGCAAAACTGCCTGCATATTTACCACTCCATTCCCTTGATGGTGGATTAATAAGTTTTGTGAAACATGCCTCCACATCGTAAACCTGTCCAATAATCCCACTTTGCACCACACCAATCAACTGAATAAAGCCTGGGCAGTATGCCGTTTTTATTGCTTCCATAAGTACAAGTTCTTTTTGTTTTGCCTTCCCATAAGCCGTTCGGGCTTCTTCTTCCGTAAATGCAAGTGGTTTTTCGCACAAAACGTGTTTTCCGGCATCCAAAGCTTTCATTATATATTCCATATGTGTTTCGTGTGGAGACGCAATATAAACAGCATCAATTTTTGAAAAAAATGAGTCTTCATCATCTTCATAGAATTTAAGGCTAAACTTGCCGGCAAACTTCCCTGCACTTTCTCTATGCGGATTATACACTCCAACCGGTACGATACCGCTTACATATTTAATTTCTTGAACAAAACGTTCCGCAATTCTTCCTGAACCTATGATTCCAAGTCTGACCAGATTCATATTATTTGTCCTAAGCATTGTACTAGAAATATCTTTTGTTCTTTCAAGATACACTACTTCACAATATTTCCTCAGGTGATCAAACTCGCCAATCCAGTCTGAACCCACTGTCAGAATATCGATATTATACTTGATAATGTCTTCAACTTTCTGACCAATATGATCCTCTACAATTATTTCATCCGCAAAGCCTGTTTTTCTGACGGATTCTATTCTTTCCGAAAGAGAATCACATACATTTAGCTTTCCACGTGATTTATCGTACTGTTCGGTTGTAACTCCAACGATTAGATAATCGCCAAGTGCCTTGGCTCTTTTCAGCAGATTATAATGTCCTCTGTGAAACAAATCAAAAGAGCCATACGTTATAACTTTCTTCATTTAAAATCCATCCTTTGTGTTAATTATTGCATGTCATTTGGAAATTTCAATGTACTGACATGATGCTGCTTACGGAATTCAGCAGGTGGCAATTCATGATAGTTTTTAAATTTAAATGTCAAATATTCATCATACTCTCTAATTCCAGCAAATATTTCTCCTTCAAAACTTATAGGTACTGTCTCCTTATACCATCTATATAAATACCCATATTCTCTGTTCGGTGTCGGAAACATCAGTATTCTTACCCATTGCGTGGGGATACGATTCCTGTATTTGATATAGCTATAATAATGTTTCAATATCCTTTTCAAGGGAACCTTAGATATTATATGATATACCGCTCTTTTTAAACTGTTTTTTTCACGCGTCTTTCCCGCCTCAGAGAACAGAAATTTTCGTATGAGAAAACAATGAAAATTCGTCAGCATTCTTCCAAACCTGCTTTCAGGCACATAATCCAGAGGAAAAATATCTATCCAGATTCCCTGTTCATAAGGCAACTTTTCTGTTCCACACACTATGTAACTGCTGTTCTTTCTTCTCAGTTTTCCATATCCCCAACGATACCCTTCTGTATACTCAGTATCCTGGAAATAAAATTTGTCTCTGTTTAAGTGCTTTTCACATGCCTTTTGGAATGCGATATAATCTTCCCGTAACATGCCAATATCGGCATCATCATCCCATGGAATAAAGCCACCATGCCGCACTGCGCCAAGCATCGTTCCCGCTATAATCGTATAGTGTATTCCTTCCAATTCGCATATTCTCCTTACTTCACAAAGAAGTTCAAGGAGAACGCTTTGCACTTTTTTAAGTTGCTCATCTGCTAATATAATGCGATTACTCATAACGTTTGTATGTGATGACTCCTTCTGCCTGTTCTGCAATCGGTATATTATCTGTAAATCCAGAGCAGTATGCCATAGCAGGAGAAATAGCTTGCGTAAATCTCTGCAATTCTTGTTTTGTAAATGGTTTTGAGCAATCAAAAGCATTCTTTTCATCATAAGGAATCCGTTTCAATTTTACCAATCCGGCAGTCCCCGCGCACCGATAGACAAAACCATTAATATAGTAAGTTGTTGTACACTCGCATCTTTTGCAGTGCTCAATTATCTGTTCATCCGTTGATAACTTAGGATTTAATAATCTTGCAAATTTTTTCCAACCGGCAACCAATTCCGGTGTGAACGATACTCCTGCAACATTGAGTTGAGAAAACAATTCATATTGTTTTCTCGACAGTTCTCCATATGGTGATATTCTAATATCCCAAAATAAAGGATTCTCTTTTAATGCCTTTATTGACTCAGCCGAAAAGGTCAATGTGCCATTTGTAATAATATATGCATGCGCAATTTTGCTCTGCGCTTTAGGCGAATTGATAAACTGAATGATTTTATGTAATTCTGGATGCAATAGTGGTTCGCCACCGAATATTTCAAAAATTTTAATATAATCCACAGCGTCCAAAATATGATCAATATCTTCAATAATAGCATCCATATTATAATTTTTTCTTTCCTCTTTTTTATAATATGGCATCAATGTAAAGCACTCTTTACAGTTTAGTGTACATTTGTTGTTTATTAAAACGCTCAAATAAGGATTGTATGCCGATTTTTCCGGAAACATAGACTCAAATAATTGTAATTTAAAATATCTGAAACCTTCTGATGCATTTGCAACATTTCTGTAAATCCATTTCCAATCATATGCATCTTTAACATGGATATCATTACAATCAAATTCAATATTTTCGAGCAGAATAATATGGTCATTATTATATCCATAAGCATCCATAAGAAATGCTGTAAGTTCCTCATATCTTGCTTTTGTTGTTACAATAACATAAGTATCAAAAAAATAAGACCAAGGAAAAATTGGTGTATTTATATATTTTTCATGCTGTAAAGCATAGTTCCGGTCAAAAAACATATCAACATGAACGCCGTCATGTTCTAACATATGAAATGCTCTCAGGCTCGTAAATGTTATCTGCCCAATTGCGATGTGCTTTCCCCTTAACTCTATGCTTTTTATTTTGCCAGAATTGCTTATCATGCTTTTCCTCCTAATTGGCTATATTCATAGCGTTGTCCAACCATTCCTTTGAGTATTTAATATATTGACCCAATGCAACGCACTTCCTATAATCTATCCTGTTATTCACATCAATCTCTCTTGAATGTTCAATTCTTCTATCCTCAAGTTTCAATTTCCTTAACAACGATTCCACTCTCTCTGTGCCTGATTTCATGATCGTGTTAAATTGCTTTTTGAAAATAATAGAAAAAGCAACTGCATGAAATGATGCGGCAAGCACATAAGATGAATATCTGATAAGAGATAAGAATTCCGATGGCCCTATATCGGCACGAATTATTTCGCCCTTGCTCGTATATAAGCAGCCATCACCTTTCAGCACAACAGTTTTCAAATTTGTCTTTTTGGCAACAGTTTCCGATGCCTCAAATAGTTTGTTGCCCAACTGGCGGTTATAAACCACGGCATATTCTTCCGAAATTAACCTTTCAGACATAATATTATAGTAATCCGACTCATCAAGGAGAAACGTAGGATCACATGTATGTACAATTTCTCTTCCCGTCAAATGATTAAGATACTGCGCTAAAACATCCTCACGTACTGATACAGCATCGAAATTTCCAAGATATTTCCTAAAAAGTTCATCACTTTCTTCTGAAAAATTTTTCATTGTCGCACTGGCAGAATATGTGATTTTCTTTTTCGCATGAATCCTTTCGTCTCCCCAATAAGCCGGGTCATAACCATAACCTTTATAGTATTCCCAGATTGTATCTGCACCATATATTGCAAGATCGTACTTTTCATCAACTTTTCCGAATGGTGTGAGATATTGATCCACAAAATTATCATATGGCTCATTTCTATTCGGATACATACTTGTATGGTGCTCAGGGAAATAATCAATCGCTCTGGCTTCTATTCCGTTTTTTCGCAGATATGTAAGCAGGGAATATGTAACCATTAATGCTCCATAATTCTGTGACCTGTGAAAGTTAATTGTTCCAACCTTCATGACATTTTCTCCTTGATAGTTTTATAAATTTGTGTTCCTATCGGTTCAGGTGTTTCTGAAACAGCATCTGATGAGTCCGTACGAATTCCTTTCAAAAACAATCCAAGATTATAAAAATCAGATTCTCTTGTATAGCCCTCCTGCCTTTCACAGCTTCTAAACATTTGAGAAATATTATAAAATATCGAATCCGTGCATTCTCCCGACAAAACAGGCGTTTTTATATGTTCGAGTGTAACAGCATTTAAAATCGTAATTTCCTTTTCACATGAAGAATTTAAAAGAATGATTTTATCATCGAAGCTAACAGCATCCTCTGCCTTAACTCCTACATCCATCATAGTATACTCCTGACTATTGCTATCTATTTTACAGCAAATATCTCTCTCATACGAAAAAAGATAAACAAACCGGTCAACTTTAACGAATATTGCACCTTTTGCAAATTCAATATTCTGTATAACCTTTCCAGTTAATGGATCAAGCCTGAATACATGCTCTTGTTGTGATTGAAAAAGCCACAAGGATTTATCATCACTATATATAGTAGCATATTTTAAATCACTACAATCAACCAGGCTATCCGGCAACGAAAGCCATTCCGCAGTTCTGTTTTTCAAATCAAACTTTAAAAGAGCTTTTTTTGTCGGGCTAATCGTATAAAGCATACCATTGCACTTACAAAGATGTCGTACAAGAATATCAGTCTTATCAAATATGGTATGCGGAAATAACTCACAAACATTTATATAATTTACTTCCATTGTCTGAATATTCATTTTCAAAATTGTATTGTGTTCATGTTCTGCAATTATAATTTGATTGTCAATATTACTGCTGCCATAATAATTTCTCTTTAATGGGCTATTCTGCGACTTGACTTTTACAGTGGATATCTGCAGTGTTTTTTTATCCAGGATGCCGATGCTCCCAGCATTATAAGGGCAAAAATACAGTTTATTGTTCTTTTCCTCAATCCCAAAATATAAGTAATACCCATTAAAGTCTTCGTTCGGGAAAGCGCCTATATACTCAGCATAAAAGGTAATCGGATCAATACGATATACCCCATTATAGTTCATTGCCGTTGCCCATATATACTCACCATCATAGTACATGTTGTTTGATACGACATAGTCCAAACTATTACAATAATCTTTTACTCTTACATCCTGCTGCAGCAACATTTTTCCTGAAGCTTGATATAGCTGTACAAGACTGCTGAAATCACCATAATATGCATCGCTTACCGCAAAACCGACACTGTAATCCGGT
Source organism: uncultured Lachnospiraceae bacterium (assembly GCA_934432885.1). Classification (GTDB taxonomy): domain Bacteria; phylum Bacillota; class Clostridia; order Lachnospirales; family Lachnospiraceae; genus VSOB01. Next base: position 8,994 of record CAKRYY010000026.1, read on the forward strand.
GTATCATCATAAATCCCAATGTCTTTTCTCTTATATTCTTCAACAATATACTGATACCGTTTCCAAAGGTCTGGTCTCATCGCTTTTATTGTCGCTTCCATCAGAGGATGTGGACGCCATAAAAGCAGATAATTATCCTGATGCTGTTCAAAATAAGCGATAACACTACTTATCTTATCTATCATTTTTTCATTGTACTTAAGAAGCATGCTAAGACTTGTATTATAAAAAATGACTTTTTTCTTAGTACCATCGTCAGAAAATATTTTATTTTTCCAAGCTTCATTCACGTCTGCTCTAGCAATTGATGCACTCGCTTTATCATATTTAGGAGAACCTAAACTCAGAATTTTAGTGTTCCAAATGCTTTCACTGATATTTGTACGGGATGATACGGTTTTTATAAAAGTTCTGGAAAAGTTTTCAGATTGGAATATAATCCAATCTGCATGAAACATCACCGGAGTTATATATCTTTCAAAATATTCAAGCGTTTTTGGGTCGGTTGCGCTTTTAGGTTCGTCATAGACACAGTATGGAATATATACAAGGCAGTCCGTATATCTTTTCAACTGTCTTGAATAAAACCTTGGATCTATGCTCGTAACAAAATTCCTGTCATCATAGGGATTGTGAATATAGATTGCATCCGGTCTGCGCGCTTCAAAGTTATATGTCCTATAATACACTGTCGGTACATAATCTGGGAACAAACTTGCCTCATAATGAAGCTTACCCAAAGAATAATCAGCATCACGGTCATAATAAGGTATTGGTACAACATAAGCATCACAATCCGGATCGTCACTGGCTGCCTTCCACACACTTTCTAGTGAATCCCACATAGATGCTTTGTAAGGGCAAAACACTACTTCATAACGAATTTTAATATCATTTCTTACACTATTCTCTGCCTTAATAAGCTTTTTATTCAAAATCTTCTGTGCCCTGCTGCCTGTGTATTTGTCGGTAAGTTGTATGTAAATCTCGTAAAGAGCCTCACAATACCCCTCCAAATACTCAATGGTAACGCACCCTTCGCCCTCGGAAGATTCAATGCCTGTACCTATCTCCATAGCTGTATTCTGACAATCACCCAGGAGTATCTGCACATTTTCAAAATCTCTTTTATCTATCATTTCTTTAATATTAGCGTGTGCTTCATACATTGTCTGAAATATTTCAAGAAGACTTTTTTTAAGAAATTTTCTCATATGTTTTACTCCGTTCAATTAGACCAGTATTATTCCAAAACAACAAATATATAAGTAAGTATAAGAAATATATACATTTTACATTCTATTGCACTTTTAATCAATATATATATCGACACGCCCCAACAATAGTTAAGTTGAAGCAGGGGTAATCTTTTCCTTTCTGATATTATTCTCAATTGCCAAAGTAAAATTCCCCAAAGCTGAAGTTACTTCGGCAAATTCTCAAGTGGAAGTTACTTTTGCAAATTTTTACATTCTTGGCTTATTTCATGCTATAGTTTAGCTGCTGTGTCCCGGTTCTTTTTCGGGAGGTGTTCTTATGAGTAAAAATAAACACTTGCGTCTGCATGACAGATGTAAAATTCAGTTGATGCTCGATAACAAAGCATCCTTTTCCTCGATTGCCACTCAACTGGGAAAAGATCCAACTACTATTTCAAAGGAGGTCCGCAATCATCTTCAGTACAAGAAAACAGGCGCTTACCGGCGTTCTTACAACAGCTGTTCAAAACGTCTTTCCTGTCAGAAATTCCATATCTGTACGGAATGTCACGCTGTCAGACGCTGCTCTTTATGCAGACGCTGTTCCATGTGCAATGCTTTTTGCAAGGATTTCGAAAAAGAAACCTGTAAACGTCTTCTGAAACCGCCCTATGTCTGCAACGGCTGATCGATGCCCGCATTATCTCAGCCATGAATATCGATCTTCCCAGAAAAGTACGCTACAGTGCACGCAGAGTGGCGTGCCACCTGAAAGTTGATAAAGCCTGCCGGATTGGACGCACTTATGAAGACTTTAAAGGATATCTTCTGGAAAGAGGCCGTTCCCATGGCACTAAGAGAACGACGATGTCTCCGAAAGTGGATCCATAAAGGCTCTGACACAGGGATTGACCAGACATTTACTTCGTCAAACTGGATTTCACTTTGTCATTTAACCTATTCTATTAGAATCCCCCATTCTGATATGCTCTTGCAATTACATACGACGGTTCATAAAATGCACTACAATTATAATTATCAATCACATTGCAGATTTCATTGTTATATACTCTGATTATCCCATCTACAAAATCTTCCTTTGAAATTAGGGTATCTCTGATTAGGCGTTGATATACAGCCCCCATATCCAAAGGCGATGGAACAATGGAAGCCATTTCTTTATCAACTGCGGTTATATCATAATCTCCATTTTTTAAATCATAATCCTTTATCCAGTCCGCCTCTACCTTCAATGGATTTTCACAATGTAATACATTTGCTAAGCAGATGATACAAGTCTTCCCGCCCTATCATATTTACGACATATCTATTTTTCTGCTTAATGTGTCTTGCCACACGCTCTATCATATAACACACAAAATAAAGTTCATTCATTCCTATATCTTCGTCTGGGAAGTACTTATTCCTCATAATGTCTCACTCCCTATCTTCAAAAGTCAATGTTTTCAGTGCTGCTTCTGTACAAAATACAATGCCATATTTATTTTTTTGTTTTTAATTCGACTTTTTCAAATTCTACATACGGATTCATATACAATATCCTCTTTTTCAAATTAACTAATCTTATTAAAGTATATTATTTTTACGACATTGCTTCAATATAATAAACCGACATTTTGCATAAAATAAAATCCTAATTTGGGGGATAAAATCTATTGCCACTTCACACATTCTCCCATATCGTGTATAATAAAAGCAGTTATCAAAAGCTATCAAAACCAAAGGAGGTTCCCATGATACGAAAAAATATCTTACATACAGTACGAAATCTGTTATTAACTGCTGTAGTCTGCTCCGCACTCGGCTTTTTCTTTGCCCCGGCAACGGCAAAGGCAGAAGAGACGGCAATTCCGGTAGTCGCTTATGCTGAACAGGAGGGCATGGGTAATATTACTTCTTTCCTGAATGAAGCGCCCTTTAAATATTCCGCTGAGGCAGCTTCTGGTGATGTCATCCGTGTAAGCGCGGCATATTATCCTAAATGTACCTTTGAAGGCTGGTATGTAAATGGCGTATTAAAAACTACTCAGAAAAATTATTCCTTTACAGTTACGGCGGATGCTCCTATTATCGTCTCTGCAAAATTCCGTCAAAACGGCGAACAGTTTCATGGTCGCACGGAGCTTGATATTTCCCAGACAAGCTGGTCAAACCGTACCTGCCGTTTTGCACAGGGCAGCGGCTCTTATAATATTTCCGTAACAACCGCAATGGCAGTACAGGGCGAAGAATGTATGAAGGCTTTTTCCTCCGTCCTTGACGGCTACACCCTTGCCAGAACCTATAACATTACCTTTACAAAATATTACAACAAAAATCTTGAAAAGCTGGACGCTCCCGCAGCACTTGTATTCCAGATTCCGCAGGAGCTGCAGATGCCGGGACGTGTATTCCGCATGCTTAACGTATATAAAGGACAGCCGACGGTGCTTGAAGATACAGACACTTCGGACACTACCATTACTTTTATAAATGACAAGGCAGGCGCCTATGCACTTGTGTACAGTGACGCTCCCGCAGTTATGCCGGCAGAGGATGCCGTTGCTGATATAGTATCTTAAGAAAAGTAAACGGGCTATACATAAAAAACCACCTCGGTAATGATATTTCATCTGTCTGCTTGACAGGGGCATATCATTATCGGGGTGGTTTTTCTATGCTTTCATATCTTAATCAATTCTTAATCAATGACAATTCAAAAATGCCTGCATTTTCTTATTTCTGAAACACCTCTGCAAAATATCCCTTTGCCGAAGTCGGCTCTCCTTTTGTATACAAATGCCGAATATCTCCGATTCCCTGGCAGCGGAATGACGCTATATGCGGCTCCACCTCTTCTGTATTCAGCACCGTAACGCCTGAAGGCGGAATAAACATTCCCTGTACCAATGGTGTAAACGGCAGGCCCAGCAGATACGAAATCATGCAGAAGGTAATTCCCATGTGACATACCAGCACAATCGTATCATCATTATGCTCATCAAATCGATAATATCCTTTTTCCCTTACATAGCCATGCTTTTTCAGCAGCGCATCCAGATTTTCACAGGTTTCATGATATACCTCCTGTACCGTAGGCTTACCCGCTACCGGGCGCATCGGCTCGCTGAGAAACCAGCCATCCTTCTGGTAAATCTGCTCAAGTCCTGTCCAGTATGACGGCGGTAAATCCCAAGGAACACCCTGATAGGTTCCATATTTTTCGTCAATCACCCCTCTGAATTCCTGCAACCAGTCAAGTACGACCGCTTTTTTCCCAAGCGCCGTCTCCACTGGCTCCGCAGTCCTCCGTGCCCTTCCCAGACAGGAAACATAAAGATCATCCACTTCACCCTTCCAGCTCTTCACTCGCTCTCCGAGAAGCGCCGCCTCACGAAATCCCTTCTCTGTCAGAGAATCCATTTCATAATCCGGCTCTGCATGCCTGATAAATATAAGTCTCATAGTAACCCCCAAGTCTTTTTCATTTGTTCTCTTATTAAACACCCTTTGCCGAAAACTGTCAATCATAATAAAAGCCCCCGCAGGGCAGTCAACAGACCGCCCCGCAGAGGCTTTCTTCATTCTTATCTCTTTTCCTTATGCGAAAGGATTTTCTGTCGGATAAGGAACGCTCTTCGGCTGGTTGTAGTTGATGTCTTCCATCGGAACGCCAAGATATTTGAATACTTCAAACAGAGCTTTTCCGAAATGTCCGAATGCAACTGCACCATGATGCGGGTAATTCTTCTCAATCAGTACGTGGCGATAGAATCTTCCCATCTCCTTGATTGCAAATACGCCGATTGCACCAAAGGACTTGGTTGCTACCGGAAGAACCTCTCCCTCTGCTACATAAGCGCGGATTTTTGCATCTGCTGTAGACTGTAAACGGAAGAAGGTGATGTCGCCCGGAATGATGTCTCCTTCCAGAGTTCCGTTTGTAACCTCAATCGGAAGGCTTCTTGCCATAATCTTCTGATATTTCATCTCATGGAATGCCAGCTTGGAGGAGCAGGTATTTCCGCAATGGAAGCCCATGAAGGTATCCTTATGCGTATAATCGAATTTTCCTTCGATAGCTTCTTTGTACATATCTGCCGGTACGGAGTTGTTGATGTCAAGCAAGGTAACTGCATCTTCGCTGACACAGGTTCCGATGAACTCGCTTAAGCAGCCATAAATATCAACCTCACAGGATACCGGAATGCCCATGCCTGTCAGACGGCTGTTTACATAGCAGGGAACGAAACCAAACTGTGTCTGGAATGCCGGCCAGCATTTTCCAGCGATTGCAACATATTTTCTGTAGCCTCTGTGCTCCTCTACCCAGTCAAGCAGTGTCAGCTCATACTGTGCAAGCTTAGGAAGCACTTCGGGCTTCTTATTGCCTGTGCCAAGCTCTGCTGCCATTTCCTCTACCTTAGCCGGAATACGAGGGTCGTCTGCATGCTTATTGAATGCTTCAAACAAATCCAGCTCCGAGTTTTCCTCAATTTCAACACCCAGATTGTAAAGCTGCTTAATCGGAGCATTGCATGCAAGGAAGTTTAACGGTCTCGGCCCAAAGCTGATAATCTTTAATTCAGAAAGTCCAACCAGCGCACGTGCAACAGGCAGGAATTCGTTAATCATATCTGCGCAGTCCTCGGCGGTTCCAACCGGATACTCAGGAATATATGCCTGAATATTGCGCAGCTTTAAGTTGTAGCTTGCATTTAACATACCGCAGTATGCATCGCCACGTCCGTCAGCAAGGTCATTCTGGCTCTCTTCAGCTGCTGCAACGAACATTTTCGGTCCATCAAAGTGTTTTGCAAGCAGTGTTTCAGAAATTTCAGGTCCGAAGTTTCCAAGGTATACGCACAGTGCATTGCAGCCTGCTTTTTTGATGTCCTCGAGTGCCTGTACCATGTGGATTTCACTCTCTACGATACAAATCGGACATTCGTAAATATCTGCCTCATCATATTTTGCCTTATAGGCTTCTACCAGTGCTTTTCTTCTGTTCACGGAAAGGCTTTCCGGGAAGCAGTCACGGCTTACTGCAACGATACCTAATTTGATTTTGGGAATGTTTTTCATTTCTTTGTCCTCCTGTTTTGATTTTCTGTAATGGTATTGTTTAATATCTAACAACACACCTTATACGGTGATGTTTTCTCCTTTCAGTCCAATAAAGCTGCCTTCTGGAAGTCCGCCTTCCGCATGTCCAATCAGCCACTTATTGGTTGCTGCAAGCAGCGCGTCCTCATTTCCTGCCTTGTGCTCCTTGGAAAGCGGATAATTCGTTCCCTTCGGCAGTACGATAACATCGCGGAAGCCGCCGTCATTTGCATTGCAGGGTGCGTAGTGCAACGTTGTTGCAAAAAGCTCTACCGCTACGCCCTTCGGAAGCAGAAACGCTTCAATTTTAGAGGTGTCATAGGTATGATCCTCTTCTACATCAGCCTGATGGCCAAGCAGCAGAATCAGGTCAGTTGCACCAATGTTAATCTCAGAGCTTCTATGATATTCCACAGCATTTAATTTGGTATTGTGTCCATTGCAGTAACCAATCTGAATCGGCATCTCACCATATCCCTGAACGGAAAGCTGCTGATAAATCGGAAGTGCCTCCAGCTCTGCAATGGAGGGCTCATAAATAACATCCTCCGGCAGCGGCGTTTCCTGCATTTTCTCCACAATCTGAGAAAAATCATAACCGGTTAATACCTGTCCGTATTTCCGAAACTCCGGATCTGCTACATTATAAATTTTCATCTGAGTTACCCCTTTCTCCATTTATCTGCACTGTTTCCAGTACATTTTTCTTATCTGCGTATTAAACAATCTCATTAAACAGCTCTTTGCATGCCGGATAAATCTTTCTAAACTGCTGGTATCTTGCCTCATATTTTTCTGCAAGCTCCGGTGTAGGCTCTACTGTATCCACAACCTTAACCAGCTTCTGCGCAATTTCCTCTACACTGCTGTATTCACCGCAGGCAACTGCTGCCAGCATTGCGCCGCCCATCGAAGGTCCTTCTTCATTTTCCGGTACATCAACCTTGATATTCAGCACGTTTGCAATGATTTTCTTCCAAAGCGGGCTCTTTGCGCCGCCGCCGCAAATCTTGGTACGTTCAATCTGAATCCCCAAATCCTTTGCAACCTCAAAGGAATCACGAAGTGCAAACGCTACGCCCTCAAGAACTGCCTGTGTCATATCTGCGCGGGTGGTATCCATCGTCATGCCGATGAAGGTGCCTCTTGCATTCGGATTGTTATGAGGAGAACGCTCACCCATCAGATAAGGAAGGAAGAATACCTTATTTTCACCAAGCTTTTCAATCTTCTCCTGCTCCTTGCCATATTCCTTGGTTCCGATAATCTCATCCATCCACCATTTATTACAGGAAGCTGCGCTGAGCATGCAGCCCATCAGATGATAATGTCCATCTGCATGTGCGAAGGAATGAAGCGCATTGAACTTATCCACGCCAAATTTCTCAGAGGAAATAAATACCGTACCGCTTGTTCCCAGAGAGATATTGCACATACCGTCCCCTACGGTTCCTGTACCGACAGCTGCTGCAGCGTTATCGCCTGCGCCTGCTGCCACCTTTACCTGCTCGCCAATGCCAAGCTCCTTTGCAATTTCAGGAAGAACGGTGCCAACAGCCTCATAGCTTTCATATATTTTTGCAAGCTGTTCTTCTTTTACGCCGCAGATTTCACACATTTCCTTTGACCAGCATCTGTTCTTTACATCAAAGAGCAGCATACCGGACGCATCAGACACATCCGTGCAATGTACGCCGGTCAAGCGATAAGCTATGTAATCCTTCGGCAGCATAATCTTTTTAATTTTTGCAAAATTTTCAGGTTCTTTATTTTTTACCCATAAAATCTTCGGCGCTGTAAAACCAGTGAAAGAAATGTTTGCTGTATATTCGGACAGCTTATCCTTTCCAATTACATTATTTAAGTAATCGCACTCTTCAAAGGTACGTCCATCATTCCAGAGAATCGCCGGACGGATAACCTCATCGTTTTCATCCAGGATAACAAGTCCGTGCATCTGTCCGCCAAAGCTGATGCCTGCGACCTGACTCTTATCCGCCTCTGCAAGAAGCTCCTTTAAGCCTGCCATTGTCTGCTCGTACCAATCCTCCGGCTTTTGCTCAGACCAGCCCGGATGCGGGAAATACAATGGATATTCCTTTGAAACAATCTTTCGGATATTGCCTTCGCTATCCATCAGCAGCAGCTTTACTGCTGAGGTTCCCAAATCAATTCCTACATACAGCATTTCGTGTCCTCCTTCACAATCGTAAAAGAAATATTCTCTCATCCAAAACATTGCGTGCTCGTGCACGTTTTCTATATCATACATTTTATGATATAAAAAATCAATAGCGATTCTCCATTTCCTAATTTTTCGGAATAATGCACGAATTATGGATTTTTTTATCAGCTTCTTTTACAGGGTTTTTGTATAAATTCACGAAACCGTGCACGCACATTATTTTGTGTGCCTGTTTCATTGACAGAAGCGCTTTTGCGTGCTACCGTGATAGGGAAAGACATTTCATTTTTATCTGAATTTAAGACTTGCGAGGAGTTACTTATGGCTACCATAAAGGAGATTGCTGAGCTTGCCGGTGTTTCCAGAGGCACCGTTGACCGGGTGCTCAATAACCGGGGCAGTGTCAACGCAAAAACCGCCGAAAAAATATTGGAAATTGCAAAAGCGCTCGACTACAGGCCAAACCGTGCGGGGCTTACGCTTGCTGCGCAAAAACGCCGTCTGAAGCTCGGTGTTATTCTTTTTGGAAACAGCAATCTTTTTTTTGAAGAGGTCATGCGTGGTGTCCGTTATCAGCGGGAACGGTTTGCCTGCTATAACTGTACGATTGTTGTCAAACAGATTTCCTACAATGCAATCGAACAGCTTGCCGCAATCGACGAGCTGCTTGCGCAGGAGGTGCACGGTATTGTGCTTGCACCCTATAACTGTCCTGAAATCATTGAAAAAATTAACGCACTCGCTGCACTTGGCATTCCTGTCGTCACAACAAATACTGATGTGGCAAATTCCAGGCGCATCGCCTATGTCGGCAGCAATGACTTCCTTTGCGGCGAAACCGCAGGCGGACTGATGGGGCTGATGACAAACGGTTCTATTTCCGCAGGCATTATCTTAGGCTCCCGCCAGATTCTTTCGCATACTGACCGTGTGGAGGGCTTTCTTCACTGCATCTCCCGTAAATACAAAAACATCCACGTCATTTCTACCCTTGAAAATCAGGATGACGAGGTGGAAAGCTTCCATATCACACAGCAGCTTTTGAAGCAGCATCCTGATATAAATGCTCTCTATTTTGCCGCAGGCGGCGTCTATGGCGGCTGCAAGGCGATTCTTGCTGAAAACAAAAAAGGGGCCGTTACCGTCATTACCCATGACAAAATTGAAACGACACGCACCTATGTAAAGCAGGGGCTTATTTCTGCTACCATCTGTCAGCAGCCCTTCCTGCAGGGTTCAAAGCCGCTTGAAATCCTTTTTAATTATCTCATGGCTGGAGAGCTTCCTGAAAAAGAATTAAATTATGTCGCAGTTGACATCCGGATTGCTGAAAATATTTAAATAAATTGAATGGAAAAGAGTTTGCCTGTACTTTCTTACTATTCCATGTTATACTTTTTTTATCAATATAAAAAAAGACATATTTTTATATAATAGGGATTCTTATTATGTGAAAACGGGTACTTGGGGGATATTACAGGAGGTTTCTTATGGAATTAAAAGATTTTATGGATTTATCAAAGCTGCAGGAATTACAGGATCATTTTTCCAATGCGACCGGTCTTGCTGCCATCGCTGTTGATATGAATGGAAAATATATCACAACTGGCAGCAATTTTACTGATTTTTGTATGAAGTATACCAGAGGCTCCGCAGAAGGCAACCGCCGCTGCGTAAAATGCGATAATGAAGGCATTGGTGCTTATTTCTGCCACGCCGGTCTGATGGATTTTTCTATTGACATTGTGGTAAGAGGGCAAAAGGTTGGCGCGGTCATCGGCGGTCAGGTGCTTCCGAATCCTCCTGATGATGAAAAATTCCGCAAGACAGCCGAAGAGCTTGGCATCAATCCTGAGCAGTATATCGAAGCATTACATAAGGTTCCTGTCAGCACAGAGGCTCGTATCCGCAGTGCAGCGCATCTGCTTGAGCTTGTTGTAAACCAGCTTGTAGATGACGAATACACCAGAAATACCAATTCTACAAGGCTTGATACCTTACAGACAGAAATTTCAAATTCTCATCAGATGATTCAGTCAATCAACAATTACACCGGTCGTCTGAAAACCATTGCAAACAGACAGAAGATTCTTTCCTTAAATGCCAGCATTGAAGCAGCCAGAAGCGGCGAAGCAGGCGTTGGCTTTGCAGTCGTTGCAAAGAGCATGCAGGACCTTTCTTCCCAGTCCGCCGTAATCTACAATGACATAGAGACCTCTGTCGCTGAAATTACAGAAACTATTGGTACACTTTCTGCACTTTTTGAAGAGGATGCAATCAAACGATAAAACAAAGAATCTCGCAAGCGAGATTCTCTGCCTGCGGCGGGTCGTTTTAACGACGCAATTCATTTCCGCCGCAGTGCGCTCCATGCGGAGCGTTTTTATTTTCATTTCTGTTCCATTTCGCAAAACAGCATCATCCAATAAACTGCTGCAGAAAGCTCTCAAAATCTGTCTTGGATACTGCACCCGTCAGTATATCCTTCTGCTCTCCACCATGAAATACAAGAAAGGTCGGTATGGACATCACGCGGTAACGAGCCGCCGCCTCAGGGTTTTCATCTACATTCAGTTTTCCGATTTTACATTTTCCTTCATATTTCTCTGCAAATTCCTTAACGATTGGCGCCATCATCTTACAGGGACCGCACCAGTCGGCATAAAAATCCACCAACACCGGCAGCTTTTCTTCTAATACTTCTGTCTGGAAATTTTCATCCGTAAATTTGTGTTCCATAGTCTTCTCTCCTTTTCTTACATTTTCTGCACTACCTGCTGATAATATACTTGCAGATAGGATTTCCTTTTGAAGAAAATTTTTCTTCGTACTCCGTCATCACATTTCCCTGCACAAGCACAGGGTCGTTATGCAGGTCATAAGTAACCGCCTCTGCCCGCCAGCCCGCAGGTGCAAGCTCTTCTAATGCAAAGTCAAACAATGCCCGGTTATCCGTCTTAAACTCAACCCTACCGTCTTTTTTTAAAATTTTGTCATAGCGTGCCAAAAACTCCCTTGCGGGAAGTCTGCGTCTTGCGTGACGCTCCTTCGGCCAAGGGTCTGAAAAATTCAGGTATAGTTCATCCACCTCCTCTTCTCCAAATATTTCATCCAGCTCTGCGGCATCCATACAGACAAACAACAGATTCGGCAGCGGATTTTCCTCCATTTTCTGCAAAGCGCGAAGCAGTACGCTGGTATAACGCTCGATTCCAATATAATTGATTTCCGGGTGAAGCTGCGCAAGCGTCATCAAAAACTTGCCCTTTCCCATTCCGACTTCAATCCTGATTGGCTGCGCCTTTTCAAACAGGGTATTCCACTTTCCCTGCTTCTCTTTATAGTCTTTCACCACGTAGGGACTGTTGTCAATCGCTTCCTGCGACCCCGGTATATTTCGTAAACGCATAGCTTGTCCTCTCTTTCGCCTACATTCTACACTACTTACCCTTTAAAAGCAAACACTGCCCTTAAATTCTACATTAGTTTATGCTATAATGAGCACAGTGGAAAAATAAGCGGCTACATCAAGCAGGCATTTGCTTTCCCGGGCTCATTAACGAGTTTAATAGATTAACATTTCCAGGAGGTTTTATGGTAAAAAATACCCTGCTGCCTGTTCCTGAATTACGGGCATTAGACAACATAAGCGGCTACGATGTCCGCCCCGGCTTTTATGGGCAAAACGGCGCTACCGCTCTATCCAATAGCTGCGTTAATTTTACAGTGCAGTCTCAGGGAGCCACCTCCTGCGAGCTTTTACTATTTCATAAGGGAGAGACCGAGCCTTTTGCCGTTCTTCCCTTTCCAGAGCATTATCGTATCGGAAAAGTCTATTCCATGATCGTCTTTGGTCTTAAAATAGAGGATTTCGAATATGCCTACCGCATCGACGGTCCCTATGACCCAAAAAAGGGACTGGTCTTTGACAAAACCCGTATTCTGCTTGACCCTTACGCTAAAGCAGTTGCCGGTCAAAGCGATTGGGGCGTTTCCCAAAATGAACACGGCGGCTACCGTGCCAGAGTTGTCCGCAACAACTTTGACTGGGGCGACGAAAAACAGTCTTTGACGCAGATGAAGGACCTCATTATTTACGAGCTCCATGTACGCGGCTTTACAATGGATGCCTCCTCCGGTGTCAGTGCAGGCGGTACGTTTGCCGGACTGCGTGAAAAGATTCCCTATCTGAAGGAGCTTGGTGTCAACGCCGTAGAGCTGATGCCGATTTTCGAATTTGACGAAACAAAGAATAACCGCGTCGTAAATGGAAAACGGCTGCTGGATTATTGGGGCTATAATACTGTAGGCTTTTTTGCGCCAAATACCAGCTACAATTCCAACCGCGAATACAATCGTGAAGGTACCGAATTAAAAGAGGTTATCTACGAGCTGAAGCGTAATGGAATCGAAGTTATTCTTGATGTCGTATTTAACCATACCGCAGAAGGCAATGAGCTTGGCCCTTACATATCCTTTAAGGGTTTTGATAACAATATTTATTATATGCTGACGCCCGAAGGCTTTTATTACAACTTCAGCGGCTGCGGCAATACCTTAAACTGCAATCATCCGATGGTACAGCAGATGATTCTGGAATGTCTGCGTTACTGGGTGACAGATTACCGCATCGACGGCTTTCGTTTTGATCTTGCTACGATTCTGGGTAGAAATGAGGATGGCTCTCCTATGAGCAACCCACCTCTCTTAAAACAACTTGCTTTTGACCCGATTTTGGGAAATACCAAGCTGATTGCTGAGGCATGGGATGCCGGCGGACTGTATCAGGTCGGAAGCTTCCCTTCGTGGAACCGCTGGGCTGAATGGAATGGAAAATACCGGGACTGTCTGCGCAATTATCTAAAGGGCGACCTCTGGGCAGCGCCGGAAGCGCTTCTTCGCATTACCGGTTCTCCTGACCTTTACCGAAGTCATGGACAGGAATACAATTTTTCTGTCAACTTCCTGACCTGTCATGACGGTTTTACCCTCTATGACCTCTATGCCTACAATGAAAAGCATAATGAAGCAAACGGCTGGGACAATACCGACGGAAGTGATGACAACCGCAGCTGGAACTGCGGCGCAGAGGGAGAAACCGACGATATAGCCGTCAATCTGCTCAGACAGCGTCTGATCAGAAATGCCTGTGCCGTTCTTTTATGCAGCCGGGGCACTCCCATGTTTCTGGCAGGGGATGAATTTGGCAATACACAATTTGGCAATAATAACGCTTACTGTCAGGACAACCTTATTTCCTGGCTGGATTGGCGTTTACTTCAAAAAAACAAAGCACTTTTTACCTTTTTTAAATACATGATTGCGTTCCGCAAATCACATCCCATCCTGCGCGGCGATTTAGAGCAGTCCGTTACAGGCTATGCTTCTATCAGTATTCACAATGGAGCGCCCGGCGTTTCTGAAACGACGGGGGAAACCAAAACGCTTGGTATTTTCTTTGCAGGCTATGACCGCGAGCAGAAAAAAGAGGACCTTGTTTTCGTATGTATCAACGCACATTGGGAGCCTGCAAATATTACGCTTCCTGATTTGCCGCAGCGTTTTTCATGGAAGCTCATGGTAAATACCGGAGCCGCTTCAGAGGAAGAAACTCTGTTTTCTCCTGAAAATGCTCCCTGTATTACAGACTCCTTTTTTATGAAGGAGCGGAGCGTCGCCGTCTTTACAGGAGGAAACAAACGATGAACTATATCGTACTGGATCTTGAGTGGAATCAGAGCAGCACACCTCAGGGAGAAATAAAAGAAATCCCCTTTGAAATCATTGAAATAGGCGCTGTAAAATTAAACGCCACCAAAGAAATGACAGGTGAATTTAATGAGCTGATTCGTCCCAGTATTTACAAAGAAATGCACAAGATTACCTGCAAGCTGATTCATCTGCAGATGAGTGAGCTGCAAAAGGGCGACCGTTTTCCGGAGGTTGCAAAGCGTTTTCTTGCCTGGTGCGGCAGCGACGTTACATTCTGCAGCTGGGGTCCGCTCGACCTGACGGAGTTGCAGCGTAATATGGCATACTATCAAATGCCGCCGCTTGCAAATGCACCCCTCCCCTTTCTGGATGTGCAGAAGCTGTTCAGCATAGCATTTGAGGACCGAAAATCCAGACGTTCCCTTGAATATGCCATTGATTTTTTGGAAATAGAAAAGGACATTCCTTTTCATAGAGCCTTCAGCGATGCCTATTATACTGCAAAGATTCTGCAAAGGCTCGACTCTTCTGTGGAAAAGAATGTATCCTTTGATCTTTTCCACAAACCGGCGTCCAGAAAAGAAGAAATCCACATTGTATTCGATGATTATGCAAAATACATTTCCCGCAAATTTCCAGATAAACAGACCGCACTCCGGGATAGGGAAGTCAGCAGCACAAAATGCTATTACTGTCACAAGAATATTAAACGCAAAATCCGTTGGTTTACTCCAAATACAAAGCATTATTACAGTGTTTCCTATTGCGACCAGCACGGCTACATGAAAGGAAAAATCCGTATCCGCAAGGCTTCTGAGGATGAACAGGTCTATATTGTCAAAACGCTCAAGTTCATATCTGAAAGCGAGGTTACAAAAATAAAAGACCGCCGGGAGCATGCCCGGGAGCTTCGCAGACAGAAGCGCAACCGGTCAAAATCCTGACAGCCTGTTCTTCCCTTTAAAAATCAAAATCATCAAAGGGTGAGGTTCCTCTTTTTCTCTTTTTATGTCTGGTTCTTATTTTTCTTCTCTTTGCAAACTGATAATTGCCAATAATCGCTCTTATCACAAAGAGAAGAATCAGAAAGCCGGAGATGCCGACAATCCAGAAAATTACCAGCTTTACATTTACAAAAATAATGTTCGGCGCATCCTCTTTATTTTCGCTCTCCTCTTTTACAGAATCCTGTGCCTGTACGCTCTCACCTGTACTCTCGCTCTCCTGCTGTTCTTCAAAATCAAACTTTTTTGTTTCCTTCTGTACAACATTTACCGCCGCACTTCCTACCGGCAGACCATGATAGGTATAATCGATCACGGCTATTGTTCCTTCTGCCGCTTCCTCATAGGATAGAGAAGAATCCATGTCATCAAAAACAGCCGTAACTGGAATCACCACACCCGCATCGGGGTCTATGGAAAGGATGGATTTGACTCCGCCAAACACTTCATTATCCATCTGGAAAAAGTCATTGTTATCCACCGTATATTTTGTTTCATGAGATGCCACATTCAGTTTCTGGAAATTGGAAAATCCATATTCAAATAAGCTGATGGTATCATCAAATTGATGCGGAGATTCCTCCTTCATGACAACACAAATCAACCTCATCCCATCCTTTTCCGCACAGGATACCAACGTCTGTCTGGCATTGTCTGTATAACCGGTCTTGCTTCCTACGATATACTCATAATTGTACTTTCCGCCCGGAAACAAAAGCTTATTATGCGTATTGATATATAAATCATCATCCGGCTGTGTCGGCGACTGCGGGATATAGTAGGTCGGTGTAGACGACATTTTACACAAAAGCTCATTAGAGAAAAATTTCTGTGCAATCAGTGCAAGGTCATAAGGTGACGTGTAATGGTTATCATCATGCAGACCATTTGTCGTCACAAAATGCGAATCCTGGCAGCCAAGCTCTTTTGCCCTTTCATTCATCAAATCCACAAAAGCATCTATACTGCCGCTCACATGCTCGGCAAGCGCATTGGTCGCTTCATTGGCTGAGCCAACCAGAATGCCATAAAGACACTGCTCTACTGTAATCTCCTCTCCTACATCCAGTCCGATATTGGAGCTGTCTCTTGGAATACTGAAAACAGCTTCCTTTGACATGGTCACTGTTTCATCCATTTTACAGTTTTCCATACCAATTAACGCCGACAGAATCTTGGTTGTACTGGCAGGATAAAGATGCTCATGAATATTTTTTTCATAGAGAATGGTTCCCGTCTGTGCCTCCATAAGGATTGCGCCCTCTGCACCAACTGCGGGACCATTCGGCCATTCCTCATAGCTGTTGGAGGCAATCGGCAGCTGCCGCCTGGCCTCTTCCTCTGCTGCATAGTCCGTTGCATAAGCTATAAGTCCCATCTGCAGGCTTGTCTGAATAAAAAGAAAAGCGCCCATTCCAAAAATCAGAAGGCGCTTTTTGAAATTTTTTGCTATCATAATAAATACCCCATAAAAAAACAAAACTTTATTCAAATAAAAAATTCTCATTAACAAAATAATGATATTATTTTCTTATTAGATTATATCGTGCATCAGGTCGGATGTCGATATTTTTTTAGGCATTGTTCAGCCATCCTACACAATACTCTCTTTTATTGCACAAAAGGAAAAAACAGCACAGCTTCTATTTTTGCCATCTGATTTCACCTGCTGATAGGATAGGATAACGGATTAGCTGACTGGAATCAAGATTTTTCTCATACATATCTACTGCCGTTATCTGATGATTATCATATGTTGTATAATAATAAATTCCTCTACGGGTATTACAGCATGAAGTATATATCGTAATCTCATACTTGCCCTCAGCTACCTCACAGCATCCCCTCTGCTGGTCAACAGAGCCTAAAATATGGAAGAACTGGCTGACACTTCCATTCTCATCATCACCCGATATAGAATTTAACTTTGTAAAAGCCACCTTTACAAATCTTGACTGGCTTGAAAGATCTCCGGGTATTCCCATTCCCCCCATTCCTCTGCTATAAGCATCAAGCTTTAATACTCCGGCAAACGTATTTTCCGGCTGTTTTCTGGATACACCTGCATAATTGTTAAGCGCAAACATCTGACTGGGAAATGAAGGATTATTAGTAAGGACTCCAACTGGATTATCATACACATGTAATCCATCCTTCATGGACTCTACAACAATACAGTCATCTTTATCTGCAATTATCCAGTGAAGCTGGGCAGTTGGAAGCTGCTGGCTAAATGGCGTACCTGTAAGTCTCATACCAGATAGCTTTACTCTTACTTCTGCTATCGAAGCACATTGTGCAAGAATCCACGGAATAAACTCAAACTGTGCGATTTGCATTTCTTCTGTTTCATTTTCTGGCAATATATCCGCATATACCGCATTGCCCACAAAATTAAGTCCTGCCATGCCAACGCCTTTTTCATTAACTGCATCATAGTAAAGGGGATAATCCCCTGCGACAAATGCCATTCCTATCAGCGCATAGTGTGTTTTCAATTTCCCTGCATATCGAAAATTAAACGCATAGTTTCTTGGTGTTATCGTTATCTCTTCTCCGTAAGAAAACTCATAATCAAAAGTTCTTCCAAAATAAAAATCTTTGGTTTTATAAGTTGCTGCCGTACACATAACTTTACCTCTTTCTTATAATAATCCTGCAAATAATCGCATAAATAATTGCTCCAAACGCAAATATGCACTTCGTCCTGCGCGGTATCTTTCTGTAACTTCACAGCTCTCATCCATCGTTGCTTTCAGATCATTTTTTATGGAAATAACAACCGGATTATCTGCTATGAAGCAGCCATTTTCAAAATGGTGATAAAGGCTTCTATAATCAAGATTTATGGTTCCACACGTTGCCATACAATCATCTGCAACACTCATTTTCGCATGACAAAAGCCAGGTGTCCATTCAAATATTCGTACTCCATGTTTTACCAGCCCATGATAAAAAGAACGTGTAACACCATATACAAGTTTTTTATCCGGAATTCCCGGTGTAATAATTCTGACATCAACCCCTCTCTTTGCAGCCAGACACATAGCGTGTATCATCTCATCTGTAATAATCAGATAGGGAGAGATAAACCAGCAATATTTTTCAGCCTTATTTACCATGCTGATATAAACCTCTTCTCCGACCTGTTCATTATCCATAGGACTATCTGCGTATGGCTGAACAAATCCCTTCTGCTTTGCAGAATAGTCTGATTTTATCAGATATTTATTAAAATCTGTATCATTATTATCCTTATCATTAACTGCATTCCACATTTCAAGAAATGTTATTGTCAAAGAATAAACAGCCTCACCCTCCAGACGGATTCCTGTATCTTTCCACTGCCCGTATGGATGTGTATAATTAAAGTACTCATTTGCCAGATTATAACCACCTGTAAAAGCAACTTTTCCATCAATTACCGTGATTTTACGATGATCGCGATTATTTAGAAAAACATTCAGACCAGGTATAAATGGATTAAATACCTTGCATTGGATTCCTAAATGCTTCATTTTCTTTACAAAATCCGTATTTATGAATCCAATAGAACCCATATCATCATAGAATACCCTTACTTCCACTCCCGCCTTTACGCGTTCCACCAATACATGCTGCAGCTTTTTCCAGGCATTTGCATCTTCTATTGCGTGATACTCCATAAAAATGAACTTTTCTGCTTTTGAAATATCTACAAGCTGTGCCTCTAATCCCTTTACCGCCTCATCATAATAAATTATATCTGTATTTTGATATACTGGATAATGCGCATTTTTTTGAATATAGTTACTAATACTTCCAGCTTTTGGTATTTTGTTTTTAATATTTTCCAAATATTCCCAATTATCCGGAAGAAGCGGCAAAAGCTTTCTGTCAATATCAGCATACCGCTCCTTCATTTTACGTGTACCGCCATTTAAACCAATTAGTAAATATAATGTTACCCCCATAATAGGAAAGACAAGTATCAAAATAATCCAGGGCATTTTCATAGAGGAGGTTTTATCTGATGCGTACAATGCCAAAACTAAAACTCCTGCAAACAGCCTTGTAATTAAATTGACAATTTCTGCATATTCATTCAGCCTTGTAATCATAATCATAAAAAAAGCTATTTCCAGCAAAATACAAACCGCTGAAAAGCACAATCTCTTTACGCCATTCTTTGTTTTTGCCCTGCCTTCTATGGTATTCTCTTTCATTTCATAATCTCCTTTAAACCATTAAAACACAGTTTTTTACAGAAACTTCAAGATACTCTTCATGCTTATTATATCGTGATTTCATCACAATGTATCTATTATATACAAAGCATATTAAATTTATTTATTTTTACTCATGTAAACATAAATAAAGACCGGACATAGAATTATTTCTATATTCGATCCTATAAAATGACAATTTATTTTTTTATATACATTCATTATTTCTAATTCAATTCTAACTCATTTTTAACTCATTCCTTTAATTCCTCTTCCGATTTTCTCTCATTGCTGCAAAAAATCGATGTTCCCAGGGGGAATCGAACCCTCAACTAGTGCTTAGGAGGCGCTTGTTATATCCATTTAACTATGGGAACTAAATAAACTCCTGCTTTGTTAAGTTTACCATAAACAGGATACAATGGCAAGAGATGCTTTTGGGACATCCCCTGCCACTTACTTTTCCCTTTTTATTCTTTGCTTTTAAGACTCTTCTGGAAAATTGATATAGCCCTGCATCCAGATTACACCCTTAAACCTTCTTCCGGCAAGAGGCTCACCGAGCAGGTCCGCATCGTTAATACACAAATCAAATATCAGTTCATTGCAGTTAACCAGCATCCGGTAAACCTTTTCGCCGCTCAGTGAATTTTCAAGCGCCTGACATTCCAGAATTTCTCCCAGAATGGAATACTGGTCGCACTCCACACCATAGGGCATGAAATACGTGTCCACCAGAGTAAACACATCGTCGTTCTGTATCTTTTTGGAAATAGACGTATAAGTGTCCATGTCCTCCAGCGTTAGATTTTCAATAGCTTCCTCATCGCCGTTCCGCGCTGCTGCAATCAAATGGCTCCTGTCATTGGATACCTTCTTTACCTTTTTCTTTTCCCGCTCATTTTTGATGATAGGCATGAGCACTGTTCCCTGACAGGAAAGCGCTGCCAGCGTCAAAGTCGTTCCTTTTACCGGAAGTTTTTTTCGTTCTCTGTATTTCAGATAAGCAACCACGTTTTGAAAATAGAAAATCAGAGAAACACCAATACGGAGGTCATCACAGACCCCCGCATAGGATTCCTTTTCCGCATGCCGCTCGATGGTTACGTCCTCTTGTGAGCTGACATAGGTTCCACGCAGATAAGGGAAATAATAGTCATAAAGGTAATTATTGTTCTCATCGAACTCACCTCTGACCGCAATCCCCATTCCCGGCGCAAATTCCTTACAACATTCCACAAAGACAAAATCCCCCTGCTGAGGCAGCGAAATATATTCTCTTTCCTTTGCTGTCCGAATACAGTCTGTAATCAAAAGCTGAAGCTGTTTTCTATTTTTTAATTGGCTGAATCCTATGGCACGTAAATATTTATGCACGGAATTCACCTCATTTCTGTTTCCATAAAAGGTCAGCACCCGCTTAACGGATTTCCGTCTTGCCGCCCATATATGGACGTAATACCTCAGGTATTCTGATGGAACCATCTGCCTGCAGATTGTTCTCCAAAAAGGCAATCAACATTCTCGGAGGTGCTACTACTGTATTATTTAATGTATGCGCAAAATACTTTCCTTTTTCGCCATTTACACGGATTTTTAATCTTCTTGCCTGTGCATCTCCCAGATTGGAGCAGCTTCCGACTTCGAAATATTTCTTTTGACGGGGAGACCATGCTTCTACGTCATAGGATTTTACCTTCAAATCTGCAAGGTCGCCGGAGCAGCACTCAATGGTTCTTACCGGAATATCCATAGAACGGAATAAATCTACGGTATTCTGCCACAGCTTGTCAAACCACATAGGAGATTCTTCAGGCTTACATACAACAATCATTTCCTGCTTTTCAAACTGATGAATTCTGTATACGCCTCTCTCCTCCAGACCATGCGCACCCTTTTCTTTTCTAAAGCATGGTGAATAGCTTGTCAGCGTTTTGGGAAGCTGTTCTTCCGGAATGATGGTATCGATAAATTTACCAATCATGGAATGTTCGCTTGTCCCAATTAAGTATAAATCTTCGCCCTCGATTTTATACATCATGGCGTCCATCTCAGCGAAGCTCATAACGCCCGTTACTACATTGCTGCGAATCATGAAAGGCGGCACACAGTAAGTAAAGCCTCTGTCAATCATAAAATCTCTTGCATAGGCAAGCACTGCAGAATGTAATCTTGCAATATCGCCCATCAGATAATAAAATCCGTTTCCTGCTACCTTACGTGCACTGTCAAGATCGATTCCATTTAAACGCTCCATAATATCAGTGTGATAAGGCACTTCAAAATCCGGTACAACCGGTTCTCCATACTTCGTTATCTCTACATTTTCCGTATCATTTTTTCCAATCGGAACGCTGGGGTCAATGATATTCGGAATCGTCATCATAATCTTTGTAATTTTCTCTTCCAGCTCTTTTTCTTTTTCTTCCAGCTCAGCAAGCTTCTTTGCATCAGCCGCAACCTGTGCTTTCTTTTCTTCTGCCTCTGCCTTCTTGCCCTGTGCCATGAGTCCGCCGATTTCCTTTGAAATCTTATTGCGGTTTGCACGCAGCTCGTCAGCTTCCTGCTGTGTCTTTCTGCTTTCAGCATCCAGCGTAATGACTTCGTCTACAAGTCCCAGCTTTTCATCCTGAAATTTCTTTTTAATGTTTTCCTTTACTGCATCCTGGTTTTCCCTCAAAAATTTAATATCTATCATTTGATAAGGCTCCTCTCCTTAATTGATAACATCTTCAATAAAAACAGAATTTTCTGTGAGCAAGTCCAAAACCTGCTCCTTAAATATTGGATTTCCTGCTGTATCCTTTAAGATACGAAGCACCGGTCTTTCCGGAAATCCATTATTTTGTTTGATAACAACGCCTATCATTCCTGTATTCAGCAATACATGACTTCCAACAGGATAGGACGCCAGTATCTTTAAAAATTCGTCTACTATTTTACCATTAAACTTTACATTTTTAAAGAACTTTAAATACTCAATGGCTTTGTAGGTTTTCATTCTCCTACAACCGATTCCGCATACCATTTCATCAAACGCATCACATACAGTAACGATACCGATTTCCTCAGACAGCTTTTTTGTATGGAATGGATATCCACTTCCATCCTCTCTCTCATGGTGCGACAAAATGATATTCTTACTGATCTCATCCAGCCAGCTTTCCTTTTCGATAGAGCTGTATCCATATACCGTATGCTTTCTGTATTCTGTCCTCTGGTTTTCCGGCAACTCCTCCAGCTCTATTTCATGATAAGGTGTGGAAATATACCGAAGCCCAACATCATGCAAAAGGCAGCCTACGCTGATTGCATGTACTTTTTCCTTTTCTATCTGAAGCCGCAGACTCAATATCGTAGAAAGGACGCAGCAGCTAATCGCATGTTCATACAAATCAGCACTTCTTTCTTCCATTTCAATCAACTGGTCGGTAACATTTTTTTCCTTCAGAATATCATCAATCAGCTCCGTCGCTGCTTTATCCAATTCCTGTAATTCTTCGTTTCTCTGGTAAATATGGGTTTCCAGAATCCTTCTTACCTGTTTTTTTACCTTATGCTGTGTTTTTCTTTGAAATTCTCTTATTTCCTCTTCTGTTCTTTCTTTTTCGCTTTCTTCCTGAATATAGACTGTTTCAATCTCCAAGTTTCTGAATTTTTCTACATAGGATGCCTGCAATACAGTGCCTTCTGTAAGAAGGATTTGATACTCAGAAGTCAGAATCGGGCTTGCAAGAATCTCTCCGCCTTTGATATCATTGATACTGCATTTTCTCATTGCGCTGTTTTCCTTTACGCTTCTTCACCCATTGCAATCTTCAGAGCCTGCTCTTCTTCTTCTCCTAATGAAATATCACATTTTCCTTCTCGAATCTGTTTTGTATAAGAATAGCATCCATCACTGCTGTGTACAGAATTGATGATAAAGCCATCGTTTCTTTTATTGAGCAGTGCGAGAGAAAAGCTTAAGTTTCCTCCCATCTGTTTGAAAGCATTATACTTTACAATTCCACATTTCTGGTAGGTATATTCCATATTGTAAAACAGCTTGCGAATATCCTTTTTATTTCTTTCCGCAGCGCTTTTCAAAAGCTGGTTGTCCTCAAAAATAATTGCAATTTCTTTTTCCAGACTTTTAGCTTCTTTTCCTTTCATAAACGCCTCATAGCGTTTTTTCAATTTGGACAGCTTTACCATCTGTACAATGACCAGAATCATCAAAATCAAAATTCCTGCAAGCAATCCAATCAGTACATAAGCAATATCAAGGGAACCAAGTCCCATACTTTCCAATAATGCGCTGGACATATTTTTCCTCCGTATTTTATATTTATTTCAAAATCAATTCTATCAGTCTGTCGAAGTCCTCATGAGAGAAAAATTCTATTTCAATTTTTCCGCTGCCATTTTCTTTTGCAGAAATGCTGACCTTCGTTCCAAGCGACTCCTTTATTTTTTCTGCAGTATTCTGATAAATATATTCCAGATTTTTATTCTTTTCTGCTTTGACCTTTTCTACCTTAGGTTTATTGATATTTCTGACCAGCTTTTCTACATCACGCACACTCATTTTTTCATCAAAAATTCTCTGTGCAATCGTATACTGCTGTTCTTCATCTTCGATTGCGAGAAGCGCTCTGGCATGACCGGTGGAAATCATTTCATCAATTACCATCTGTTGCACTTCATCACACAGTTTTAAAAGACGCATAGAATTGGTTACTGCAGTTCTGCTCTTGGAAACCCGCTCTGCTACCTCGTCCTGCTTTAAATTAAATTCTGTCAGAAGCTTTTTATATGCCTGTGCTTCTTCAATCGGATTCAAATTTTCTCTTTGAATATTTTCAATCAGGGAAATTTCAACAATTTCCTGTTCTGTCAGATTCCGTATAATAACCGGAACCTCTTTTAAGCCTGCCAGCTTTGCAGCACGCCATCTACGTTCACCGGCTATAATTTCATAGTGGTCCTTTCTATCCTGAACAAGAATCGGCTGTAAAAGTCCAAACTGTTTAATGGAATCCGCTAACTCCTGCAATGCGTCTTCATCAAAATTTTTACGCGGCTGTTCTCTGTTAGGCTCCACCATCGTAATCTTTACAATGGTTTCCGGTCCCTTCTCCTGCGGCAATACTTTTTCTTTTTCATTACCGGTTTTCTTTTTTGTATTTCCTATTGTATTCGGTATTAAAGAATCTAACCCTTTTCCCAATCCTCTTGCCGCCATATCAGTTATCCTTTCTCTTTATTACTTCATCCGCCAATGCCATATAAGCTTCTGCGCCCGCTGACTTCGGCTCGTACATCTGAATCGGCATACCGTAGCTCGGTGCCTCTGCCAATCTGATATTTCTCGGAATGATAGTCTTATATACATTCTGCTGTAAATTATTTTTTACATTTTCTACTACCTGATTGGATAAATTGGTACGGGAATCAAACATTGTAAATACAACGCCCTCCATGTCCAATTCAGGATTCAATCTCTCTTTTACAAGATTTACAGTATGGATTAACTGACTGAGTCCCTCCAGTGCGTAGTACTCACACTGAATTGGAACAAGTACACTGTCTGCAGTTGTCATAGCATTGACCGTAAGCATACTTAAAGAAGGAGGACAATCTATGATAATGAAATCGTAGGAATCCTTTACCCAATCTATTTCCTTTTTCAAAATATACTCTTTCTTATCAACACCGATCAATTCTATCTCGGCGGCTGCAAGATTAACATTAGATGGTAAAACGGATACCCCAGGTATTACATCCTTGATAATACAATCCTGTACGGAACATTCTCCTAAAATCAATTCATAAATTGTATCTTCCAAATCATTTTTATCAATGCCAAATCCACTCGTTGCATTTCCCTGTGGGTCAGTATCAATCATCAATACTTTCTTTCCTTTTGCAGCAAGTGATGCTGATAAATTGATAGATGTTGTTGTCTTTCCAACGCCGCCTTTTTGATTGGCGATTGCTATGATTCTTCCCATTCCTGTGCCTTTCCTGTTTTTCTATTTGCGTACTTAAAATTATAACACTTTCTATTTAGAGAATCTATAAGAATTTTGTACCTGTCAGTGTCCGTACACCCGCTATTTATCGTAGTTTCAGCGTTTCACACTTCCTTTTTTAATGTTTCACGCTATGACTTACAATATCTTGCGCTGATGTTTCACGTGAAACATCAATATCTTGTAATACTTCTTTTCCTGTAAAATTGTTTCACGTGAAACAATTTTATATTTCTACCAGATTATTTTTAATTGCAAATACTGCCGCCTGTGTTCTATCTGCAACATCAATTTTTTTAAAGATACTGGAAATGTGATTTTTAACAGTTCTCTCACTAATGTGCATTTTTTCTGCAATTTCTTTATTAAACATACCTTTTGCCAAAAAGAGTAATACTTCAAGTTCTCTTTTGGTAAGTGCTTCTATTTTTTCCTTACTGTCATTTTTTGAAACAAGACGGGCATTCAAAACAGGAATCAAATCTGGCTGTATATAGGATTCTCCTTCTGCCACTGCATTGATTGCTTTCTTTAATTCCATAGAACCTGAGTTTTTCATCAGATAACCATCCGCTCCAATATCCACTGCCTTTACCAGATAATCAACTTCATTATGTACAGTTAAAATCAAAACCTTAAGTGGAAGTTTTTTTGTACGGATTTTTTTCAACACTTCAATACCATTTTTATTGGGCATATTGATGTCCAACAGTAAAACCTGTGGCAATGGTTTTATCGTATTCAAAATAGAAAGACATTCTTCTCCATCATTTGCTTCTGCAACAATTTCAATATCGCCATTAAATTCTAATAATTGCTTGATACCTTCCCGAATCATTACATGATCATCTGCAATCATAACTTTAATACTCATACACAGTTCCCCTTTACTTGCTCGTTTTGTTCTTTTCAATCAATACAGTAACACTGGTTCCTTCACCAAGCTTAGAAATAATTTCCATCTTTCCAGAAATAATTTCGACCCTTTCGCGCATCATGATAAGTCCAAAATGATTTTCCTTCCTTTCTTCCTCCTTCAAAGAAAATCCTTTTCCATCATCCTTTATATGGACTTCAATTAAATCTTCTCTCTCCTTTAGTGAAACCCATAAATGTTTTGCTTCTGCATACTTGCAGGCATTGTTGACAGATTCCTGTATAATTCTAAAAATACCCAGTAAAACAGTTTCTTCCTGATTTCGAATTTCATCCAAATCTGTAAAAATTATCATAGGACAGCGTTTTTTTGCTTTATCAAGCAATCTTTCAATGGCTTCCTTCAATCCAAGGTCATCAAAAATCATAGGACGCAAATCAAAAATAATATCACGAATTTCATCAATAATCATATTGATGTCTTTACCGATAGAAGCAAGCTCCAATTTTGCCTGCACCGTATCCCTATCAATATACATGGAAGCCAACTCTAATTCATGGATAAGATGTGCCAGACTTTGCAGAGAACTGTCGTGAAGATCCTGTGCAATTCTTCGGCGGTCCATTTCCTGAATATCGATTTCCATTTTCTTTCTTTTACACGCCATACTTTCTTATCCTCATCTGGAAAACAATCTTGTAACAAATTTTATTTTCTATTATAATAAACTATAATACAATAAATAGAAACAATATCATTATAAAAGAGGTTTTATCATGAATCGAAATATAAAAATAATTTCTGTTGTTACTTCTGCATCCATCGCTGCCATACATATTTTAAATAGAATACAATATTCTTTGTCAACCGTCAAAGATACTTTAAGTTCTACAGAAAACAGCTATTATGAATGGCGCTTTGGTAAAATCCGCTACACAAAAAAGGGAACCGGTACGCCTCTCCTGCTTGTACATGATCTTACAGTAGGAAGCTCTGCTTACGAATTTCATAAAATTGCAGATGAGCTGTCAAAACAATATGAAGTCTACAGTATTGATATGCTTGGCTATGGTCTGTCGGATAAACCCAATATGACATATACCAGTTTTCTTTATGTACAGCTTTTAACTGATTTTGTAAAAACCGTAATTGGAAAAAAGACCGACATCATTGCAACAGGAGATTCTTCTTCTCTTGCTGTTATGACCTGCCATAACAATCCTGAAGTTTTTAACAGAATTATTTTAATCAATCCGCAGAGTCTCTATCAGTTAAATCTGATTTCTTCCAAGCAGACCCGCACGCTGAAATTTTTGATTGATATTCCAATCATTGGAACCTTTATCTATAATATCATTACAACCAAAACCTCTTTCTACAATCTGTTTAAAAAATACTATTACAGTGATGCTTCCAAAATAGACCCTTTGGATATTCAGACTTATGTAGAGGCAAGTCATTTACATGACTACAATTCCAAATATTCTTTTTCCAGTCACATCGGAAGATATATGAATTTTAATATCCTGCATGCGCTAAAGGAAATCAACCACAGTATTTTTATCATTGCAGGAAGAGAAAAAGCAGACATCAAAACTATCGTAGAAAATTATCTTTATTACAATACTTCGATTGAAGCTGCTTATATTCCAAATACGAAACAGTACCCGCATCTTGAGACACCGCATAAGGTACTCAGTCAGCTTGATATTTTTCTGAACTAAACCTTTTCATGTAAAGGTTCTTTAGAAGGAAGCCCCGCTTTTCTTGGAAACTTTTTTGGGGTTTCCTTTTCTTTTTGAATCAGAATAAGCGTACGATTCATATCTGTATCTGGAAGCGTAAAACAGATTTTTTCTTTTACCAGACCACCCAAAAGAGAAATGGCTTTTTCGGCAGCTGATAATTCTTCTGAACTCTTCTCTGATTTATAGGAAATAAAATATCCTCCCTTTTTTACAAAAGGAATGCAATATTCTGAAAGCGTCGCCAAATTTGCTACTGCTCTGGAAACACAAATATCATACGCTTCTCTACCTTTACCCGGTTTTGCAAAATCTTCAGCTCTTCCGTGAATTGCTTCAATTCCTGCAAGCTCCAATTCTGAAATGACATGATTTAAAAATCCAATTCGTTTCTGTAGAGAATCCAAAAGCGTTATCTCCAAATCTGGAAATGCAATCTTAAGTGGAATTCCCGGAAAACCAGCTCCAGTACCAACATCTATGATTTTCTTCTTTTCAGAAAGTGTTACAGCTTTGATAAGAGAAAGGCTGTCAATAAAATGCTTTTTTACAACCTCCGAAAATTCTGTAATGCCGGTCAGATTCATATAGGAATTCCATTCCACAAGCAATTCATAATATTTTAAAAACTGACATATCTGTCGTTTTTCTAATGAAATGGAAAACTCCGCTAAATCCTTTTCAAAAGCAGCAGTATCATATTGTTCCAATAATCTTTTTTCATCTATCATAAAATACTTTCCACACAAATCATTAAATTCTGCACTTTACTCACGAATCCGCGCTCCGCGCTCTCCATCCTGCTGCGCAGGATATTCGTTCATTACTTTTTAGAATAGTGCTCCAGATACACCAAAAGAACAGAAATATCTGCCGGCGATACACCTGAAATTCTTGAAGCCTGTCCAACCGAAGCAGGTCTGTATGCTTCCAGCTTTTGTCTCGCCTCTATTCTGAGACTTGGCACCTCCTGATAATCAAGAGTTTCCGGAATTTTCTTCTTTTCCATCTTTTTATATTGCTCGACCTGTCGAAGCTGCCTTGCAATATAGCCTTCATATTTAATTTCAATTTCTACCTGAAGAATGACATCTGCTGGCAAAACTTCTCTGTCTGTATCAATTTCTGAAATCAGTTCATAGGAAAGCTCCGGTCTGCAAATTAACTCTGCAAGCGTCGTTCCTGTACGAAGCGGCGCACTTTCATGCCTCTCCATAAAATCCTGTATTCTGGCGGAAGCACCTACAACCGTATTTTTTAAACGTGCAATTTCTTTTTGAATTGCTTCCTGTTTTCTGCAAAGCTTCTGATATTCTTCTTCTGAAACAAGTCCAACCTCATAACCAATCTTACGCAGACGAAGGTCTGCATTATCCTGACGAAGCAGCAGACGATATTCTGCCCGCGAAGTCATCATCCGATAAGGCTCTCTGGTTTCCTTTGTTACAAGGTCATCAATCAAAACACCAATGTATGCCTGTGAACGGTCCAAAATGACAGGCTCTCTTCCTTTTAAAGACATTGCCGCATTGATTCCTGCAAGCAGACCCTGAGCTGCCGCTTCTTCATAACCGCTGCTGCCATTAAACTGTCCGCCACTGAAAAGTCCCTTTATCTTTTTGAATTCCAGGGAAGGCTTAAGCTGTACCGCGCTGATGCAGTCATATTCAATCGCATAAGCATTTCTTACAATCTTACAATTTTCCAGACCCGGAACTGTCCTATACATTGCAAGCTGTACATCCTCGGGAAGAGAAGAAGACATTCCTCCAACATACATTTCATTGGTATGACGTCCCTCAGGCTCAATAAATACCTGATGTCTCTCCTTATCTGCAAATTTTACAACCTTATCCTCTATAGAAGGACAATATCTCGGTCCTGTTCCTTCAATAATGCCGGCATAAATAGGAGACCTGTCCAAATTTGCACGGATAATCTCATGCGTCTTTTCATTGGTATAGGTAAGATAACAGGATTCCTGTTCAATCTGCACATCTTCTGGATTTGTTGAAAAAGAAAACGGTACGACCCTCTCATCGCCAAACTGTTCTTCCATCTTGGAATAGTCAAGAGTACGTCCATCCATTCTGGCAGGCGTTCCTGTCTTAAAACGCCGTAGTTCAATTCCAAGATTTTTTAAGGATTCTGTCAAATGATTCGCAGGCTGCAGACCATTTGGACCTGTATAAGTAATGGCTTCTCCACAAAGGCACCTTGCTCTTAAATAAGTTCCTGTGCAGAGAATAACAGCCCTACTTTCATAGACAGCGCCAGTAAAGGTTTTTACGCCAATTATCTTTTTTTCAAAAATACCATCGCCATTATACTCCTGCGTTAAAAGCTCGCAGACCTCAGCCTGTTTTACAGTAAGATGCTCCTGATTTTCTATAACCTTACGCATCTCTCTCGTATAATCCGCCTTATCTGCCTGTGCACGCAGAGAATGTACAGCCGGACCTTTGGAAACATTCAGCATCTTTGACTGAATAAAGGTCTTATCAATATTTTTTCCCATCTCTCCGCCAAGTGCATCCAGTTCTCTCACAAGATGCCCCTTCGAAGAACCTCCGATATTTGGATTGCAGGGCATCAAGGCAATACTGTCTACACTAACTGTAAAAATAACAGTTTCCAGTCCAAGCCTTGCACACGCAAGTGCTGCTTCACAGCCTGCATGTCCTGCTCCTATTACACAAACGTCAACCTTTTCTCTTATCTTGGGCATTTTCCATTTTCCTCATATCTACCACTTTTGCAATTCTATTTTCCCATACAGAATTTTGAAAATATCTCATTCACAAGGTCATCGTCAACCTCTTCGCCTATGATTCTTCCAAGCTGCGCATAAGAATTCATCAAGTCAATCGAATAGAAATCCTCTGGCAAATTCATAGAAATACTTTTTTCCACCATAAGCAGACTTTCATACGCTTCTCTGACCGCTTCTTTATGCCGCAGGTTCGTTAGATATACTTCATTCTGAAATGAAATCGTACCATGAAAAAACAACTGTGAAACCGTATCCTCTAATTCTTCAATTCCGGTATGCTTTGTTGTAGATATTTTAATAATCGGATACAGACCGCCGCTTTCTTTCTTGATTTCTTCCTCCGTCACTACAGAAGGAAGGTCTGTTTTATTCAAAAGAATAACTGCATTCTTTCCCTTCAAAAGCGGAAATATTTCAAAATCATTTTCATCCAGCATAACAGAAGAATCTATGACATATAAAATAAGATCTGCATCCTTTGCAAAACGAATTGCCTTTTCTACGCCAATTTTTTCTACAACGTCCTCCGTAGAACGGATACCCGCCGTATCTATCATTTGAAAGCCAATCCCTTTTATTTTTATGGATTCTTCAAGAGCATCCCTTGTTGTTCCCGCTATATTGGTAACAATCGCTTTTTCCTCTCCTGCAAGAAGATTTAAAAGAGATGACTTTCCAACATTCGGTTTTCCAAGAATTACAGTCTTAATTCCTTCTTTTATTATTTTACCGCTATCCGCACCATCCAGCAATTTTTTTAACGAAAAAATAAGCTCCTGCAAAACACTGGAAAGCTTCTCCTGATACCCTTCTAAACTGATATGCTCAGGGTCATCCAATGCTGACTCAATAAAAGCAATTTCATAAAGTATCTTTTCACGAAGCTGCTTTATCGTCTGAAATACGCTTCCTCTGAGCTGACTGACAGAAGATTTAAGCGCCAGCTCATTTGAAGAATGAATGACATCCATAACAGCTTCCGCTTTGGATAAATCAATTCTTCCATTCAAAAAAGCACGCTTTGTAAATTCTCCAGGCTGCGCAAGTCTTGCTCCATGCTTTAATACAAGCTCCAAAATCCGTTTTGTAATCAATACACCGCCATGACAATTTATCTCAACGGTATCCTCCGTTGTATAACTCTTTGGCGCATGAAAAACAGAAACCATAACCTCATCTAAAAGTTCTTCTCCATCATAAACAAACCCATAATGTATGGTATGGCTTTTTACCTTTTTCAAAATATGCTCTTTTTTTCCATTCAAAAAAACAGTATCTGCTATCGAAATGGCGTCGCTGCCGCTGATTCTGATAATACTGATACCGGATTGCGAAAGCGCTGTCGCAACTGCGGCTATCGTTTCTGTTTCCATAAAAACCTCTTTGTATGCTAAAATATCCGGCAGAGCATTTAAAGCGTCTGCCGGATTAGTTTATTACTTTTCTCTGTTCTTTAAGGTAACAACTACCCTACGGAAAGGTTCTTCCCCTTCGCTGTGAGTCGTTACATACTTATCACCCTGCAAAGCAGAATGAATAATTCTTCTTTCATAAGGATTCATAGGCTCCAGAGATAAGGTACGCTTTGTTCTTTTTACTTTAAAAGCGATATTCTTTGCAAGATTTTCGAGCGTATCTTTTCTTCTCTTTCTGTAATTCTCTGTATCAACCTTAACGCGGATATAATTCTCAGCTTCCTTATTTACAACAAGAGAGGTGAGGTACTGAAGGGAATCCAGCGTCTGTCCTCTTTTTCCAATCAGGACGCCCATTTCATCGCCGCTTAAATCAATATCCATAAAATTTTCAACATCATCATATTTGATTGTAATCACAACGGTAAGTCCCATTGCTTCAAAAACTTCATTTAAGAATGTCTTTGCAATATCAAGAACAGAGGATTTTACCTTTGCCTTTATGACTGCAGGCTTGGAGCCAATTCCTAAAAATCCGGATGTGCCTTCTTCTACAACTTCATATTCCAGCTTATCGCTTGTAACGGAAAGCTTCTGACATGCTTCTGTAATAGCGTCATTAACTGTTTTTGCGCTTACTTCTATATAATCCATTCAGGTTTCCTCCTATTTGTTATTTTTCTCGTTGTACTGTTTTACAAGATTTGCCTTTGCAGCAATGCTGCCAGCCTTTAATTCTTTATTATTGTAATATTCCTCTGCTTTTTTAAGAGCAGCATCTTTTTCTTCCTGTGTATAAAGAGATTTTGAATTGGTTGCTTTTTTGGTATTCATGGAAGCGTATCCATTCAAATTCTTTCCGGCAACGCCCATCTTTTCCAGCTTCTTTTCTCTCTTTTCAAGATTTTTCTTAATGATTTCATCCATATCAATCTTATCAATATGTCTATTGATGAAAATCTGCTGGAAGCTTCTTACAACAGCACCGGCAATCCAGTAAATACCCATACCTGCAGGAAGCGTGAAGCAAAATACTGCTGACATAATCGGCATCATCAGGTTCATAGTCTTCATAGAAGCTGCCATGCTGTCCTGTGTGCTTCCATCACCCTTTGTCTCAGGCTGCGGCATCAGCTTTACATTCAGCCACTGCGTAAAGGCTGCAAGGAAGGGAATCATAAGCGCCGCTATAATCATGCCATAAGCGCCTGACTGAAAAGAATCCTTTAAAATAAAGGACGGTGAGTTTGCAATATTAAGTCCAAGGAAATTGTTATATTCATCCAGCTTTGCAACCGTATTGGAAACATCCGCTGCAAGGCTTGGAAATTTATCCGCAATACTCTGCCATTCTGTGCTGGAAGCCTTATTCAGACAATCAATATAAGTATTCTGTACATAAGCAGTTGTTCCATTTAAAAATGCTTCATTGGTAAACTGCTTTGCATACATATTGGAATTTTTAAAAGCCTGAATAAATTCTGCACTTCCTGCCTGCGCAATCAGCTTATCCACAAGAGGGAAGAAAGCGCTCTTAATCTGTTCTACATAAGCAGGCATGGAATAAATAACACGATAAAGTGCAAACAAAATCGGCATCTGAATGACAAGCTGTAAGCAGCTTCCTGTAGGAGAAACGCCATACTTATCATAAACAGCCTTTGTCTCCTCATTCATAGCCATCATGGAATCATTATCTTTTTTATTTTTATATTTTTTCTGAATTGCCTGAAGCTCAGGATTCATCTTTGCAGAAAACTTGGAAAACTTCTGCTGCTTTACGGTCAGCGGCGTCATCAGTCCATATATAACGATGGTAAATAAAATAATAGCAAGTCCAACGTTTGGAATCCCCATCTTATCCAGCAAAACGAAGATACCATTCATCAAATAACCAAGTAAAATAGCAATCGGCTTCAATACACCCGAATGCTGCGTCAATAAAATACCTGACAATGTTTCATCCTCCTTTTAAATCTCCCGATTCAGGGAACAGGATCATATCCTCCTTTTGAAAATGGGTTACAGCGAAGGATTCTCCAGGCGGCAAGCATACCGCCCTTCAAAAATCCGTACTTTTCAACCGCTTCCAGTCCATACTGGGAACATGTAGGATAGTAAGGACACTTTGTCCTTTTCATAGGAGAAATATATTTTTGATAACCTTTTATGATAAAAATCAATATTTTTTTCATAATCAATTTCAAACGCTTCATGAATTAAGAAAAATGAACAATTCCATGAAGCTTTCCCAAATGAAGCATAGCGCTTTCCATTTCTTCATAAGAAATTTCACGCGCACTGTTTCTTGCAATGACTACTATATCTAAACCACTATTAAATATATTTTCGTGTAGTCTGTAACTTTCCCGGATCAGTCTTGTGATACGATGCCGCACAATACTGTTTCCTACTTTTTTACTGACAGATATTCCCAGTCTGTTTCCATTTTGATGATTTTCCATACTATACATTACCAGATATTTGTTGGCATAAGATTTGCCATTTTTGTAAACATACTGAAAATCCCTGTTTTTCTTCAATGATTCTGAAAATATCATAGAAAGACCTTTCGAGAAAAAAATGCCACATAAATGCTGCCTAT
>CAKRYY010000027.1 GCA_934432885.1 uncultured Lachnospiraceae bacterium
AGGACACAGGAATGTATTGGCTCTGTCCATGCAATCACTGCCATTTTGGGGATAGGACTTTTCGTTCTTGCATTTATAAGTGGGCGTTGGATTTTTGGGGCAATGAATATCCCCCGCGATATTTGGGGAACTGCCACAGGTTACTGGAAAATTATAGCATCAGGATTTCCCTTTTCCGCTATATGTAATTTCTATTCGGCAATTATTAAGGCAACAGGTAATTCCAAAGTTCCCGTCCAAAACATAGGAATTTCTTGTGTAATGAACATTTTTCTGGATTTACTATTTGTTGGAATATTCGGTATGGGGGTACAGGGAGCCGCCGCCGCAACTGTTATATCACAGGCGATCGCCGCAGGAATAATTGTCACATACTTGTTTTGTTTTGATAAAGCATTTATGGTAGTCCACCCTAATTTGCAAAGGTTATTGTCAATTTTGAAATTGAGTGTGACAGGAATCATTCAGAATGGTGCTTCCGCTGTAAGTATGTTTTTTATTCAAGGTCTTATCAACCAATATGGTGTTACTGCGATATCCGCATATACCTCAGCTTACAAAGTCGAAAGCATTTTGACAATTCCTGTCACGAATTTAGGAACTGCTCTTTGCATTTTTGTCGGTCAAAATATGGGGGCAAAACAAATAGAACGTACGCAAGAAGGATTGAAAGCAAGTTTCAAAATAGCCATTTTCATTAGTATAATTGCAATTTTTATTATTTGGCTATTTGCTCCGGCTTCCATGTTTTTACTTGTTGGGAATGAAAAAGCTATTATTGAAATAGGTGTAAAATATTTGCGTATTGTTTCTATTACCTTTCCCTTTTGTGTGAGTTTGTATTTGCTTACAAATTTTCTACGGGGTGCGGGCGAAGTTGCCTATCCACTGTTCAATACCATGCTAGAACTAAGTGCTAGAACAATCTTAGCTTTTGTTTTGGCAAAGTATGTAGGATTTGTGGGGATTTTACTTTGCAGACCAATCAGTTTTATCATAAGTACCGTCAGTCTTTCCTGCCGCTATCTTGCAAAAAAGTGGCAGCAATAGCAAAACCAGGCGAGCCAGTCAACGGCAAGATGAACGGGCTTTGCCCGCCGTTGACAAGCCCACCTGTTTTTGCAGTTGGACAGTCAAGGGGCGACAGTCTAAAATACTGCTGCCCCTCTGAACTATAAATGTTACCATAAACCATGCAACGCCCCATGTGGGAGAAAGGGGGAATCAGCTATGCCTTGCACAGAAGCATACAGAGAACACATCATGTATACATTTAACGGCTTTTGTAAAGTTGTTATCCGCAATGCAGCTATTACAGCATGGCGCGACCAACACAGGCGGCACAAAAGAGAAATATCCCTTGAATACCTCACAGAAGAAAAGTTTTACCCTTTAGGCACAACAGACGAATATTTTGAAGCACCCTATGAAGAATACCCTATTACGATATGCGGTCAGACAGTTATCCTCACTAATGGGAAACTTGCCGCTGCCCTGTTATCCCTGCCGGAGTACGACCGGGTATCAAATCCGCAGGACGCTAAAACTCCTGCAAAGGAAAATGGAGGTGCTTTCACATGGGGAATCCGAATCTTTTGCCCTATGAAACGATTGTCCGCGCGACCAGCGGCGAGCCGGAAGCCGTGGACGAGGTTTTACGGCATTATAGCAAGCGTATCCGAATCGCAGCCATTGAAAACGGGCATATCGACAGGGATACGGAGGACAACATAAAATCCCGGCTTGTCGTTGCTTTGTTCAAGTTCCGCTTTGATGAACAGCCATACCGAAAAACTAAATAACTGCCGCTACATAGAACGGCACACCAAGACAGGAAATCAAGAAAAGGTTTCCTGTTTTTTTGCGCCCATTTTTGGCATTTTCAGAAATCGCCGGTATTATGCCGTGCAAAGGGGATAGAAAGTAATTTCCTCTCCCGTTTGACAAATCCGCAGGCTGTCCGTGGAGGGTGGCGAAAAGAAATTTCCACAAATTCCCGCCTATTCCGGCTTGCGTGGTTTTGTAAGGAATAGAGGGAAATTTCCACAAATCACCATCATTTTTGCTTTGCGTGGTGTTGTAGGTAGTAGGGAGAGAAATGCCGCTGCTGCTTTGGCAAAATCCCCACTTGCGGCACTAAAGGTATTGGCGTAAGCCAGCACAGGGAAAGCCGCCACTTTTTAAGAGCAAGATTCTACCATAGTACCAAATTTCGCTAACCGCTCATTTTGTCCTATGGAAATCTTGTTGGGGTTGCCACCCCAAGCCCGCCTTTTTGCGGCTTGCGCCGCTTGAATAAATCCACCCATGAAAGGAGGTTCACAGCCATGAAAAAATATAACACGCCCCACCGCCACCGGGTAATCAAGACACGCTTGACCGAGGAAGAATACACCGAGTTTTCCGAACGTGTCACCCTCTGCAAAATGAGCCAAGCCGAGTTTATCCGGCAAGCCCTCACCAAGTCAAGGATATGCCCGGTTATTACCGTTTCCCCGGTCAATGATGAACTGCTTTCTGCCGTTGGGAAGCTAACAGCCGAGTACGGGAAAATCGGCGGCAACTTGAATCAGATTGCCCGCTGTCTGAACGAGTACGGCGCACCTTATAACGCCCTCTCCCATGAGGTACGAGCCGCCATAGCCGAGCTTGCCGCCTTGAAGTTTGAAGTCTTGCAGAAAGTAGGTGAAGCCGTTGGCAACATTCAAACATATCAGCTCTAAAAACGCCGACTATGGAGCTGCCGAGCAGTACCTAACTTTTGAGCATGACGAGTTTACCATGAAGCCCACCCTTGATGAAAACGGGCGGCTTATCCCCCGTGACGATTACCGTATATCTTCCCTTAATTGCGGCGGGGAGGATTTCGCCATAGCGTGTATGCGCTCCAACCTCAAATACGGCAAGAACCAAAGAAAAGAGGACGTAAAGAGCCACCACTATATCATCAGCTTTGACCCCCGTGACGCACAGGACAACGGCTTGACCGTAGACCGGGCGCAAGTGTTGGGCGAGCAGTTTTGTAAAGAGCATTTCCCCGGACACCAAGCCATTGTCTGCACCCACCCGGACGGGCATAACCACAGCGGGAATATCCATGTGCATATCGTAATCAATTCATTGCGGATTGCAGAAGTGCCGCTGTTGCCCTACATGGAAAGACCAGCCGACACAAGCGCTGATTATTTATTAGGAATAGAGCATAAGCAGGAAATAGACTTATCCGGTCTTTCACAGGAAGAAAATGCGGCAAAAGGATTGTTCGTCCTTCTGCCGCATTCATTTTTAAACGTATTTTCTCAAAAACCAGCCTTTACAGCTTCCTAATTCTGTCCACTGCTTCTACTGTATTTTCGTAGCTTCCAAATGCTGTCAGGCGGAAATAGGTCTCTCCGCTCGGTCCAAAGCCTGAGCCAGGTGTACCGACCACATTTGCCTGCTCTAACAGATAATCAAAGAACTCCCAGCTTGTCATGCCCTTCGGCGCCTTCAGCCAGATATAGGGAGCATTAACGCCGCCGGATACGGTATAGCCAGCTTCCTTAAGTCCATTTAAGATATACTTTGCATTGTTCATGTAATAAGCGACCTGTTCCTTTAACTGCTGCTTGCCAGCCTCGGAATAAACAGCCTCGCCTGCGCGCTGTACGATATAGGGCGCACCATTGTACTTCGTTCCATGCCGTCTCGCCCAAAGGCTGTGCAGCGCTACGCCGCCGGCCTTAAGCTCCTTTGGAATTACCGTGTAGCCAAGGCGGACTCCGGTAAAGCCTGCATTTTTGGAGAAGGAATGAAGCTCGATTGCACAGGTTCTCGCTCCCTCGCACTCATAAATGCTGTGCGGTACGTCCTCTTCAGAAATATATGCCTCGTATGCAGCGTCATAAATGATGACTGCGCCTACCTTATTGGCGTAGTCCACCCACTCCTGAAGCTGCGCTTTTGTAATGGTAGAGCCTGTCGGGTTATTCGGGAAGCACAGATAGATTAAATCCGGCGTTTCCTTCGGCAGAGCCGGTGCAAAATTTGTCTCTGCTGTACACGGCATATAAATGACATCGCTCCATGTCTCTGTTTTCTCATTGTAGGTGCCGGTTCTTCCTGCCATAACATTTGTATCCACATAAACCGGATACACAGGGTCACATACGGCAATCTTATTGTCTATGCTGAAAATCTCCTGAATGTTGCCGGAATCGCATTTTGCTCCGTCAGAAATGAAAATCTCGTCGGCTTCTATCTGGCAGCCTCTCGCCTGATAATCATTCTTTGCAACGGCGTTTCTTAAGAACTCATAACCTAAATCGGGCGCATAGCCATGGAAGGTTTCTGCCTTTCCCATCTCATCCACAGATTTATGCAGTGCTTCAATAATTGCCGGTGCAAGCGGCTGTGTCACATCGCCGATTCCCAGACGGATGACCTTTTTATCGGGATGCGCCGCCGTATAAGCAGCCACTTTTTTCCCAATCGTGGAAAACAGATAGCTTCCCGGTAATTTCAAATAATTATCATTCACTTTTACCATTTTGGTATCTCCTTCATTATGCAAAACAATTCC
Source organism: uncultured Lachnospiraceae bacterium (assembly GCA_934432885.1). Taxonomy (GTDB): domain Bacteria; phylum Bacillota; class Clostridia; order Lachnospirales; family Lachnospiraceae; genus VSOB01. The sequence continues at coordinate 4,562 of CAKRYY010000027.1, forward strand.
GTCATGTATCCATGCCCATTATACATGATAGTCAGCCGGCAAGTCAATTTCTCCCTCAAATACGCTTTCCGCCGGGCCTGTCATATAAATAACGTCCTCTTTTTCATCCCATTCGATTGTGATTTCGCCGCCCAGGACATGAATGACCGCCTTGCGGTCGGTCAAACCGTTCAGGACACAGGCAGTCAGCGTCGCACTGCAGCCTGTTCCGCAGGCAAGCGTCTCTCCGGTTCCTCTTTCCCAGACGCGCATCTCGACATTGCCTCTGTCTACTACATGTGCAAATTCAACATTAACACGCTTGGGGAAACGCTCATGCGTTTCAATATAAGGCCCGATTTCTTCAATCGGCAGATTCTTTACATCCTCAACAAAAATTACCGCATGCGGATTTCCAACCGAAATACAGGTCATACGATAGATCCTGCCGCGCACAAGAATTTCTTCATCTACCACGGTTTCATTGTCTGAAATGACCGGTATTTTTTCTGCGCACAGCTCCGGCTTTCCCATATTGACCCGCACATTTTTGACCTTTCCATCCTCTGTCAGAAGTACAATATGCTTTACCTTGCCCATGCTCACGATGTCAAGCTCTGTCTTTGTCGTCAGCCCCTTATCATAGACGTATTTCGCAACGCAGCGGATGCCATTGCCGCACATTTCCGCCCGGCTGCCGTCTGCATTGTACATTTCCATTTCAAAATCTGCTTCCTTCGCCGGATTGATAAAAATAACGCCGTCTCCGCCGATGCCAAAATGCCTGTCGCTCAAAAAGCGCACCAGATGCGGCTTTTTCTCCTGCTTAATGGGCTCTGCCGCTCCGTTCACATAGATGTAATCGTTTCCGCAACCGTGCATTTTCGTAAACTTCATCCTTCATCCACCCTTTCCTTCTGCTTCCAAATTCATATTATATAAATAAATCATCCTGGCTTATACTTCAATCCCGCATAATGGACAATACCATCTGCGCCGTTTCTACCATATTGGTACTGCTGTCCATGCTGCATTTCTGTATATATCTATGTGCTTCTTCTTCGGTCATATTGTTCCGTTCCATCAAAAGCGCCTTTGCTTCCCCAATTAACGCCTCTTCCTTTGGGTCCCTTTCCTTTGGCAGCGCTCTCCTTTTCCGTCTGCGGCGCTCAATGCCCTGCACCATCATGTCCACTGTATCAATCAGCTCATGTACCTGCAGCGGCATGGAAAGGCTCATCACATTATTTCCAACATATTCCTCCAGCAGATTTCGCGGCGCCAGAAGCAAAAACTCAAAGCCCTCCGGAAGGTCCTCCTTCATTTCGGAAAATATCATATCCTGCAGCTTATAGCTCGATATGACAATACCGTCATTTAATCCATCCACCTGACTGAGTGCCTGTGCCCCTGTCGAACAGACTGCCGTAACCGGATGTCCGCTTCTTACCAGAATATTCTTAATGCTTTTGGCATTCTCCAGCTTTGGAAAAACAACAATAATACTGGTCACCGGCCACACCTCCTCCTCTGTTTTTTTCAGATGTAAGGCTGTGCCCTAATACCGATTCAGATACTGCTGCAGCTCCCATTCGGAAACCTGCGCCTTGTACTCATCCCATTCCTTCTTTTTCATGGCAAGATACCAGGTATACGCACTCTCGCCAAGTACATCGCAGATCAGCGCATCCTTCTGCATCTCATCAACTGCTTCTATCAGCGTGCTCGGAATTTTTGCTATCTGATGCCTTGCAATCTCCTCCTGTGTCAGCGCAAAGAGGTTTCCCTCAATACATTCCGGCGGCAGAATTTTTTCCTTTATACCGGAAAGTCCCGCCTGCAGGCAGAGTGCGATTGCCAGATACGGGTTTGCCGCCGAGTCCGGTGAGAGCAGTTCAATCCGCCTCTCTCCCTTTAAATTCTGCGGTACGCGAATCAGGGAATTTCTGTTTTCTGTATTCCATGCAATATAGAGCGGCACCTCATAGCCTGTCACAAGACGCTTGTAGGAATTGACAATCGGATTCGTCACTGCGGTCATACCCTTGATATGCTTCATGATACCGCCGATGAAATACATTGCCTCCTGGCTCAGTCCATAACGTCCCTCTTTATCTGTAAATACATTTTTGCCGTCCTTTAAAAGTGACAGATGAATGTGCATACCGGAGCCGTCCACGCCATATTTGGGCTTTGGCATAAAGGTCGCATGCAGACCGTGCCGTTTTGCAATCGTCTTGACCGCCAGCTTGAACGTCATGATATTGTCCGCCGTCCGCAGCGCTCCGTCATGCTTAAAATCCACCTCATGCTGGGCAGGTGCGGATTCATGGTAGGAATTCTCGATTTCAAATCCCATGTCCTCCAGAGTCATTACGATGTCCCTGCGTGCATTTTCTCCCTGATCTAAGGGGCTCATGTCAAAATAACCTGCCTGCTCATGCGTAAGGGTCGTCGGCTGACCGTATTCATCAGAGAGAAACAGGAAAAATTCACACTCCGGTCCAACCTCCAGCGCATATCCCATTTTTTCTGCTTCTGCAACTGCTCTCTTTAAAATATAGCGGGGGTCAGCTTCAAACGGCTCGCCATTCGCATAGCACAAGTCGCAGATCAGTCTTGCCACCTTGCCCTGCTGCGGTCTCCATGGGAAAATCTCAAAGGTATCAAAATCAGGATGCAGGTATAAATCCTTTTCACTCAGATTTGGAAATCCGCCAATCTGAGATGGGTCAAAGGAACATTCATGATTCAATATCTTTTCAAGCTGGCTGGATGTAATCGCCATATTTTTAAAGGTTCCCAGAATGTCTGTAAACTGCAGACGGATAAATTCCACATCTTCCTCTTCTACCAGCCTGATAATATCCTCTTTTGTATAATTTTTCATAATACCCATCCTTTCCCATAAATTTCCTATGAATATAAAAAGAGTTTCTTTCCTATTGCATAAAAAAAGGCACTTTTACCCCAGTAAAAACGCCTTCGTCCTGTTCTTATGATAACAACGCCGCAGTCTGTTTGTCAAGCAGTTTTCGACGCAATCACGGTCAGGTATATTTTGACTTTGTCTCTAATACATTTATAGAAATGAAACAAAAACGGTGAAATTTATGAGCTCCAAAACAAAAATCATTGTCCTGCATCTGAAAGAGCTGCTGTATACAGGTATCTTTCTCCTCCTTGCCATTTTGTTTATCGTCCTGCTCGCCATTATGTTCCTGCCGGAGCATAAAAAGGAAGCCAAAAATGCACAGTCGGAGAGCGCCTATGTGCCCGGAATCTATACCACCTCCATACAGCTTGGCGGAAGCTGCGTAGACGTTGAGGTAGTCGTTGATGAAAACCACATAAACGCGTTGCAGCTGCATACCCTCGATGAAGCGGTCACGACCATGTATCCTCTAATTGAGCCTTCCTTTGATGCGCTCGCAGAGCAGATTACCCAGAGCCAGTCACTTGAGGGCATTACTTATTCCGATGATACCCGTTATACCTCCATGCTGCTTTTGAATGCGATTTCACAGTCACTTGAAAAGGCAGCGGCCTCTGCACAGGCGCTGCCCGAAAATACAACCTATTAGTATAGCTGTTCCAGTTCTTCCTGCCATGCCGATGCACAGGCATCAGACGGCATACGAAGGTCTCCGCGCGGCGACAGCGCAACGCTTCCCACCTTTGGTCCGTCCGGCAGACAGGAACGCTTGAACTGCTGCGCAAAGAATCTGCGGTAAAAGGTTTTCAGCCATTTTAAAATCGTCTCTTTCTCATATTCTCCCGCAAACGCCTGCTTTGCAATCCGGTAAATCTTTGCCGGAGGAAAACCAAACCGCAGCATATAATAAAGGAAAAAGTCATGCAGCTCATACGGCCCGACAAGGTCTTCTGTCTTCTGGGAGATTTTTCCATCTACCGGTGGCAGAAGCTCCGGGCTCACCGGCGTATCAAGCACATCAAGAAGTACCAGCCGCAGTTCTTCATTGCCGCAGGTATCCGCATAATATCTGACAAGATGACGCACCAGCGTCTTTGGCACGCCCGCATTTACACCATACATGGACATGTGGTCCCCATTGTAGGTCGCCCAGCCAAGCGCCAGCTCCGACATATCGCCGGTTCCGATTACAAGTCCGTTTTCACGGTTTGCAATATCCATCAGCACCTGCGTGCGCTCTCTCGCCTGTCCATTCTCATACGTCACATCATGCTTATCCTCCGGCTGATTTATGTCTCTGAAATGAATCCTTACCGCCTCACTGATACCGACCTCCTCAAGCGTCAGTCCCAGCGTCCTTGCCAGCGTACAGGCATTTTCATAGGTTCTGTCCGTCGTTCCAAAGCAGGGCATCGTAACCGCAAAAATATTTTTCCGCGGCAGGGAAAGCATATCAAAGGTACGCACTGTCACAAGAAGCGCAAGCGTGGAATCCAGTCCGCCGGAAATTCCGATGACCGCACTCTGGCAGCCCGTATGCTCATAGCGCTTTTTTAAGCCAAAGGACTGAATCGAAAGAATCTCTTCACAGCGCTTCTCCCGCTCTCCCTGCTCCTTCGGCACAAAGGGTCTGCTCTCAAACGTTCTTTCGAGCCTTGTTTCTTCTATTTCCAAATGGAAAGGTATTACCAGATGCCCTTCCTGCTCCGGTGCCGGAAAGGTACTCATCCTCCGGCGCTCAAAGCGAAGTCTCGCAATATCCAAATCTCCATAAACCGTTCCGCAACAAAAACGTTTTTCCTGTGAAAGAATCGTTCCATTCTCCGCAACGATATTATGTCCGCCAAATACAAGGTCCTGGGTGGATTCTCCTTCGCCTGAGCTGCAGTATACATAGCCCGCAAGCAGTCTTGCGCTCGCAGCCTTTACCAGCAGCTCCCGGTACGCGTCCTTGCCAATCGTCTCATTGGAGGCGGACAGGTTGACAATCACATCTGCCCCTGCAAGCGCATGGGCAGTCGCAGGCGTATCCGGCGCCCACAGATCCTCGCAGATTTCACAGCCGACCACAAGCCCCTGCAGTTCCTCTGCGCGAAATAGAATATCCGTTCCAAAGGGAATCTCCTTTTCTTCCCAGAGATAGCCTACAGCCTTTTGGTTTCCCTGCATGAAATGGCGTCCCTCATAAAATTCCCCATAGCTTGGAATATTGCGCTTGGGAATCATCGCAAGCAGCTCTCCATCCGAAATAACCGCAGCCACATTATACAGCTTCCCAGCCTTTTCAATAGGAAGTCCCACAAAAATCAGCGCTTCATAGCCTTCGCTGTACGATATGATCTCAGAAAGCTCTTTCTTTGCCTGCTCTAAAAGCCGCTCCTGTAAAAATAAATCGCCGCAGGTATAGCCTGTCAGACACAGCTCTGGAAATACTAAAATCCGCGCGCCCTTTTCATAGGCCTCCCGGATGCCCTGACAGATTACCTCCCCATTGTACGACGGGTCAGCCACCCTGATTTTTGGTGTTACCGCAGCCGCCTTAATAAAACCATGCTCCATTACCGCACCGCCTTTTTTAAAATATCCTTTAGTTCTTCTACCGTAAAGGTATAATCTGTATTGCAGAAATGGCAGTTTACCGTAATCGGTTCCTTTTCCGCTATCATTTCTTCAATCTCTTTTCTGCCAATGCTGATAATCGCCTTTTCCACCCGCTTTTTTTCACAGCTGCAATGGAACTGTACCGGAAGGGTGTCTGTCTTTTCCATTTCCAGTCCGTCTAAAATCCGCTCCAGCATCCCTTCCGGGCTGTCGCCCGAATTCAGCATAGAAGTAACAGACGTTATTTTACTTAGATTCTCCTCCAGACGGGCAATTACCCAATCCTCTGCAAAGGGCATAAGCTGGACAATAAAACCGCCTGCCTGACGCACGGTATTGTCATGATTCATCAAAACGCCCAGTCCCACGCTCGAGGGCACCTGCTCCGAGGTTGCAAAATAATAGGTCAAATCCTCTGCGATTTCTCCAGTCTGTAATACAGTCTGCCCCGCATAAGGCTCTTTTAATCCCATATCCTTAATGACAGTAAGCGTTCCCTGACCTACAGCGCCGCCCACATCCAGCTTTCCTGCCTTACTTGGCGGCAGCATCACACCGGGATTGTCCACATAGCCCTTTACATTTCCCTGTGCGTCCGCCGTTACCGTAATGCTGCCGATAGGACCGTCGCCCTGCACCTTTAAGGTCAGCAGGTCTTTTTCTCCCTTCAGCATGCCGCCCATCATGACACCTGCCGACATCAGTCTCCCCAATGCCGCAGTTGCCACAGGACTTGTATTATGACGTTTTCTCGCTTCCTCTGTAAGAGCCCTTGCCGTCACTGCAAATGCTCTGATTTGTGCGCCCGCCGCAGTGGCTCTTACCATATAATCGCTGTTATTTCCCATTTTGCTTCTCCATTTTTCCAGATTCCCTTGCTGTCACATAAATACGCTGGCTCTTTGCATTTACTACCCCGCCCGTATCGGCGTCCGAGGCTTCCAAAAAGACCAGTCCTGCTCTCTGCAAAAGACTCTGTATCTCTTCAAGCGTATAGCCGCGCTGATAATGCGTTTCCGTAAATTTACGGTAGCGCCCGTCCTCTTCCTTCTGGAAAAATGTCACATCATATTCATTGATGCACACATCCTCATAAAAATAATTTTCCCAGATAAAGCTGCTCTCCTCACGGTTTTCCGCAATAACGGTATCTCCAATAATCTCTCTGTATTTATAAGCGGTATTAAAGTCAAAGAAAAAAATGCCGCCCGGGTCCAGATAATTATTTACCAGCAAAAATACCTGCAGCAAATCCTCCGGCTCCGTTATATAATTCAAGCAGTCACACAGGCTGACAATCGCCCGCACCGTACCGTAGAGTTCAAATTCCCGCATGTCCTGACATAAATATAAAATATCATGCCCAGACCTATCCCGTTTTTCAAGCGCCCTGCCAAGCATCTCCTCTGCATTATCGACGCCTATCATATCGTACCCCGCCTGCGCCAGCAGCTCCGTCATCGTTCCTGTCCCGCAGCCAAGATCAAGTACCAGCCCATCTAAAATGCCATAGCCGCGCAGCATGCTGCATACGTGTCTGCTCCATTCCTCATAGGGCGCATTATCCATAAAGGTATCATAGACCTTTGCAAAATCCGTATATGCTTCCATTTTTCCAATCAGCCCATAATCGCGCCAAGCAGTCCATAAGATACGATGGACATAATCACTGTTGCAATGGCAATTCCTAGTAAAACTGCCAGAATCGCCTTTTTAAAATCCACCTCTAAAAGCGCCGCAATCAGGGAACCCGTCCATGCGCCGGTTCCCGGCAGCGGAACGCCTACAAAAAATACAAGTCCCCAGAACTCATACTGCTTGATGCTGTCGCTCTTGCTCATTGCACGTTTTTCCAGCCTGCGGATAATTCCACCGATAAAGGGCACATTTCGAAACCATTTGAATATCTGTCTGATAAAAAGCAGGATAAACGGCACCGGAATTACATTTCCAATGATGCAGATTGGAACTGCAGCCGTAATCGGCACCTGTAAAAGCGACGCTGCAATCAGGCCGCCCCGCAGCTCTAAAATCGGAATCATGGAAATAATAAAAATCACCATTTCCCTTGAAATATAAGGACCGAGTGTCCCTGTAAACCATACGACAAGATTTTCCATAAATACTGTTCTCCTTTTTATTTATAAATACTGTTCCAGAAATGCAATCAGGGTATTCATCTGCTCCTGTGTTCCAATGCTGATACGCAGATAGTTGTCAATACGCGGCTTCTCAAAATAACGCACATAGATTTCCTTTTCACGCAGCGCCAAAAACAGCTCCTTTGCAGGAACACGCTCATGTGAGGCAAATATGAAATTGCTCTTGGAATCCGGGAAGGTAAATCCAAGTCTGCGAAGCTTTTCCTTTGTCCATTCTCTGGTTGCGATTACCGCCTCCACCTTTTCCCTGAAATACGCATCGTCCTCTACGCTCGCCACGCCGGCGCGCAGAGACGGCAGATTCATCGTATAAGAATTAAAGGAAAATTTTGCATCCTCCAGATAAGCAATCAGTTTTTCATTTCCAATGGCATAGCCAATCCGCATGCCTGCCATAGAACGGGATTTGGAAAAGGTGCGCACAATCAGAAGGTTTTCATATCTGGGAAGCAGGCAGAGCGCACTTACCCCGCCAAAATCAATATAGGCTTCATCCACAATGACTACAACATCCTTATTTGCCTGCACAATCTGCTCAACCTCTGCAAGCGGCATCAGCACGCCTGTCGGCGCATTTGGATTCGGAAAAATAACGCCTCCGTTTTCTCCTGTATAATCCGATGGGTCAATCGTAAAATCCTCCCGCAGCGGCTTCGTTTCATAAGGAATCCGATAAAGGTCCGCCCATACGTCATAAAAGGAATAGGTAATGTCCGGGAAAAGAATCGGCTTTTTGCTGTTAAAGAAAGTAAGAAACGCCATTGCCAGCACGTCATCAGAGCCGACTCCGACAAATACCTGTTTTGTATCCACACCCTCATAAGCCGCAAGGCTTTCCCGAAGTGCAGCTGCCTGCGGGTCAGGATAGAGGCTGTACTGCTCGGGCGCGATTTCGGCAAGCGCTTTTGCTACCCCCGGCGCGGGCGGATACGGATTTTCATTGGTATTTAATTTAATCTTGTTCCCGCCATCAGGCTGCTCGCCCGGTGTATACGGAACAACTTTTCTGACATTTTCTTCCCAGCTCATATTAGATTTCTCCTTTTTGGCATCTGGTATGCCCGGATATCCACAATTACCGTTTCATACTACCAAATTTTCCCCTCTATTGCAACGACTAAGTCCAGCGTCATTACCTTATTTTTCCCACCTATTGCGACCAGAAGTGCTCTCCCTCTGTGCCGGTATGCAAAGCGCTTTGGCAGATGTAAGGTAAACTGCCCTGTGGAAGACAGCTCATATTCCCCTCTTTTAATTGTTACGAAAAATCCACCCTGTGACCTTCTTAAACGGCATTTTCCAAGATATACCTCGCTGCCGTCCCGCGCTCTCGTATAAAGCTTTGCAAAAACCGGAAATATTAGCATTGACATCATCCTTTCCTTATTTTACTCTTTTTATAAAACAGGCGTTCCCATCTAAAGATTTTTACGCCCTATCACATAACAGGAGATTTTTCATGAAAAAAATAACCAAGCTTTGTGCGCTTCCTATTTTTTATGCGTTTTTTTCCACCTGGGCAATTCTGCGCGCCTGCGGCATAGGTACGCAAAATCCCTTAGGCGCGTTCTTTTTTATTGCCTGCCTGCTGCTTTATGGGCACTTTGATAAGTGGGAAGCAAGAAAGCTTTGCTCCAAAGCAGAAAAATATACCTCCGGCTTTATCGCCGCCCTCTTTACGCTTTTCTGGCTGCTTGCAAAATACGATTTTCTCTTACAGGGCTTAAACAGCCGTCTGTTCCGGCTCGGCTATCTGGTTCTGATTTCACTTGGGCTGTTCTTTCTGCTCTATGCCGCCATTTTGTCCTTTTATCTTAAGTCAAAAACACTGCAGCCGTTTAGGGAGCATACCGCAGAGGAAGCCTTCCGGCAAAGACTGCCGCTCTTTTCCTTTTTCTTCTGTCTGCTTTGCTGGCTGCCTTATCTGCTTTCCAATTTCCCGGGCGTTATGACCGTAGACAGCTTAAATCAGTATGGGCAGATTATCGGCGCGCTTCCCGAAAGCAATCACCATCCCTGGCTGCACACACAGCTCATTGGCATGTTTTATCATATTGGAATGTCGCTTTTCCACGACCCCGTTTTGGCGCTTTCCCTGTTTACAATTTTTCAAATGCTCATCATGGCAGGCATTTTTTCCTATTCTATAGCTACTCTGATTCAGATGAAAGTGCGCACAGGCATCTGTCTTGTCATCCTTGCCTTTTATGCGCTTATGCCCTATAACGGCATTTATATGGTAACGATGTGGAAGGATATTCTGTTTTCCGGCATGGTACTCTTATTTTCTGCCTGTCTGCTTCGGTTTCTGCTAAGTACAGATACCGCCTCTGGCAGAACGCCTTTATTTCGCACCACCCCGCTTACCGTCCTTTTCTATCTGCTTTCCGGCTTTGGCATGTGTATGCTCCGCTCCAACGGCTTCTATGCCTTTTTGCTGACGCTTCCTTTCCTTTTGTTCCTTTTCCGCAGACAATGGAAGCAGCAGCTTTTATGGAATTTTCTGATTCTTGCCGCCGTCCTTTTCATCAAGGGACCCGTCATGGATGCAAGGGGCGTCGCACAGACAGATTTTGTAGAATCTCTCTCTATTCCAATTCAGCTTACTGCGCGGGTATATGCTGACGGTGAAGCTGTGGATACAAAAGACGATCAGGCATGGAGCCGGATTATGGATACCTCAAAAATTCCCGAGGTTTATCAGGACTTCTGCTCCGACAATATGAAAAATCTAATCCGTCAGGGCGACCAGCCCTATCTGGAAGCGCACAAAGCCGATTATCTGCGGCTCTGGCTTTCCTTTGGCGCAAAGCACCCCGGCGCTTATCTGCGCGGCTACATTGATGCGACAAAGGGATATTGGTATCCGGATGTGCCGACGCCAAACGCAATCGGTTCGGATGAAGGAATTGCAGAAAATCCCTACGGACTGCAGGAAAGACCGCTTCTTCGCGGCGCTGCAGTCGTCAAGATAAGAGAAATACTATTTAAGCTTCAGGACATGCTTCCCATTTACGGACTGTTTTTCAGCCTCGGTGCAGCCACATGGCTGTGTATCCTGCTTGCCGGAAAGGTCTTTTTATCAGGCAGGCGCACCTGTCTTTTGCTGTTCCTGCCAAATGCAGGCGTGATGGCGACGCTTCTTATCGCCGCCCCCGTCTCCAACGAATTCCGCTATGGCTATTCGATGCTGCTCACCTTGCCTTTGCTCGCGCTCTGCGCCTTCCTGCCGCCAGAAGCGCGAACAGAAAAAGACTTGCAAGGCTGATAAGCCGTCCTTCAAAAAGTCCCGGCGGCGTATAGGAAAATTCTACCGTATGCTCTCCCGCAGACAGCGGCACGGAAACCATTGCCCCGCTAAAGGGCTTTATCTCACACGCCCTGCCATCTACGAGAACGCTCCAGCCGTCCTCATTTGGAATGGAGGTGGCAAGCACGCCGTCCTCCCTTGCCAGAATCTTTCCTCTGACATAAGTGTCAGAAAAATCCTCTATTGTCATCGGCTGTGACGCGAGCCTTTGAACGACCCGCCGCAGAACAGCCAGATCAATCCTGTATGCGCAAGTCTTAAGACTATTTTCCTCATCCCGCTTATCCCCGCTCTGGGAAAGGATGACCTCGCTTCCTGCATCGCACCAGCCAATATCCAGAATATGCGGATAATATACCTTTTCGTATGTCTTTTCATATCCGGCAATATCTGCCTTCATATCCTTCGTGCTGCATTTTTCAGGGTACACATACACATAGCCGTTTTCTGCAATCGGAATCGTAACGCTGCCTTCCTGCTCTTTGACCTCTATCCGGGTAAACAGCGGCTTCTTCATACCGACCGCCCATGCAAGCGAATTCTGCACGTCAATAGGATTTCCAATCTCAAGCTCCCAGTTTTCCTCTAAATCCGCCGGCACCATATAGCCGAGGGGCAGCGTATATTTATTCCGGTAAAGGTACTCTCCCTGTTTTTTCTCCAAAAGCTCATGAAACCGGTCTGTAATTTCAAGGCTGTCCGAAAACATATAATTCACCGAAAGGAGCGCCGAGCTTAGCGGCGTTGCACCCTCATAGCTGTAAAATACCTTGCTGGAGCTCATGCCAAGCCTTTTGTAAAGGTGCGTCATGGATTCGCTGACTGTCGAGGAAAAGAGCGTCGCCGTCGGAAAATCCGCCAGCATCCCGTCATTTTTCGTCATCCGGTCAAATTCCTCAATCCGGTAAAAGCCATTTCCCATCCCGCCCAGGGAGGCAAGCAGCGCCGCATTGGTCTGACAGTCCTTCCGGTACTGGGAACGGCTTGTCGTGGATACGCTCGTCTGCGCTGTATTTAATGCGCTCTCCATCATTACCATACATGCCAGCAGCACAAACGCCATGCCGCTTCGCAGCTTTTCCCTGCTGTACCAGTACAAAAGCAGCGCATAAAGCATCAGATAAAAGCCCGTCAGCAAAAAGCTCTCCATCGTAAAAGCATCGTCCTTTTGAAAACGCATACATAAGAGCAGGAAAAGCACGCCACCGCCCGTTACTGCCAAAATCCATCTGCCGGAAATCGTGCGCAGCTGCAAAAAGGCTTCAAAGCACATCGTCAGCACCAGAAAAATATACAAAAATGACTGTCTAGCCGGAAGGCTGTCCGGAAAATTCAGTCCATGCCAGAGAAACTCCAGAATATTGACAGAAAAGCTCAAATAAAAGAACAGCAGCAAAAAGAGCTTTGGCAGCTTTTCCTGCCAGCGTATCCTCCGGCAGATAAAATATAAGGGCAGCAGCAGAAAAACAGCTACGCCGCAGTAGATGTTCGGCCAGTGGTCATTACGAATCTCTGTCGCCACATTGATGCAGTGTCTCGCTATAACCGAAAACAGGTTAAAATAAATCTTCACCTTAGAAGGGAAATCCGCCTGGTCAAAGCGTGTTGCACGCAGTGCAAGCGCCGCCGGCAGCAATACAATCGACGCCATTCCTCCTGAAAGCAGGGAGTATACCGTAAAATCAAAAAGGCTTCTTCCCTTTTCCCGCAGCGAAAGCGGCAGCATCAGCATTGCCGCATACAGTACCAGAAAAATACAGATAAAAATAGAAATATAGTAATTGGTCAGAATCGAAAGTCCAAGCGAAAGGCAGTACAAAAGCGGCTTTCTTTGCTGCACAAGCTCCTCAAGCCCAAGTATAATAACCGGCGTCAGCACAATGCAGTCTAACCACATAATGTTCCAGTTGTAGGCGGAAAGATAACCTGAAAGCGCATAAAAGACCGCAAACAGGGTTATCGCATAATCATCTGTTCCGAAATGCTTTTTCAGATACCATGCAAAGGTAAGCCCGCACAGCCCAATCTTTATGACAATCAACAGGGTCATAAATTCAATAATCAGCTCCGACGGACAAAGCACCAGAAGCCAGTTGACGGGACTTGCCAGATAGTAGGCATACAGCGCCGTAAAATTAGCGCCGAGTCCTGCATTCCACGAGAACGTAAGGCTTCCGCCCTCACGCAGCTTACGGTGGAATTCTGTAAAAAACGGCATGTACTGGTTGTACATATCCACACGCAGAAAACATCTGTCCCCAAACGGATAAATCTGTTTATACACAATTACCGCCAGCATAATTGCCGTCGGAATACAGAAGGCTGCAAGAAGGGGCCTCCTTTTTCTTTCCATATTTCTTACTCCTCATTTACAGCCGCAGATACCTGCGGTGCATCAAACATCTGATAATACTGAAATCTCTGATACTCCATAAGCGCTTCCGTATCCTTTTCCAATCCGCGAAGCTCCTCTCCGCCAGCAGAAGTAATCTGCTTTGCAGTGATAATCGGGAATTCCTTTTGAAGCTCCTCCAGATAAGCATAGTAGCCACCTACCGACAGCCCTGCCTGCTTAAGCACCTGCACCGCCAGATAATTTGCACTCGTCTGTACGCCGTGCGCTGCATCGATTTCAAAATTTGCCCAAATCAGAAACGGCACCTGATACCGCGCCTGCTCCTGCTTTTCTGAAAATGCACTCTTTTGCAGTCCATCTGCCTGCCAGATAGGCGCCGGTACGGTATCGTTTGGCTGATGGTCACCAAAAAAGACGATCATGGTATCCTCTTCTTCCTTTGAGAAATAGGAAACCAGCTCCGAAAGCGCATCATCCGTCAGCCGAATCAGGGAAAGGTAAGCAGAAAGCGGCTGTGATGAGATTCCCTCGGCAAAAAGCGGCTGCTCAAAATTATCATAGGTCTGGTCGTAGCCTCCATGATTCTGCATCGTTACATTAAAAATAAACAGCGGTCTGCTCTGGTCGCGGGTTTCATACGCCTGTATAATCCGCTCAAAATCAGAGGCATCGCTTACATATTTCCGCACATAAACGGCGTTCTGATAATCGTCATCCAGAAAGCAGGTATCCTCAAAGCCCATAAAGGGATATACGCTGCTCCGGTTCCAGCCCTTTGCATAGTAAGGGTGCATTGCCAAAGACGCATACCCAGCTTCTCCAAGATAGGAAGCAAGCGAGGGAAGCTCTCCCCTGACATACTGCTGATAGGGAACGCTTCCATGCGGCAGAAACGCCATCGTATTTCCCGTCAGAAATTCAAATTCTGTATTGGCGGTATTACCGCCCAGCACCGAAACATGGAGCCTGCCGGTAATCGTATTTTCATCCTGCTCCATTCTATGATAAAAGGGCAGGTAATCTTCATTGCTGGTAAAATCGCCCACATCAGCAATATCAGAAAACGCCTCATCCATAATGACGATAATATTCGGCGGCTTTTTCCCCTCCTGCACCTCTGTGAAGTCAGCCTCTCCATAGTCTGCAAGCAGCTCGCCGCACTCCTTTGCCTGATACCCCTCCGGCTTTTGAATCAGGAGATAACGCAGCTCCATCAAAAAGGCTACTGCTGTTCCATTTCTTTTCTGTACCACATCCGGCGTAAACATCTTATCATAGAGCCGCAGTTTTGCTATCGTAGCATCCTGATGCAGAAATACCGTCATTGCCGCCAGAAGCCCAAAGGAAGCGACGCTTCCTAAAAGGCGGATACTCCACCTTTGTATCCGCATATCGCAAAAATGCTGGACTGCAAGCAACAGCAAAAAGCAAAGCAGAAGCATCATACATCTTGGCGGAAGCGCATAGCTGAAATTATCAGCGACCTCTGCCGCTGTTCCAATCGAAAAAATATCCCAGGGCAGAATCGGGGAAGAACGAAATGCCACTACATAATAATTTGCCAGTCCAACCAGCATGAAAAAGACCGTCTGTATCCGCAGCGCCAGCCGCAGTCTGCCGGTCAGCAGCCACAAAAGCGCCGCGAGCAGCCAATAAAAGCCTATATTGAGCAGCCAGGGATTTAAGGACATATCCGTAAACGGATGATACAGATAGCTTTCTGTCAGAATCAGGGTCAATACAGGACTAAGCAGAAAGCCCAGATATGCCCTTAGGTTTTTTTTCATCATAATCTCCTCATTACACATACAATTTCACACACAATTTTTCCTATGCGCTATTATAGCATCTTTTTTTTGAAAGAAAAGAGGAAATGAGATATAATTATTTACAGAAAAATGTTACCAAAGGAGGCCGCGATGAAGCAATCGCACAACTTATCCCTGCATACGAAAAGAGAACATTCCCCTAGGCTCCTGCGCATCTTTTTCCTCCTTGCCGCCATAGCGCTCGGCTTTCTTCTTTATCATAGAGCATCCCAGAGTGTAATCTGTCTTTCGGAAACGGAGCCTTCTTTCTATCTGGCGGAGGATGCCCCCGCTTTCTTAGAAAAGGCTGCATCAAATCCCTTCCCCTCCTTAAGCGTCCCCACGCAGCTTACCAAAATCTCAGATACCTATTTTATCGTAGACTGCTACCATGACCAGATTGTTTACTCCGATTCTCTGGAAAAGCCGCTTGATGAATGGCTGGTTCTGACAGATGAAATCGATAAGGGGCATACCATTGCCGGAGACGGCAGCGTTTATCTTGCAGATGATACGGAAAACAACCGTATCCTGATTTTTGAAAAAAAGAAGGAGCGTTTTGTCCATACGCAGACCTTCTCCGATATTGGCATCCGTCCACATTATGTTATTTACAATGAAAGTGATAAGACCTTTTACGCATGGAGCTCCATGACCGGAGAAATGTATCTTTTTAAACGCGAAAAAGACTCCAGCCGGGTTTTTCTACATAAAATTCTACAGCTTCCGGCTTTGGACGGCTATTATGTCCGTTCCTTTACGATTATGGGAAATGATATTTATTTTGTTTCGGGAAACAGTTCGATTATCCGGGCAGACCTGCATTCCTTCCGGATTTTGGAAGAATATCCTGTACCGGATGCCATTGCCGGCATGGTACAGCTTACCTTGATTGACGGCTATTATTATATTACCGTCTCGACGGACAAAGCGGGCAGTCAGGACGCTGCCACCATTATCCGTACCAGAGATTTAAAAGACCTTGCCTCCTCTGCTTATGAGGATGTCTATGCCGCCTTTGCAGATGACGGCACCCAGAGTATCCTGCCGTCCGCAGACGGCTCCTTTGCCGGCATGGGCACGCCCTACTACATCACGCAGTTTGAAGGACATTACTACCTGACAGAGCACCGCCTGCCGGGTCACTCCATCTGGAGCTTTGACAGTGAAAACGGCGTCCTTAAGAACGTCCGCGCACTGTATTAAGCAGACGCTTAAATACTGTAGGAGCCTGCAATCCTCTCCTGCTGCCGTTCCACAAGGTCAGCAATTGTAACATTATCTACTACGTTATTGATTGCCTTCGCCAGTTCCTTCCAGACGCCAAGCGTCTCGCAGGTATCACAGCGTTCACATTCATTGACCTCGTCATCCAGGCAGGCTACCGGATTTAAGCTTCCTTCGGTCAGCCGCAGAATCATTCCTACTGTATAACTGGAAGGGTCCTTCGCAATCTTGTAGCCCCCCTGCGCGCCGCGCACACTCTTGACATACCCTGCTTTATTGAGTATGGAAATAATCTGTTCCAGATATTTTTCAGAAATCTCCTGCCTTGCGGCAATATCCTTTACCTTAATGTATTCTCCTGTATTATTCAGTGCAAGGTCCAGCATTACCCGCACTGCATATCTGCCTTTTGTTGAAATCTTCATTTACACCCCGCCTTTCTCCGGTGTCCTCCGGCTTCTTTTCTCCCTAATCATACTATATTACTATGAATATAGCAAGACCAAAAGAATTTCCTATTACAAAGAGTTTGCCTGCAAACTCTCTGCGCGCGAGCGGTGCCTGCAAGGCAAACTTCATCTCCGCGAGCTGCGCATCCGTTTTAACTTATGGAAACAAAGTTTCCTATAAGTTAAAAACGGAGTCCCATGCAGGACCCCGTCTCTTGCTTTTTTATCTGCTTTTCCGCTTACTCTTCAAACGGAACAACGCTTCCCTGATAGGTATCGTTGATAAATTTCTTGATGTCATCAGATTTCAGAACATCAACCAGTGCCTTTACACCTTCGTTGTTCTCATTTCCTTCTTTTACAACAACTACGTTAACATAAGTCTTTGCTGCTTCGGAATCAGAGGTTTCGATTGCGATTGCATCTGCCTGTGCATTCAGTCCTGCTTCCAGTGCATAGTTGCCGTTCAGTACAACGAAATCAACCTCAGGAAGCACTCTGGACACCTGTGCAGCCTCCAGCTCGTTGAACTTGATATTGTGAGGATTCTCAGCAATGTCATTGACAGTTGCTTCAATACCTACGCCATCCTTTAAGGTAATCAGACCGTTGTCCTGTAATAAGAGCAGCGCTCTTGCCTCGTTTGTGGTATCATTCGGGATTGCAATTTCTGCACCGTCTGCGATGTTCTTCAGGTCAGAAGATTTTCCGCCGTAAATACCAAGCGGCTCATAATGAATCTTGCCTACGCTGACAAGGTGGGTACCTTTTTCTTCATTGAAGCTGTCCAGATACGGTACATGCTGGAAATAGTTTGCATCAAAGTCGCCTGCTTCCACTACCTCATTCGGCTGTACATAGTCCTGAAACTCTGTTACCTCCAAGTCCCAGCCCTGCTCTGCAAGAATCGGCTTTGCTGCTGCAAGAATCTCTGCATGCGGCACGCTTGTTGCTGCAACCTTGATGGTACCTTTTGCTTCTGCGCTCTCTGTCTGTGCTCCTGCGCTTTCTGTTTCAGCCGCAGGCGCTGCACTCTCTTCGCTCTGTGCTGCCTCAGTCGCTGCCTGTGTGCTCTCCTGTGTGCTGCCGCCGCAGGCTGTCAACAGGCCTGCTGCAAGCACTGCTGTTAAAATAACAGATACTGCCTTCTTTTTCATAATACATTCTCCTCTTTTTTCATCATTTATTTATCTGAATTCCCGATGGGAATACAAACCATATTTTTGTCCGCTTCCTTTATCAGCTATCAGCGGCTGCGCTTATCCATACGCTTCGACATCCTCGTACCGATAATCTGCAAAATCTGTACCAGCAAAACCAGAAGGACTACGGTTATCCACATGATGTCTGATTCATAGCGGTAATATCCATACCGGATTGCAATATCGCCAAGTCCGCCGCCGCCTACAACACCTGCCATCGCAGAATAGCCAAGAATCGTTCCCAGTGCAATCGTAACGCCCACAATCAGGGAGGTACGTGCCTCCGTCAGAAGCACCTTACAGATAATCGTCCAGGTATTTGCACCCATGCTCTGTGCCGCTTCTATGACACCCTTATCCACCTCAAGCAGTGAGGATTCCACAAGCCTTGCTATAAAGGGCGCCGCCGCAATCGTAAGCGGAACTATCGTCGCTGTCGGACCGTAGCTCTTACCTGCAATCAGCCTTGTCAGCGGAATAACCAGAATCAATAAAATCAAAAACGGAACACTTCTTAATATATTGACGACCACATCCAGAATCTTATAAACAAAAGCATTGGGACGAAGTCCATCCTTTGCCGTTACCACAAGGGCGATTCCAAGCGGAAGTCCAAGCACATAAGCCATCAAGGTCGAAGTCAGTGTCATATACAGGGTAATTCCCGTATTCTCCACCAGCATCATCAGGGTTTCATTACTCCACATAGTCTACCAGCTCCTCTACCGTAAGATTTCTTTCCTTCAGATAATGCACCATCTTTTCTGCTGTGATGCTATCCTCCGGAAGCTGTAATATCATCTGTCCGTGTGCGATACCGCCAATATCCTTTGTATCTGCCAGCAGGATATTGACCGGAGCCTTACATGCCAGAACCATGTTGCTGATAACCGGTTCGTAGGAAGAATTTTCGGAAAATACGATGCGGATACAGCGTTTGCCCTTCATCAGAACATCCGACCTGCCATTTTGGAAAACCAGCTTCTGCGCCGCCTTTGTCTTTGGTCTGGAAAAGACCTCCTCAACGCTGCCGCTCTCTACCAGCTCGCCGTTGTCGATGATTGCGACCTGATTGCAGATTTCCTGTACCACTGCCATCTCATGTGTAATAATGACTATCGTAATACCATACTTCTGATTGATTTCCTTAAGCAACGCCAGAATAGACTTGGTTGTCGTCGGGTCAAGCGCGCTTGTTGCCTCGTCGCATAAAAGAATCTTCGGATTGTTTGCCAGCGCTCTCGCAATCGCAACTCTCTGCTTCTGTCCGCCGGAAAGCTGTGAAGGATATGCTTTTGCCTTCTCGGAAAGCCCTACCAGCTCAAGCAGCTCCTGCGCCCGCTTCTTTGCCTCCCGTCTGCTCTTTCCCACTATTTCCAGTGGAAAGCAGACATTGTCCAGAACGTTCCTCTGCATCAGCAGGTTAAAATGCTGAAAAATCATCGAAATCTCTGTTCTTGTCTTACGCAGTGCGCTCTCGCTTAATGTGCTTAAGTCCTGTCCCTCAATCAGCACTGTGCCGCTCGTAGGCTTTTCCAGAAAGTTTAAGCACCTTACTAATGTACTCTTTCCTGCGCCGCTCATACCGATGATGCCGCATATATTTCCTTTTTCAATGTCAAGATTGATTCCCCGAAGCGCCTCTACCGTATTTTCTCTGCCGATGAAGGTCTTCGTTACATCCTTGATCTGGATGATTGTTTCCATTCCGCCACCTCTTTGCCTTATCGTATCTTCTGTCATTAACTCATGCAGTATAGCACACTTCCTGTGGCTTCGCAAATGCAGAAGTACGTGTCGGATTGTGATTATCAGTATATCCCCTCAATTCCTACTTGAAAAATATAAAATACCCTCAATTTGCTATAGTTTAAAACTATATCAAATATATCAATCCTAATTTCCTGTATTATCATCAGCAGCATTTTCAGGAATATAGCGCTTAAGCGCTTCCATATATGCCTGTCCATAGCGGCTCAGAGCCATATTTTTCTGCGTCACGGTAACAATCCGCATATATTCATCTACCGCAAGCGGTCTTGCGATAATGCTCTCGCCGTTTAACTCCTTGCTGATAACGCCGGAGCTGACCGTATACCCATTTAAGCCAATCATCAGATTAAACAGCGTCGCACGGTCGCTGACCCGGATATTCTTACGTCGGTCTAAGGTGCTTAAAATTTCTTCCGAAAAATAGAAAGCATTGTAAGCGCCCTGTTCAAAGGACAGATAGGGATAATCCTCAAGCTCCTCCAGCGTCAGTATCTTATGGTCTGCAAGCGGATGGCTGCAGCAGATAAATACATGGGGCCTTACACAGAACAGCTCATGCCACTGCAATTCATTCTGCCGCATCAGCTTTTGCAGCACCTCTTCATTTCTGGAGGAAGTATACAAAATGCCGATTTCGCTCTTTAAGCGGCTCACATCCTCTATAATTTCATAGGTCTGTGTCTCACGCAGCGTAAAATCATATTTCGCCCCGCCAAACTCACGGATAACATCCACAAATGCGTTGACGGCAAAGGAATAGTGCTGGCAGGACACGGAGAAATGCGGGCTCTGCTGCTTTTTATGCAGAAATTTTTCCTCCAAAAGGCTTGTCTGCTCCAGAATCTGTCTGGCATAGGATAAAAACAAGTCTCCCTCATTGGAAACGGAAACGCCCTTATTGGTCCGGTTGAAAATGGTTATCTGCATCTCCTTTTCCAGCTCCCGCACCGCATTTGTCAGACTGGGCTGTGAAATAAAAAGCCGCCTTGCCGCTTCCGTAATATTTCCGGTTTCCGCTACCGTCACTACATATCTGAGCTGCTGTAATGTCATTGCCTTCCTCCCTTTTTAAAAAATATATATCATACATATTATACAATAAAATATTCCCTGTGGTGTACAAACACTGCGATTTTTGCTATACTGTAACTATCTTTAACGAAAACAGAGGGTCTGATTATGGAAAAAAGAAAAGCAGTCATTTCACTTGGCCATGAGGCACTTGGCTATACTACCACTGAACAATGGGACGCTGTCCGCAAAACGGCAAAGGCGCTCGCAGATTTGGCGCAGTCCGATTACCAGCTTACCATCACACATTCCAACGGTCCGCAGGTTGGCATGATTCACAAGGCAATGACCGAGCTGCGCCGTGTCAATCCTGATTATACGCCGGTTCCCATGTGTGTCTGCTCCGCTATGAGCCAGGGTTATGTAGGCTATGATATTCAAAATTCCCTTCGCTCCGAGCTTCTTTCCAGAGGGGTTTCCACACCGGTCAGCACAATCCTGACACAGGTAACCGTCGATCCTTATGATGAAGCCTTCTATGAGCCTAATAAAATCATTGGCAGATATATGACAAAGGAAGAGGCAGATGCCGAGCTGCGCAAGGGCAATTATGTAACAGAAGAGCCTGGCAGGGGCTTCCGCCGTATCGTAGCAGCTCCAAAGCCTATTGATATTGTAGAAATCGATGCCATCCGCACCCTTGCTGATGCAGGACAGATTGTAATTGCCTGTGGCGGCGGTGGAATTCCTGTCATCGAACAGCAGCACAACCTAAAAGGCGCTTCTGCCGTCATCGAAAAGGATTCTATCGCGGGCAAGCTTGCCTGTGATTTGGAAGCCGACCTGCTTATCATCCTGACCGGCGTAGAGCAGGTATACCGCAATTTCGGCACCGCTAAGCAGTCCGGCATTGCTTCACTGCGTACCTTTGAAGCCCAGAAGCTGATTGAAGAAGGACAGTTTGGCGCCGGCGATATGCTTCCAAAGATTGAAGCTGCAATCGCTTATCTGGAAAAGGTACCGCAGGGCAGAGTTCTGATTACCTCTATCTCCTGCGCATCCGATGCCATGAAAGGCAAAACAGGCACTGTTATCACAAGATAACAGCGCCCGCCAGTTACGCTTCCACCAACGCGAAAATATCTGAAAACTTCGTTATTTTCAAGGCTGCTTCCGGCACCTTGCCAAATCCATAGGAAGCAAAAATAAAGGGAATCCCTGCGAGGCGTGCCGCCTCGCAGTCGCCCATCGTATCTCCGATATATGCCGCCTGCGCTCTGTCAATTCCATTTCGCTCCATAAGGAGCTTTATCGTTTCTCCCTTACAGGTTCCCGTATTTCCAAAGCACTCATGGTCGCGGATAAAGCCCCCAATTTTATTCTTCTCCATAACCAGTTCAATATAACCGCACTGGCAGTTGCTTACAATATAGAGTGCATGCTTTGCAGAAAGCTCCCTTATGCCATCCAAAACACCTGGATAGGAAATATCCTCCCTGTTATCTGCAAGCAGCTCCTGCTCATACCTACAGCATAAGTCAAGCAGCTCCTGCCGCTTTTTCATATCCGTCACATCTCCAAATAGATGGTCTGCAATGACGTCCATCGGCTGTCCAAATTCCCGCTGAAGCACCTGCGGCGTAATTACCGCATTGGAATATCCGGTTTCTGTAATTGCACAGTTCCAGCCTCTTGCAACAATCGGCGTTGAATTCCAGATGGTTCCGTCTACATCAAAAATCAGATTCTTTATCATAAGCTCTCCCTCCGAGCGCAGACATACAGCACTGCGCCTATCATAATGCAAAAGTCAGACAAATTAAATACCACGCGTCTAAGGCGCTGCCATTTTACGCCGAAGCTGAAGTAATCCACAACATACTTACGCCGCAGTCTGTCATACGTATTGCTGAAAGCTCCGCCCAGCAAAAGGGAAAGTCCCGCCTTCAAAAGCCCGTTGCCCTTCTGTCCAAGCGTCAGTACAAAAAATGCAAAAATAACTGCCGTCAGCAAAAACGATACCGCCGCAACAAGAGGCCGCACCTTCTCGCCCAGATTTAAAAATGCCCCATAATTATGATATTTCCGAAGCAGCAGCCTGCCGCCAAGCACCGGCGTATCCTCGCCCTCTATCCTCTTTTTCTCTATGTGGTTTTTTAATAAAAGCTCCAGCAGAAAAATACCTGCTATGATTCCAAGATATATCATGCTTTCTTCCGTATCCTTTCAAAATCCTTTTAAAACAGCCCGGCAAGCTCCTGAAATGTCCTCTGCACATTGATTTTTCCAAGTCCCCATTCCCTGCTTGGATAGGAAGTGCCGCTCTCCCGCACCGCGCCAAGCGCCAGATAATATTTTAACTCACGTCCCGTCGCAAGCGGATAATTTCCTTCTACTACTGCCCACTGCATCATCTGCGCCGCTGCTCCCGCAGCAAGCGCCGCCGCAAGGCTGCTGCCCGTCCGCCGCCCAAGGGAGGTCGGAATCTCTACGCCGGGCGCTGCAAATTCCGGTTTTGCTCTTCTGTCTGCCGTAAAACCACGCCCTGATTTTTCATAAAAGCCGCCGCTTTCATCATCGTACGCAGTAATGGATATTGCTCCTGATGCCATAGAAGGCTCCGTCAGCGTCGTATCTGGCTCCGGTCTTAAAAAATAAGTATCACTGCCGAGAAAAGTATCGATTGGAAGCCAGATATGGTATCTAATGCCGTTTTGCAGAAGCGCCTCCACATCAATCGTAAGTGTCCAGACGCCCGGAGTCGGATTTTCAAACCGCAGCAGCAAAAGCCGCATACCGGAGCTTTCCTCCACCGGCGTTCCCCGCACCGTAAGCAGGGTTTTATCAAATACAAAGCGGTACTCCTGTACCCGCACGCTCCTGCCGTCGATGCCGCTGATCAGCTCTCCGCCCGGAGTCCGTACCGTTAAGCTGAATCTGCTCGGCGCTTCCGACCATACCTCCATCAAAAAGCCCCGTCCGCCTTCTCCGACGCGCAGCTCTGCGGTCTGCGTCCGTCCCTGCGTGGACAGTCCCTGAACATGATGCCCCGATGCGCCTTCATTTCCGCCGCAGATTACCGCAGCCCTGCTCCGCCTGCCAGTAACTGCATTTAAGTAACGGTCCAACAGTGAGGTCCCCGTATGGCTGCCATAACTCGTTCCAATGCCCAGACAAAGAATGAGCGGTCTTTGCAGCGCAACGGCATAACGTTCCGCATATCTGACCGCCATCATAATGTCCGTTTCCGAATAGGCATCTGCCCCTTCCGGCAGCAGATAATAATCCCGTAGATACTGCTTTGCCTGCCGCAGCTTTACCACTACGAGCTGCGCATCCGGCGCTGCTCCTGTAAATGTCCTGCCGCCATTTATCCTGCTGCCTGCCGCAGTGCTTGCCATCGCCGTTCCATGTCCGGATTCATCCCAGCTTTTCACCAGCATACGCGGGCTTTCTGCACGCAGTGCTTCGTTAATCTGCTCTCTTGTATATTCTGTTCCATAAAGGAAATCTTCGGGGGCTTCTCCATCTGAGAGTGTCTGATCCCAGATAGAGAGAATCCTGCTCTCGCCATAAGCATCCAGAAACGCTTCCTGCGTATAGCGGATTCCGGTATCCAAAAATGCAATTACCACGCCTCGTCCCGTGAGAGAAAGCGGCGGCTCCTGCACCTGCAAAATCCCCGCATCCGCCAGCGCAAAGGTATCAAAGCCCACGCCTGCGCCTATCTCCTGCTGCATCAGCCCATAGCATTTTGGAATCTCATAATAGGGAAGACTGTTCATCTGCGGCATATCGCCTGCAAGCATCCTGTAATATACAATGCTGATACCATCTCCGACCGGCGTAATGCAGTAATCCGCGCCTTCCCGCTGTCCGCTGCCCGCCAAAGGCTCATAATCCAGCAAAAGCTCCCAATAATCCTCCGACAGTATCTTTTCCCTGCATGTCATGCACACAACCCATTCTTCGTATTCTTACTTCATACTATGAAAAATGTGCCGCTTCGTTATCATGTCCTTAATCCTGTTCCTTTTCCGGTATTTTTTTCATCTGGTCGATTTCATCAAAGGAATAGCCGTCCTTCCTTATGTCAATTACCGGTCCTCCAGTTCCCTCTACATATTCCCGTGTAATTGTTACCCTGCCGATATTATCATCCTTGGGAATCTCATACATAATGTCAAGCATGAATTCTTCGATAATTGCGCGCAGCGCTCTCGCTCCGGTGTCGCGCTTCATCGCCTTTTCCGCGATTGCCATAAGCGCGCCGTCATCAAATTCCAGCTTTACCTCATCTAATGCAAGGAGCTTTTGGTACTGCTTGAGGATTGCATTTTTCGGCTCCTTCAAAATACGCACCAGCATTTCCTTTGACAGTCCGTCAAGTGTATACAGAATCGGGAGTCTGCCTAAAAATTCCGGAATCATGCCGAATTTTTTCAAATCCTCTATCGTTACCTTGCTTAAAATATTTTTATCCTTATCATATTTATCCTTAAGCTCTGCATTATAGCCGATAGAAGTCTGTTTATTCAGCCTCTGCTTAATAATTTCCTCCAAATCAGGAAAAGCACCGCCGCAGATAAACAGAATATTTCTCGTATTTACCGTTGCCAGAGGCACCATCGCATTTTTGCTGTTCGCGCCGACAGGCACCTCTACCTCTGCGCCCTCCAAAAGCCGCAGCATTCCCTGCTGTACAGACTCGCCGCTGACATCGCGGGAGGTCGTATTTTTCTTTTTTGCAATCTTGTCAATTTCGTCGATAAAGATAATTCCCTTTTCCGCCCGCTCCACATCATTTTCCGCAGCAGCAAGCAGCTTGGATACTACGCTTTCAATGTCGTCACCGATATAGCCGGCCTCCGTTAAGGAGGTGGCGTCTGCAAGCGCCAGCGGCACGTCCAAAAGCCGCGCCAGCGTCTTAACCAGATACGTCTTGCCGCAGCCGGTCGGTCCAATCATCAGCATATTGGATTTCTCGATTTCAATTTCATCCATCGTATCCGTCGCCACTCTTTTGTAATGATTGTATACCGCAACGGAAATTACTTTTTTGGCATGCTCCTGTCCTACGATATACTCATCGAGCTGCGCCTTGATTTTATGCGGCGCAGGAATATTCCTGATGTCAAGTACAGGCTGCCCTTCCTTTTTTTCCCGCTTCTTTTTCAGCTTCTGCTTATTGGGAATTCCGCCCTCGCCCTGCAAATCTGCAATATTGACAAAGCTGATATTCGGAAAGCCTTTCCCATTTTTACCCATATTTTCAAAGGGATTGTTTCCAAGCATCCCCTGGTAATCAAACTGACTGACCGTATCCATCGTTTTGTGCATACAGTCATTGCAGACGCAGATATGATTGGGAAGCTTAAACATCTTTCCAGCCTTGCTCTCCGGGCGACGGCAGATAAAGCAGACGTCCTCATAATCGCTTTCGTCATGGTCCGTCTGCTTCTCTGTATTCTGGGTTTCGGAGTCCACCGCAGCTGCGTTTGTATCTCCGCTTTCCTCTATTTCATTTTTGAATTCATCATTTTCTATTTCATCATGCTCGCGGTAGTCTGTCATGTATTTTCTCCTTTAAGCCTGTTTGCCTTTATTTATAGGTATTATACTTCCCTGTGGCAAAATCGGCAAGAAGAAGATACTTCCTGTTTTTATTCCTTTACCGCTCCCTGTGTCAGTCCCTGCACAATATACTTCTGGACGATGGCAAAAAAGATTACCGTCGGAATCAGTGCAATCATGCAGGCAGCCGACATCTGTCCCCAGTCAATGCTGTATTTCCCGATGAAGGCGTTAATCGCCACCGGAATTGTCTTTAGGGAATTGCTGTTGATGAACATAATGCCTGCAAGCAGCTCATTCCATGCACCGGTAAAGGCAAATACAAAGGTTGCCACGATTCCGGGGAATAAAACCGGCATAACCACCCTGAAAAACGCCTGCTTCCGGTTGCATCCGTCCACCATCGCTGCTTCCTCCAAGGATACGGGAATCCGTTCAAAGAATCCACGCAGCGTAATCAGGCAGAACGGCGTATTAAATACCGTATATAAAATAATCAGGCTTTGCAGGGTATTGTTCAGCCGAAGCTTTCCAAAAATCATAAACATCGGGATAAAGAGCAAAATCGTCGGTATCATCTGCGATACAAGCAACGCCCCAAGCAAAACGGTCTTGCCTTTAAAACGGTAGCGCGCAAGCGCATAGCCGCCCGCAAGGGAAAACAGCAGTACCAGCGCAGAGGCAGACAGGGTCACGATCAGACTGTTTTTCAGATAAACGCCAAACTTCGTCGTCTGAAACAGCTTTTGGTAATTTTCAGTTGTGAACGCCTGTGGCCAGTAGGTTACCTGCAGGGCATTGATTTCCGGATTGGTCTTAAAGGAGGTAATGAACAGCCAGTAAAGAGGCAGCAGCACCGCCAGCAGGAAACATGCCAGAATCAAAAAACGTACCGTGCCAAGTAGGATACTCTTATATTTCCGTTTCATGCAATCCCTCCTTAAAAACCGCCTGAGCCGTCATATTTCGTCAGCTTCATAAACGCTCCTGCGTATAACAAAAGTCCCGCCATAAACAGCACGCCAAGCGCACCGGTCTGTCCAAAGTCCAACGTACTGTACGCTTTGGAAAACATATAGCTTGCCAGCGTATGCGTTGCATTTGCAGGTCCCCCGTTTGTCATGACATAAATCAGGTCCGCAGAATTGAAAATCCAGATTGTCCGAAGCAGCAGCGTCAGAATAATCGTCGGTTTTGCATACGGCAGGGTAATATACCAGAATTTCTTTACCGCTCCGCTTCCATCAATCTCAGCCGCCTCATACAGGTCAGTTGGAATCGACTGGAACGCCGCAGTCAGCATAATGCCAAAAAAGGGAACGCCGTACCAGACCATCGCGGAAATCACACACAGAAGCGCCAGCCTCCCATCTCCCAGAAAAGAAACCTTTTCCTTTAGAATTCCAAGCTTTATCAGCAGGTCATTTACAGGTCCAAACTCCGCATTATAGAGCCAGCGGAAGGTAAAGCCTATTACCAGTGCGGAAATCGACCAGGGCAGAAAAACGATTGCCTGATAGATGTTTCTTCCGCGGAATGGCTTATTCAATGCCAGTGCAAGCACCAGCCCCAAAAAGAACTGGAGCAGCACTGTCACAAAGGTAAATATCAGCGAATTTCTCAGGATAAGCCCAAAATAAGGGTCTGTTACAATCGCCTTAAAATTTGCAAGTCCATTGAACTTCGCACTCTGTACAGAGGTCAGTCTGTAATCCTGAAAAGCCAGCGCCACCGTATTAACCAACGGATAGGCTATGAAAAGAAGCAGCAGCAGGATTACCGGAAGCAGTAGAAAAAACGCATCCGGCCGCTTTTTATGACCCTGTTTTGTCTTAACACTCAAATTCCACATTATGTCATTCCTCCCTTTCCGGCTTTTCCCGCTGCCGCATAAGTTTTACATTCCGCTAGTGCTCTTCGGCATCGGGATTTCCACATCAGGATTCTCCTGCATATACGCCTTCTGTGCATTTGTTAAAAACTCTGCCAGCTTATTCAGCGTTTCCTCAGGCGTCTGCTCTCCCTTCATACATTTCTGTACCTCTGCGTCTGCAAACGTTTCACGGAATTCTCCAACCTCCGGGAAATAGCCCAGCTCAGGCCATGCTACCAGATTATCCTTACGGAACATCTCCGCATATCCCGCCATCTTTCCTGTCTGGAAAAATTCATCCTCCAGCGCTTCCTTCTGTACCGGAATCAAAAGGTTAGTCTTGCAGTAAATCTTTGCTGCCTCAGGCGAGGACAGGTATTCGATAAACCGCCATGCAGCGTCCTTGTTCTCACTGTTCTTTGCAATCGCATAGCCGTTTGAGAAGGATACTTCATTGTAAATCTTTCCATCCACGTCGGATTTCGGAAGCGGTGCAACTGTCCACTGGTCATCGGAAAGGCTCTGCTCGCACATCTCGATAACTTCACAGGTCTGATTCAGCATACCGGTCAGTCCAGACGTAAATGCTGCGCACATTTCTGAGAAGCCCCAGTTGATTGCATCCTCCGGCGTATTGCCGTTCTTGTATAAATCAATATATTTTGTAAAAATGTCTACACATTCCGGAGAGTTCAAAATGCAGTTGCCTTCATCATCATAAACTCTGCCACCGGTCTGTTCATATAAAAGGAACATCGCCTGATGATATGCAGCGCGTCCGCCTCTGAAGGACATGCCGTAACGGTTCTTCTCCGTATCCGTCATCTTCTGTGCCGCCTCCAGGAAATCATTCCATGTCCAGTCGCTGTAATCAACGCCAGCTTCCTTTGCCCAGTCTGTCCTGATAAAAATACCATTTGTCAGAATCGCATCCGGGATGACATAAACATCGCCGTATACCTTGCGCTGTGTCTGGTCAAATAAAACATTCTTTGTATAATCTGTAAATCCGTCCTTATATTCATAGGTATCCAGTCTTGCATCCAGCCCTTCAATCCAGCCTGCATTTACAAACTCAGAAATCCACGTCGGGTGAACCTGTACAACATCCGGCATGGTACCGGTGCTTCCCAGTGTAACCAGCTTGCTGTGCGACTGGTCCCAGGGAACCGTTTCATATTCAATCTTAATGTCCGGATTTTGCGCCTCAAAATTAGCGATAATCTCCTCGTATGCCCGGTCTCTGGTCTCGCTCGCCATATTATCCATAAAGCGTATTGTGACCTGTTTGCCATCCGTCTTACCGGTATCCGCTGTCTGCCCGCCATCCGCAGGCGTTCCGGTTCCAGCTCCAGCGCCGTTTCCACAACCCCCAAGCAGTGTTCCTGCCATAATAACAGCCATGCACAAACTCCATACTCTCTTTTTCATACGCTTTCCTCCCTTTATGATTTATTTATTATACACCAATACATGCAAGCAGTCTTTCCAAATCTTTTATCTGACCTTCTGCGCCTTCCAGTCCGCAGTGAATCCTGATGATTCCGCGTGTCGTTCCAAGCGCCTCAGCCTCCTCCTGCGTCAGATGATAGAATGGCATCGTAATCAGGCTCTCAAAGCCGCCCCACGATACGCCAATCTTAAAGGTTTCCAGATTTTCCGCCTTGAGGCATGCCGCTACCTTTTCCGGCGCAGCCTCCAGTTCAAAGCTGAGCAGTCCGCTGTTTCCTTTCTGCTGACGCTGCATCAATTCATACTGCGGATGGCTCTTTAAGCCGGGATACAATACCCTGTGAACACCCTTCTGCTGTTCTAAGAACGTGGCAACCTGCATAGCATTTTTTTCATGCTCAAGGAGTCTTACCTCCAGTGTCCGCATGCCGCGCAGTACAAGCCATGCCTCCATCGGTCCAAAGATTCCGCCAAACCACTCCCTGATCTGGGAAGCGATTTCATTCAGAAATGCACCATCCTTTGCCACCAATACACCGCCGATAATGTCGCTGTGTCCGCCAAGATACTTTGACATCGTGTGCATTACAAGATCCACACCCATATCCAGCGGTTTCTGGAAAAGCGGCGAGCAGAAAGTGTTGTCTATATATGTGCGGATTCCATTTGCTTTTGCAAGTGCAGTCACCGCCCGGATGTCCTGCAGAGAAAATACAATGCTGGAAGGGCTTTCCAGAATAATAAGCTGCGTGTTCGGACGAATGCTCTGCTCAAATTCTTCTACCCGGCTGCCCTCTACGAAGGTCGTTTCAAGGTTTAAATGCTGTGCGCAGTAAACAGTCAGGAATTGCTTAAGCGGTCCATAGGCATTACGCACGCAGATAACATGTCCGCCGCTTTTGCAGCACGCCATGACTGCTCCTGACGCAGCCGCCATACCGGAAGCAAAACAGAGCGCTGCCTCCCCATGCTCCAATGCCGCAACCTTTTGTTCTACCAGTCTGACCGTAGGATTACCGCTTCTTCCATAAACGTATTTCTGGCGATCCAAGGGATCTGTCGCATAATATGCGTCTATGGACGGAAACACATGCAGGGAATTCAGAAAAACAGGCGGAACAACCGCTCCTGCATATTCATTATTGTCTCCCAGATGGGTTACAATGAAGCGTTCTTCTGAAAAATAGTCTCCCATATTCTCTCCCACTCCTTTCTTCGCTTTCGTTTGGTTTTTAGCATTAACGTTAATGTAAATTTGTAGAAAATTACATTTCACAACTTAAATTGTACTTGAAATATACAACACTTTTATGATAAAGTCAAGAGGAAAGCAATTGTTTTTTATCTATATTGTACTAATTTACTATTTGATTGCGAAAAGGAATGTACATTATGACGGACATAAACAGCAAAAATCCAAGAAGAGTAACTCTTAAAATGATTGCAGAGCAGACCGGATTTACGATTAACACGGTCTCCCACGCCCTCAATGGAAAATCTGACATTTCTGCCAGAACAACAGAAATCATCAAACGCAAGGCTCAGGAAATGGGCTATATCAACGATATGACAGCGAGTGCACTGCGCTCCGGCTTTACCAAAACCATCGCCCTGATTCTGCCCAATGTAGCAAACCCCTTCTGGGCGGTTTTAATCAAAGGCATCAACCTTGAGCTTTACCGGGCAGGTTACACCTCTCTGATTATGGATACAGATGAAAATTCACATTTAGAATACCGGGCGGTACAGTCCGCCATCAGCCGCAAGGTAGACGGTATCATTATCTGTCCGAACCAGCTTGACACAAAAGCAATCCAGCTCATTGAAAAGCATCGTATTCCTTATATTTTCCTCGGAAGAAAATTTGAGGATTTCCCTGCCAGCTATGTTATCTGGGACGATGAAAACGGAGGCTTTCTGGCGACCTCCTACCTGCTCTCGCTCGGAAAACGGAAAATACTTTTCCTAAATGGTCCGAGGCATATTTCCAGTTCCGCTGAACGTTTCCGAGGCTACTGCAGGGCACTGGCATCCTACCAGATTCCCTATGACCCTGCACTGGTTGCCGAAACGACCATCTCTGCTGCCGGAGACAATAATGACCTGCTGCAGATTTTAAAGCAGGATCTGGATTTTGACGCAATTTTTGCATTCAGTGACTTTATTGCATGGGAAATTATGGTTCTTCTGCCAAAGTTAAAGCAGGTGGACATCAGCCAGATTCCGATTATCGGCTTCGATGATATTCAGTCAGACCTGCGTCTCCCGCTTCCGTTTACGACCATCGGTGCGGACAAAACGCTGGAGGTACGGCAGGTTGTACAGAGCCTGCTTAAGATTATCAAGGACCCGGATTCTGATACCTGTTATCAGATTATCATGCCGACGCACCTCGTTTTCCACAACCAGACAGAAAATATGGGAGCATCCAAAGAAGCCTTCGAAAGAACTTCTCCGGAAGAAACGCCGTAGGAAAAATCCGTATCAAAAGTACGATTGACACCTCCTTTTTATCTTTCTATAATAGAAAATACTTTTTCAAAAAGGAGGGTATTATTTATGTCATATCAATTAAAGGAAGTTAGCATCCGCACGGACAATTCTCCTGCAGGCACGGAACAGATTTCTGAGCTTTGGGCAGACATTACCAGCGGAAAGCTGCCTGTTTTATTTGACAGCAACGGTCAGTTTCTTCCCGGTGTTTCACCCGTTTCCAGATACAGTAATTATGCCTCTGACGAGACGGGAGCCTATGACCTTACGATTCTCGGCGTTCAAAGTGATTTTTTTGCACAGCTTGAAGGGCAGGTCGCTGCAGGCATTTACCGGAAATATGACTTTGCAGGAGATGACCTGCTTAGCTGTACACAAGCTGCATGGAATGCAGTCTGGACTGCACAGAAGGACGGCAGCATCAAAAGACGCTTTACCTGTGACTATGAAAGCAGCGTTCCGGCTGAGTATACAAAGGACAAAAAGGCGCACTGCTATCTCTATATTGCAGTTGAATAAACGGTATAAAAAAGAGTTTGCTTGCAGACTCTCTGCGCGCGAGCGGTGCCTGTAAGGCAAAATTCATCTCCACGAGTTGCGCATCAAAAAATCCGAACAGATGTTATCTGTCCGGACTTTTTTATAATCTCTGATGCCTCAGCTTATTGAACATTTTCTTCCTGCTTTTCACCCAGCGTTACTGTTATCTGTTTTTCCTGATAACCGTTTGGACTGCCCTGCTGAATCGTAATGTCTACCTGAGAGCCTGCGGGATAATATTCCATCATGCTCTGAAGCTCTTCCATTGAGCTTACGCTGCTTCCATCGAACTTGGTAATAATATCGCCCTTTACAAGCCCAGCCTTCTGTGCTGCGGTTCCTTCATATACCTGTCCGATATAAACGCCCTTCGGCATACCATACATCTGTGAAACCTCTTCTGTAACATTGACGCCGGAGATTCCCAGATAAGCCTTTTCTCCATCTGCAACCTTAACCTTTGTGGTCTTGGTCATAAGCTCTTCAATAATCGGCTTTGCAGAGGAAATCGGGATAGCATAGCCCATGCCTTCTACAACAGTTCCGCCAATCTTATTGGAGTTGATACCGATAACCTCACCATTCATATTTAACAGCGCACCGCCGGAGTTGCCGGGGTTGATCGCTGCATCTGTCTGAATCAGCTTATTGCCGTTGTTGGTATCGCCTACAACACGATCCAGCGCACTGATGACACCTGTTGTAACAGACTGACCATAGCCAAGCGCATTGCCGATTGCGATAGCAGGCTCGCCGACTGTCAGTGCATCCGAATCCCCCATCGTCGCTACTGCAATGCTGTCTTTGGTGCTACTCTTAACATCACTAAGGGGAACTGCAATCACTGCCAGATCCTTATCGGAATCATAGCCCTTAATCTGTGCATTTACCTGTTCGCCATCAATAAACTGTACACTCAGCGTATCTGCATCAGCAATTACATGCTGATTGGTAACAATCAAAAGCTCCTGATCATTTTCACCAACGATGATACCGGATCCGCTTGCCTGATTCTGGCTTTCCAGCGTCTGTCCAAAGAAATTGGACTTTTCAGTAAATACATTGGTAATCGAAACTACAGAAGGCATTACCTTGCTGACAACGCCTGTCACATCTGTCGTCACGGCGGTTACCGCATTGCTTGTGGTTATCGCAGTTCCGGCTGCCGGCAGCACCTGCTGCGTCTGGCTTTCTGCCGCCTGTTTGGTCTTTCCATCCAGCATGCCGGTCAGGGAGCTGACCGCGTAAAATCCGGTTCCAGCAAAAATGCCAAAGCACAAGCCTATGCAGCCTGCGGCCGCCAGCTTCTTGGCAAGTCCTGCGCCGCCCTTCTTTTTTGGTGGCTGCGTAGGAGCCTGCTGGGGGATATTCTGATAACCGCTGTAAACGCCCTGCGTACCTGTTGTTGTTCTGTCTTCAAAATCATTTGGATATGTGTTGTTTCCATACATAAGTCAAAACCTCTTTTCTGTTCTCTATTGTGCCAGAGCACCTTTCCTTCTGAAGGCTTTCCCTTGGAAAAGCGTCTTCTTTTTCTTTTCTGGCTTTAGTATAGAAAGAATTTGTGTCCAAAATGTGATGGAAATGTGCAAATTTTATTAAATCGAAAAAGTCTATTCAACCGTTACCGACTTTGCAAGGTTTCTTGGCTTATCGACATCACAGCCCTTGCCGACTGCAACATAGTAGCCAAAAAGCTGCAGCGGAATAATTGCCAGGGAATCCGTAAAATAAGGATTGGTCTCTGGAATATAAATGACATAATCCGCTACCTTTTCAATATCGCGGTTTTCCTCGTTGGTTACAGCAAGCAGGAATGCGCCCCTTGCCTTTACCTCAACCATGTTGCTTATCATCTTCTGGTAAAGTGCAGGCTGGGTGGAAACCGCCGCTACAAGTGTTCCCTTCTCAATCAGAGAAATCGTCCCATGCTTTAATTCGCCTGCCGCATAAGCCTCGGAATGGATATAGGAAATCTCCTTCAGCTTTAAGGAAGCCTCCAGCGAAATTGCATAGTCAATGCCTCTTCCAATAAAGAATACATCCCTTGCGCCGATATAGCGGTTTGCGAAGCGCTGAATCCGTTCCTTATTGTTTAACAGAAGCTCTATCTGATCCGGCAGCTTCTTAAGGTCCTTTAAAAGCTCCTGATATGTCTTTTCATCAATGGTTTTTCTGACACAGGCAAATTTGATTGCAAGCAGATACAGCGCTATGAGCTGCGCACTGTAGGCCTTTGTCGTTGCAACCGCAATCTCAGGTCCTGCCCAGGTGTACATTACATTATCGGCTTCTCTTGCTATCGAGCTGCCAACTACATTGACAATGCCCAGCACGCGGAAGCCCTTTGCCTTTGATTCGCGGATAGCTGCCAGCGTATCCGCCGTCTCACCTGACTGGCTGATTGCAATAACCATCGCGCCCTCTTCCAGAATCGGGTCGCGGTAGCGAAATTCCGAAGCAAGGTCTACCTCTACTGGAATCCGTGCAAGTCCCTCCAGCACATATTTTCCGGTCACACCAGCATGATATGCAGAACCGCAGGCAACAATATGGATCTTCCGAAGCTTTAGGATTTCTTCATCC
This sequence comes from uncultured Lachnospiraceae bacterium, assembly GCA_934432885.1. Taxonomy (GTDB): domain Bacteria; phylum Bacillota; class Clostridia; order Lachnospirales; family Lachnospiraceae; genus VSOB01. The sequence continues at coordinate 39,893 of CAKRYY010000027.1, forward strand.
GTAAGCCCCAGCTCTTCAATCTCAATCTTATCCTTTTTCAGACGCGGCATCAGCGTATCTGTCACAGTCTTTGGCTGTTCATACATCTCCTTGAGCATGAAATGCTCATAGCCGCCCTTTTCCGCCGCATTGGCATCCCACTCTATTATCGTGGGCTCCTTGGTGATTTCTTCCTCATCCAGCGTATAGAAATGTATGTGGTCCGGCTCCAGACGCACTACCTCCTGCTCCTCTACAAAATAAACCTTTCTTGTATAGCGCAGAATTGCCGGCACGTCAGAAGCAATGAAACAGCCGTTTTCACTCTGTCCCACAATTAACGGACTGCCCTTGCGCGCTGCAAACAGTTCTCCCGGATGATCTGCAAACATGATGCCGAGCGCATAAGAGCCTTCAATACGATGCAGCACCTTTAAAATTGTTTCAAGAGGATTTCCACTGTAATAATAATCAAGCAGCTGCGCAACCACCTCCGTATCCGTCTCTGATACGAATTCATAGCCTTTTTTTAGCAGCTTATTTCTCAGCGGAATATAATTTTCTATAATGCCGTTATGCACAACGGTAATCGTTTTTTCTTTATTAAAATGAGGATGGGAATTGACATCATTTGGAATCCCGTGCGTCGCCCATCTGGTATGACCAATGCCCACAGTTCCCGGCATTGTTGCGCCGCCATGCGTCAGCTCCTCCAGCACCTTCAGCCTGCCGACAGATTTGGTTACATTGACCTGCTTTCCATCAAATACTGCCATGCCCGCAGAATCGTAGCCTCTGTATTCCAGCTTGGAAAGTCCATCCAGAATAATCGGCGCCGCCTGCTCTGTTCCGATATAGCCTACAATACCACACATACGAAAATCCTGCCTTTCTGACAATTACTGCCAATAGTTTCTGTTCATGCTGCAGGAAACGACCATTTTTCTAGGCAGCTTCTGATAATGCTTTCCAAGCTGATAGCCTAAATATTTCCAGCCGCTGCACCACAG
>CAKRYY010000028.1 GCA_934432885.1 uncultured Lachnospiraceae bacterium
GTGGATAAAGGGATTCGAACCCTTGGCCTCCAGAGCCACAATCTGGCGCGCTAACCAGCTGCGCTATACCCACCATATAAGGGAAAACATCATAAAGGTGCTTTCCCTTATCAACGTGCTCGAAGGGATTCGAACCCCCGACCCACGGCTTAGAAGGCCGTTGCTCTATCCAGCTGAGCTACGAACACATATCGTATAGGATTTGACAACGATTGAAGCACATCGCGTCAGCACGTCAATTATCATATCAGAACGTCTCGCAAAAGTCAACAGTTTTTTGCTTTTTTATCCAAGCAGTTTTTATCTTATCCCATCATACAGAGTTTGCCTGCGCATCAAAAAATCCGGCAAGCATACCTTTCTGCTTTCCGGAAAATAAAAAACAGCGGGTGATGGGAATCGAACCCACGTATCCAGCTTGGAAGGCTGGTGTTCTACCATTGAACTACACCCGCATAATTCATCGGGGTGACAGGATTCGAACCTGCGACCTCCTGGTCCCAAACCAGGCGCTCTAGCCAAGCTGAGCCACACCCCGCTCTGTAAAAATCAGGGGTTTCCCCCACGACGCAAGCTATATTATATAATAACGTACAAACCTTGTCAATCATTTTCATGGAGAAAATGAATCGAAAACTGCGCTTTCCCGTTTTCATCCAGCTCCATCAGCAGATACGACGGCAGATGCCCCTCCTGTCTTGGATAAGAAAGGCTTCCCGGGTTGAGCGCCGTTATCTCATCGGATATATCTATGACCGGTCTGTGCGTATGCCCGTAAATCACAATATCCGCGCCTCGGGCAGCCGCCTCCTGCTTAATCATTTCATTCCCCATCGAAACATAGTAGGAGTGCCCATGCGTCAGCAGAATCTGATGCCCTGCAAGCGTAAATTCCCGCTCTCTGGGCAGCGTGGAAAAGAAATCATTATTTCCCGCAACCATCTCCACCGGGCAGCCCGCCGCCTGACTGATTGTATACTCGCTTCCCTCTACGTCTCCGCAGTGGATTAAGAGGTCTGGCGTCCCTGTTTTTTCCAGTACCCGAAAGAGGTTTTCATTTTTTCTATGTGTATCGCTTATAACTAATATTTTCATAAAATACCCGTTAGCACTCTCTTACCTGTTTTTGCAAAACACCAGCTTCCAATAAAATTGCCTTCATTTTTTCAAGTGCCCTGCCTCTGTGGCTCTCAGCGTTTTTCTGCTCCGGGGAAAGCTCTGCGCTTGTGCAGCCATACTGCGGAAGATAAAAAATCGGGTCATAGCCAAAGCCGTTTCCGCCAGCCTCCTCATAGCCGATTCTTCCCTCCATAACGCCCTCTGCCGTATATTCCCTGCCATCCGGCAAAACTGCCGCAATGACGCAGACAAACCGTGCCGTCCGCTTCTCCTCTGGCACGCCGTCAAGTCTGTCTATCAGCGCATGATTTTTGATATGATAGGAGGTATCCTCTCCCAGATAGCGCGCAGAATAGATTCCCGGCTCTCCGCCCAATGCATCGATTACCAGGCCGGAATCATCCGCAAGCACCACCGCATCTGTATTTTGGGCACACGCCCTTGCCTTAATCAGCGCATTTTCTGCAAATGTGCTGCCATTTTCTTCAGCATCCGAGACAATCCCTGCCTCCTTCATGGAAAGCACCTGTGCGTCCACATCCGAAAGAATCATACGGATTTCCTTCATTTTCCCTGCATTTCCGGTTGCAAAGACCACCTGCTGTTTCATTCCTTTGTTTCCTTCCTTTTATGCTATGGCTCCTGTTCCCTGACTGCAAACGCTTCCTCAACTGCTTTCGCAATTCCCTCCGCCAGCTTTTTCTGATAGTCCTCCCGTTCAAGCGCGGCTGCCTCCTCCCGGTTGGTCAGATAGCCGACTGCTATCGCTGCTGATGGTATCTGTGCATTCTGCAGCAGGAAATCATCCTTTGATGCTTCAAACAGGCCGTTTGCCTTGCCGCCCGCCGCTTCCACAACATTTCTTTCAAGCAAATCCGCAAGCTGGACATTTCCCAGATAGGGGATGAAATAGTCTGCGTTATAAAAGCTCTGGATGCCAAATACCTGTGCACTGCCGCTATCCGCCCCAGCCCGTATGCTGACAAGAAGGTCTGCCCCAAGCTCATCTGCAAATTCCAGACGTCTTTCCGGCGATATGCGGCTGTCATCCGTCCTGGTACAGTAAACTCTGATTTCCGAATCTGCAAGTGCTTCCTTTACCAGCTCGGAAAGCTTCAGCGTAAGTGTTTTTTCTTTGATGCCGTTTCCGGTATTGCCGTCCTCTCTGCCGCCGCAGGCTGCATCAACGACCAGTATTTTATCATATAGCTGCTTTGGCGGCAGGAAATCAAGGTAGAGCACACCATTTTCAAATATGTACTGATGCTCATACAGCCCATCCATCACAAGCCTGAGTCTTGTGCTGCCCTCTTCCTCGCCAAAAAAGCCCTCTTTTATTTTCTCTGTATTTCCTGAAATTGCATTTTTCCTGTAAAAATCACCATACAGACCAGTCAGTATAATATGAATTTCATGCTCCATATAGCGGTTTTCAATGACAATATCATCCGCCTTGAGCTGCTCCGGCAATGAAATGGCGAGCTTTACGCCGCCGCCCGTTTCAAAGCGCAGTCTGTCCTCCTCACTCTCCGACGGCAGGACGCTGCCCTGCTCCGGCGCTGCCTCCTCTGCGATTACGATTGTCTTTGTGGCAGAAAACCAGAGCATTACGCCCATCGCGCCAGCGGTAAACAAAAGGCTGCAGATGAGCATTGCTCTCCAGAGTTTTTCCTGTATCATACGCCGCGTCCTTTGCGGGATGGCGGCTTGGGTCCCAGATATTGATAATAGTAGGTTTTCATCATGCCGTTATAAATCTTGCGGTTTTTATCCGCCTTGCGTCCAATCGCCTTTTCCGCATCCTCATAAGAGGTAATCAGATACATGGACCACGAATCCAGCGCACGGAAACGCTCACCTATCGTCTGATACAGCGCAGGAAGCTGTTCTTTTTCGGAAAGCCGCTCGCCGTATGGCGGATTGGTAATCAAAAAGCCATATTTTTTAGGATGGCTGAGCGCGGCAATATCTCTCTGCTGGAAATGAATCATTCCCTCTACACCTGCGAGCTTTGCATTGGCTCTGGCAATCGCCACCATCTCCGGGTCAAGGTCATACGCCTGAATGTCCGTATCAGTCGGAATCTGCATCAGCTCCGCCGCCTCATCCACTGCCTCATACCAGTTTTTCTTTCCTATAATATGCCCCCAGTTCTCGGCTGTAAAGCTCCGGTTCATTCCGGGCGCAATATTAGCTGCCATCATCGCAGCCTCTATCGGTATCGTACCGCTGCCGCAGAAAGGGTCCACCAGAATCCTGTCGCCTCTCCAGGGGGTGAGCATAATCAGCGCCGCCGCAAGATTTTCCGCGATAGGCGCCTTTGCCGTAAGCTTCCGGTAGCCCCGCTTATGCAGGGATTCTCCCGTGGTATCAAGCCCGATTGTCACTTCATCCTTTAACAGAAAGACGCGAAGCGGAAAGCTCTCTCCGCTTTCTGTAAACCAGTTGATATGATAGGTCTCCCTAAGCCGCTCCACCATCGCCTTTTTCATCACGGACTGAATATCCGACGGGCTAAAGAGCGCACTCTTTACGCTTGCCGCCTTCGCCACCCAGAATTTTCCATCCTTGGGAATCCATTCCTCCCAGGGCAGCGCTTTCGTGCCCTGAAACAGCTCTTCAAAGGTTTTGGCATGGAAGCTGCCAATCTTAATCAGCACCCGCTCCGCTGTCCGCAGAAAAATATTGGCGCGCACGCAGGCTTCCTCATCTCCATAAAAGGTAACGCGTCCGTCCTCGACGGACGCAATCTCATATCCAAGCTCTGTAATTTCTCTTTTTAAAGGTGCCTCCAGTCCAAAATGACAGGGGACAATCAATTCAAATTTTCTCATAAGTTTATATTAAGGTGCTCACGTAAACGTGTCAAATAGTTTTTGACTTTATGTAGCCCCGGCAAAAAGCCGGGTTTCTTTAAAAGTTGTTGTTCTGGCTGTTGTTCTTCTGTTTCTGATTGTTGTTCTTCTGGTTGCTGCCTGTGCTGTTAGAGCAGTTGTTTGTCTTATCCTGAGACTGGTTTGTGCTGTTCTGGTAATTCTGCTTTTCATTCTGGCTGTAATCATTTTTAGACATATTTCATTCCTCCTGATTTCTATAAAGTTACGCTCTTAGTATGTCATGCTTTGGGAAATATATACGGAATCAGAAATGTTTTTTGAAATGAAAATGACAGCCGGTACTTTCGGGCAGACTTTTTTAAAGATTTATTAAAATTTTTTGCAAATAATGCTTGCAATTTCAACGATAATGCTGTACTATGATTTTAGCAGATAGAGAGACACTCCAATCTTTCTATTTGTAACCCTTATATATTAATTATTTATACTCCCCTCAAAACAGTCCGTTAGTTCCCCTGACGGACTGTTTTCCATTTCATCTATTTTTTATCTGCCTTTATCTGTCGCGGAAATACCGCACCAGCCACAGCACCAGCGCCGCTGTAAGCAGTACCGGAAGCAGCGCAATCAGCAGTCCAACCACCTTAAATGCAGCAATACAGAGCAGGATAAATAAAACGATGAGCAGCCATGTCGGCATTCTGAAAATTTTTGCAGAATGGGAAGCCGCATCATCAAAGGTTTCCTGCGTTTCCACAGAAGCGCCATCCTCGCGCGCCGTATCAATGATGGTCTTTGCAATCCATCTCGGGTCGCCAAGCTCCTCTAAAACCGCTTCCTCACTGCGTCCTTTTTTGATTTCCGTATCAATATAATTTTCATAGTATGCCACATTCTCATTTACAACCTGGTGGCTCACCCTTCCGGAAAGCGCTTTTCTCAGATTTTCCGTAAATTCAAATCTCGTCATGCAAAAACTCCTTTTCCTATTTGTCCATTCCAAAGCCGTCTGTCAGCTTTCTCTGATACCCCTCCGGGTCTTTTTTCATCTGTGCCATCGTATAAAAAGCCTGCAGCACCATTTTTTCCTTATTGCAGCTTTCCGTATTCTTGCCGGAATCCATCGCCAGATTATAGCGGTCCATCTGCCATACAAATAAATCAATCAGCGTATATCCTGCCACTCTGGCATGTCCCAGCAGGCAGTGATGCTCCAGATAATAAATCATTTCCTCCAAAAGTGCTCCATCTGCCAAAAGCTCCTCCCACAACGCATCATTCCACTGGCGCGTCTCTCCGATGCTTTCGCAGACCGCAAGCAGTGCGTCATAAGCCTTTATCAGCCTTGCATCATACAGAATTCCCGACATAGCTCCCACTCCTTTTTATCCAACCGGATATTTCGTAAAAGCCTCTGCGGGAAGTCCCCACAGAGGCTTTTTGTATTATGCTTAATTATCATCCACGCTGTAGTTCGGCGCTTCCTTCGTAATATGAATGTCGTGCGGATGGCTTTCCTTTAAGGATGCTGCGGAAATCTTAACAAATCTGCCTCTTTCCTTCAGCTCCTCTATCGTCTGTGTGCCGCAGTAGCCCATACCGGACCGCAGACCGCCCATCAGCTGGAATACGGTATCCTCTACCGTACCCTTGTAGGCAACACGTCCTTCTACGCCCTCCGGCACCAGCTTTTTCGCATCTGACTGGAAATAACGGTCCTTGCTTCCGTTTTCCATTGCAGCGATAGAGCCCATGCCGCGATATACCTTGTATTTTCTTCCCTGGAACAGCTCAAAGGTTCCCGGGCTTTCATCACAGCCTGCAAAGATGCTTCCCATCATGCAGACATTGCCGCCTGCGGCAATCGCCTTTGTCATATCGCCCGAATACTTGATGCCGCCGTCAGCGATAATCGGAATGCCATACTCCTTTGCAACCGCATAAGCGTCCATGATTGCGCTAATCTGCGGTACGCCGATGCCGGCAACGATACGGGTCGTACAGATGGAGCCGGGACCGATACCCACCTTGACTGCATCTGCTCCTGCTTCAATCAGCGCCTTTGTACCTTCGCCTGTCGCCACATTTCCGGCAATAACCTGTACCTGCGGATAGGCTTCCTTTATCATGCGCAGGCATTTTAAAACATTTTCAGAATGTCCATGCGCGCTGTCCAGCACGATAACGTCCACCTTTGCATCTACAAGCGCCGCCACTCTCTCCAGTACATTTGCCGTAATGCCGACGCCTGCGCCGCAGAGCAGCCTGCCCTGTGCGTCCTTTGCGGAAAGGGGATATTTGATGGTCTTTTCAATGTCCTTGATGGTAATAAGACCTTTTAAGTTAAAATCATCGTCAACAATTGGAAGCTTTTCCTTTCTTGCTTTTCCAAGAATCCGTTTTGCTTCCTCTAAGGTGATGCCCTCCTTTGCCGTAATCAGGTTTTCGGTGGTCATGCACTCTTTAATCTTACGGGTATAGTCCGTTTCAAACTTCAAATCACGGTTGGTAATGATGCCAACCAGCTTTCTGCCCTCGGTAATCGGCACGCCGGAGATACGGAATTTTGCCATCAGCGCATTGGCATCTGCAAGCGTATGCTCAGGTGTCAATGAAAAGGGGTCCGTAATGACGCCGTTTTCTGAACGTTTTACCTTGTCAACCTCTTCTGCCTGTGCTTCAATCGACATGTTCTTATGAATAATGCCGATGCCGCCCTGCCGTGCCATCGCAATCGCCATGCGGTGTTCGGTAACGGTATCCATTCCCGCACTCATCATGGGAATATTCAGTCTGATTTTCTTCGTCAGCCAGGTAGAAAGATCCACCTGATTGGGAATAATCTGAGAATATCCCGGAACCAGTAAAACATCATCAAACGTAATGCCTTCGCCAATTATCTGACCCATTTTCCATCCTCCTGTGTTGTGCCTTTTTTATGTTGAACAGTGTAACAAACCTGTACTGCCTTTGTCAATGTACAAATCAGTTCAGGAATATCCTGCTGGGCGCTGCATTATGAAGCGCCTGCATCAGTCCCGCATCTGCATCCAGAAGGATTTTACATTGTCCCTCATAATAAAGAACGAAAGGACTCTGCCCATTCTTACTGGTATAATCTATCGTTTTACAATTTTTATTCCGGAAAGCGTCTAAGCGGATGGAATTTTCCATGCCGCCCGCTTCTATCTTATCAAGCAGGTAGGAAGCCACTGTTTTTCTCCTGCTTTTTGCCATAATCTTATCTACCGTCAGCTCCCTGCTTACATAGCTGTACTCATATTCGACCCATTCCTGCAAATAGCAGTAATAAGCAAGGAATCCAAAAAGAGCTGCGCCAGCCAGTGCAAATATCGAAGCCATGCTTCCCAAAAAGCAGAGGACTGCAGCAATGCCCGCCAGAATCTTTCCGATTCCAGCCGCCGTATTATGCTTTCTCGCAACCAATACTTCTATATAAATCTGATCCATATCCCTACTACCTTTCTTCTTTTTCTCTATGATAGTACAAAACGGCAGTAGATTCAACAAGCAGACTTCTTTTTGTCAAAAGCTTTATGCCAGCATATCCCGAAGCATCTGGTTGACTGCGGCAGGGTCCGCCTTGCCCTTCATCGCCTTCATGGTCTGTCCAACCAGAAATCCGATTGCCTTTTCCTTGCCGCTTTTATAATCTGCAACGGACTGCGGATTTGCCGCGATGACCTCGGTCAATACCTTTTCCAGCGCTCCGGTATCGTTTACTGTCTTTAAGCCTTTTTCTTCTACATATTTTTTCGGAGATATATCCTCCAAAAACATTACGGCAAAGACCTCTTTTGCAACCGTACCATTGATTTCCTTCTTATCGGTAAGCGCAATCAGCTCGGCAAGATGCTCCGGCGAAAATACGATGTCCTCGGCATCCTTTCCCTGTTCCTTCAAAAGACGCATTGTCTCCCCCATCAGCCAGTTGGAGACCTTCTTTGCCTGTCCACAGAGCGCAGTCGTTTCTTCAAAAAGGTCTGCAAGATGCTTTGAGCCTGTCAGGATTTCTATATCATACTCAGGAATTTCAAAGCTCTCCCGATACCGCTGCATCTTTTCCTCGCGGAATTCCGGCAGCCCTTTTCTGCGCCCGTCAAGCCATTCCTCTGAAATCCGAATCGGCGTAAGGTCGGGGTCCGGGAAATAACGGTAATCCTGCGCATCCTCTTTGGAACGCATTGCATAGGAGCAGCCCTTGGTATCGTCCCAGCGTCTGGTCTCCTGTACGACCTTCTCTCCGTCCTCCAATAAAGCAATCTGCCGTTCCCTTTCTCCTGCAATCGCCCGCATAATCGCTTTAAAGGAATTTAAGTTTTTCATTTCCGTTCTGGTACCAAATTCCTCTGCACCCACCTCACGGACAGAAAGGTTCACATCGGCACGCATGGAGCCTTCCTGCAGCTTGCAGTCAGAAGCGCCAAGATACTGAATCAGAAGCCTTAATTTTTCCAGATATGCGATAACCTCCTGCGCGCTCCTCATATCCGGTTCGGAAACAATCTCAATAAGCGGAACGCCGGAACGGTTATAGTCCACCAGCGTGCAGTCCTCCCACTCGTCATGGATAAGCTTGCCCGCATCCTCCTCCATGTGAATCTCATGAATTCCAATCTTTTTAACGCCGCCCTCTTCCGTTTCGATTTCAACATAGCCGTTTCGGCAAATCGGCAGATAGAGCTGGGAAATCTGATAATTCTGTGGGTTATCCGGGTAAAAATAATTTTTCCGGTCAAATTTGCAGTATCTCGTGATGTCACAGTTCGTTGCAAGTCCGACGTCAACAGCATATTCCAGCACCTGTCTGTTCAGTACCGGAAGGGAGCCCGGCATACCGGTGCAGACCGGACAGGTATGGGTATTGGGCGCACCGCCAAATGCAGTGGAGCAGCCGCAGAAAATCTTTGTCTTGGTTGCAAGCTCAACATGCACCTCAAGTCCTATGACAGTTTCATATTGCTTTTCCATTTATTTGCCCTCCCCACACTTCGCAAAAGCGCCTCTTGCGTTTTCATAAGCAAAGGCTGCATTTAACAGCTTCTTTTCTGCAAAGCAGTCACCAATCAGCTGCACGCCGATTGGCAGCCCTTCACTATCCATGCCGCAGGGAAGCACGATTCCCGGCAGGCCTGCCAGATTGACGGAAACTGTATAAATATCGCCCAGATACATCTTAATCGGGTCCTCCAGGCTGCTGCCAAGCGCAGGCGCAGTTGTAGGAGCCGCCGGTCCGAGAATCAGGTCATATTTGGAAAATGCCTCGTCAAATGCACGTTTTATCAGCGCCTTAACACGCAGCGCCTTTAAATAGTACGCATCGTAATAGCCAGAGCTGAGTACGAAGGAGCCAAGCATGATTCTGCGCTTTACCTCCGCGCCAAAGCCCTCAGAGCGGGTCTTTTTATACATATCATGCAGACCTTCGCAGTCCTGCGCCCGGTATCCGTATTTAATGCCGTCAAACCGCTCCAGATTGGAGCTTGCCTCTGCCGCTGCAATCGTATAATAAGCAGGAATTGCATAATCTACAAGGCTTAAATCAAATTCCTCCACCAAAGCGCCCATGCTCTTTAACGTATCGGCTGCCGCCAGTACGCTGCTGCGCACCTCGCCTGCCAGTCCCTCTTTAAAATAATCCCTGACAATACCAATCCGCAGTCCCTTTACATCCCCGGTAAGCGCGCTCATAAAATCTGTATCATCCCGCTTCATGGAAGTGGAATCCTTCTTATCATAAGAAGAGATTGCCTCTAAGACTGCGGCACAGTCCGTAACATCCTTTCCAAGCGGTCCTATCTGATCCAGAGAGGAGCCGTAAGCAATGAGTCCATAGCGGGAAACAGTTCCATAGGTAGGCTTCATGCCGACTACGCCGCAGAAGGAAGCAGGCTGTCTGATAGAGCCGCCGGTATCGGAGCCAAGCGCGGCAAAACATTCATCTGCCGCCACAGCAGCGGCAGAGCCGCCGGAGGAGCCGCCCGGCACATGGGTTTCCTTCCAGGGATTTTTTGTTACGCCAAATGCTGAAGTCTCCGTTGTGGAGCCCATCGCAAATTCATCCATATTGGTTTTTCCAAGAATGACTGCGCCCGCCTCCATCAGCTTCTGCACAGCCTCCGCCGTATAGGTCGGCACAAAATTTCCAAGAATTTTAGAGGAGCAGGTCGTAAGCAGCCCTTTGGTGCACATATTGTCCTTTACCGCCATCGGAACGCCTGCAAGCGGTCCGGTAAGAGTGCCCTCATCAATCGCCTTCTGCACCCGCTGCGCTTCTGCCAGCGCGCCCTTTTCGTCCACTGTTACATAGCAGTTTAACCGTTCCTCTTTTTCTGCAATCACAGCAAGCGACGCTTTTACCGCTTCTTCAACCGACACTTCTCTTTTTTTAATTGCCGCGCTAAGTGACACGGCTGTCATATCTATCAGCTTCATCGATTTCTCCTCTATTCAAACGTCCTCGGCACAACAAACATACCATCCTTTTCGCCGGGTGCATTTGCAAGAATTTCCTCCCGCATATCGACGCCCGTCACAATATCCTCACGCAGCACATTTTCCACAGAAAAGACGTGGGACATAGGCTCTACGCCTGTCGTATCCAGTTCGCCCAGCTGGTCAATATAATCCAGCATCCTTCCCATATCCTTCTTTGCCGCCTCTTTTTCCTCGCCGGAAAGCTCCAGCTTTGCAAGGATTCCTACATATTCAATCGTTTCATCTGAAATGATATTCGCCATCTTTTTCTCTCCCGTCAGTCTCTGACCTTGATATGAACCTCTCTAAGCTGCTGCTCTGTAACCGTATTCGGTGCGCCGCACATCAGATCCTGCGCGTTGCCGTTCATTGGAAATGCAATTACTTCCCGGATATTTTCCTCTCCCCGAAGCAGCATAATCATTCTGTCTACGCCGGGCGCCATGCCTGCGTGTGGCGGCGCTCCAAACTGAAATGCCTGATAGAGCGCTCCAAACTTTGTACGCAGCGTTTCTTCGTCATAGCCAGCGATTTCAAAGGCTTTTACCATAATATCAATATCGTGGTTGCGCACAGCACCGGAGGAAAGTTCTACACCGTTGCAGACAATATCGTACTGATATGCCAGAATATCGTAAGGGTCTTTCTCCATCAGCGCCTTTAAGCCGCCCTGCGGCATGGAAAACGGATTGTGCGTAAAGCCCGGTTTTTTGGTCTCCGCATCCGGCTCATACATCGGAAAATCGTTGACGTAGCAGAAACGGAACGCATTCTTCTCATACAAATCCAGTCTTTTTCCAAGCTCGTTCCGAAGCTGTCCGGCATAATAATTTGCCCGTTCCTCTTTATCCGCAATAAAGAAAATCGTATCGCCCGCTGTAAGCTGTGCAAGCTGCAAAAGCTCTTTTTTCAGCTCATCCGGGATAAATTTGTCAATCGGCCCTTTATAGGAAAGGTCCTCATCAACCTCAAGATAACCAAGTCCGCCCATGCCAAGCCCTGTTGCAAAGGAAAGCAGCTTTTCATGGAAGCCCTTTGACATGTCCGCATGTACCTTAATCGCCCGCACCGTCTTTTTCAAAAACGGCTTAAAGGTACATTTCTGGAAAAAGTCTGTTACATCTATAATACGCAGCGGATTGCGCAAATCCGGTTTGTCGCAGCCAAATTCCAGCATCGCCTGCTTGTAGCTGATGATTGGATACGGCGCCTGTGTTACCTGCGCGCCCTCTGGTGCAAACTTATTGAAGGTTTCCGTCAGCACTTCTTCGCCTACACGGAAAACATCCTCCTGTGTTGCAAAGCTCATTTCAAAATCAAGCTGATAAAATTCTCCCGGAGAACGGTCCGCCCGCGCATCCTCATCCCTGAAGCACGGCGCAATCTGGAAGTATTTGTCAAAGCCGGATACCATCAAAAGCTGCTTGTACTGCTGCGGCGCCTGCGGCAGTGCGTAGAATTTTCCCTTAAATTTACGTGAGGGAACAATGTAGTCTCTCGCACCCTCCGGTGAGGACGCGCACAGAATCGGAGTCTGGATTTCAAGGAATCCCATCTGCGTCATCTTCTCCCGCAAAAAGCTGATTACCTTTGAGCGGAAAATCATGTTGTCCCTTACCTTTGCATTGCGCAAATCCAGATACCTGTATTTTAATCTGACGTCCTCTCTCGTTTCCTTTGAGGTCATAATTTCAAAGGGGAGCTGCTGGTATACCTTGCCGAGCATGGTAATGGAAGCCGCTTCAAGCTCAATAGTGCCTGTAGGAATCTTCGGATTATAGGTCTCCTCATCCCGCTTCTCAATCAATCCCTCTACAGAAATACAGTTTTCCTTGGTGATTCCCTTCAAAAGCGAGGTGTCGCGCAGCACGACCTGTAAAACGCCGTACATATCACGCAGGTCCAAAAACGAAACGCCGCCGTGATCCCGGATATTTTCCACCCAGCCTGCTGCGCGAATCGTTCTGCCGATGTCGCTTTCTTTCAATTCGCCTATTGTTACGGTTCTGTAAATGTTTTCTGTTTTCATAAAAGGCTCCTCTCTGTTTGCTATAAACTGCGCATCTTATTTTCAGGTAATGGAAATTTCCTCCAAATTTCCTGTTACACAAAAAAATCCCGGAATGTTAAAAAACATTCCGGGACGGGAAATCAAACTACCCGCGGTACCACCCGCATTGATAAGCCGACATTTCCAACAAAATGTATAACCGCCTTATCCTCTCTTAACGCTTAACGCGCGTATCACGTATGCCCCTACTGACATGACTTCTTTCAGAACATCTGCTCCAGAGTGTTCCCTTCGCTGATTCCCACAAGCGGCGCTCTCAGTCGGTGACGCCACATTCCTGTCGTTTTCCACAGCAAGAGTCTCTTTCACTGCATTTTCTTTTTTGTTATGTTAGCACATGGTTTCCCGAATTGCAAGAAAATATTTCAATTTCTTTTGCAACATTTCGAAGCTCTACGCCGTCATAGGTGCGGAGCAGCACCTTATCATTTTTGTACAGAAGCACAAACGCCATCGAAAACCGCACCTTGACTGCCTCCTGTCCCTCCCGCATCAGTGTGCGCAGGTTAATCTGCTTGTAATCCTTTTTCCTGAAAATGGCACATCTGCCAATTTTCTTATACCTGCCCTTTTCATCCCGTTCAAAAACAGTGACATGCTCAAGAAGCAGGCAGACAAGCAGCCAGAACAGACCACAGAGAAGCGCCGCAAGCCAGACGGAGTACAAAACCTTCTGAGAAAGCGACAGCAGACGCCTGCTCTTTTTCTGTGCATCCATATCCGGCTTTTGGGTCCTTATTTCTTTCTCTCCACTGTCCTGCTCCCCGGCTTCTGCCCAAAGCGCAGTTTCAAGAACAGCCGGTACTTTATCCGGATTTTTCCACCTGCTTTTTTCTCCCAGACTGTCATCTGCCACAATTCTTTTTGATGAATCCTTTTCAGGAGCCTTTTTCCCTGTATTTTTTCCAGAAAACGGCGAATCTGCTACCGGAAAAATATCTGCTTCCAAAATGTCTTTCAGCTCTCCTGCTTCCTCCGGTCCACCTGCTGTATCATCGGGATTTTTTAAAGCGCCATCTTCTGCACCCTTCTCTCCTGTATTTTTTCCTGCGCCGTCATCTCCTGATTTATCAGAATGACCGCCGCCGGAGTTTTCCCCTGACGACTCCTTTTTATCATGTAAAAGCCGGACTGTCTGCTCCCTGACATTGCCGAGTGCATCCTTTACCCATACGGTATAACTGCCCTCCTGCGATACTGTCAGCCTGTTTTTACTTCCATAGCAGCTTCCGTCAAAGGAATATGCCTCCTGCGCCAGTCCGCAGCCCGGCGTGCCGTCCGGCTGCAAATCCTTTGCACAGATTAGAAATTCCATGCTTCCGTCATACCATTTTCCCTGCTTTTCCATTGTTACCACAGGCGCGGTTGTATCAATCCAGTCTACCTTACAGACCGCTTCTCTCTCATTGCCAGCCTTATCCCGAAGCAGACAGTGATACTCTCCATTTTGGGACGCCATAATAGTATTTTCCGCACTCCAGCTTCCGAGAACTTTTGTCTCCTCTGGCGCTTTTGCTTCTTCTGTCTCCTCTGGCGCTTTTGCTTCTTCTGCTGCTTTTGCCGCTTTTACTTCTTTTGCCTCTGTTTCTTCCTCTTTTGTCAGATTCTCCGGCGCTTTCCAGAAATATGGATTATCCGCAAGCCCAGAGCAGCCGTCCTTTTCCGTCTTTGGCATATCGCTTCCCTGTGCGGTAAGCAGCACTGCTTTTCTTGTCCACTCCTTTGTCTCCGGCACAAGGCTGAGCGTAGGCAGGAGCCTGTCAATATTGGAAACCACTATGGTTTCTGTGCTTTCATTTCCCGCCGCATCGCGTATCTTACAGGTATATGTGCCGTTTTCTGATACCAGAAGGGTATTCTGGCTCGTCCACACATCGCCGCCTGCTGCATCCTTTTCCCAGGAAAAGCAGTCTGATGGAAGGCTGACGCTCTGCCCTGCTGCCCGCGCTGTAATCAGCACGCTCTCCTTGGTCCAGCCACCCTCTGCTGACAGAATCAGCTCTGGAAATAAGGCAAGCGTCTCGATTACAATTCTTCCCTCACTGCTGCCGCCGTTTTGATAAACGATGCCGGAAAGCCTTGCTGTATCTGCGTAGCTGCTGCCCCCGCAATGCGCACTGCCGCCGTAGTAGCCGCCTCCGCCGCCTTCCTCACTTCCATAGAGCCGCCTGCCATTGTAGCTGTTATTGTCCGCACTGCTGCCAGAGGTTTCCTTATTTGCACCGCCTCCGCCGCCCGCCACCAGTATCTGATTGCCAACAGCCGTACCGCCCAGCCGAATATCCGTTGCGCCTCCGCCGCTGCCATGCGTCCAGTACCTTCCATGATTTCCAAGCTGTCTCTCGTCATAACCGCTGGCTGCACCGCCGTTAAAGCCGCCTGCATTGCCGGACGGGCTTCCGTGTGAGCATCTTCCGCCTCCGCTTCCGCTGCCGCCCACATACAGATAGAGTATCTCGCCTTTCTTAAGCTTCAGTTCACCCCGTACCATGCTGCCCCTTCCGCCCGGCAGACTGTCTCCGGGACGGTTTTGTCCCCCGCCGGGCGCGCCATAGCAGCTAAGCCTGTAGCTTCCCGCTGCCGGAGCCTTAAAGGTCTGCATGCTTCCCGTATAGCCATAGGTGACACTTTTTCCTGTGCCATCTACCGTCTGTACTGCGACTTTGGAAAACATCCATTTATTTTCCGGCTCTTCGTTTTCTGACATGTATGTCATTTCTTGCAGTCCACTCTCATTTTCTGCATTTTCAGAATCGCCTGCCTTATCTTCTTTTTCTTCTGTCCGTCCAGTTTCCGTCACCTCTATCGCCTCTTGGACTTCTGTTTTATCTTCTGTCTCTTTATTCTCAGCCTCTTTGGGCGACTCCCGTTCTGACGGCTTCTGTGTTTCT
The DNA here is from genome assembly GCA_934432885.1 of uncultured Lachnospiraceae bacterium. Classification (GTDB taxonomy): domain Bacteria; phylum Bacillota; class Clostridia; order Lachnospirales; family Lachnospiraceae; genus VSOB01. The sequence goes on from CAKRYY010000028.1 coordinate 15,417, forward strand.
TCTTGTGCTGTCTTTTCCGGCTGTTCCTGCGTCTCTTTTGGCGGCTGCTTCTCTGACGGCTTCTGTGGTTCTTTTTGTGCCGCCTTTTCCGGCTGCTCCTCGCCGTCCGCCGTTTCTTCCCCGGCTTTTAAAGCTGCCGTCTCCTGTATTTCTGTCTGCTGCACTTCCGCCTGCTGCTCTATCCGCTGTACTTCTGCCTGTACCTCCGCCTGCATTATCGTATCTGTATCGTTTTGCGCCTGTGCACGTATGCAGCTCCCGGAAAAAGGGTACAAAAAAGAAAGGGTTATGGCTGCCATACACATAACCAGCTTTATCTGTTTTCTCAATACAAAAAACCTCCTGTCATTAAATTTTCATAACCGCTTTGTTTTGGTGATTTTCCCGGGAAATACTGTGAAATACTGTAATGTGAAAAATTTGATTTAGAATGATTTAGAATTTAAAATAATAGACTGCGTATACGCAAAGGACACAAAACAGCCGCCTGTTCTGTGTCCCTATTATACGTTGCTATTTCGCTTTTGTAAACCGAGCCATTTTTCCTATTCGCCCTGTTTTTCTCCTGTGTTAATCCATTTCAGATACGCATTGATGAAAAGGTCAATCGCGCCATCCATAACGGCATCCACATTTGAGGATTCTGCGCCTGTACGATGATCCTTTACCATCGTATACGGCTGCATGACATAAGAGCGAATCTGATTGCCCCAGCCGATTTCCTTGACCTCGCCGCGGATACCGGAAAGCTTCTGCTCATTCTCTTCCTGTCTGAGCAGATAGAGCTTTGCCTTCAACATCTGCATCGCCTTGTCCTTATTCTGGTGCTGGCTCCGCTCATTCTGGCACTGTACCACGATTCCAGTCGGCAGATGCGTAATACGGATTGCCGAGGAGGTCTTATTGATATGCTGACCGCCCGCACCGCTGCTTCGATAGGTATCAATGCGGAGGTCCTCTTCATTGATTTCTACATCCAGCTCCTCTTCAATATCCGGCATAACGTCCAAAGATACGAAGGAGGTCTGCCGTTTGCCCTGCGCATTGAACGGAGAAATCCGCACAAGCCTGTGCACACCCTTTTCGGACTTGAGATAACCGTAGGCATTTTCGCCGTTAATCTGGAATGTTACGGACTTGATGCCCGCCTCGTCACCCTCCAGATAATCCAGTACCTCTATCGAATAGCCCTTTTTCTCAGCCCATCTTGTATACATGCGGTAGAGCATACCTGCCCAGTCGCAGCTTTCTGTGCCGCCCGCGCCTGCATTCAGCTTCAGAATTGCATTATTCTTATCATATTCGCCGGATAAGAGAGTGCTGATGCGAAGTGTTTCCAGCTTTTCAATAAAGGCATCCAGTTCCTGTCTCGTCTCGGGAATAATATCGGCGTCCTCTGTCTCGTAGCCCATCTCAATCAGCGTTTCAATATCCTCATACTGTGAGGTAAGCCCGTCGCAGACGCCAACAAGGTCTTTTAAATTTTTCAGTTCCTTCATCTTCTGGTTGGAATAGTCGGGATTATCCCAAAAGCCCGGCGCTTCCATTTCCATTTCCAGCTCTTCGATTCTCTTTGCCTTACCAGCAAGGTCAAAGTGAATCCCTCACTTCCGCTAATGGAGTTTCATAAGCCTGTAATTCGGCTTTCATCTGATCTAATTCTACCAATTAACGTCACCTACTTTCTGCCGCAGCAATTTTTATATTTCTTTCCGCTTCCGCATGGACACGGATCATTTGGATAAATCTTTGCGCTTTCACGTCTTACCGGTCCCTTTTGCAGGGAATCATCCTTATTGGTTCCGGTTACCTTCGCAACCTGCTCTCTCTCCACCTTCTGCTCTACGCGTACATGGAAGAGCAGCTTTACCGTATCCTCACGGATACTGTCTGTCATGCTGTCAAACATTTCATAGCCACTGAGCTTGTATTCTACAAGCGGGTCTCTCTGTCCATACGCCTGTAAGCCAATGCCCTGACGAAGCTGATCCATATCGTCGATATGGTCCATCCATCTGCGGTCGATTACCTTTAACAGTACGACTCTTTCCAGCTCACGGATTGCTTCTGTCTCAGGGAATTCTGCTTCCTTGCTCTCATACAGCTTGACAGCTTCTTCCTTTAACTGATGCTTTAAGCTGTTTTTCTTAAGCTTTTCAATCCGTCCTCTGTTGATGACCTTGAGCGGAATAATCGGAAGCAGCAGTGTATTTAACTCTGTCAAATCCCAGTCGTCGGGACTTGCATCGTCACCGATGCACATATCAACCGTATTTTCCACAATATCTGTAATCATCTTGTAAATTACGTCGCGCATGCTTTCGCCATCCAGTACGCGGCGGCGTTCTGCATAAATAATCTCGCGCTGCTCGTTCATAACCTGATCGTATTCCAGCAGGTTCTTACGGATACCAAAGTTATTACTCTCTATCTTCTTCTGTGCCGTCTCAATGGCATTGGTCAGCATCTTGTGCTCAATTTCCTGATTTTCAGGGATGCCAAGCGTATTGAACATATTGATAAGCCGCTCTGAGCCAAACAGACGCATCAAATCGTCTTCCAGTGAAATATAGAATTTGGATTCGCCGGGGTCTCCCTGACGTCCGCTTCGTCCACGGAGCTGATTGTCAATACGTCTTGACTCATGCCGCTCCGTACCGATGATACGCAGACCGCCGAGTGCCTTTGCTTCTTCGTCAAGCTTAATATCCGTACCACGGCCTGCCATATTGGTTGCGATGGTTACGGAGCCATGAATACCAGCATCCGCTACGATTTCAGCCTCCAGCTCATGGAACTTCGCATTGAGCACCTTATGCTCGATGCCTTCCTTGCGCAGCATATTACTGAGCAGCTCCGAGGTCTCGATGGTAATGGTGCCGACAAGCACAGGCTGTCCCTTTGCATGCGCTTCCTTTACCGATTCAACAACGGCATGGAATTTTTCCTTCTTGGTCTTATAAACCGCATCCTGATGGTCAATTCTGCGTACCGGCTTATTGGTCGGAATTTCGATAACGTCCATTCCATAAATATCACGGAATTCCTTTTCCTCTGTCAGCGCAGTACCGGTCATACCGCATTTCTTGGTGAATTTATTAAAGAAATTCTGGAACGTAATCGTTGCCAGCGTCTTGCTTTCTCTCTTTACTTTTACGTGCTCTTTGGCTTCGATTGCCTGATGCAGGCCGTCGGAATAACGTCTGCCCGGCATGATTCGTCCGGTAAATTCGTCTACAATCAGTACCTGGTCGTCCTTTACAACGTAGTCCTGATCGCGGAACATAAGGTTATGTGCACGCAGCGCCAGAATGATATTGTGCTGAATCTCCAGATTATCCGGGTCGGCAAGGTTTTCAATCTGGAAGAATTTCTCTACCTTAGCGACACCCTCTGCCGTCAGGTTTACAACCTTGTCCTTTTCATTGACAATGAAATCTCCGCTTTCTTCCTGCTCAATGCCCATGATAGCATCGATTTTGGAAAGGTCCTCCACATCCGCGCCTCTTGTCATCTGTCTTGCAAGAATATCGCACGCTTCATACAGCTTTGTGGATTTTCCGCTCTGTCCTGAAATAATAAGCGGCGTCCGCGCCTCGTCAATCAATACGGAGTCGACCTCGTCGATGATTGCAAAATGCAGCTCACGCAAAACGAGCTGTTCCTTATAGATAACCATGTTGTCACGCAGATAATCAAAACCAAGCTCATTATTTGTTACATAGGTAATGTCGCAGCCATAAGCCTCACGGCGTTCCTCCGGCTTCATGGAGTTGAGCACAACGCCGACCTTCAGACCGAGAAATTCATGAACCTGTCCCATCCACTCAGCATCACGCTTTGCCAGATAGTCATTGACTGTAACGACATGAACGCCCCTGCCTTCAAGTGCATTTAAGTAAGCGGGCAGCGTTGCTACCAGCGTCTTTCCTTCACCAGTACGCATCTCTGAAATACGTCCCTGATGCAGAATGATACCGCCGATAAGCTGTACCCTGTAGTGCTCCATGTTCATAACACGCTTCGCCGCTTCCCGCACGGTTGCGTATGCTTCCGGTAAAAGGTCATCCAGCGTTTCCCCTTCGCTCAGACGTTTCTTATATTCCTGTGTCTTTCCCCGAAGCTCCTCATCGGTAAGCGCCTGCATAGTCGGACGGAGCGCCTCTATCTTATCCACAAGTGGAAGAATCCGCTTTAACTCCCGTTCACTATGGGTTCCAAATATCTTTTCAACTATATTCATTTACTTCCCCATCTCCTATGATTACTTGATTGCTTCTATATTTATTTCTGATTTCTGCGCGGCTGACCATAAATATTTCCAGACCCGCCGGCAGCTTCCCTATTCTTTTGTAGTAAACAAATGCCAACATGCTACATTCTAACAGATTTGTTCCTATAATTCAACCTTTGTGCATGCCAAAAAGCAACATCCCTACCGCCCTTTTGAGTTCCTTCTTTACAGCCGCAGCGTCTGTAAATGCACGGGAAAGCTGGAGTGTCGTATATCCATGCAGCAGCCCCGCCAGAATCCGGCAGCCTTCCTGCACCTGATTCTCCCTGAAGCCACAGGAATAAAGCAGCGTCGTAAGCAGCTTTTCATATTCTGCAAAAATTGCCCCTGTTTCTTCTGCACCATGCCAGGTCGCCCATTGAATTGTCTCATAAACGCCGGGATGAACCGTCATATATTCCAGATATGCCTCCGCCACCCGGCAGAGGGCGTCCTCGCCTGCATTTCCAAGCGCTGCGTGCATCATTTCTTCATTCATCCTGCGCATGCCTCCATGCGCCACCAGCAAAAGCAGTCCGTCCAGGCTGTCTATATGATTATAAAGAGAAGGTGTCCTGATTCCAAGCTCCTGCGCAACTGCTTTCAGAGAAACACCGCTAAGGCCCCTCTCATCCGCAATTCTGGAAGCTGTCTCAATTACCATATCTCTGTGAATCCGCATCCTGCAATCTCCTTTTATCTGCCAGCCTTTATCCATGTATTATAACCCTTGCAGCCCCTTCCTGCAAGGCTGCTATCTGCCATAACAAAAGCCCGGCATCTCTGTCCACAATAACCAGAAATACCGGGCTTTATCATATCTTACGTTTTATTTCTTTTTATTCTTCCTTTGGCTTTATCCAGCCTATCGTGCCTGCTGGCGTGACAGCGGGCTGCAGTTCATACTTTTCTATAAAGCGATGGAGCATAACAGCGACCTCAGCGCGGGTCGCAGCGCCCTTCGGTTCAAGAAGATTATTCCTGTCATTTATGATGCCTCTGCTGACAGCCCATGTCATAGCCTCCTGTGCCCAATCGGATACGTCGCTTCTGTCTGTGAAGCTGTCAGGCATTTCCGTACCCGTCACATCATAGCCTTTTACCTTTGCATAGCGATAGAGGATTGACACAAGCTCCTCGCGGGTAAGGGGTTCTCCGGCGCCAAACCTGCCGTCGCCAGAGCCATCCATAATACCGTTTTGCTGCGCCCATGTCACCATGTCATAATACCACACTTTATCAGCTCCATACTCCATATCCGTAAAGCTGTTTCTGCCCTCTACAGCAGGACTGCCCTCCAGACGATAGAGAATTACTGCAATTTCGGCGCGGGAGGTATTGCCATGCGGCAAAAAGCTGTCTGCATAGCTTCCAGTCATCAGTCCCTTTTCATAGGCAAACATCACATCATTGTAAAACCAATCGTCTGCGTACACATCAGCAAAGGGATTTATTCCTGTATATCTATATAGAGTTTGGCTGGAATTTGTCTTTGCCGCACCTGTGTAAGCGTTACCGCCAGAGCTTCTCCTGCTCCTGTGCCGCCTTCCGTTGCCGGATTCCGTATTGCCAGAGGCTGTCGGCGCAGCTGGCGTAACTGGTGTAACTGGCGCAGAATTTTGTGTCCACTTCGCCGTAAGCGTCATGGTATATTTCGCAGCATCCGCAGCAAAATCCCATTTCGTTTCTGTGCCGTGATTATCATAATACCAGCCATCGAATGTATAGCCATCTTTGACCGGGGCAGGAGCCGGGGCAGCAAGCATTTTTCCAGCCTTACTCCATGTAATGCTCTGTTTGGCCGGGCTTTCTCCATTGTCCGCATCAAAGGTAATTGTAAGCGTACCGTTCAGGCTGCCGCTAAAATTACCGCCCAGAATCTCGCCTCCGTCATTCTTGACATCACCGTTATACCTGCCCCCGCTAATAGATCCGGAATTGGTCACTTTACTATTAAATTGTGTATCCAGATCTGTGTGACCCTCAATGCCAGAGATTTTCCCTTCGTTAAGCACTTCGCTGTCGATTGTACCGCCGCAGCCAAGCAGCCTGCCGATGTTGTATACGCCATTGGTGCCGCCGCCGGAAATCGTGCCGCCACTGCTAAGGAACAGTGTTCCATCACCAAAATTCATTATCGTGCCGCCTGCTCCGTAGGAATTAGAAAGGGTACAGTCCGCAATTACGCCACCCAGCATGGTGACTTTGCCATCATTACTGATGCCGCCGCCATTCCGCTCGGCCTTACAATTTCTAATCTCCCCACCCGTTATCGTAACAGAGCCGAAACTATTATCAGACCCTGAATCAAGCGTTATACCGCCTCCGTTATTGGCTGTACAATTCGTAATGCTGCCGCTGTCCATCGAAAAGTCAGCGTATTCGTTGATATTTACACCGCCTCCTGAATCCGCCGTACAGCCGATGATTCTGCTGTTATTTATGGACATCATGGCAAATTGTGCGCTCTTTTTACTATCTCCATAAAGTCCTACACCCCCGCCGCACTTTGCCGTACAGCCAACGATTGTTCCTCCAGCCATAAGCAGACTTCCACCGGGTGCAACACATATTCCGCCTCCATAAGTAAGGCCTACCGGTCCCATTGGCGTTCCCGTACCGCCAGTGATAATGCCTCCAGAAATACTCTCCGTACCATTTTCATCCAGCTTCCACAAGCCATTTCCATCCGGCTTAAACTTACGTGATTTGCTTCCACCCCAATTATTGTCTTCAATATTAAGAGCACCGCCCTCCTCCACCTTGATGACACTTCCGCCACTGCCCTTCAGCATACAGCCGTTAAGGTCAAGCGTGACCATCCGGTCAACAATCAAAGTAGCGTCAAGGGTAATGTCTGCTGTCATCTTGACAGTGCTAATCGAGCCATCTCCCATTGCAGCTTTCAGCTCCTCTGCCGTAGCAACATCTCCTGACCCATTCGCAGTCAGCACAGGCTTGGATAATTCGCCCAGCGCATCAATAACTTCCGTGTAACGGGTAAAATCAAGCTGGTCTAATTCCTCATCAGAAAGCTGTACCTTTGCTTTGTCAATGGCTTCAAGCTGCATTGCCACCTCTTCCGCATTATCGGCGCTGATTTTCTCTGCATCCGGCAGTGCATCAATCATGTCCTGCACGCTCTCCACAGAGACCGCTTTCTGCTCATTTAAAGCTTCCTCGATTTCTGTTTCCAGTTCTGCATCCTCGCCATTTTCCGCTTCCAATCCGGTTTGCTCACTGTTTTCTGCTTTCAAACCGGCTTGCTTACCGTTTTCTGCTTCCAATCCGGCTTCCTTGCCATTTTCCGTTTTCTGCCCAGCTTCTTTGCCACTTTCCGCTTCCTGCCCAGCTTCCTTGCCACTTTCCGCTTCCCGCCCAGCTTCCTTACCACTTTCTGCTTCCTGCCCAGCTTCTCCGCTGTCTTTATTTTCCTGCTCCTTTTCCCCAGCCGCTGTGGTACTGCCATCTTTGCTCTCATAGTGGCAGCCCTCTTTTTTTGTCATACAGCCGTCCCCTTCGCTGCATACATGGGCATCCTCCTTTTCTGCCGCCGATACCGGCGCAGAAGTCAAAGAGAGTACCATACAGATGCAGATTGCTGCTGCATAAATCTGCTTTCTCTGTTTTCTTTTCTTTCTCATCTATTTTTATCCTCCCTTATTGTGATGCGTTTTCCTTTTCCCCGTCCTGTCCAAGATGTTCTCTTCCCCTGAGCTTGATACACAGCACGGTGATAACAACTGCCACAGCAAACGAAATAACTGCTACCAGCACATAGCCGCCCGCATCCTTATGCAGCAGAACCGCACCATACATTCCTGCAGCATCCATCGGCTGTCCCTGAACACATCCCAGTATTCCCACAAGGGATGAAAACAGCAGCGTGCACAGAGCAGACAGCCTAAAGACTGCACGCCGCTCCTGCCTGCGGCATTTTTCACGTATTTTCCTTTTTACCAATTCGATGCGTTTTTCTGTAGCATACATAGCTGCTTTGAAACCTCCTTTCCAAAAATATCACTGTAAAAGCCTTTCATATTCTTAGGTACAAAAAAATGGAAAAACTCTCACGTAAAAATAAAAAATGTCCTCATAACGACTGCTATTTTCTGCTGCTTTCACAGAAAATAATCTTAAATCGTTATAAGGACTTACTTTTAAGACAATCCTTTCAATGTCCACTTTTTCTTTCTTCAAAAGCTTATTTCTTCAAGCGGAGGGAAATCACCTTCCCCAAAATCAGAATCAGAACCGGAAGAATATACGCGACATACTGCACTGCGCCGCCATAGGCAATCAGAAGATTATAGGTCGCATGAAAGGTAATCGCCGCACCGAGCAGACCGCAGGTTCCTGCTATTTTTAACCATGTCCGCCGCCACACGTATGCAAGCCCGCCGCCGACAATCGCACCGCAGATTACGTGCATCGCACCCGTTCCGATGCCCCGGAAGAAAATAAAGGAAAAATGTCCGGCTCCATTCTGAATCAGATAACAGATATTTTCAAAGGTTGCAAATGAAAGCGCGCAGGTAACGGCGGCAATTTTAATCCGTTCCGTTCCCGGCTCAAATACGAGAAGATAAAAAAGCAGCGGAAGGAGCTTCATCACTTCCTCCACCACTGGAGCAATCTCCACAGTAGCGGCAAAGGTATCCGCTTCATAAAGTGCCGCAAGAAAGGTGTTGATATACGCAGAAAGCAGGCATGCGCCCATTCCCGCAATGCAGAACAAAAAGAATTTCATCTGCCGTTTTCCCATGCACAGGGCGGCAATTAACAGGGGCGATGCCATGCAGATAAATACATTTTCGATATAGGTCATGCCTTCACCGCCTTTCTCATAGCGGGCAACAGCCCCAAAAGGCAGCCCGTCAGCAGGAAATCACACCAGCAATAAGGGCTGAAAATGGAATCGCTGGAAAAAAAGCAGCCAGAAGTCCAAAGAGCATATTCCATCGCCGCATAACACAGCACTCCAATATGAAAATACTGCATAGCCCGCGCATTTCCCATCTGTGTCTGTGCATAAGCAAGCCCGCGGATAGAATGATGGGAAATGACCATCATCATGCCGCACCAGAGCAGGTTGGAAAGAACATCCCCATAGGTACAGTAAAATATACACAACGGAACTCCTATCAGCAGGGCAAGCAGAGCCTTCCTGCATGGAAAATGCCTTTCCTCCTCAGAGGAAAGGATGTATTGCAGAATATAAAGAAAAACTGCGCTGGAAACCCAGCCAAACTCCGATACATAAAAGACCTGCGGCGTTTCGGAAAATAAAAGCAGATACAGCGCCCAGTACAGGGAACCCAGCCCAAAGCAGCCATAAAAACACACCAGCAGAAAATACGCCTGCACGCGGCTTTTCAGATAGCAGATACCGCTCAGGCAGAAGCCGAGCAGGGCAACAAAGAATTGTAAAAGGTTACTGATCAATTCCATTTATCCCATCTCCCTTTTGCGTTTCCTCCGCCTGTTCTTCTTTTTCCAGCAGACGGATACGGAAGCACAAAATCGTCACGCATACGCCAAGCAGAAAAGCGAGCAGTCCTATTACGATATATCCAAGAGCCGCACTTCCTCCCAAAATGCTTGCCGTCGTTGCAAAGCCGGTTGAAATTTCCGGCTTATTCTGCCCGATAATTCCGGGCATAGAAAAGGAAACACCTAAAATCACTGCAAGAGATGCCGCCATGCCAGAAACAGCAGCAAGCCGCATACGCCGCAGTCTCTGCTGTTTTTTTCTTTCTGCAATCCGTCGTTTTACTTCTGCAATTCGTTCCTCACAGCTTTGCATTTACAATTCCCTCCTGCTCCAATAATCCGCGCAGACGTTCTTTTCCCCGGTACACCATATTTGTAATCTGCTTCACGCTTTTTCCCATGACTTTGGCAGCCTGCAAATAGCTCATGCCTTCAAAATAGGTCAGATAAAGTGCCTCGCGGTAATCCGCCTTTAACTCGCCTATGCAAAGGTGCAGGAGCTGATTTCTCTCTTTTGTTCTGATGACCTCCTCCACCAGCATCCTGCCGTCAGCTTCCTGCGTCAGGTCATCAAGGCTGAAAAGAAGCCGCCGCCTGCTTTTATGGCGCAGAGCCATGTGCCGCGCTGCTTTATATAGATAAGCCTTAAATCCACCATCCCGGATGTTGGGCTTTTTTGTAAACAGATAGGAAAAGGCATCTATCATCAAATCCTCAGCCTCGTGAACGTCATGCAGATAGCCATTTATGTATAAGGTCAGCGGGTCGCCGTATTTTTTCATCAGCGCTTCAAGCCCTGTTTCATCGCCGCTCAGGTACTGTCTATACAGTTCTTCATCAGAAACCATGCCGTTCACTTCCTTTCCGCTGTAGCATCCTTTCATAAATTGTATGCGAATATTGGCATATTTTCAAGCTTGGTATCAGCAGACCACAAAGAAAAACAGATAAATGCAGACTGGTCTTGACAATCTGCAGTTTCTTTTTTAAAATACTAATTACATTATTATTTTAACTAATTAAATTAGTTTTTGTGAAAGGATTATATGTTAAACAATAACGTAAAAAAGAAAGAATTTATGATTGGACACATTCCCTCCGTTTTATGGGGAGAAGCCTCTCCAAGGGTCTTTCTCTATGTGCATGGGCAAGGCGGAAACCGCGAAGAAGCTTCTTTCCTGGCTTCCATTGTCTGCGAAATGGGCTGGCAGGTACTCAGCTTTGACCTTCCGCAGCATGGCTCGCGTGCAGGCGGAGCGGAAAGCTTTGACCCCTGGCATGCCATGCCGGAGCTTAGAGAGATTCTGGCGTATGCCAAAGCGCAGTTTGCGCACATTTCCCTGTATGCCGTCAGCATCGGCGCATATTTCAGCCTGTTAAGCTTTACAAAAGAAGCCTTTTCGGGCTGCCTCTTTCTCTCTCCCGTTGTCGATATGAAGGCATTGATTCAGAAAATGATGACGCAGGCACAGGTTTCCGAAGAAAGGCTTCGTCTGGAAAAGGAAATTCCAACTGCAGACGGCGCGGTGCTTTCCTGGAAATACTGGTGTTTTGTCCTTGAGCATGCCATTGCCTCCTGGAACAATCCGACCAGAATTCTGTATGGAAAGGAAGATACGCTCATCGACCTTCCCTGGGTCGAAGAATTTTCAAAGCGTTTTTGCTGCACTCTGACCATTGCCGAAGGCTGCCCTCATTACTTCCATACAAAGGAGCAGCTTGAAACCCTTCAAAAATGGGTGGAAAGTACCGTAAATGACGGATTCTGCACCCCTTGAGCAGCGGCTTTTTGCCTTGACCTTTCCCTGTATAAGTGTTATTATTTTAACGAACATTTCTCCTGAAAAAGCAGGGGGAGCTACAAATCCAATCAAATTATAAGAGGTGTGACAAATGAGCAAAACGTTTGAGGAATTAGTTTCCAAGGTATCCCAGTTTGAAATGAAAAAAGTATCTGTTGCAGTTGCTCAGGATTCTGCCGTTCTTGAGGCAGTCAGAGCCGCAAAGGACCGCAAAATCGCCGATGCAATTCTTGTTGGCGACAAGGACAAGATTGAAGCGGTTGCAAAGGAGATCAACACAGATATTTCCGATTTTGAAATCGTAGACGTAAAGGATGACATTGAAGCATCCCTCGCTGCGGTAAAGCTGGTACACGACGGCAAGGCAGATATGTACATGAAGGGACTTATCAGCACAAAGGATTTCTTAAAGAGCGTATTAAATAAAGAAGTCGGACTTCGTACTGGCAGTGCACTTTCCCATGTATGCGTTTTTGATGTAAAGGGCATTGACCATCTGCTTTTCCTTACCGATGTTGCGTTCATTCCGTATCCGACATTAGAGGATAAGGTTCACATCATCAACAATACACTGGAGATCACAAAGGCATGCGGTATCGAAAATCCGAAGGTAGCGCCGCTTGCCGCTGTTGAAGTCGTAAATCCAAAGATGCCTGTCACGGTAGAAGCCGCAGAGCTGACACAGATGAACAAGGACGGCAAAATTACCGGCTGTATCGTAGACGGTCCGCTGTCTCTCGACCTTGCCATTGATGCTGAGGCTGCAAAGCATAAGGGAGCTACTGACCGTGCAATTCAGGGCGATGCTGATATTCTCTTATTCCCGGATATTCACGCAGGCAACCTCGTTTACAAGGCAATGGTACATACAGCAGAGGTTGTAAACGGCAATATGCTGACCGGTACAAAGGCTCCTGTTATCTTAACCTCCCGTTCCGACTCCTTTGAGGTTAAGGTAAACTCCCTTGCACTTGGTGCAGTCGTTGCTGAATATATGAAAAATAACCAGTAATCATCAGGGCGCAGACGCGCAGAAAGAGGTACAGTATGTCGGTTAAAAGTTTAATCATCAATCCCGGTTCCACTTCCACCAAGATTGGCGTTTTTGAAGATGAAACGCTTTTATTTGAAGAAACACTGCGTCATTCTACAGAGGAGATTGCACGCTATGCTACTATCGTAGACCAGAAGGATTTCCGTAAGGAAATTATTGTTAATCTGTTAAAGGAGAAAAACTTTGACATCAATTCCCTGAATGTCGTTGTCGGACGCGGCGGTATGTTAAAGCCTATTTCCGGCGGCACTTATCCGGTAACGGATGCACTGCTTGCAGACTTAAAGGTAGGCGTACAGGGACAACACGCTTCCAACTTAGGCGGTATCCTTGCTCGTGAAATCGGCGATTCCATCGGCGTTCCTTCTTATATCGTAGACCCCGTTGTTGTTGACGAGCTGATGCCGGAAGCAAGATACTCAGGCGTTCCGGAGCTTTCCAGAGTCAGCATCTTCCATGCACTCAATCAGAAGGCTGTTGCTAAGCGCTATGCAAAGGAAGCTGGCAAGGCTTATGATTCCTTAAATCTCATTGTTGTCCACATGGGCGGCGGCGTTTCCGTAGGCGCACACAAGGCTGGCAAGGTTATCGACGTATTCAACGCACTTGACGGCGACGGCGCTTTCTCTCCTGAAAGAGCAGGCGGCGTACCCAGCGGCGCACTTGTAAAGCTGTGCTTCTCCGGTAAATATTCCGAGCAGGAAGTATACAAAAAGGTCGTTGGAGGCGGCGGCTTCAACGCATATCTTGGAACCAATGACATGCGTGACGTTGCAAAGATGGTCGATGAAGGAAATGCAGATGCAAAGGTAATCCGCGACGCATTTATTTTACAGGTTGCAAAGGACATGGGCTCTATGGCATGCGTGCTTGAGGGCAAGGTTGACCAGATTATCATTACCGGCGGTATTGCTTATGACAAGTATGTTGTCGGTGCATTAAAAGAAAAAGCAGGCTGGATTGCTCCTGTTACGGTATATCCGGGCGAGGACGAGCTGCTTGCACTTGCACAGGGCGGTCTTCGTGTATTAAACGGCGAAGAAGCTCCTATGAACTACTAATTCGTTTTCATTTACACTGGATAAAAGGAGATTTCTGATGACAAAAAAGGAACAGGCGATTGCCTTACACGATAAAAATTATAACTGCTGTCAGGCGGTTGCCTGTGCCTTTGCTTCGGAAATCGGCGTTCCTGCCGAAACGCTTTTCCGGGCAGGCGAAGCATTTGGACTTGGCATGGGCTGCATGAACTGTACCTGCGGCGCTCTTTCCGGCGCTGTCATGCTGGCAGGCTTCTGCCACAGCGACGGCAATACGGAGGCTCCATCCACAAAGGCTGGCACCTATCAGCTATCCAAAGAGCTTGTAAACCGTTTTCAGCAGAAAAACGGCTCTACTGTATGCAGAGAATTAAAAGGCGTCGAAACCGGTAAGCCCCTGCGCAGCTGCGCAGGCTGTATCGAAGACGGCGTTGAACTGGTACAGGAAGTGCTGGGCTTATAGCACTTCCGATATACCAAACATCTCCCGGCAGATTCTTTTGCCGGCTTCTGTTCTGAAAATATTCCGATAGGCTGCTTCTATCGCTTCTTTTCCACTCTTTTCCTCAAACAGATTTACCAGAAAATCCGCTTCCAGCAAAATCCGATAATCCATTCCCTCTACATTCGTATAAGTATGATGATGCCCTACCAGATATGCTACTCTATTTATGACATCATTGTCATAATTCAAGGACTGAAGCATTTTTTCCGCTTCTGGAGCGCCCTCCTTTTCCTGTAGCTTTCCTTCACAGCTTCCATATTTTTTCTCCGCCGGATGGATGCCAATGTCATGGACTATCGCTGCCGTCTCAAGGATATGCTGCTCTTTTGGCGAAAGCTTTTCCAGCGTTCCGATTATTTTGGCAAATTCATAAACCTTGACAAAATGCTGTATCCGTTCTGCATCGCCAGCATCAAAGGCAATCATTTTCATCAACAGCGCTGTGTTATCCTTCATATTCTGCCTCCTATCCTATTACATTCCCCACTGCTTCTTAAGTCCGTGCCGCACAATCATAAAGCAGATTACGTGGGCGCCAAAGGTCAAAATCCAGCTTGCCGGATAGGTCAGATAAAGGGAGTCCGGCGTGTGGAAACGTTCCATCCTGAAAAATGTAAAAATCCAAAAAAGCCGCAGTCCACAGGCGCCAATTAACGATACTATCATCGGCAGAATGGAATGTCCAAGTCCCCTCATAGAGCCGACTATGGTATCCATCATGCCGCAGAGCGCATAGGTACTGCATATAATCCGAAGCCGCCTCATTCCAGCCGCAATTACCGCTTCGCTGGTGCTGTATAAAAGCAGCAGCTCCTTTCCAAAAAGCACAGCCGCATTGCCAAGCAGCAGCCCGACCGCGACCGCACATGCCTCTGCTGTATACAAAATCCGATTTATCCGCTCATATTTTGCCGCGCCCACATTCTGGCTCGTAAAGGAAATGCTCGCCTGGTAAAAGGCATTCATCGAAACATATACAAAGCCTTCAATATTGGCAGCCGCCGAGTTTCCCGCAACTATAATTGCGCCGAAGCCATTGACTGAGGACTGGATAATCACATTGGAAATGGAAAAAAGCATACCCTGAAAGCTTGCCGGCAGCCCGATTGTCAGAATCTTTTGGAATTTATCCCGATGAATCTTAAGCTGGCGCAGCTCCAGACGGATTGCGCTCTTTTCCTTCTTCATGCAGCGCACAATCAACAGGGCTGAAATACACTGGGAAATTACCGTCGCAATCCCCACGCCCGCCACATCCATCCTGAAGCGGATGACAAAGACCAGATTCAGGATTACATTGACGATTCCAGCCGTCAGCAGATAATAAAGCGGTCTTCTGGTATCTCCAACCGCACGCAGAATCGCACTTCCAAAGTTATAAATCATCGTCGCTGTCATGCCGAGAAAGTAAATCCGCAGATAAATTGTGGCAAGCCCCAGCACATCGTCCGGCGTCTGCATCCAGATCAGTATCTGCTTTGCACCAATACAGCCCACCAGCGTTAGCAGAATGCCGCTGTAAAGGCTTACCAGCATCGCTGTATGTACGGTTTCCTTTAAATCCTTTTCCTGCTTTGCTCCATAAAAATGCGCCGCCAGGACATTTGCACCGATGGAAAGTCCAATAAAAAAGTTTGTCAGCAGGTTGATTAAAGCGGTATTGGAGCCGACCGCCGCCAGCGAATTATCACCCGCAAACCTTCCCACAACAATAATGTCAGCCGCATTGAATAAAAGCTGCAAAATGCTGGAGCACATAAGCGGCAGTGCAAACAGCAGCATTTTTCCCAAAATAGAGCCGCTGCACATGTCTATCTCATATTTCTTACGTTCTTTCATGCTTCCACCTGCAGGCTGTAATTATCAATGCTCTGGTAAACGCCAAACTTCATACCGACCTCCGGTATAGTTCCGCAAAAGGTAAAACCAAATTTTTCATGCAGCTTTTCGCTTGCCTCATTGCCGGAGGTAATGACCGAAACCACCGTATGAATCTCTTCCTCCTGCCGCGCCTGCTCCAATAAAAATCCCATCAGCTTTGCTGCAATGCCCATTCTCCGGCAATTTGGGGAAATGTAAACTGACAACTCCACCGTGCTGCGGTACGCCTCCTTATCCCGATAAGGAGAAAGGCTGGCATAGCCTGCAATCACACCCGCCTGCATTTCCTTTGCTGCAGCCGCATCCCCTTCCTCAAGCTCTGCTACATAAATTGGATGTATCCTTGTCGTATGTACCTTAAACCACTGCTGCCACTCTGGCAGTGTCCTCGGATGCAAATCCAGCGTTGATACGCCATGCTCCACTTCATAATTGTAGATATTCAGAAGCGCATAAACATCCTGTTCCTTCGCTTTTCTGATTTTCATAATACCCTCACTTCCGCCGGAAAGCTCCGGAGAAAGGAGTTCTCCGGGTTATCTTCCCTGCTTTTTTGTTCCTTCCTTTATAATAGGACTGATTTTCTTATAAATCAACATCGTGATTACAGATACCAGACCGCCTTTTAATAAATTTAAGGGCGCAACGGCAAATACCACCAGCGTCGTAATGCTGTCAATCGCCGGATTAACCGCTGTTCCCATGCCGATGATTGCATCTAACGGCATGCCGAAAAGCTGGGCAAATTTTGGCAGCAGATACACCGCGTTAAATGCCGTACCAAATACGGTCATGCAGAGTGTTCCTGCGATAGAGCCAATCAGCGCGCTTTTCTTTGTCTTATGAAAAAGATATACGCAGGATGCCGGAAGCAGGAAGCTGCAGCCGACTGCAAAATTTGCCAGTTCGCCGACAAATGCCGTAGAGGTCGGCTTAAATAAAATCTTTAAAACGATTTTGCAAAATTCTATCAGAACGCCAGCCACCGGGCCAAATGCAAAGGTACCAATTAACGCAGGCAGCTCGCTGAAATCCATTCCATAAAAGGATGGTGCAAACGGCAATGGAAATTCAAGTACCATCAAAACTGCTGCAATCGCAGAAAACATACCGATTACGGCAATCTTCCTCGTGCTTAAAATACGTTCCTTAGAGCCGCTTTTCTTTTTTGCAATTTTTTCCATACAGTAAGCCAGCACCACAAGCGCTGCAACAATACCGATGAACTCTGCAACAAAAATTGCATTTTCCATTACTGTCTGTAAAAGTGTCTTCTGTTCCATAAAATCCTCTCTTTCTGCCGAGGTGTGGAGGGATTATACTGTACAAAAAAAGCCCCAAATGAATTTTCACTCGGGGCCATTGTACGCAAAAACATACTATTATGAATTTTCAATTCATAATATCCGCTTCGCGATGCACACTCGCTTCGCTCGGCGCGATACATATCTGAATCTTCAATTCATGATACCCGCTTCGCGATGCACACTCGCTTCGCTCGGCGCGATACATATCTGAATCTTCAATTCATGATATCCGCTTCGCGATGCACACTCGCTTCGCTCGGCGCGATACATATCCGAATCTTCGATTCATAATTTATTATAGTACGTCTCTTACTTCTCTCATCCAGACTTGTCAGCATCGCTCTCGCGCTGCCGATTTACTGTCGGTTTTGGAATTGCACCAAATCAGCCGTATTAACGGGTTGCGGACTGTATCCTTTCGGACTCACCGCCGGTAGGGAATTTCACCCGACCTCGAAGCATTTTATATTTTGTTTTCTGTTACGCTGTAGATTATACGCGCTCAGCTTTTAAAAAGCAAGTCCTTTCATAGCATTTTATGGATGACATCTGCCGCAGGGTTCGTAGCCGTCTGCCAGCAAATCCTCTCTGGCGGCTGTTATGGTCTTTTTATTTTTCTCTTTGATGTCCGATACGCTGGAGCAGTCTGGCAGATGAAATTTTTTGCTGTTGGTATTGACAATATATTCCCGAGCCTTTGTATCATCCTGCCCATCGGCTGTCTCTGTACTATCGTCCTCCGCCGTTCCGACAGTCTCAGATAAAAGTCTGCTTTCTCCGGTTTTATAATCTATCGAAACGCCCGGCTGTTTGTTATAAACAAATACGCAGAAACAGATTCCATCGCCATTATCCTCTACAGAATAGGCTTCCATCTGCACGCCGTCTGCAACCAGATTATCACCTGTAAATACAGGCGTTACGCGGTAAAGCACATGATTTCCGGTTTCCTTTACATAGTCCGCCACCTCATTTTCAAACGGCAGCATGCCCGTCACATTAAAATACCGCGTTCCTGTAATCAGATTTTTTTCATTTGCATTTTCGCCCGCAAGCTGATATGCAATCAAATGACATCTGTTATACAAATATTTTCCTTCAACAATGTCATATTTTACCAGATGCCAGCCCGATGGCTTAACGCTCCCAATCTCGCCGCGCTCCTGCGTCGGCATAAGCTCCGGGCAGATATTGGCATAAGCCACGCCGCATCGTCCCAGACCGTCAAGCTCACTGTAATTTTCAAACGCTTCCCTGCTTGCTTTTTCCTCCTGCGTAAAATAGGGAACATTTCCATTTAATACCGCATAAGGCTCGTTTTGCTTATCTTCCGGCGAAGCCTCCCATGCAGCGCTTTCCTGCACGGTATCTGTCTGCGCCTGCCGTATATCTACAGCAGTACAGCCCTGACAGAGCAAAAGGAGCAGCAGTGCAAACAAAAAGAAAGGTTTTCTCCTCTTTTCCGTCCGCATGGCTTATGCTTCCCGGTTAATCTTCATCGTCAGTGCAATCCTCTTTTTCGCCGCATCTACGGAAAGCACCTGTACCTCTACAATATCGCCAACACTGACTGCCTCAAGCGGATGCTTGATAAATTTATCTGTCATCTGCGAAATATGTACCAGTCCGTCCTGATGCACGCCGATGTCCACAAATGCGCCAAAATCAATGACGTTGCGGACAGTACCCTTTAAAATCATGCCGGGCTTTAAGTCCTTCATATCCAGCACATCGCTTCTTAAAATCGGCGTCGGCATATCGTCTCTGGGATCTCTTGCCGGCTTTTCAAGCTCCTGTAAAATATCGGTTAAGGTAAGCTCGCCGATACCAAGCTCTGCAGCCAGCTTCTTCTTATCCTTTACACGCTGCAAAAGCCCCTTGACTCTCTCACCCTGCACTTCTTTTCCTGCAGCTGCGGGCGCTTCCTCCAGAACTGCACCGCCCATCGCCGCCGCCAGCGCTTTTCCCATCGCTGTATTCGTATTGCGGATGACGACCTTTTTCTGCTTCGGCTTTTCCTTTGGCTGCGGCTTTGCCGCCCTGCCCTTTTCTGCCGCCGCTTTTTTCTGCGCCTCTTTTACGTCTGTCATTGTAATTCCCAGCTTTTCCATGAGCTGCTTAGCCGCTTCATAGGATTCCGGGTGCACGCTGGTCGCATCCAGTGGATTATCACCATCTGTAATCCGCAAAAAGCCCGCACACTGCTCAAACGCCTTCGGTCCAAGCTTTGCAACCTTAAGAAGCTGCCTGCGGTTGGTAAATCTGCCGTTACCCTCTCTGTACTCTACAATATTTTTTGCAATTACCTTGCTGATACCGGAAATGTAAGCAAGGAGCGGAGCGGAAGCCGTATTCAAATCCACGCCGACTCTGTTTACACAATCCTCAACAACGCCGCCCAGCGCCTCGCCGAGCTTTTTCTGGTTCATATCATGCTGATACTGTCCAACACCGATAGAACGCGGTTCAATTTTTACAAGCTCTGCCAGCGGGTCCTGCAGTCTCCTTGCAATCGACGCCGCACTACGCTGTCCCACGTCAAACTGCGGGAATTCCTCCGTTGCGAGCTTGCTCGCCGAATATACAGACGCACCTGCTTCATTTACGATGACATACTGCACCGGTCTGTCAAGCTCCTTTAACAGTTCAACGATGACCTGCTCGGATTCCCGCGAAGCTGTTCCGTTTCCGACGGAAATCAGGTCAATCTGATATTTGGAAATCAGCTTCTTTAATTCGCGCTTCGCTTCTTCTACCTTATTCTGCGGTGCAGTCGGATAGATTACCTTTGTATCCAGCACCTTTCCGGTCGCATCCACAACTGCCAGCTTGCAGCCGGTACGGAATGCTGGGTCCCAGCCAAGGACTGTTTTCCCTGCAATCGGCGGCTGTAAAAGTAACTGCTCTAAATTTTTCCCAAATACGGAAATTGCACCGTCCTCAGCCTTTTCTGTCAGCTCATTGCGAATATCGCGCTCGATTGCAGGTGCAATCAGACGTTCATAAGCATCCTGTGCAGTTTCACGTAGAATCGGTGTGGTAATCGGATTTTCTCTGGTAATCAGCTTCTTTTCCAAAAAGCGCAGAATCCTCTCCACAGGCGCCTCTATCTTCACCGTCAGGAATTTTTCATTTTCACCGCGATTCAGCGCAAGGATACGGTGTCCCGCCGCCTTGCTTATCTTTTCACTGTATGCATAATACATTTCGTAAACGCTCTGCGCCTTCTCATCCTTTGCCGTGCTGGTCAGCATACCCTCGTTATATGTAATCTCACGGATATAGGTGCGGAACTGCGCATTATCAGAGATTTCCTCCGCAAGAATATCCTGTGCGCCCTGCAATGCCTCCTGTGCATTTTTTACACCCTTTTCTTCATCCACATAGGCCTCGGCTGCCGTCAGTGCAGGAATATCCATCTCCTGCGCAGCAATCTGCTGTGCCAAAGGCTCCAGTCCTTTTTCCTTTGCAACGCTTGCACGCGTCTTTCTCTTTGGCCTATATGGACGGTACAAATCCTCCACTGCAACCAGCGTCTGCGCCTCTTCAATCTGCCTGCGCAGCTCTTCCGTCAGCTTTCCCTGCTCTTCAATGCTGCCAATTACCTGCGCCTTCTTCTCCTCGAGATTGCGCAGATAGGTCAGTCTTTCGTAAAGGGTACGAAGGACCTCGTCATTTAAGGCTCCTGTCGCCTCTTTACGGTATCTGGAAATAAAGGGAATCGTATTTCCCTCGTCAATCAGCTTAACGGCGGCTTCTGCCTGCCACCTTTCGATTTTCAGTTCTTCCCTCAGTTTTGCAATAATATCCATTTTTATATCCTCGTTTCTAATTTTGCACAAGAGTACCCATAGATTATAGCACAATTTTACTTTCGTTTCACAGGATTCATTTGTATTCTTTTTGAAAAAGTGATACGATAGCGTTAACCATACTGCTTTTATATGAAAGCAAAAGGTATCTTTTTGAAACAGAGGAGTTTTTTATGAATTTTCAGGATTATATTCCAAACAGCACCTCCACTCAGGCAGGCGGCTCACCCTCCGGCGAAATGCCTTTTTCCGCCAGAGCGCCTCGGCAGCAGGAAAACGCGATGTCAACCGCCGCAATGATTGTCGGCATCATCGGTGCAATCTCGACCTTTCTTCTGCCGTTTTATCTTCCCTGTCTGCTCGGCAGCATCAGCATTGTTTTGGGACTGCTCTCCAAGGGCGGCAGCAATAAGCTTCTTAGCCACGCGAAGGCAGGCATCCTTACCTCCGTATGCAGTCTTATTTTAAATGTTTTTATCCTGATCGGCTGCTTTTATCTGGTCTTTCATGTGCCGGAATTCCATGCACAGTTTGAACAGATGTATGAGCAGATGTACGGGGAATCCTTTGATGATACTTTAGGACGAGCATTGGAGAATTAAAGAAAGGCGGTTTTATGTCAATCCGTATACCAGCAGAACCTTCTGTAAAAACAAACGTAAATCCGGGCGAATCTTCTATTAAGCAACCCGGGCGGAAATCCTCACCCGCCGAATGTCAAACCTGTAAAAACCGGAAATATCAGGACGGCTCGGACGAAATGGTTTCCTTTAAATCGGCATCCCATATCTCGCCTACCGCTTCCGGCAGCCGTGTCAGGGCGCATGAGCAGGAGCATGTTTCGAATGCCTATAATAAAGCGGAGCAGAATAATGGCAAGGTCATTTCCGCTACCGTTTCCATCCATACCGCCATCTGTCCGGAGTGTGGCCGCACCTACGTTTCAGGCGGCGAGACCAATACCCAGATTAAATATTATAATGAAGAAAATCCCTATCAGCAGGGAAAAAAGCTGGCGGATTCAGCCGCGTATTCCGGCATGAATGTTGATGCCAGCATATAAGGCCTCTGCATACTGATAGGTTATTAAGCCAAAGATTGGAGAATTATTGTTATGAACCAGCACTTATCCTCTGCCCGCCTGAAGGCAATCGCAAGAGAGCAGCTTTTAGGGCATTATGGAACTGCTATTTCTGCTGAAATGGCGGCGCTTTCCATCATGTTTGCCGCTTCGATTATCTGCTCTGCACTTACCGACCAGACCAGTGCGGCGGGCATTGCGATTTCCTATATCATTTCTTTTATTCTGGAAATGATAAACGGCATTTTCCTTTTCGGACTGACCCGCTTTTATCTCAATCTGATTTGCGGACAGCCGTGCCGCGCAGCCGATATTTTTTATGGCTTCCGTTCTCATGCGGACAAAGCCATTGCCGTCCGGTTTTTCCAGCTTCTCTTAGATACAATCTGTATTCTGCCCGCTCTGCTGTGCCTGTTCCTTTATACTGCAAAGCAGTCTGCATGGGCATTTCTGCTGTTCTGTATCTTCGGCGTTGTCGGCGGCATCGGAACCGTCATAATTACTTTGATGTATTCACAGGCATATTATATTATGCTGGATTTTCCATCCTACTCCGTGAAGCAGGTAATGTCTTCCAGCAGACGCATTATGAACGGAAATAAAGCAAGGCTTTTTTATATCGCGGTTTCCTTTATTCCCTATTATCTGCTCAGCCTTCTTTCCTGCGGCATCGCTATGCTGTGGATTGTGCCTTACCGAAAGACGGTGTTTACCAATTTTTATCTTGATTTGATGAAGGTTTAAGCCCTTTCAGGCAGCGCTCGCGCGCATCTTATTTTTATTTAATAGGAAATTCAGAGTAATTTCCTATTAAATAAAAAAAGCGGATAAGAAACAGACATCTCAGTCTGTCTCTTATCCGGCTATCGTTTCTCTGAACAACCCGCCCTCCGAGTTAGCACAGTGAATCATAGCACACTCTATTTAGAAGCTCAAGAGGAATGACTAATATTCCACTTTCTGATAGCCTGGAAAATATACAGCATCTGGAATATCACTCATTTTATATTTTCTGCGTATAGTTCTATTTACATAAATATCTTTAGGCTTACATTTCACTATTCTTTTTATATAGCTTTCACATTCTGCTTTTCCTCCCAAATACATATAGTCATCAGAAATATCACGTATATTGATAGCCTTAAATCTACTGTCTAAAGTAATCTTCCCCTGCTCTTCCATAAGGATGTTACGCAATGGCTTATCGGGATTGTTAAATAAGCAGCTGTTACTCTTTAAAACCGCCTCTTCTCCTGCATTCAATATGCCTTTATATTTGATGCCTGTCTGCCCTAAAATAGTTACTTCTCTAGGTGTCTGCTCCATTTTGCCATTTTGTATCCTGGGACAGTCGTACGCAATTATTCTAAATTCATTTTCTATATCTGTGAACCTTTCATCCTGTTCCCTGCATAAAAGCGGGAATGCCAAAGTGTTGTAAATCTGAAGAGAGGTCATCATATCTCTTTTATTTGGAAACAAATTTTCTAACGAACACATACATGCTGCATAGAAACGACTCGTCCCATCCTGCTCAAGCTGCTTCTCCCTTTATTCCGCGAATAAGAATCATGAAAGCTTCCCCTTCCTAACTCAGTAATTTTACCGCTCGCCAGGAGCGCACAAGCGCTCTCTGACTCACTTTTGCTCATTACAATCATATCACAATCTGCCATAATAGGCTTTACGCAACCGGGAAGCATACCTCTGTTACAAATTCATCCGGGTTCTGTGTCTGCGCCGGTCCTACATGATAGATATTGAACATCGGTGCTGACATTGTATAGCCATTTGCTTTTATCCATGAAACAACCGCCGCAGTTGCATCATTCATTCCTTCAAAGCCGCCTTTCATGATGCAGCTTGCAACCTTTACTGCCGGGAGCGTCTTGAATTTAATATGCTCTGTATCCTCATAGACACCCTTAACTGTCATCCATATCATTACTTCAACATTTTCTTCTTTATATTCCCTATCCAGAAAAACTGCTGCCGCAAGGCATGGGTCGGCAGGAACAAGCGGCGTCTTACTCTCTTCAAGCATACCCCACAGCATGCCTTCATCCGCATATTTGGGAATTACTCCCTGTATGGTTGCTGCATACCTTTCAGGAATTGTTTTTACATTAACATCAAATTTCATAGTCTGCTCCTTTCTCAGCCTTTTACGGGCTGAATCCAGAAGCATCAGTTTATACTCCGTCTGCTTTACATCCTCCGCTAGTTCCTTCTGCTTCTTTAAAAAAAATTCATCAAGCTTATTCTTATCATCATAGACTTCCAGCATTTTTATAATATCTGCCAGTGCAAACCCCATATCCTTTAATGCTGTGATTCTTCCAATAACAAAAAGCTGCTCTTCGTGATAATAACGGTATCCGGTAAATTCATCAATTTCTGCAGGCTTCAGTAATCCTATATCATCGTAGTGACGGAGCATCCTGATACTTACTCTGGATAATTTTGAAAAATCTCCTATTTTTAACATTTCTATCCCTCCATGAAGTTATCTTTCCTGAGCTCACTACAACGATAATCCCTGACATAGTGTAAGAGTCAACTAATTTTTTTCATTTATTTCCTCTGTTTCTAAATATACTTCATCTGTCACCACATTTTTTCAAAACAGGGCAGCATGCTCCTTCAGGTTTTCAACTATCTCTGCATTGTCGCCGCCAATCGTGTGATACATAAAAAACGGGCTGTATAAATCCATTGCATAGACCCTTGGATTTCCTAGTTTCATATATCCAAGGCTGATTAAACGTTCAAACATTGCTTCCATACTCAGCAGCGGCTTATTGATAAAAACGTCCCTGTATATCATTTCAAGCTTTGGATTTTTAAACTGTTCAATCAGCAATAATTTTCTAAACGGAACAATCCATTCATCCGTAGTTTGAAATTCAAACATATCCAGACAGATCTTCTCTACGTCCTTCCAACAGATTTCCTCTGCCTTTATCTGCGTAGATTTCTCCATAAGTCTGCCGGAGCAGATAGTGATGATTGCATCCAGAATTTCCTGTTTGCTCTTAAAATGCTTATAAATGACGGCATCGGAACAGTCTATGCTCCGGGCGATTGCCCTCGTTGACGTTGCATCAAAACCATCCCTTGAAAAAATGCTCATGTACGGTAAAGAAGCAAGTAACCGAAAACAAGAGATAGACCGCCAGCATATACTATTCCGTAGGCTA
>CAKRYY010000029.1 GCA_934432885.1 uncultured Lachnospiraceae bacterium
GCAGGCGGGGATCATGAAGTGCGTTCAGACAGCGCCGATGCCTATCGGGAAACTTTGGAGAGGGAGCTGGAGGAACTGCTTGGCGGCATGGAAGGGGTCGGCAGGGTAAAGGTTATGATTACGCTTTCCTCTACTGGGGAGGAAATCGTAGAAAAGGACAGACCTACAAACCGCTCCAATCTGACGGAGAATGACGGCAGCGGAGGAAGTCGCAGCACGGGTGAGCTTGGAAGTGAAGAAAGTACGGTATTTATAACGGATAAGGACGGCAGGCAGATTCCCTATGTACGGAAGACCTTAAGACCGGATATAGAGGGCGTTGCGGTAATTGCACAGGGAGGCGGAAATGAGATGGTGCGAAAAAATATCAGTGAATCAATTCAGGCATTATTTGGACTTAACGCGAATAAAATTAAAATAGCTAAAATGAAAACGACAAAGTAAGGGGAAGAATCACGTGAAAAATGTACTGAAAAAAAACCAGATTATGATTACGGCGCTTGCAATTATGATTGCAGTGGCAGGATACCTCAATTTTGCAGGTACGAAGTTGAGTGATGAAGAACTGATGAAAGTCTCTGGCGAGTCGGTTATTGCCGAGGGTGGAACAGCTATGGCAGACACAGAGCTAAGCGATCCTTATACAAGCGCGGCATTAGAGATTTCTGATGAGGACATGGAGCTGGAGGCTGCGGACGCGGATACTCTGCAGGACATCGAAAGTCTGGATACGGACAATGTGACAGCGTCAGCAGATTATTTATCAGAGGATTTGCAGCAGGATACTGCAATGGGTGAAACCGCGCAGAGTGAAGTGACAGAGAGCGATATGCCAGGTGAAGCGGTATTTACCTCGACAACGAATGTAAATTCTCTTTCCGGGGCAAAACTAATGAAGGAACAGACAAGGGCAAAGAATAAGGAAACACTGATGGATATTATCAACAGCGCAGGAATTTCTGAAGAACAGAAGCAGAGCGCTATCGAAGGGATGATTGCGCTTACCGACGCAGCGGAGAAGGAGACGGCAGCCGAAATTCTGCTGGAAGCAAAAGGCTTTCAGGATGTTGTGGTCAGCATCAGCGACAGCGGTGTGGATGTTGTAGTCAGTGCAGATGGACTTTCAGATGCACAGTGTGCGCAGATTGAGGACATTGTTGCACGTAAGACAGGGGCAGCACCGGAAAATATCATCATACAGTGTAGCAAATAAAAGGGTAGTATGATATAATGAATCAGACATTATATATAACTTTAATGTACAGAAAGAGGAATGAATATGAAAAGAGTATTTTTGATTGTGCTTGACAGTTTTGGGATTGGAGAGATGGAAGATGCGGCAGAGTATGGTGATAAGGGAACAAACACCATCGCTTCCGTAGCTTCCAGCTCTTATTTTCATGTACCGAATCTGCGTAAGCTTGGTTTGTTCAATATAGATGGCGTAAGCTGCGGAGAGAAGATGGAGCAGCCAGAGGCCTTAATTGCCCGTATGAAGGAGGCTTCCAAGGGTAAGGATACGACGATTGGACACTGGGAGATTGCCGGTATCCTTTCCAAGAGACCGCTTCCCACATATCCGAATGGATTCCCAAAGGAGGTTTTAGATGCGTTCACAGAGCGTACCGGCAGGGAAATCCTTTGCAATAAGCCGTATTCAGGCACCGAAGTTATCAAGGACTATGGTGATGAGCATGTAAAAACCGGCAAGCTGATTGTATATACTTCTGCAGACAGCGTTTTCCAGATTGCTGCGCATGAGGATGTGGTTCCGGTTGAGCAGCTTTACGAATACTGCAAAATCGCCAGAGAGATTTTACAGGGCGAGCATGGCGTAGGCAGGGTAATTGCGCGTCCGTTTATCGGAGAGAGCGGCAATTATACGCGGACACCCAGAAGACACGATTTTTCACTGCTTCCGCCTTCTGTTACGATGTTAGACCAGCTTTCAGAAAATGGCTATGCGTCGATAGGCGTAGGAAAAATCAAGGATATTTTTGCAGGCAAGGGCATTACAGAGTATGTATATACACAGGGCAATGCCGATGGCATTGAGAAGAGCCTTGCATATATGGATAAGGATTTTGAGGGACTTTGCTTTATCAATCTCGTAGATTATGATATGCTCTATGGACATCGTAATGATATTGACGGCTATGCAAAGGCTCTGACCTATTTTGACGAGAAGCTTCCTGAGTTTTTTGCGAAAATGCGGGAGGATGATATTTTAATGATTACAGCAGATCATGGCTGTGACCCGGGTTACACGGTATCTACGGACCATTCCAGAGAGCATACGCCGTTTCTTATGTATGGAAAGAAGGTTACGCCGAAAAATATGGGCACAAGGGAAACCTTTGCGGACATCGGCGCAACAGTGCTTTCTTATTTTGACATAGAGCCGCAGTTTGCGGGCAGCTCCATGCTGTAAAAGAAACAAAAGGAACGAGGAAGAGCACGTGGGTAACGATTATAGTCAGGAAATTAACAAAAGAAGGACATTTGCCATTATTTCACACCCGGATGCCGGTAAGACGACATTAACGGAAAAATTCCTTCTCTATGGCGGCGCAATCAACTTGGCAGGCAGCGTAAAAGGAAAGGCGACTGCGCGGCATGCAGTATCCGACTGGATGGAAATTGAAAAGGAAAGAGGTATTTCTGTTACTTCATCGGTACTGCAGTTTTCGTATGATGGATACTGCATCAATATTTTGGATACGCCAGGACACCAGGACTTTTCAGAGGATACATACCGTACTCTGATGGCGGCGGATTCAGCCGTTATGGTAATCGACGCATCAAAGGGCGTTGAGGCACAGACAAGAAAGCTTTTTAAGGTCTGTGTAATGCGTAAGATACCGATTTTTACATTTATCAATAAGATGGACAGGGATGCAAATGATACGTTTGACCTTTTGGACGAAATAGAAAAGGAGCTTGGCATTGCCACCTGTCCGGTTAACTGGCCGATTGGCTGTGGAAAAAACTTTAAGGGCGTTTATGACCGGCAGAAGGAATGTGTGATTACCTATGCGGATACCCGTAAAGGTACGACGGAGGGTGAGACGACCATAATTCCGATTGGCGAGAAGGAAGAAATCTTAAAGCTTGCAGGAGAAGAACTGACAGACAAGCTTTTTGATGAAATTGAGCTGCTTGACGGCGCGAGTGCAAAGTTTGACATAGAAGAGGTGCGCAGCGGCAATCTGACACCGGTATTTTTTGGCTCTGCGCTGACAAACTTCGGTGTGGAAATCTTTTTAAAGCATTTCCTTGAAATGGCGACACCGCCGCTTCCCAGAAAAGCAGATATAGGACTGATAGACCCTGTAAAACAGGATTTTTCAGCATTTGTATTCAAAATACAGGCGAATATGAATAAAGCGCATCGTGACAGAGTCGCTTTTATGAGAATCTGTTCGGGCAGGTTTGATGCAGGCAAGGAAGTCAGACATGTACAGGGCAATAAGGTCATGCGTCTTTCTCAGCCGCAGCAGATCATGGCGAGTGAACGTAAGGTTGTGGATGAGGCATACGCCGGCGATATTATCGGCGTTTTTGATCCTGGAATCTTTTCGATTGGAGATACGGTCTGTGCACCAAAGGAAAATTTTGCGTACGAAGGGATACCGACCTTCGCGCCGGAGCATTTTGCAAGAGTGCGGCAGCTTGATACTATGAAGAGAAAGCAGTTTGTCAAGGGAATTACGCAGATTGCGCAGGAGGGTGCAATTCAGATTTTCCAGGAATACAATACCGGCATGGAGGAAATTATCGTCGGTGTAGTCGGCGTATTGCAGTTTGACGTTTTGAAGTATCGTCTGGAAAGCGAATATAATGTAGAAATCCGTCTGGAAAATCTGCCCTATGAGCATATCCGCTGGATTGAAAATAAGGATGAGATTGACCTCACAAAGCTGACGGGAACCTCTGACATGAAGAAGATTAAGGATATGAAAGGCAATCCGCTGCTGCTCTTTGTCAACGCATGGAGCGTGGGGATGACGCTGGACCGCAACAAGGGATTGATTTTATCAGAATTTGGACGGAATTAACAGGAAACAGTATATGAAAAAAGTATCATTTCCAATTTGCCTGCTCTTTTTGGGACTGACATTTTACGGTGCATTTTTCTTAGATACATCCAAAGCTGTACCGGAGACGGTGTCGGCGCAGGAGTGCTGGGAGGTGCAGCCGGAGCAGACAGTGGCAAAAGAACCGTTACAGAGGAAAAATACCGGATATGCGTATACGCAGCTTTCGGATACGGAACAGCAGCTTTATACAGATATTTTAAATGTATTGGAGGCACAAAAAACAAATGTGACAATCACTGCTGCCGATCAGCAGGCGGTTGATAGGGTGTTTCAGTGCGTTATGGACGACCATCCGGAGATTTTTTATGCGGACGGATACTGGCTGCGGATTTATACGGATGCTTCCGGGAAAACGATTAAAAAGACCTTGTTTTCAGGAAAATATATTTATTCTACAGAGGAGGTTACGGCACGCAGGGAACAGATTGCTGTAAAGACTACAGAAATTTTAAGCGGGCTTCCTGTGGATGGGGATGTTTACCAAAAGGTAAAATATATCTATGAATATCTGATTCGAACCACAGAGTATGCGCAGGACAGTGTTGACAATCAGAACATCTGCTCCGTCTTTTTGAATGGAAAATCTGTATGTCAGGGCTATGCGAAGGCGGCGCAGTATCTGTTTGATAAAGCCGGTATTGAAAGTGCTTTTGTCAGAGGACAGGATTTGAATGGTCAGGACCATGCGTGGAATCTGGTAAAGACAGAGAGCGGCTGGTATCATGTAGATGTGACATGGGGAGACGCTTCCTATGTAGGCAGGGAGGATGGCTTTGAAAGAAATGCCTCCATGCCGCAAATCAATTATGAATATCTTTGTGTTACAGATGAAGATATTCTGCGTAGCCACAGGATAAAAAGCACGGTTTCGCTTCCTGTCTGTGATTGCAGAGCGGACAATTATTTTGTACGGGAAGATGCGTATTTCGAGAATGTGGATATGGAGAAGGTAAAGGCGCTTTTTGAACAGGCGGCAGGGAAGGAACCCTTCTATGTGACACTGCAATGTGGCGATGATGCAGTCTATGCGGAAATGGAGCAGAAGCTGATTGCAGGACAGCAGGTATTTTCCTTCCTTCCAAAAGGAAACAGCGGTGTTGCCTATACCTGCGACCCCTTGCAGAGATGCTTAAGTTTTTGGCTGCAGGACTAGGCAAAAATGGATGATTTTGCTATAATAATAAAATACGAGCATGAAATGAAAAAGTGAGCTGGAAAACACGAAAGCGTGCGGTGTTGCCAGCAGAAGGAAAGGGATGGCAGTATGGAGAAGGACGTACAGCGTAGAGAAGTGGTACTACAGGGAGATCATCAGATTGGTGAAGTGCAGATTGCAGATGATGTAGTTGCCATGATTGCCGGGCTTGCAGCACTGGAAGTAGATGGCGTGGATTCACTGGCAGGCGGCGCTACAAATGATTTTCTTTCTAAGGTTGGCGTAAAAAATACCGGAAAGGGCGCGCGGGTAGAGGTCATTGACCGCGTTGTCAGCGTAGAGATGGCAGTAAATCTGAAATATGGTTATAATATTCCGGCGGTTTCGGGTAAAATACAGGAAAAAGTAAAAAATGCGATAGAGACGATGACGGGATTGACAGTTGCGGACGTCAATATCCGTATTGCTGGTGTCGCTATAAACGAATAAGGATAAAGTGATGGGAAGAAGAGAACAAAGAGAACAGATTTTTAAGCTGCTGTTCCGTGTGGAGTTTAATCCGAAGGAGGATATGCCGGAGCAGCTTGCGCTTTTCTTTGAGGACACAGAAGAAGAGATGGCAGAGCCGGATCAGGCCTGCATTACAGAAAAGTATGAAAAAATCATGGAAAAGCTGTCCGAGATTGACGGTCTTTTAAATGAGAAGGCAGAGAAATGGACAACGCAGCGCATGGGAAAGGTAGAGCTTACCATTCTGCGGCTTGCTGTTTATGAAATCCTTTTTGATGAGACTGTTCCGGTCAGTGTTGCAATTAACGAAGCGGTTGAACTGGCGAAAAAATTCGGTCAGGAAAATGCAAAAGCATTTGTCAATGGCATTCTTGCCAAATTTGCACAGCAGGAACCTTTAAAAGAGCAGGTATGAAAAATATTTATTCTGTAGCACAGGTCAATTCCTACATCAGAAATATGTTTGGACAGGATTTTATGCTGCAATCAATCCGTGTCCGAGGTGAGGTCAGTAATTGTAAGTACCATTCTTCCGGACACATTTATTTTACCTTAAAGGATGAAAAAAGCGCGGTTGCCTGCGTGATGTTTGCAGGGAGCAGGAGCGGGCTTGCGTTCCGTCTGCAGGAAGGAATGCAGGTTGTTGCAGAGGGCAGCATCGACGTTTATGAGCGGGATGGAAAATACCAGCTCTATGCAAGGCAGATTACACAGGACGGCGTCGGCTTTTTATATGAGCGGTTTGAACAGCTAAAGAAAGAGCTGGAGGAGCTTGGCATGTTTGCACCGGAATACAAGCAGCCGATTCCGAAGTATATCAGCCGGCTGGGCGTTGTGACAGCGCCTACGGGAGCGGCGGTAAGAGACATCATTCAGATTGCAGGACGACGGAATCCGTATGTACAGATCATCTTATATCCGGCTATCGTACAGGGGGACAAAGCACCCGAGAGCATTATAAATGGTATTCACGCATTGACAAGGCAGAAAGTGGATACCATGATTGTTGGAAGAGGCGGCGGTTCCATAGAGGATTTGTGGGCGTTTAACGAAAGAGAAGTGGCGCAGGCAATTTTTGACTGCCCCGTACCTATCATATCTGCAGTAGGGCATGAGACGGATACGACCATAGCTGATTTTGTCGCGGACATGCGTGCGCCTACGCCTTCGGCAGCCGCAGAGCTTGCCGTCTATGAATATTCCAGACTGGAAGAGAAAATAGAAGAATATGGTGCGGCGCTGATGCGGGACATGCTTGGCAGATGTGGAAGCTATCGCAGCTATGCCGAAAAGCTTGGCGCTTTGTTAAAGGCGGTCAGTCCGCTGGGAAGGCTTCGGCAGAATCAAAGTGATTTGCTGCGTCTGGAAGAACGGCTGCAGGCTGCTATGAAGGAGAGAACCTTACAGAAGCGTCATCAGCTTGCATTGTATACAGAAAAATTAAAGGGACTATCTCCACTTGAAAAGTTAAATCAGGGTTTATCTTTTGTATCTGATGCCGCTGGAAAAGCAGTGACGAATGTCGATAAGGTAGAAATAGACAGTGAATTGACAATTCACATCAGAAATGGCATTTTAAAGGCAAGGGTAACGGAAAAGGAAGGGATACTGCGTTGAAAAAGCAGACAGCGGAAAACAGGACACTTGAGGGGGCTTTTGCTCAGCTGGAGGATGTGATTTCCCATCTGGAATCGGAGGAAATTACGCTGGATGAGGCATTTGCAGCATATCAGGAAGGCATGGAGCTTTTGCAGTTTTGCAATGCTTCTATTGATAAGGTGGAAAAAAAGGTACTCAAACTGAATGAGAAGGGTGATTTGGATGAATTTTAAGGAAGAACAGGCAAGAAAAATTGCTGAAGTGGAGCAGATAATAAAGAGCTTTTTGCCAGAGGAAAAAGGATGGCAGAAAACAGTATTATCTGCAATGAACTATTCTGTTTTGGCTGGCGGGAAAAGATTACGCCCGTTACTTATGCTGGAAACCTATCGGATGTTCGGCGGTACGGAGAAAGCAATAGAGCCGTTTGTGGCGGCTATTGAAATGGTGCATACCTATTCGCTGGTACATGACGACCTTCCTGCGATGGACAATGACGAATACCGCAGGGGCAGAAAGACGACACATGCCGTTTATGGAGAAGCAATGGCGATTCTTGCAGGAGACGGACTTTTGAATCTTGCATTTGAAACGGCAGCAAAGGCATTTTCACTTGGCGGTGAACCGGCGGGAATCGGTAGGGCGCTTTCTCTTTTTGCAAAAAAATCCGGTGTAGAAGGAATGATTGGCGGGCAGACGGCAGACATTGAAGCAGAGGACATGGGCGAAAATGTAACAGAAGAACAACTGTTATTCATTCATGAGCATAAGACCGCAGCCCTGATTCAGAGCGCTATGATGGTGGGTGCTATCCTTGCCGGCGCTTCGGATGCAGATATAAAAAAGATAGAAGGAATTGGATACGATATAGGAATCGCTTTCCAGATTCAGGATGATATTCTGGACGTAACGGGAGATGCCGCAAAACTGGGAAAATCTATCGGCAGTGATGAGAAAAATCATAAAGTAACATACGTTACTTTAAAAGGACTGGCACAGGCACAGGCGGACCAGCAGGCACTTTCAAGCCGTGCGGTAGAGCTGCTTGCTTCCTTTGCGCAGAGAAACCTCTTTTTGGAGGAACTGGTGAAAAACCTGATTACGAGGAATAAATAAAGGGGTATTTATATGCTTCTGGAAAAGATTACAAGAGAAAACGATATTAAGAAAATAAGAAAAGAGGATTATCCTGCGCTTGCAGAAGAAATCCGCCGCTTTTTGATTGAAAAAATAAGCGTGACCGGCGGGCATCTTGGCTCTAACTTAGGTGCGGTAGAGCTGACGATGGCGCTGCATTTAAGCCTTGATCTGCCAAATGATAAGATTGTGTGGGATGTTGGCCATCAGGCGTATACGCATAAGCTTTTGACCGGCAGACGCGAGGGCTTTGAGACACTGCGCAAGTACGGCGGCATGAGCGGTTTTCCCAAGAGAAAAGAGAGTGACTGTGACTGCTTTGATACAGGGCACAGCTCTACCTCTATTTCCGCAGGACTGGGGCTGGTTAAGGCAAGGGATCTGCGAGAGGAAAAAAGAACCATAGTTTCTGTAATCGGCGATGGCTCGCTGACTGGCGGCATGGCGTATGAGGCACTTAATAATGCTGCGCAGTTAAAGACGAATTTTATTATTGTTTTAAATGATAATAATATGTCAATTTCGGAAAATGTCGGCGGTGTATCCAAATATCTGAACAATATCCGTACAGCTACAGGCTACCTCGATTTGAAGGAGGGCGTGTACAATGCGCTTCAGAGTATTC
Organism: uncultured Lachnospiraceae bacterium; assembly: GCA_934432885.1. Taxonomy (GTDB): domain Bacteria; phylum Bacillota; class Clostridia; order Lachnospirales; family Lachnospiraceae; genus VSOB01. The sequence goes on from CAKRYY010000029.1 coordinate 9,128, forward strand.
CCAAGGGAGATGCCATTGTAAAAAATATCCGCAGGGCAAAGAGCAGCGTAAAGCATCTCATTATCCCGGGAATGTTTTTTGAGGATATGGGAATTACCTATTTAGGGCCGGTGGATGGTCATAATGTAGAAGCGATGATTCGAGTTATGAAGGAAGCAAGGCGCTGTAAAAACGCTGTACTGGTTCATGTGATTACCCAGAAGGGAAAGGGCTTTGCACCGGCTGAGCGGCATCCGGCGCGGTTTCATGGTACGGAGCCATTTGACATTGCGACAGGACTGCCATCCAATCCCAGAACGGTACCGAATTATACAGATGTATTTTCAACAGTCATGACAAAGCTGGGGGCGAGGGATGAAAGCGTCGTTGCAATTACTGCGGCAATGCCGGACGGCACTGGGCTGAAGCGTTTTAGAAATCTTTATCCTGACAGGTTTTTTGATGTCGGCATAGCGGAGCAGCATGCGGTTACCTTTGCCGCCGGACTGGCGGCTGGCGGTATGAAGCCGATTGTTGCGGTATATTCTTCCTTTTTGCAGAGGGCATACGACCAGATTCTGCACGATGTCTGCATCCAGAATCTGCCGGTTGTATTTGCGATAGACCGTGCGGGGCTTGTAGGAAGCGATGGGGAGACACATCAGGGTATTTTTGATTTGTCCTATTTGTCCAGTATTCCCAATATGCACATTATGGCACCCAAAAATAAATGGGAGCTTTCCGATATGATAAAATTTGCAGTCGGCTTTGGTGCGCCGATTGCGGTGCGGTATCCGCGTGGCAGTGCTTATGACGGATTGAAGGATTTCCGCGCGCCGATTGCCTTTGGCAGGAGCGAAGTTCTCTATGAAGAAGAGGATATTGCGTTGCTTGCTGTCGGCAGCATGGTAAAGACGGCAGTTACTGTGCGCAGGGCATTAAAGGATATGGGATATTCCTGCAGCCTTGTGAATGCAAGGTTTGTAAAGCCGATTGATGAGGAAATGGTGCGTGAGATGGCGCAGAGCCATAAGCTGCTTGTTACAATGGAGGAAAATGTGGAAAGTGGTGGCTTTGGCGAAAAGGTAAGGGAGTGTCTGGATGAATTACAGACCTCTTGCCGGCTGCTTTCGATTGCGATTCCGGATGAATATGTGGAGCATGGCAATGTATCGCTTTTATATCAGGAGGTCGGCATCGATGCAGATTCTGTAATAAAGCGTATTGTGACGGCTTATGCGCCAATCAGCAGACAGGGAGAGAAGTAAGGCATGAAGGAAAGACTGGATGTGCTCCTTGTAAAACAGGGGCTTGCGCCTTCCAGAGAAAAGGCGAAGGCGGTCATTATGTCCGGCAGCGTATTTGTGGATGGACAGCGTGAGGATAAGGCGGGCGCGATGTTCGCAGAGGAAAAAGTAAAGATAGAGGTGCACGGCGCTGCGCTTAAATATGTCAGCAGAGGTGGACTGAAGCTGGAAAAGGCGATGGATACCTTCGGAATTTGCTTACAGGATACTATCTGTATGGATATTGGCGCATCGACAGGCGGTTTTACGGACTGTATGCTTCAAAACGGAGCATCAAAGGTATATGCGGTGGATGTCGGACATGGGCAGCTTGCATGGAAGCTGCGAAATGATTCCCGCGTGGTATGTATGGAACGGACAAATTTCCGCTATGTAACCAAAGAAGATATTGCGGATGAGCTGGATTTTGCGTCGGTTGACGTTTCCTTTATTTCACTTTCCAAAATTCTGCCGCCGGCATACAGTCTTTTGAAGGATGGCGGCGAAATGGTCTGCCTGATAAAGCCACAGTTTGAAGCGGGACGGGAAAAGGTTGGCAAAAAGGGTGTTGTCAGAGACCCGGAGGTACATAGAGAGGTCATTGAAGCTGTGCTTTCTTTTGCGGCTGAGGATGGATTTTCGGTATTGGAGCTGACATTTTCTCCGGTAAAGGGACCGGAAGGAAATATTGAATATCTGGTACATCTGAAAAAAATGCCAACAGGTGTGCCGGCAGAAGCGCTTGTTGGAGCGGATTTGGTGGCAAAGACGGTGGAAGAAGCGCATGGAACACTTGATTAAGGGCAGGAGGAGCTTTGTCTTATGCAGCATTTTTTCATCATTACCAATCCTTCCAAGGACCCGAATCTGGAAAATACAAAAAAAATCGCTTCTTTTCTGGAGCAGGCAGGCTGTACCTGTAAGGTGCAGGTGAGAGGAGAAGCGGATGGAGGGGGAGACGCCTATACGGATGCTGCCTGTATCCCCAGCCAGACACAGTGTATACTTGTGCTTGGCGGCGATGGAACTTTGATTGAAGCAGCACGGGATACGGCACTTTTGGAAATTCCGCTGCTTGGCATCAATCTGGGGAGTCTTGGCTTTCTGGCAGAGGTGGAAAAGAGCGGTATCGAAGGGGCGCTGCAGCAGCTCCTTGAGGATAAATTTTCTTTGGAACGGCGCATGATGCTCTCCGGCGGCGTATACCGCGATGGCGCTTGTCTGCAAAATCTACATGCGCTGAATGATATTGTCATTACAAGAAGCGGTTCCATGCAGATTATTCATTTTCATGTCTATGTAAATGGGCAGTTTTTGAACGAGTACAATGCAGACGGTGTGATTCTTTCAACACCGACCGGTTCCACCGGTTATAACCTTTCGGCGGGAGGACCTATCGTGGAGCCGCGTGCAAAGCTGCTTGTACTGACGCCTATCTGCCCGCATACCTTAAATACCAGGAGCATTGTCCTGTCTGCGGAGGATGAGGTCGTAATTGAGATGGCAGAGGGGAAAAAGAAGCTGCCGCTGCAGGCTGAAGTAAACTTTGATGGCGGACATGGAATGGCATTACAGACGGGAGATCGGATTCTGGTCAGAAAGTCTGAAAAAACGACGGACATTGTCAAATTGAATCAGGTCAGCTTTCTGGAAACGCTGCATAAAAAAATGAGTGAGAACTAATCATGAAGGAAAAGAGACAAAATGAAATTCTGCGTCTGATTGCAGAATACGATATTGGAACACAGGAAGAGCTGGCGCTTTATCTGCGCAGGGCTGGTTTTGAAATCACGCAGGCGACTGTTTCAAGAGATATTCGAGAGCTTAAGCTGACAAAAGTTGCCGGGAGCGACGGCAGACAGAAATATGTGCACTTTAAGCAGGAGGAAGGGCATCTTGAGGATAAATACAGCAGGGTGCTTAAAGAAGGCTTTGCAGCAATGGGGATGGCGGAAAGCGTGCTTGTCGTACGCACAGTATCGGGAATGGCGATGGCAGTAGCTGCGGCGCTGGATGCCATGAAGCTTGAAGAAATTGTGGGAACCATCGCTGGTGATGATACGATTATGATGGCGGTGCGGACCAAGGAAGATACCCAGACGGTCATGCAGAAGATTGAGGAAATGATACAGAATGTTAAATAGCTTACATGTAAAGAACCTTGCTCTGATAGAGGAAGCAGAAGTGGAATTCGGAAAAGGACTTAATATTCTGACCGGAGAGACCGGAGCCGGAAAATCCATTATTATCGGTTCGATTAACCTTGCGCTTGGAGCGAAGGCGGAAAAGGAAATGATTCGTACCGGAAAGGAATATGCGCTGGTTGAGCTGGTCTTTTCTCTTAATGAGGAGCAGAAGAAGCGCTGCCTTGAGATGGAGCTGGAACCGGAAGATGACATGCTTGTCATTTCTAGAAAAATTTCCACCGGAAAAAGCTTATGCCGCGTTAATGGTGAGACAGTGACGGCGAAGCAGCTCAAGGAGCTGGCAGGCGTTTTGATTGACGTTTATGGACAGCATGAGCATCAGTCACTGACACTTAAGAAAAAGCAGTTTGAGATTCTGGATGCTTACTGCAAAGAAGCCCTAGCCGGTATAAAGGAAAAGATTGCTGCAGATTATAAACAGTATCGGGAGATTTTAGCGGAATGGGAGCAGTCAGGGAGCGATGATAAGGCAAGAGAAAAGGAATGCGACCTGCTTGCCTTTGAAATTCAGGAAATAGAAGAAGCGAGACTTGTGCCCGGTGAGGATGAAGAATTGGAGGCTTCCTTCCGCAGAATGGCAAATGCCCGAAAAATTATGGAGGGCGTTGAGGCGGCGCGTGGACTTTTGGAAAATGACGCATGCGAAAATATATCCGATTTGACGGGGCGAGCAGTGCGTGAATTAAAGGCAGTGGAGACCTATGATGAGAATCTTGTGGAAATTTCCCAGCAGCTTAGCCAGATAGAGTCTCTGGTAATGGATGTAAGCCGGGAGCTTTCTGATTATAGTGAAGAAATGGAATTTTCCCCTGAGGCATTTGAGGAGACGAGAAGCCGTCTGGATTTGCTCAATCATTTGAAGGCAAAATATGGAAATACAATAGAAGAAATCCTTTCCTATCAGGAGGAACAGACAAAGCAGCTTGAAAAGCTGCGGCATTATGACGAATATCTGGCGGAGCTTTCAAAAAAGCTTCAGAATATAAAAAAGAAGCTTCTTACGGAGTGTAAAAAGGCTTCCAAAATCAGAAAAGAACAGGCGCTTATTTTGCAGGAGCAGATGTGTCAGGCACTTCGGGAATTGAACTTTTTAGAGGTTGATTTTCGGATTACCGTAGAGAGTGCGGAAGAAAAATTAAGCGTTTCTGGAATCGATGAGATTGGCTTTGAAATTTCCTTAAATCCGGGTGAGCCGGTAAAGCCGCTTGGCATGGTTGCAAGCGGAGGCGAGCTTTCCAGAATTATGCTCGGGCTTAAAACCGTGATGGCACAGAAGGATGCCATTGACACGCTGATTTTTGATGAAATCGATGCCGGTATCAGCGGAAAGACGGCGTGGCAGGTATCCAAAAAGCTGGCAGTGCTTGGCAGGGAGCATCAGGTTATCTGCATTACGCATCTGCCGCAGATTGCGGCAATGTCGGATAGGCATTTTAAAATTGAAAAAATGCAGGAGGAAAATCATACCAGGACAGAAATTTCCAGGCTGGATGAGGAAAGCAGTATTTGTGAGCTGGCAAGGCTGCTCGGCAGTGATGCACTGACGGAAGCCGCAATTTCCAATGCAAAGGAAATGAAGGAATTGGCAGCAGATACAAAACAATACTAAATTAAAAAAAGACAGATTCTCACATACTAGATGTGGAAAGGATGTGAGAAGATGAGATACAGGCGTTTTTTATATATTTTGGCAGGAAATGCACTTTGTCTGCTCTTTTGCGCAGCCTATCTTTCCCTCTGGCACAGGATGCCGGATACGATCAGGCTCCGTGCAGGAGAGCGGGAGAAGGTGGATTTTTCCCTGCCTGCATCGGGGGTGCTGCATGCTGCCGGAGAAGAGGTGATTCCGGTAAGCTTAAGTCACCCTCTTGTTTTTTATGCCAAGGAAACCAATCAGTATGAAATGGATGTCAAGCTGTTTGGCGTTTTGCCGCTGAAAAATGTTTCGGTAGAGGTGATAGAGGATAAGACGGTTACACCTGCAGGCTTTCCGATAGGCATTTATGTCAAGACGCAGGGAGTGCTGGTAATCGATACCGGCGAATTTACCGGATATGACGGTATCCGGTATGCACCGGCGGATACCAGACTATGCAGCGGCGATTATATTATGGCGATTAACGGGCAGGAGGTAACCGGAAAGAAGATGTTTATGAGCACTCTGCAGCAGGTGGGAGCGGATGACATTACACTGAAGATTAAAAGAAACGGAGAGGTTTTTGACGTAAAGGTTACACCCATGGAGGATCAGGCGGGAACCTATAAGATTGGAATCTGGATTCGGGACAACGCGCAGGGCGTTGGAACGCTTACTTATATTGATAATAGCAGCGGCAGCTTTGGCGCTTTGGGACATGGAATCAATGATACGGATACCAGTACCCTGATGTCACTTGAACATGGAACCCTGTATCATGCGGATATTATCGGGATTAAAAGAGGAACGTCTGGAAGTCCCGGAGAAATGACAGGACTGATAAATTATGCGGATGATAATATTGTGGGCAGCATTTTGAAAAATGATGACAGAGGAATCTTTGGCATCTGCACAGATGCGCTTTCCAGGGAAGCATCCTATGGCGCAGTGCATATCGGACTGCGGCAGGAGGTAACGAAGGGACCGGCAAAAATCCTGTGCAGCATTGACGGTAAAGATGCACAGCTATACGATGTGGAAATTACAGATATTGTATATGATAAGTCGCATGTCAACCGGGAAATTGTCTTAAAGATTACAGATAAAGAACTGATTGCGGAAACCGGAGGCATCATACAGGGTATGAGCGGCGCGCCGATTTTGCAGAATGATAAGCTGATTGGGGCGGTCACGCACGTTTTCGTGCAGGACGCGACAAAGGGCTATGGAATATTTATAGAAGAAATGCTGGGGAATGCGTCTTAGTGATTCATTTCCCCAGAATTTCCAGCTGCAAAAATCTCTCCGGTAGCGGCATCAATATAATTGACTGTGGTAAGAATCTCCGATGCAGGCGTACCGGCATAGAGCTGATATTTGTCGCCGGAAAGATAAAACGCCATCCGAAGTGCAAGCTCATAGCTGTTGGGCTGTGCTTCGGAAAAGGTGACGTCAAAGGTCTGACAGTTTTCACTGACGCTTATTTTTATAATATGAGGATAATATTTTTTGTCAGAGAGTACCTCTGCAACGCTGTTGAGAAGCTGCTGCTTTGCCTGTGAAACGAGCTGCTCCTGTTCGTCGCCACTCAAATCGTAAGTAATGGAAGCTTCATCGCCTTCGGGTGCAGAGTCCTCTGCTTTCTGAAGTCCGTCGGTTTCATCTCCCTGCAAATAAGAAGGAACTGTAAGCCTGCCGCCGGATAAATCCTCTTTTGTTCCAATCTGCTCCTCTAAAATGGAGCTTTCTGTTTCTTCTTCAATCTGTGCCGCGACAGAAGCTTCTGGGACGGCGTCTGAAGAACATCCTGTACATAAAATGCCTGTAAGGGCAGTCAGTAAAATAATGGTAAATATCTTTGTTTTCATGTTTTTCATCATAGCATGCGGAAAAAACGCATGTCAATATAGAAAGACGAAAATTCGTTAATAAATAAATAAAATGAAAAAATCCTACTTTCCAATCAAAGCAGATTCTGTCTTAACGCTCCTTCAATTTTTTTTCAGCCAGAACTCCCCTTAAAAATGCAGTACAGATTTCGCGTTCTGCAGGAGAAAGACTGCGATACAGGGAAATCCATTCCTGCTCGCAGGAATCTACAGGCTCTGTGCTGGGTGGCTCTGTTGTGGTACCAAGCAGGATATAATCGGTCGAAACATGAAAGTAATTTGCAAGCTTGATAACGGCTGAAGAAGACGGGTTTCCCTTACCCTTTTCCCAGTCGCTCAGAGTGCTGGTAGACAACTGCAGTTCACGCAGGATCTGAGACTTTTTTTTGGAATCTGCTGAAATCAGACGGTTGATTCGATAGACCATAGCAGTTTTTTCGTCCATGTCAAATACCTCAAAACACATGCAACAATAACGATAATGTAATTTTTTGTTGACTTAAACGAAAATTCAATATATATTATTCTTAACGTAGACAAAATTTGGAAAATTCGTTTAACATAATAAAAAAGTACATAAATAAGGAATACGGATTCTTCGGTATTCCTTGTGCGCAATCGCTATTTATTTATAAAATATACCAATCTAATAGTAAGGTAAAACGCATTTTTTGTAAAGGTTTGCAAGGGAATAAAATAAGTGCCGAATTTTCCGGGGGGGGGTAAAAGGTTGGCTTTACACTCGTTTCTCGGAATTTTTTTCGCCGAAAATGAAAATAGAGATGCTATATGATATATCTTAGCCCCAGAAAGCATTACGCTTTCCGGGGGTTCTTTTCAGGATAACCATTTCCCTGCATATCTGTAGAAACACTGTCTTTTGGCTCTTTTGCAATCTCTTCATGGCTTGCTTCCCATACGCCCTTTGGGATGGTATGGATAGGCTTGTCTTTGTCGGCCTGCTTCATAAAAATTTCCTCCTGCGTTTTTGATTAGGGTATGCGTAAAGCAAAAAAATATGTAAAACCGCAAAAAGTGGAGAAGTGCCGGTTGTGGACTTTCGCAGATAATGCGACTATAATACCAGATGAAAAAATTACACAGGGAGGTGCCCGTGATGTGGCTTATAGCAGCCTTTGGCTCTGCACTATTTGCGGGGCTGACTTCAATTTTAGCAAAATGTGGAATTAAAAGGACGGATTCCAATGTTGCAACGGCGGTGCGGACCAGCGTGGTTCTGATATTTGCATGGCTGATGGTTTTATAACAGGTGTACAAAATGGGATTTTGGCAGCATCTGCAAAGACGTGGATTTTTCTGGTACTTTCAGGGCTTGCAACAGGTGCGTCTTGGCTATGCTATTACAGGGCGCTGCAGGATGGACCAGCCAGTATTGTAGTGCCGGTTGATAAACTGAGCATTGTCATAACCGTTATCTTTTCTGGCGTGGTATTCCATGAGCGGCTGAACCGAAAAGCGTTTGTGGGTCTATTGCTGATTGTAAGCGGTACGCTGCTTATGCTTCTTTAATTTAGTATGTAGGCTTTGGAATCAAAGGATCTGTTTCAAACCATCGTTTGGAAAACAGATTTCCAGAAAATCCTGCACAATGGGAAGCGGCTTGCCGCCCTTTTTCCATATCAGCAGGATTTTGGTTTCCAGTGCTTTTTCCAGAATCGGTTTTTGGCACAGGTCGGCGCACAGACTGCTCATGGACTGTGGAAAGATTGCAGTGGCAAGTCCCTCCTTTGCCCAGAGCATAGCGTCTCTTGCATCATCGCAGATGCAGAAAATATCAGGCTCCATATCCTGCGCATGAAAGGTATCCAGAATGAGCTTTTCGTAGCGTCTGTATAGAATCAGCGGACGGCGCAGCAGGGCGGAGAGCATAAGCGTATCCTCTTTTCCGGGCGGCAGCTTGGGAGAAGAGACGGCAATCATGGGTTCGCTGCGAAGGACGGCATATTCTACCTCATCTAACCGGAGCGGGGTACGCACAACGGAGACATCAATAATGCCATCCATGAGATAATGAAATAAAGAAAATGTATTCCCGTCGTGGACTTCAAAGTTTACGTCGGGATTTTTTTTGGCAAATGCAGAGAGATGCGGCATCATGGTTCCTACTGTCGTGGGTGTGATGCCAATTCGGAGGACCCGTTTTTTGCCGGCTTTTGCCACCTCAAGGCGGGTCGAGCTTTCGTAGCTTAAAAGGTCTCCGGCACGGCTGTACAGCAGTTTTCCAGCCTCTGTCAGTACGACACCCTGACTGCTTCGTTCAAACAGGCGTACCTGCAGCTCGGCTTCAAGCTGTTTTAGCTGGTAGCTGAGCGGAGGCTGAGACATATTCAGCCGTCTGGCGGCTTCATTGATACTGCCTGTATCTGCAATTTCACGAAAGTATCGTAACTGCCGTAGTTCCATATTAGATTCTCCCATCTATACTATATAAAAATAATATTACACAAGCATAAAAACTATATTATTCATATTGATAATAAAAGGGTATACTGATACTGTCAAGAAAAACGGCAGGTTTTGGAGAGGCTGCCAATAGCTGCCTGCAAAAAGAACGGAGTGAAAAAATTGAGAAGTCTTTTGGTTTATCTGAAACAGTATCGGAAGGAAAGCATACTGGCACCGCTTTTTAAGCTGCTGGAGGTTGTCTTTGACCTGCTGGTGCCGGTTGTGGTAGCAAAAATGATTGATGTTGGCGTGGCAGAAAATGACAGACGCTATCTGCTGACCTGCTTTCTAATTTTATTGGGAATGGCGGCAGTTGGTCTAATCTGCAGTATTACGGCACAGTTTTTTGCTGCGAAGGCGAGCGTTGGATTTGCAGCGAAGCTGCGACAGGCATTGTTTGACCATGTTCAGGAACTGTCCTTTACAGAGCTGGATACGCTTGGCTGCGATACCCTGATTACCCGTCTGACGGGGGACATCAATCAGGTGCAGAATGGCTTGAATATGGGACTGCGTCTTTTGCTGCGCAGCCCGTTTATTGTATTTGGTGCAATGATAATGGCATTTACAATCAATTTTAAGTGTGCCCTTATCTTTGTAGTGACCATTCCGGTGCTGTTTGCAGTGACCTTTTGGATTATGCTTGTCAGTATTCCGCTGTTTAAAAGGGTACAGGCGGGTCTTGATAAAGTTACCGGCTTAACGCGGGAAAATCTGACCGGCGTGCGTGTGATCCGGGCATTCTGCAGAGAAGAACAGTCGGTAGCGGAATTTGAGGAAAGCAACAGAGAGCTTACCAGACTGAGCGAGTTTGTCGGAAGACTCTCTGCTTTATTAAATCCCCTTACTTATGTGCTCATCAATGTTGCAGCGGTAGTTTTGATTGACAGGGCTGCGATTCAGGTCAATATCGGTTCGATGCAGCAGGGCGAGGTAGTGGCTCTTTACAACTATATGCTGCAGATTATTGTGGAGCTGATTAAGCTGGCGTCACTTATCATTACATTAAATAAATCCATGGCGTGCGCGGAACGCGTTGCAGGTGTTTTACAGGTTAAAACAAGCATGGTTTATCCTGATAAAACAGAAGCTGTAACATCAGAATATAGTGGAGAAAATGGAGCGGCAGATACTGCGGTGGCATTTCAAAATGTTACCTTTACCTATCAGGGAGCAGGTGCGCCGAGTCTTTGCAATATCAGCTTTTCTGTGAAAAAGGGACAGACGGTTGGAATTATTGGCGGAACTGGAAGCGGCAAGAGTACGCTGGTAAACCTGATTCCCCGGTTTTATGATGCAAAAGAGGGAAGCGTTTTGCTAAATGGACAGGATGTAAAGACGTACTCCCGCAGAGCGATCTGTGAAAAGGTAGGAATTGTACAGCAGAAATCAGTTCTCTTTCAGGGAAGTCTTAGGGATAACTTAAAATGGGGAGATAAGACGGCAGAGGATGACAGACTGTGGGAGGCTCTTTCTACTGCACAGGCAAAGGAGGTCGCAGAAGCGAAGCCGGGACAGCTTGATTTTGAGCTGGAACAGAATGGAAGAAACCTTTCCGGAGGTCAGAAGCAGAGGTTCTCTATTGCACGGACGCTGGTAAAAAGACCGGAGATATTGATTTTGGACGACAGCTCCAGTGCGCTTGATTTTGCAACGGATGCGGCGCTTCGGGGAGCGATTCGCGCACTTTCCGGCAGCATGACGACATTTCTGGTATCGCAGAGGATTGCGGGAATCCGTCAGGCTGATTTGATACTGGTTTTGGATAATGGCAGATTAAAAGGAAGCGGAACGCATGAAGAACTGATGCAGGGCTGCGAGGTTTACAGAGAGATTTATTTCTCCCAGTTCCCCGAGGAACGGGCAGCTTATGAAAATATGACAGGAAAGGAGGCGGTCTGCGATGGAGAATAAAAAAGGAAATATAAAGCTTGCGCAGGAAGAGAATAAACAGAGCGCAGCGGTAATTGGAAAATTGATGAAACTGATTGCAAGGTACAGGCTGCTGCTTTTTCTCAGCATACTGCTTGCCGGAGTTTCCGTGATTTTTCAGCTTTATGTACCGATTCTGTTTGGCGATGCAATTGACGGCGTTATCGCACAGGGCAGGGTTGACTTTGGAATGGTATGGTTCTATTTAAAGCAGATTTTGATGTTCGCAGCGGGTGCTGCGCTCGCGCTGTGGGTAATGAATCTGATTAACAACCGTATGGCGTACCGGATTGTGCAGGACATCCGCTCACAGGCGATTGCACACATTCAGAAGCTGCCGCTGTCCTATCTGGACAGGCACAGCACAGGAGATATTGTCAGCCGCGTCATCGCGGATGCAGATATTTTGTCAGATGGACTTCTGCTTGGATTTACACAGCTTTTTTCAGGAATTGTAACGATACTTGTAACACTGTTTTTCATGTTCTCCAAAAACTTCTGGATTAGTCTGCTGGTAATCGTGCTGACGCCCTTAAGCTTTTTGGTAGCGCGGTTTGTATCTTCTCATTCCTATGATATGTTCCAGAAGCAGAGCGAGACGCGCGGCAGACAGAGTGCGCTTATTGAAGAGATGATTGGTAATCAGAAGGTAGTAAAGGCGTTTGGCTACGAAGAGACGGCTTCCGCACGGTTTGCTGAAATAAACGCACAGCTGCAGGAATACAGTCAGCAGGCTGTCTTTTACAGCAGCCTTACCAATCCATCTACCAGATTTGTAAATAATATCATTTATGCAATGGTTGCGCTTGTCGGCGCATTCCTGATTCCGGGCGGTGCGCTTACGGTCGGCGGACTTTCGGTCCTGCTTTCCTATGCAAACCAGTATATGAAGCCCTTTAATGACATCAGCTCGGTGGTTACCGAAATGCAGAACGCGCTTGCCTGCGCAGGCAGAATCTTTGCGCTGCTGGAGGAAGCGGAGGAGATCCCAGATGCGGATGGAAAGCTTTCTGCAGTAAAAGGAAAGGTAGAACTCAGGGATGTAAGCTTTTCCTATGATAAAGAAAGAAGCCTGATAGAGCACCTGGATTTACAGGCAAAGCCCGGTATGAGAATTGCTATCGTAGGACCGACAGGCTGCGGAAAAACGACGGTCATCAATCTGCTTATGCGGTTTTATGACGTGGATGCCGGCTGTATCAGCATTGACGGACAGCCGATTAGCAGGCTTTCCAGACATGCCCTGCGCAGCAGCTACGGCATGGTATTGCAGGAAACGTGGCTTAAGCATGGCACAGTACGGGAAAATATCTGCTTTGGAAAGCCGGATGCAACAGAGGAAGAAATTCTGCAGGCGGCAAGAGAAGCACACAGCCTGGAATTTATTGAGCGGCTGCCACAGGGACTGGATACGGTGCTGCATGAGGACAGTATCAGTCAGGGACAGAAGCAGCTTCTCTGTATTACCAGAGTTATGCTCTGTCTGCCGCCAATGCTGATTTTAGATGAGGCGACATCCAATATTGATACCAGAACAGAGCTGCGGATACAGGAAGCATTTGATAAGATGATGCAGGGCAGGACCAGCTTTGTCGTAGCGCACAGGCTTTCTACCATACGAGGCGCTTCACTGATTCTTGTCATGAAGGATGGAAAAATCATTGAAAAAGGACGGCATGAGGAGCTGCTGGCAAGGGGCGGATTTTACAGCAAGCTGTATAACAGCCAGTTCCAGACGTCATAGAAAAGCTGGTCTCCATCAGGCTGCCTATGCTTGTAAACACTCCTTAAAAGCGGTATACTAAATAGGATAAAAATCGCTTAAGAAAGCAGGAAAGAGGAGGCAAGTGGTATGGACATGGAAAAAACGTTACAGGAACTTGACAGGCTGTTTGCAACCTATCAGATGGATAAGGCAGAGGGCTTTCTGGAAAATAAGATGGCGGAGGCGCTTTTGGCGGGCGACGAGGGTGCACTGATTACGCTGTTAAATGAAATGATTGGCTATCTGCGCGATGTTGGAAAGTATGAAAAGTGCTGCATGTACTGTGATAAGCTTTTTGAGGTGCTGGAGCGTAATGGACTGCAGGGGACGGTTCCGTATGCAACATCCCTGCTGAATATAGCAAACGCATACAGGGCAGCAGGCAGACTGGAAGAGTCCATGACAAATTATAAGGTGGTGCTCCTTATTTATCAGAGCCATCTGGAGGATGACGATATACGTTACGCAGGGCTTTATAATAATATGAGCCTGCTGTATCAGGAGCTTTCTGATTATGAAAGCGCCTGTGAGTGTCAGGAAAAGGCACTCGCCATTGTCAGCACCAAAAATGATGCACGGATTGAAACTGCGGTTACGCACACCAATCTGGCGGCGTCCTTATTAAAGCTGGGTAAATATCAGGAAGCAATGAAGCATCTGCAGGCTGCATTTTCCATCTTTGAGATGGATGAGCAGAAGGACTTCCATTACAGCGGAGCATTGTCGGCAATGGGTGAGGCGCAGTACCTTGCCGGAAATCTGGAAGCGTCTGCCGCGTATTACAGGCGCGCGCTTGCTGAGATTGAGAAAAATACAGGACGGTCTGCTGCGTATGAAATCGTAGCGCAGAATCTTCATGCAGTAGAGGAAAAACTGGAGCAAAGACCGGGCGTAGTCAGAAGCTTTGATAAGGGTCTTGACCTGTGCGAGGCATTTTTTGAGGAATATGGGCTGCCAATGCTGCAAAGTGAATTTCCGGCGTATCTGCCTTATATTGCGGCAGGACTTGTCGGAGAGGGCTCGGAGTGCTTTGGCTTTGATGATGAGATTTCCAGAGACCACGATTTTGGACCGGGCTTTTGTCTGTGGCTGACGGATTCTGTATATGAAGAGATTGGGGAGGCGCTTCAGGCGGCGTATGACCGTCTCCCGACAACCTATATGGGAATTACGAGAAGGACTTCCCTGAAGGCACCAAAGAGGGTCGGCGTTTTTCGGATTGGAGAATTTTATGAGAGACTGACCGGCTTTACGGATGTGCCGCAGACCAACCAGCAGTGGCTGTATGTAGAGGACTACCAGCTCGCGGCTGCAACGAATGGCAGGGTCTTTATGGATGAACTGGGAGAATTTACCCGCATTCGGAAAGCGCTTTTGAAGCATTACCCGGAGGAAGTGCGTATTCGGAAGATTGCAAGGGAAGCGGCGCTGATTGCCCAGTCGGGACAGTACAATTACAGCAGGATGCTTCAGCGTGGTGATAAGGTGGCTGCGCAGGTTGCGCTTGGCGAATTTATGCGGCATACGATGGCGATAGTTTATCTGCTGAATGACAGGTATGCGCCGTTCTATAAATGGATGCACAAGGGAATGGAAAGGCTGCCTGTTCTGGCTGTAATCGGTGATATTTTAAATGCGATACCGGACATGCAGATTGGGGATGAGAGGATTGTACAGACAATCGAAGTCATAGTCAGCCTCATCATTGCGGAGATGAAGAAGCAGAGCCTGACAACAGGAACGGATAATTATCTGGACCATCACACGGACAATATTCTTCACAGCATTTCTGTCTCACAGGATATGGGAGGCGGCATCCACAAGCAGCTCATGGAAAAACTGATAGGGCTTGAGTGGAAGGACTTTGACAGGACACAGAATATCGGCGGCAGGGCAGATTGCCAGGACGACTGGAATACCTTTTCCATTATGCGCAGAAGCCAGTATATGACATGGACGGTGCCGATGCTGCAGAGTTATATCAGTGATTTTGAGGAAGCCGATGCACGCGGCTGGAACCTGATTACCGAAAAGTATGCGCGCATGATGGAAACAACAGATCCGCAGGGCTATTTGCAGATTGCAGAGAGCCTTCCACAGCTTTTGCCGGAGAAAAAAGAGATTATCGAAGAGATTGTGCGGATACAGGTAGAATGGATGGCGGAGTGCGCGGCGCAGTATCCGAAGGCAGCTCTGCTTGCACGCAGTATTTTTACAGAGGAGGATACGCTTTACAATACTTCCTATGAAACCTATCTTCGTGGGGAGATTTCGACGTATTCCGACAGAACGCTTGATTTGTACGGAAGGTTTATCGCATCGCTTTGTCAGCAGGAGGAAAATCTTGCCAAAATCATCATTGGCAATACGGCAAAGCTTTATGGCTATGCGTCGTTAGATGAGCTGGAAACGAAGCTTTAAGCAGAAGGATGTGTAGGAAAGTGGCGGTTTTGCGCAGATTCTGCGATTCTTAAGAGTTGAACGAAAATTGACAACTGTTTATAATAATTGCAGGCGATATGTGCTGTTTCAAAAAGAATTATAGTGAACGGAGGTCAATTATGGAACAACTGCGTGTACCGGCTACAAAAGATAACGAACAGGTTTTCAGATTACTTTCCGATTTAATTCACACAGATAAAGAATTTCAGATTATGATTACGGTTCCGTCAACGGGTCGGAGGGAGGCTGCGCCTGAACGTTATGCCGCAGCTATGCAGCCGGCAGGACGGGACCTGCGAAAAGATGTTACCGATATGATACATGAAATTGGCGTACCGGCGCATATCAAGGGCTATCAGTATCTGCGCGAGGCGATTATGATGTCAGTAGAGGATGCGGAAATGCTCAATTCCATTACCAAGATTTTATATCCTACGATTGCAAAAAAATTCCAGACGACATCCAGCCGCGTGGAACGGGCAATCCGTCATGCGATTGAGGTTGCGTGGAATCGCGGAAAAATGGAAACGCTGGATGCTATGTTTGGCTATACCATCAATACTGGAAAGGGAAAGCCGACCAATTCGGAATTCATTGCGCTGATTGCTGACAAGATAAGACTTCAGTATCAGGGCTGACGTGCATGAAAAAAACTTTCCAACTAAAAGACAAGATGCTATAATAGATTTGTATTGTGACAAAAGATTCGTATGAGAGGATAGCTATGAAACATATTTTATTTGCAGCATCAGAGGGGGTCCCTTTTATTAAAACGGGGGGACTGGCAGATGTAGTTGGTTCTCTGCCGAAATGCATCGACCGGAATTATTTTGACGTCAGGGTGATTATGCCGAAATATCCCTGCATGAAGCAGGAAATGAAAGAGCGTATGACCTATGTGACCCATTTTTACATGGACTATAATTTTAAAAATGAGTATGTGGGGATTCTGAAATCCGAGGTCGAAGGCATTACATTCTATTTTATTGACAATGAATACTATTTTGGCGGTATGAAGCCTTATGGAGACGATACGCTCTGGGAGATTACAAAGTTTGCATTTTTCTCGAAGGCAGTGCTTTCGGCGCTTCCTGTGATAGACTTCCATCCTGAAATTATCCATTGCCACGACTGGCAGACCGGACTGATACCGGTTTATCTGAAAGAGCGCTTTCAGGGAAATGAATTCTTTCATGGCATTAAGACAATCATGACAATACATAATCTTAAGTTCCAGGGAAAATGGGATGTAAAGACGGTAAAAGAAATTACCGGACTGCCGGAATATTTCTTCACGCCGGATAAGCTGGAATGTTATAAGGATGCAAATCTCTTAAAGGGCGGCATTGTGTATGCAGATGCCATTACGACAGTAAGCGACACCTATGCAGAAGAGATTAAGACAGAATTTTACGGAGAAGGGCTTGATGGGCTGCTGCGCGCCAGAAGCGGGGACCTGCGCGGTATTGTAAACGGCATTGACTATGATGAGTTTGACCCTGAAAAGGATCCGTTCCTGCCGTATCGTTACAATGCTGCAAACTTCCGTAAGGAAAAAATCAAAAATAAGCGGGAGCTGCAAAAGGAGCTTGGTCTGGAGCAGGATGACAAACGATTTATGATTGGCATCGTATCCCGTCTGACTGACCAGAAGGGACTTGATCTGGTTTCCTATATGATGGATGAAATGTGTCAGGACAGTATTCAGCTTGTTGTGCTGGGCACGGGTGAGGAACGTTATGAAAATATGTTCCGCCATTATGACTGGAAATATGGCGGAAAGGTGTCTGCCAATATTTATTATTCCGAGGAGATGTCCCATAAGATTTATGCAGCCTGCGATGCATTCCTGATGCCTTCTTTATTTGAACCGTGCGGTTTAAGCCAGCTTATGGCGCTGCGCTATGGAACAGTTCCAATTGTGCGGGAAACAGGAGGCTTAAAGGACACTGTTATGCCATATAATGAATATGAGAGCACGGGAACTGGCTTTTCCTTTACCAATTACAATGCGCATGAGATGCTTGGTGCAATCCGCTATGCGGAGCGTATCTATTATGACAGAAAGCGGGAATGGAATAAGATTGTAGACCGCGGTATGGCAGCCGATTTCTCCTGGCATGTATCCGCGAGAAAATACCAGGAGATGTACGACTGGCTGATTGGCTGATGCTTAATCAGAGATAAGCTCAATGCCGGTAATATCCGGCTTGATTGCAAGTGAATAATTTGTATAGTATACAACGAAGCCCGGTGCACCGCCACTGGGCTTTTTCACGTTCTTTTTTAACGTGTAATCGACCTCGGCCTTTTGCTGTGTGCGCGCAGTGGAATAATAGGCGGCAAGCTTGGCTGCCTCCTCAAAGGTTCTATCGGGAAGGGGCGTATTCGGCTCTGTCCGGACAACTACGTGGGAACCGGGCATGCCTTTGGCATGAAACCACCAGTCGCCGCCGTTTGCGAAGCGGAAGGTCAATTCGTCATTCTGATAATTATTTTTTCCGACATAAATATCATAGCCGTCGCTGCTGCGGTAGTGAAAGGGCCTGCTGGTAATGCGGACCTTTTTGCCTCCGCTCTTTTTCCGGATATATCCGCTTTCGGCAAGCTCTTCGCGGATTTGGACAAGGTCGTCCTCCTTTAAGGCGATGTCGAGGGAAGCCGCTATGGATTCCAGATGGTCGATTTCCTGTTTGACCTGAGTGGTCAATTCTGAAAGTGCCTCAAAGGTACGCTTCTGTTTTCCGTATTTTTCAAAATACCGCTTGGCATTTTCGGATGCCGTAAGTGTTGGGTCAAGCGGTATGGTTACTGTCTCTCCAGTATAGTAATTGACAGCTTCAAGGCTTTTGCTGCCGGGAGAAGCATTGTAGCCATAAGTATTGAGCAGCTCTCCATAGATGCGGTAGGTATCCCGCTTCTGCGTATCCTGTATCTGTTTACGTTGTAAATCATATTTTTTTACGTTCCGCTCCAGTGCAGTCTGTACGATATGACGCAGGTCGGCGGACTTCTGACGAATCCGGGTAATGGTATTCTTTTCAGCGTAATACTGATGCAGCAGCTCGGAAATAGAAGAATAGGATTTCTGCTGTGCGGCAGGATAGCTGGTCAAAGGAATGGCGGCGTAGTCTCTGGGAGAGCCATTTTCATATACGATCATGGGAGAGAAATCCCCCATCTGTATCTGCCGCATGAGCGTATCAAAGCTCTGCCACAGCGCAGAAAGCTCCGCATCAGAGAGCGCAGGAGCAGGCCTGTCGCTGTCAACACCGCTGCGGAAGCAGATTTCCTGTGCGGCTGTGGGAGAAATGCCGGTATAGGTCATGTACAGAGCCTTGCAGGCAGGCAGGGCTTTGGCTGGAAACGCTTCCAGAAAGCCGCTTTGTGTTTCTGTGAGAGGATTACGCTTTTCCTGCGTCTGCGGAATGAAATAGGGACGTCCCGGAAGCACCTCGCGGATAGAGCTGACAGCGGAGGAAACATGCTTGATGCTGTCAATGATGGTGCCGGTATCGTCGCAGAAAATAATATTGCTGTGCTTTCCCATAATTTCGATAAGCAGGGATTTCTGGCATAAATCACCCATTTCATTCAGATGTTCGATGCGGATTTTTATAATACGCTCCAGACCCGGCTGGGAAATATCAAGAATACGCCCGTTTTGCAGATGCTTACGCAGAAGCATGCAGAAATTTGGCGCAGTCATCGGGCTGGCGAGATTGTCCGGAACCAGGTAAAGCAGTGGCAGGGAGGCGCTTGCAGATAAAAAGAGCCTGTGCTGCTCCTTGCCGCAGCGTACTGTAAGCAGCAGAGCGTCCGATTCCGGCTGTGCAATTTTATAAATACGGCCGCCCAGCAGGGCGTCCTTTAACTGTTTTGTAATACATGCAATGGTAATACCGTCAAAAGCCATGATAAAACTCCTCTTTCCCAAATATTACGGACAGTATAGCAGAAAATGCAAAAGCTGCCAAGCCGGGGACAAATGTCTCAAAAAGTGAAAAATGGATTCAGTTGCTTGTGAGAGGTGGGAAATCATGGTATAATAAACGAGTTCTTATACATTTTGGTAAAATTTAAAGGAGGAGCTAGTATGAGTAAGAAAAAGGGACTGCGGCTTTTTGCAGCAGGCGTGCTGACAGCGGTTACGCTTGTGCTGACTGGCGTCGCAGACAATGGGGCAGGCGTTGTAAAGGCAGCGGACGCTATGCAGGTAAGCTGCCTGATTAACGGCGGCAATGTTACGGTTACGGCAAGCAATTCCACAGCGCCGTCGAGTGACGATGGGATGTTATATCTGTTTGCAGAGCCAATCTATTCAGATGGAATTACAACGAGTGCACTTGCAAGCGCACCGGCAGGAAGCAGCGCATCATTTACGACACCGCTGAATGCAAACAGCGCAGACAGCCGTCTTTTCTCAAAATTTTATGTAGCTGCAAAAAAGGGCGGACAGTATGTGCCGTTAAATGCAGGCGCTTATATTACAAACCCTGAAGCGATTGCAACAAATACCTTTGCAAGAACAGTGACTGGAAAGAAAGGTCTGGTAATTGACCCTGCAAAGCTTGCAACAAATGAAATGGTGGATTTGGGTGTAAAACAGACTCTTTACAACATCTCTCTTTCCAGAATCCTTGGACCGACACAGAATGGCAGCTATCCGACCATCAACTATAATTATAATGGAAAGAGCTATCAGTTTAACGGACTTGTAGTAGCGGAGTATGACAATATCTTCGGTACCTTTACCAAGCGTGGAATCCAGACGACGGCAATTCTGTTAAATCCTAACGATGGCAGAATCCCGCAGCTTATTCATCCGCTTTCCAGAGACGGATTTGCTTCTCCGTATTATATGTTCAACACAGCGGAAAAGGAAGGAAGCGACTATCTGGCAGCAGCGGCAGCTTTCCTTGCAGAGCGCTACTCTAATGGTACACATGGAAAAGTCGATAACTGGATTGTAGGAAATGAAGTTAACGCAAGATATGAATGGAACTATGTCAACATTGCAGACCTGAACGCCTACGCAAATGAGTATGCAGAGGGCTTCAGAATCTGCTATAACGCAATTAAGAGCAAAAATGCAAATGCAGGTGTTTATATCTGTACAGAGCAGCAGTGGGACCGCAACCGCAAGGAAGCTGGCAAATATGACAGCAAGGACTTTATCGACGCATTCAACCGCAGCATCGCAGCAGGCGGCAACCTTGACTGGGGTCTGATGACACATCCTTATCCGGTACCGCTTACATGGGCTGCTTACTGGACAGGCGGCGCTTACTATAAGAACCTTGTAAAGCACAATGTAAATTCTCCGTATGTGACAATGGAAAATATTGAAGTGCTTACAGACTATATGTGCAGAGCAGAACTGCTTTCTCCTAAGGGACAGGTGCGTTCTATTCTGACGGCAGCAGGCTATACAACGACACAGGGCGAAGATATGGCGATGGCAGCGCTTGTACATGGCTATCAGCAGGCAGCAAACAATCAGCATATCGACGCATTCATCGTTTCCAGAGAGTCCGATATGGCAGAGGAGATTCCGCAGGGTCTTGCTTTGGGTCTGACCAATGTTGATGGCAGCCACAAGCTGACCTATGATACCTACAAAAACCTTGATGGACCGGGCGCAGCAGCTTACATTGAGCAGGCGAAGGCAATCATGGGAATCGCTGATTTCAGTCAGGTAATCACAGCAAGATAACGTAAGGCAGATGGGAGATACAGAGCATGAGAAAGGGAGCTGGCGCATGGCTGCTTGGCATATTTTTAGGACTGTTCTTTGCGTGTGGAAGCGGGCTTGTGGCGTCTGCACAGGAAATACAGCCTGTTCTTACACCGCATGCGGCGTTCTATTCGGTAAAAGCTGACACGCAGGTATATCTTTTGCCGGGGACTGCGCACAGCGTTCTGGGAAATCTGAAAAAAGGACAGCCGGTGATTTCTGCCGCAAAAACGGATACTGGCTGGATGCAGATTTATTACAGAGGCGCTTTTGGATATGTTCCTGAGGATGCGCTGCAGGACTATGAAAGACCGGCGGCTGCTTCTCTGGAAAAGCTTTCCCTGCCGGCAGGGTACCGGCTCAATGTGCTTGGCGACAGCATTACTTATGGCGATAAGCTATCTGACAGAAATCAGGGCTATGCCAGTCTGCTGGCAGCAGGCAGCGGAGCGGGTGCGCTTAATAATTATGGCTGGAATGGCTCTGCGATTGGGGGACCGCATCCAGACAGGTTTGTTGATCGGTATCCTTTTATGGAACCGGCGGCGGATTTGATTCTTGTATTTGGCGGCACCAATGATTATGCAGGAAGTAATGAACAGGGGACGCCGCTTGGAGCAGAGACGGATTTGACGGCGGACAGCTTTTATGGGGCGCTTAATCTTTTGATGTGCGGACTTAAGCAGATGTATCCGGAAAGTGAAATCGTCTTTGTGACACCATTGAAGCGGGTCGGCTATATGCGCCCAAACAAAAGCGGATATGCGCTGAGTCAGTATGTGGATGCGGTTAAAAACCGCGCAGATTTTTATGGAATCAGAGTGGTGGATTTGTTTCAGGACCCTGAGCTTGATTTTTCCAGCAGGCAGAAACTTTATCTGGTGGACGGTCTGCATCCAAATGCGGTAGGGCACAGTCTTCTCAGTGCGGCAATATACCGCAGGCTGTTTCTGTAATCTTCGATTATATTAAAGATATGAATATGTATTAAAAAATAAGCGGGAGCTTTCAGCATTTGAAGGCTCCCCTTTTATGTTTGCACAATAGGAGCAGGCAAACTCTTTTTTCTTTCATTAAAAAGAATATCCATTCATATTGTTAAGGGAATAGGAGACGGCGGCATTTTTTGTCACACTGTTCATATCAATCAGTGAAAATGTACGCAGCCATTTGTCCTTTCCATTCATAGCTGTAAAGCTATAGGTAAAATCAAAATTTTCGGTAAAGCCATTCATGTTCTGAAAGCTGAAGCTGTCTTTTGGCATATCTATCATCCTCCTTTGCAGATACTCACATAATGCCCGGCAAATTGTGCGGATATACGTCAATTACGGTAAAAAATAGAAATAGTACATTTATACCAGAAAACTCGCATAAAATGAACAAAAGAAACAAAAAGAAAAAAATAGAAATGCAAAAATATTGTTAAAACTGCGAAAAAACTACAAAATATTTGAAAATAATGTTGCAAAATATACAACGTAGTGGTAACCTAAATACATAAGAGTTATGAATACTGAATGCCGGGAGATGAGAGCGTGGCGGATATAACAATGGGAAATTGTTTTTTTCGGTGTGCTCTTATTTTTTATAGGCAAATATAGACATTGAGGAGAAAAATACCGTTGAAAATGTCATTTCGGGAAATTCTGGAAGATACGCCGATTATTGCAGCAGTAAAAAATATGGAGGGGCTGGAAAAGTGTCTGGAATCAGACATCCGCGTAATTTTCACACTGTTTGGCGACATCTGTACCATCGGCTCTATCGTGGATAAGATAAAGGATGCAGACAAGCTTGCAATGATACATCTGGATTTGGTCAGCGGACTTTCCGGAAAAGAGGTTGCACTGGATTTTATCAAACAGAATACAAGGGCGGATGGCATTATTACAACAAAGAATACACTGATTAAATATGCCAGACAGCTTGGCTTGTATACAGTGCTCAGATACTTTGTAGTAGATTCAATGGCACTTTCCAATATTGAAAAACAGATGGGCGGCGTTCAGCCGGACGTCATAGAGATTCTTCCGGGTATCATGCCGGGCATCATAAAAAGGGTCAATAAAATCAGCAAGGTTCCGGTAATTGCCGGAGGGCTGATTGCTGACAGGGGAGATGTGATGACAGCGCTTAACAGCGGCGCGATTGCAATTTCCGCAACCAGTCAGGAAGTATGGTTTTTATAGGTAACTGGTCTGTTTGGTACAGGCATATCATAAGATAGAAAAAAAGAAAAGGGGGTATTGCAGACATGAAGAAATTCATTAACGCAGTGGAACTTGTTGAGGATCAGATGATTCAGGGTATGGTAAAGGCATATCCACAATATCTGAAAAAGCTTGACTGCGGAAATGTTGTAGTCAGAAGCAGCAAAAAGGAAGACAAGGTTGCTCTGATCAGCGGAGGCGGCAGCGGACATGAGCCTGCACATGGGGGATATGTTGGCGAAGGTATGCTGGATGCGGCTGTTGCAGGAGCGGTATTTACATCTCCGACACCGGATCAGGTATATGAAGGCATCAAAGCCATAGCGACAGATGCGGGTGTCCTTATGGTTATCAAAAACTACACCGGCGATGTTATGAACTTTGAAATGGCTGGCGAGATGGCTGAGGCTGACGGCATCAAAGTAAAACAGGTAGTTGTAAATGATGACGTTGCAGTAAAGGACAGCCTTTACACTGTCGGAAGAAGAGGTGTTGCAGGTACTGTATTTGTACATAAGATTGCAGGCGCGCTTGCAGAGACGGGAGCTGACCTTGATGCAGTACAGGCAGTAGCACAGAAGGTTATCGACAATGTTCGTACGATGGGCGCTGCGATCAGACCGTGTACCGTTCCGGCAGCTGGAAAACCGGGCTTCGAGCTTTCTGAAAATGAGATGGAAGTAGGTATCGGTATTCATGGCGAACCGGGTACACACAGAGAAGAAATCAAACCGGCAGATGAAATCGTAGATATGCTTCTTAAGCAGATTCTGGCAGACATTGATTATACAGGCAGTGAAGTTGCCGTTATGATAAATGGTTCAGGCGCAACGCCTTTGATGGAGCTCTTTATTATCAATAATCATGTGGCTGACGTGCTTGCAGAAAAAGGAATCAAGGTTTATAAGACCTTTGTTGGCGAATATATGACATCTATTGAGATGGAAGGCTTTTCCATTTCTCTGTTAAAGCTGGATGACCAGCTCAAGGAGCTTTTAGATGCCAAAGCAGATACGCCGGCTTTCAAGGCATAAGAAGTCAGTAAGGGAAAGTGAGAGGATTCCATGAATACAGAAAAATTGATCGCAGTTATGCACAGAATCGCAGAGAAAATAGAATCGGAAAAAGATTTTCTGACAGAGCTCGATAATGTGATTGGAGACGGAGATCACGGCATCAATCTGGCAAGAGGCTTTGGCGAGGTGGAAAAGAAGCTGGATGCACTTGCAGAAAAAGAACCGGCGGAGGTATTTAAAAGTGTGGGTATGACGCTGGTATCGACAGTAGGCGGCGCTTCAGGACCATTATATGGTACCGGCTTTATGAAGCTTGGCATGCTGTTAAAGGGAAAGCCGGAAATCGGAATGGCAGATTTCCTTGAAGCATTTCAGGCAGCAATCGAAGGGATTCAGGCACGCGGCAAATCCGTAAAGGGCGAGAAGACAATGTTAGACGCTATGATTCCTGCAAAGGAAGCGATGGAAAGCGTATGGAGTGAGACACAGGATGCTTCAAAGGCCTTTGAAAGCGGAATCAAGGCAGCATGGGAGGGTGTGGAATACACCAAGACCATAGCGGCGACCAAGGGACGTGCAAGCTATCTTGGAGAGCGCAGCATAGGGCATCAGGATCCTGGTGCAACCTCTTTTACAATGATGCTGGAGATTGCCGGAGGCGAGGTATAGTATGGTTGGGTTTGTAATCGTTTCTCACTCTAAGACACTGGCAGAGGGCGTAGTGGAGCTGACAAGGATGATGGCTCCGGATGCCAACATTGAAGCCGCAGGCGGTATGGAGGATGGAGGTTTTGGAACAAGCTTCGAAAAAATCCAGACCGCAGTGGAAAAAGTATATTCCGAGGACGGCGTTATCATATTGATGGATATGGGAAGCGCAGTTATGACAGCAGAAATGGTAATTGAAGCTATGGAGGGAAAGAAAATCTGCATGGCTGACTGTCCGATTGCCGAGGGGGCGGTAACCGGTACCGTGGATGCACGCATCGGAATGGGAATGGAAGAAATCCTGCAGGATCTTGCGCAGGTAGGAACCCAGAAAAAATTATAGGTTTCAAAGGCTTTGCGGAAAGCCTGAGACAATAGAGAAGGAGGAAAAGGGAAATGGCAAAGTATGTAATGGCATTGGATGCCGGAACGACAAGCAACAGATGTATCCTGTTCAACGAAAAGGGTGAAATGTGCAGCGTTGCGCAGAAGGAATTCACACAGTATTTTCCGAAGCCGGGCTGGGTTGAGCATGATGCCAATGAGATTTGGTCCACACAGTTAGGGGTAGCTGTAGAGGCCATGTCAAAGATTGGGGCTACGGCAGAAGACATCGCAGCAATCGGTATTACGAATCAGCGTGAAACTGCAATCGTATGGGATAAAGAGACAGGCGATCCTGTATACCATGCAATCGTATGGCAGTGCAGACGTACCTCTGAATACTGCGATTCTTTGAAAGCAAAGGGGCTTACAGATACGTTCCGTGAAAAGACAGGTCTTGTAATCGACGCATACTTCTCAGGAACAAAGATTAAATGGATTCTTGACAATGTTGAAGGCGCAAGAGAGAAAGCAGAAGCAGGAAAGCTTTTATTTGGTACTGTTGAAACATGGCTGATTTGGAAGCTCACAAAGGGCAAGGTTCATGTAACCGATTATTCCAACGCATCCAGAACGATGCTGTTCAATATCAAGGAATTAAAGTGGGATAAGGAGATTCTGGAAGAACTCAATATTCCTGAGAGCATGCTTCCGGAAGCAAAACCGTCAAGCTGCGTATACGGCGAAGCGGATCCTTCTTACTTCGGCGGACCGATTCCTATCGGCGGCGCTGCAGGCGACCAGCAGTCTGCACTCTTCGGACAGACCTGCTTTACAGCCGGCGAAGCAAAGAATACTTATGGAACAGGCTGCTTCCTGCTGATGAATACAGGCGAAAAGCCGGTATATTCCAAGAACGGCCTTGTAACCACAATCGCATGGGGTCTGGATGGAAAAGTAAATTACGCTCTGGAAGGTTCTATCTTCGTAGCAGGCGCTGCAGTACAGTGGCTCCGTGACGAGATGAGAATTATTGATACCTCACCGGATTCCGAATATATGGCGACAAAGGTAAAGGATACCAATGGCTGCTACGTTGTACCGGCATTTACCGGACTTGGCGCACCTCATTGGGATCAGTACGCAAGAGGAACGATTGTTGGCATTACACGTGGTGTAAATAAATATCACATCATCCGTGCAACGCTTGAGTCTCTGGCATATCAGGTAAACGATGTTATCGCAGCAATGCAGGCAGATTCCGGCATTACCCTGAGTGCATTGAAGGTTGACGGCGGCGCTTGCGCAAACAACTTCCTGATGCAGTTCCAGGCTGATATTATCGACGCACCGGTTAACAGACCTGTATGCGTAGAGACAACGGCAATGGGCGCTGCTTATCTGGCAGGTCTTGCAGTAGGCTACTGGAAGAGCAAAGAAGAAGTTGTTAAGAACTGGCAGATTGACAGAGTATTCAAACCGGAGATGGAAGCAGACGCAAGAAAGAAAGCAGTATCCGGCTGGAATAAGGCTGTTAAATGCTCCTATGGATGGGCAAAAGAGGATTAAGGACAGAAGACAACAAATCAAAGGGGGTAATACGTTATGTTAATCTTTTTAGCAGAGTTAATTGGAACGATGATGTTAATTTTACTTGGTGACGGTGTTGTTGCCAATGTTACACTGAACAAG
Source organism: uncultured Lachnospiraceae bacterium (assembly GCA_934432885.1). Taxonomy (GTDB): domain Bacteria; phylum Bacillota; class Clostridia; order Lachnospirales; family Lachnospiraceae; genus VSOB01. The sequence continues at coordinate 36,420 of CAKRYY010000029.1, forward strand.
TCAGGCATGAAGGGCGCTGGTTCTATCCAGATTACATTTGCCTGGGGTCTTGCAGTTATGGTTCCCGCATTCATTTTTGGCGCTGCTTCCGGCGCACATTTCAACCCGGCTCTGACGATTGCACTCGCAATCGATGGAACGATTGGCTGGGACGTAGTTCCGATTTATATTGCAGGTCAGTTCATCGGCGCATTCATCGGTGCAGTTTTAGTATACATTCTGTTCAAGGCACAGTTTGATGCAACTGAAGAAGCAGGCGCAAAGCTTGGCGTATTCTCTACAGGTCCTTCCGTTCCGAATACAGGCTTAAACTTCTTAAGTGAAATGATTGGAACCTTCGTACTTGTATTTGCAATCAAGGGCATCGGACAGGTAACCGGTATTGCAGGCGGACTGAGCAACTTCCTTGTATTTGGTATTATCGTTTCCATCGGTATGTCTCTCGGCGGATTGACAGGATATGCAATCAACCCTGCAAGAGACCTCGGACCTCGTATCGCACATGCAGTTCTTCCGATTAAAGGAAAAGGCGATTCTAACTGGGGTTATGCTTGGATTCCTGTAGTAGCACCCATCGTTGGCGCAATCATAGCAGTTCTGCTGTATGCAGCAATTCCTTGGGCATAAGGAAGCTGTGGCGGAAAATAAAATAGAGTAGATGCGTGAGAAGATGAGTCAGGCGTTTGGGGATGCAGAAGGAGCATGCCTGCGCCTGGCTCTCTTTCTTTTCTAAACAAAATAATAGGAGAATGTGATTATGTATGATGTTGCGATTATAGGAGCAGGAGTGACAGGCTGTGCAATCGCACGGGAACTGTCAAGGTATCAGGTAAATGCCTGCGTAATTGAAAAATGTGAGGATGTCTGCTGCGGCACATCCAAAGCCAACAGCGCTATTGTACATGCCGGTTTTGATGCGGCGGAGGGCTCGCTGATGGCAAAAATGAATGTAAAGGGAAATGAATTGATGGAGCAGCTCTCCAAAGACCTTGATTTTCCCTTCAAGAGAAACGGTTCTCTCGTTGTCTGCATGCACAAGGAGGATCTGCCTGGTTTACAGACTCTGTATGATAGAGGCGTAAAGAATGGCGTAAAGGATTTGCGTATCCTTTCCAAAGAGGAGGTTCTTGCTATGGAACCGAATCTTTCTGATAATGTAGAGGGCGCTTTGTATGCACCGACAGGCGGAATTGTATGCCCGTTCAATTTAACGATTGCACTGGCAGAAAATGCAAACCAGAACGGTGTAACATTCCAGTTTGATACCAAAGTGGAAAATATCGTAAAACAGGATGGCAGCTATCGTATTGAAACCGATAAGGGTGTGATAGAGAGCCGCTATGTGGTAAATGCTGCAGGCGTATATGCAGATGTCATCCACAATATGGTAAGTGAAAAGAAATTAAAAATCGTTGCACGGAGAGGAGACTACTGCCTGCTGGATAAGAGCGTTGGAAATTATGTTTCCAAGACGATTTTCCCGCTGCCGACCAAGCTTGGCAAGGGCGTTTTGGTTTCCCCGACCATTCATGGAAACTTGATTGTGGGACCGACAGCGATTGATATTGAAGATAAAGAGGGAACCAATACCACAAAAGCAGGTCTTGATGATTTGATTGCGAAAGCGGGCGGCACAGTAAAGGATCTCCCGATTCGTCAGGTAATTACTTCCTTTGCCGGACTTCGTGCACACGAGGCTGGACATGAGTTTATCATCGGCGAGGTAGAGGATGCAAAGCAGTTTATAGACGCTGCAGGTATTGAATCTCCCGGACTTTCCAGCGCACCGGCAATCGGTATCATGGTTGCGGAGTTGCTGCGTGATAAGATGGGCCTTAAGGAAAAAGACAACTTTATCGCAACCCGTAAGGGAATCTTAAATCCGGCTTCTCTGAGCATGGAAGAGAGAAATGAACTGATTCGCAAAAATCCGGCTTATGGAACGATTATATGCCGCTGTGAGTCTGTTACAGAGGGTGAAATCATAGATGCCATCCATAGACCTGTAGGCGCAAAATCGTTAGACGGCGTAAAACGGCGGACGAGGGCAGGCATGGGAAGATGTCAGGCAGGCTTCTGCAGTCCGAGGACAATGGAAATCTTAGAACGTGAGCTTTCTATGAATATGGAAGATATTACGAAATCCGGCGGCAGCTCCAAAATCGTAGTAGGCCGCACAAAAGAGAATGCGTAGGAGGGAAGGGCTATGAAATCATACGATATTGTAATTATAGGCGGAGGCCCTGCCGGACTTGCAGCAGCGGCATCAGCAAAAAAAGCTGGAATAGACAGTATTCTGATTCTTGAACGGGATAAGGAGCTTGGTGGTATTTTAAATCAGTGTATTCACAATGGTTTTGGACTGCATACGTTTAAAGAGGAACTGACGGGACCGGAATATGCGGGGCGTTTTATTGATGAAGTAAAGGAACTGAAAATAGAATACCTGCTGAATACGATGGTAATGGACATCAGTGAAGAAAAGATAGTAACGGCGATGAACCGGGTTGATGGCATGTTCCAGATTCAGGCAAAGGCTGTTGTTCTGGCGATGGGATGCCGGGAACGTTCACGCGGAGCACTGAATATTCCGGGCTATCGCCCTGCGGGTATCTTCTCGGCAGGAACAGCGCAGAGACTTGTCAACATGGAAGGCTATATGCCGGGCAGGGAGGTTGTCATTCTCGGCTCCGGTGATATTGGACTGATTATGGCAAGACGTATGACACTGGAGGGCGCAAAGGTAAAGGTTGTGGCAGAGCTGATGCCGTATTCGGGCGGACTGAAGAGAAATATCGTACAGTGTTTGGATGACTATGGGATTCCGTTAAAGCTGAGCCATACGGTTGTTGACATCAGAGGACAGGAACGTCTGACCGGTATCACGCTTGCACAGGTAGATGAGAAGGGCAAGCCGATTCCGGGAACAGAAGAGGATTATGATTGCGATACCCTGCTTTTATCGGTTGGCTTGATTCCTGAAAACGAGCTTTCCAGAGGAATGGGTGTTGAGATTGATAGGGTAACGTCAGGTCCGGTTGTAAATGAGAGCCTGGAGACGAGCATCCCCGGCGTATTTGCCTGCGGTAATGTCCTTCACGTACATGATTTGGTAGATTATGTATCAGAGGAAGCAGGAAGGGCAGGAAGCAACGCGGCAAAGTTTGTTAAGGGCGAACTTGAAAATAATGGCGGCAATGAAATCGAGATTTTGGCACAGCAGGGCGTACGTTATACAGTTCCGAGACATATCAATGTTGAAAAGATGGAGAAGCTTTTAACAGTACGTTTCCGTGTCGGAGCAGTTTTCAAGGATTCTTATATCAGCGTATACTACAATGATGAGCGCGTAATGCACCGCAAAAAACAGATTATGGCGCCCGGAGAAATGGAAGAGGTTATTCTTCAGAAAGAAAAGCTTTTAGAGTATCCGGATTTAAAGAGCATTACGG